>CAWCRQ010000104.1:0-30772 GCA_963797885.1 uncultured Acidobacteriaceae bacterium | reverse complement strand
GCGGTTTTGCGATGCAGTTTAGCTTTCCTCACGACTGCACCTCGGTTGGAAACGGCCTCCGCAACCCAGTTCGCAACCCAATTTGATTGATGACTTCGCGCATAGCAAGAATCAGAGTCTGCGTGTGTTCGTCCGTTCCCACAGTCAGGCGGACGCAGCCTTCGCATCCGGGGTCAAAGTGCCGGTCGCGCACCAGAATTCCGCGATCGCGCAGCGCTCGAACAAATTCCGCGTGGGCAATGCCGATGCGGGCTAAGACAAAATTCGCGTGGCTCGGCCAGTAATGCAGAGCCAGACTGCCAAGTTCCAGCTGTAGTCTCTCGCGATTGCGCCGCACTTGCGCGACATAGCCGTTGACATATTCCTGATCGTGAATCGCCGCCGGAAGAATTGCGAGCGCGGCCACGTTGACGCTGTAGGGCGAGGCAACGCGGCGGACCATCGCCATCTGCCGTGCGTCTCCCGCAAGAATGCCAATTCGCAGGCCGGCCAGGCCGTAGGCCTTGGAGAAAGTGCGCGCCACAAAAAGATTCTCGATTTGCCGGGTGTGTTCGATAAGCGTCTTTCCGTGAAATTCGAAATACGCCTCATCGACGAGCAGCGCGGCTTGCGGCGCCGCTTGCGCAATCTGAGTGAGGACATTGCCCGCCACCGCGGCCCCGGTCGGATTGTTAGGGTTCGCCACCGCGATGAGCCGCGTGCGCGGGCTAATTTGAGCCAGCAGTTGCTGCGTGGGAAACACAAAATTGTCGCCGGCAGGCACCTCGATAACGCGCGCGCCTTCGGCCAAAGCAAAGATCGAGTACATGGCGAAGGTGGGCACAACAATGAGCGCTTCGTCCCCAGGGTCGAGATACGTGGAACAAAGCAGATGAATCGCTTCGTCAACTCCGTTCGTGAGCAAGACCTGTGCCGCATCGAGTCCAAGAAAACGCGCGACCAGTTTTTCCACCGGCTCGCGCTCGGGATAACGCGCCAGGCACTCCGCATCGAGCGACCGCAACCCCGCCAACACGCGCGGCGAACATCCGATTGTGCTCTCATTAAAATCGAGGCGCAGCCCCGTTCGGTTAGCCAGTGGGGGCCGATAAACGTGCAACTTCTTTACCGCATCGCGAGCTTCAAGCATGGGAGCACCTCACGCGGAACGCCTCCGCGTGTCCCTTCAATCCTTCGGCCGTCGCCAGCGTAATGCCCGGCGGCCCGATCCCGCGGATTCCCGCGCGGGATACTTGCTGACAGCCAATGACGCGCACGAAATCAAGAACAGTGAGGCCGCCGCGCACCCGAGCCATCCCCGCCGTGGGCAGCACATGGTTCGGTCCGGAGACATAGTCGCCCGCCGCCTGCGGGGTGAACTCATCCAGGAAAATCGCACCCGCATGCTGCACTGCCGGGGCCAACGCCGCCGGAAGCGTGAGATGCTCGGGCGCGATGCGATTCGACGCTTCGACCGCCTGTTCAAGCGAAGCAACCAGAAGAATGGCGCCGCGCCGGGAGAGCGCTTCGGCGGCAATCGGATTTGCGCGCGAGCGCACGCGCACTTCGTGCTGAACTTTTTTCGCCAACCCGCGTGAAGTTGTTATGAAAATACAGAGCGCGTCGGGATCATGTTCCGCCTGCGCCACCAGGTCGGAAGCGATGCAAGCCGGATCGCCGTCTGCGCTGATGACGCCGGCTTCGGTAGGACCAGCCAGAAATTCAATAGCGCAATCGAAAGCCACCAGTTTCTTGGCAGCGGTGACGTAGCGGTTGCCCGGACCAACGATCTTGTCCACGCGCGGGATCTCTTCAGTGCCGTAAGCAAGGGCAGCGATCGCCTGCGCCCCGCCGACGCGGAAGAACTCGCGCACGCCGAGGAACGCAGCCGCCGCCAGCGTCGCCTGCGCCGGGCGTGGGGACGCCACGCAAATCTGCCGGACCCCAGCGACCTGCGCCGGGATCACCGTCATAAGCACCGTGGAAGGCAAAGGATAACGCCCGCCCGGAACGTAGCATCCCACCGATTCCAGAGGCCGCACCAACTGGCCCACGCTGACGCCAGGCTCGATTTCGCGCCGCCACTCGTTAACCGGGGCCGCTTGCCACTCCGCATAGCGGCGGATGTTGCCCGCTGCCTGCTCAATAGCGTTCTGCAACTCGGGATCCGTGTTCTCCCAAGCCTGGTGCAGCTCATCTTCAGAAACACGCAGCGGTTCGCCCTCGCCCAATCCGTCCCAACGCGTGGCGTAGCGGCGTACGGCGCGATCGCCGTTACGCCGAACGTCACGCACAATGCGGCGGACTGCGGGCTCGACCTCGGCCAGATCGGTCGCACCGCGCTCGGCCAGCGCCGTCACCAGACGAGCCTGCGCGGGGCCTTCGAAAATGCGCAGGGCGCCATCGCGCACCGCCTTACTGCGCCTCGCCTTATTGCCCGCCGCCCGATCGCGCATCACATCACCACCTTGTTCAGCGGATACTCGACGATGCCCTGAGCGTTGGCTTGCTTCAGCTTCGGAATCAGCGACCAGGCGGCCTGCTCCTCAATGACCGTGTTCACCGCGACCCACTCGCCATCGGCCAGGGGCGCGACCGTCGGATTTTGCAGCGCGGGCAGAAGACGGAGAACGCCAGGCAAGTCTGGTTTGCGCACGTTGAGCATCAGACCGACCCGCCCCAAAGCGGCGATAGCCCCACTCAGCATGACCGCCAGGTTCTCAATCTTTTGCCGCCGCGCGGCATCGGCCCAAGCGGCCTGGTTCGCGACCAGTTGCGTATTCGACTCCAGAACGGTCTCGAGGATTCGCAAATGATTGGCGCGCAGTGAACTTCCCGTCTCCGTCACCTCGACAATGGCATCCGCCAGCAACGGCGGCTTGACTTCGGTCGCGCCCCAGGAGAACTCGACGCGCACGTCAACCTTCCGATTCGCGAAATAGTTGCGAGTGAAACTGACCAACTCAGTGGCGATGATCCGACCGGCAAGGTCTTCGAGTTTCTGAAAACTCGATTCCTCCGGGACGGCCAGCACCCATTTGACCTTGCCCATGCTTTGCTTGGCATAGACCAGGTCGCAGACCTTGACCACATCGAGGCCGCTTTCCAGCACCCAGTCGAGGCCAGTCAAGCCCGCATCCAGCGCCCCGTGTTCGACGTACCGCGCCATTTCCTGGGCACGAATCAGCAGGCATTCGATTTCGGGATCATCGGTGGCAGCGAAATATGAGCGGGCGTTGGTGTACACGCGCAGTCCGGCGCGCGTGAACAGGCTCAGCGTCGCTTCCTGCAGACTTCCTTTGGGGATGCCCAGTCGCAATTTCATCGCTCCGCCCTCGTTTGCTCATCCTTCTCCTGCCCCACCAGCGCGGTTCCGTGCGCGCTTCCCAGCGGAAGTTCCTGCATAAAGCAAGACCGTGTCCCCTTGTGGCAGACCTTGCCCTCGCCCAACACATTGACGCGCAGCAGTACCGTATCCCGGTCGCAGTCGGCGAAGGCGGCAACCACCTGCAGACGATTGCCCGAGGTTTCTCCCTTGGTCCACAGGGTCTGGCGGGTACGGCTGTAGAACGTCACGAATCCACTGTGCAAGGTCATATCCAGCGCCTGCCGGTTCATAAAGCCCACCATCAGGAGCTCCCCGGTGCCCGCATCCTGAATAACGGCAGGCACCAGACCCTGCATCTTGTCGAAATCGATCTCCATCGAACCCTCCCAATCTTCGTTTAAGAATAGCGGTTTAAGAATCGTGTTCTAAGAATCGTGTGCCCGATTTTCGAACCTTGCACAACAGCAAAAAGCCCGCTGGGCGAGGTCCGCGCCAGCGGGCTTGGATTCCTATAAGTGCTTTTGGTTATCCGATGTCCTCCGCCGACACGCTTGTCGCATGGTGATGATGGCGTTGGTGATGAGTCAGCGAAGTCATACTGGCCACGATACTAGGGCAGTGGAGATAGGGTTGTCAATCGCTTTCTGGGGTGAAGATTATATCCCCCGCCCACCCTGCCGGAATTGGCCACACCTGTCACCAGATGAGTCTTAGCCCTTTGTAAAGGCTGAATTTTTCGTCAGAAGTCAGAATGGGAATCTTCTCGTACAAGGCCTGGGCAATGATCTGCCGATCAAAGGGGTCAGCATGGTGAAGGGGTAAGTCGAACAACTGGAATGCATGTTCGGCGGTGTAAGGAAGAATGCGGAGGTTCAGATCCGCAACCGCCTGGCGCGCGACATCGGCTGAAAGTCTCAACTTACCCAGGGCTCGCTTGATTGCGATCTCGGAAAGCGAAATCGCGCTCAGCTCGAGAAGATTTTCTGCGTTCTCTAAAACGGTGGTCGCGCGTTTGGTGAGCCGTTCCGGCGATTCCAGTGCGTAAATCAGAATTGCCGTGTCCAGAAGGACGCGCACTTCAACCACGCCCCACGAGGAAGGCTTCCACTTCTTTGTCCGTCATGGGCTTCCACCAGTCCGGGTCGAGGATCTCGATCTTGCCCTTAAGCGTTCCGAGCGTCCTCTTTTTGCGGGTCGGCTCTTTCGTGCGCACTATATCCACTACGGGGACACCCCGGCGGCAAATGGTCACAGGCTCTCCGTCCTCCACTGCCTTAATCAATTCCGGAAGTTTGTTCTTAGCATCTGCGACACTTACTTGCATAACCATATAATAGCTATCTAAGGTAGCTATGTCAACGGCCGACCGTGGCTAAAGCACTGCTAACGATTCCCAAAGCGGAAGACGATGCTCGTGACGATGCGGAGATTATTCTGAAACTGCATCGCCGCAGTGGAGTTGGCAAACGTGGTCCGCAGATAATCGGCGCCGACGCGCACGGCAAGCGGCCCGGCGACGGTGCGTTCGACTCCGCCACCCAGGGCATAGGAGAATCGGGTCACGGTTCCACTCAGGTAATAGGTTCCTTTGACCGGAACCGCGCTGTTCACCAAACTGACGCCCGCCAAAGTGTGAACGAAGATCCGCGTATGGCCAACTTCTGCGGGATAGAACACGGGCCCCGTCAGACAGCTAAGAACATTGCCGCTATGCCCGGTGCCGAGCACGTTGCCCGAGCGGGCGTAGCTGGAATCGACCAGCATTCCCCAGCGCGGGTTGAAGTTGACCAAGCCGTTGCCATCGACCCCGGTAAGACCGACGCGTTGTCGTGATGGCGTATCCAACCCAAGATAGGTATAACCAGCGCTCGCCTCAATAATCGGGCCCGTGGCTGCGGCAGGCGGCGCATCGGGTACAAAGCGTTGCGCGAGAAGCGGCGCAACCAAGAAGAAAATGCAAACCGCGACTTTTCCCATGATTCTCACTCCTGCGGTTATTGGATCGAACGCACTACCATTAGCATTCTCGTAGCCAACGTCTCGTCTTTCGCCCCCGCGGGAAATTTCCGTTAAATCCAAACAATCTAAAGCCAACTGAAATTTGCGCCCACGCCAAGCACAAAAAAAGCCCCACATCGGGAACTAAATTGGGAACCAAGAAGATCGTCAGGACCGTAATGGAAGAGGAACCATCGGAAGCGACGTCTGCGGCGAAACACCTGCACCTGCCCCCAACAGGCAGTAAAGAGCAAGTGACACTCACCGCCCGCCAGTATCCGTTCAACTGAGAGCCGAAAACATCGAGGTGCACCCCACTCCATCCCCTTGCTATCCTTAAATGAGGACCAAGGTTGCTGACAGCTGAGAGCGAAAAGCGAAAAGCTAAAAGCCACAAGCTAAAAGCCAAAAGCCGCCCCTGTGTTCGCGAGTGATCACCCCATGCAAATGGTGTGCGACGTTTTCGCGCAGATTTTCGGCACCCTCTGGGCGCACAAGCTGCGTTCGTTCCTCACCATGTTCGGCATTGCCTGGGGAGTCGGCTCGCTCCTCCTGCTGGTCGGTCTCGGCGAGGGCTTCCGAACCGGCAACAAGCGCAACCTCTCGGAGTTCGGAGAAAACATCATGATGCTCTTCCCCGGCCGCGCCCCGGCCGTTCCGGGCAGCATGAACTCCGCCCGGGAGTACCGCCTCACTTATAAGGATTACCTCGACATCCGCAAGGAAGCGCCGCACATTCGCGCCATCACTCCCGTCCTCGTCACCACCGACGTGCATGCCGTCAGCGAGTTTGCCAGCGCCAGCGGCCAACTCACCGGCGCGGAACCGCAGTACAATGGAATCCGCTTTCTCCCGCTGAAGCTGGGACGCTGGCTCAACGACCTCGACGAGAGTCAAAAACGCGACGTCGTCGTCCTCGGCGACGAAATGACACGCAACCTTTTTCCAGGACGACCCGCTGTCGGCTCGTTCATTCTGCTCAATGACCATCGCTTCGAAGTCATCGGCTCTCTGCTCCGCGTCGGCCGCGGCGACGAAAACTCAACCAACACGCGTGCCTACATTCCCTTCCAGGTCATGCGCAGCGATTTCCCGCTCAAAGGCGAGGAGGCATTCGACGCGATTTCCTTCCTCAACTATCAGCCCCGCGTCGCCGACGAACACCTGCTCGCCCAGGATGAGGCGCGCCGCGTCATCGCCCGCAATCACGGCTTCGACTATCACGATGAGGACGCCTTCGAAGGCTGGGATACGGTCCAGCAGGCGCAGATGATGGGCACCATCTTCGATGCCATGAACGAATTCCTCGGCACCGTCGGCCTGGTCACCCTCGCTCTCGGGGCCATCGGCGTGATCAACATCATGCTCATCGCCGTTACCGAGCGCACTCGTGAAATCGGATTGCGCAAAGCTCTCGGCGCCACCAATCGCAGCATCATGCTGCAATTTTTCGCCGAAGGCATTTTGCTCACCTTGGTCAGCGGACTCATCGGCATGGCCTTCGCCGGCGGAATCATGGCCCTGCTCGGCAATTACAACGGCCCCGCAGGCTTCGATCCGCCGCGGCTCGTTCCAAAAACCGCGATCCTCGCCATCGCCAGCCTGACGCTGGCGGGCGTAGCCGCAGGACTCTATCCCGCGCGTAAGGCCGCGCGCCTGGAACCGGTAGAAGCCCTGCGCCAGGAGTAACGACATTTGTAATCTGTAATTGGTAATTTGCAGCAGCGCAGGTTTCAAATCGCAAATCACAAATTACAAATTTTATGATCCGCGATCTGCTCCAGGAGTCCTACGACGCCATGCGCCACAATCGGCGCCGCACCGCCCTCACCATGCTGGGCATGGCCTGGGGCATCGCCACCGTCGTCATGCTCCTCGCCTACGGCGACGGTTTCGGCCGCGCCTGCACCAACATCTTTGCCAACTTCGGAACCAGGCTCTTCATCGTGGTTCCCGGCCGTTCCTCTATGCAGTCCGGTGGCGAGAAGGCAGGCGCGCAAATCCGCCTCACCCTCGAAGACATCGATCTGCTCACTGCCAACATCCCGCAGATCACCCACATCACTCCCGATTGCTACAAGACCGCGACCATACAATACGACACACGCTCCTACACCATGAACGTCAACGGCGAATATCCCAACACCTTCGCCATCCGCGCTCTCACCCTCGCCCAGGGACGCTTCTACAACCCCCAGGATCAGACGCAGCGCGCCCGCGTCGCCGTCATCGGCTCCGAAACCAAGGAAAAACTTTTCTCCGGACGCAACCCCCTGGGCGAGCACATCCGCATTGATGGCATCAGCTTTGAAGTCATCGGCGTTCTCAGCCCCAAGATGCAGGCCGGCGACGACAATATCAATCGCTTCGTCTACGTCCCCTTCACCACCATGAGTGACCTCAAGGACACTCACTACCTCGACTCCGTCTGGTTCAACTACGAGACCAACGACTATCTACGGATCGAGCAGTCCGTGCGCTACATCATGGCCGCGCAGCACAAATTCAATCCCGCCGACCGCCGCGCCCTGTTTGTCTTTAATCTGATGGAGCAGGTCCACCAGTTCGAGGTCATCTCCATCGGCCTCAAGATTCTGCTCGGCTTCATCGGCACCCTCACGCTGGGCATCGGAGGCGTAGGCTTGATGAACATCATGCTCGTCTCCGTCACCCAGCGCACCCGCGAAATCGGCGTCGAGAAAGCCCTGGGCGCGCGCCGCCGCCACATTTTTCTCCAGTTTCTCGCCGAAGCGCTCGCCATCACCTTCACCGGCGGACTGCTCGGCATCATCCTCGCTTACGTGGTTGCTCTCACCGTCGGCCGGCTTACCCTCTACAGCGCCATGGCCAAACACGCCGAAGCCGGCGACATCCGCCTCATGATCAACCCCCTCACCCTGATCGTCGCCGTCCTCATCCTCACCGCCGTCGGCCTCATCAGCGGCATGGTCCCCGCCATCCGCGCCTCCCGTCTCGACCCGATCGAAGCCCTACGCTACGAATAGAAGCGTCGAGCTGCTCAGCTATCAGAGCAATTCGTATCAGTGCGATTCGTATCAGGGTATGCCTTCAGGCATACCGCAAGTGCCATGTTCTGACATCGCCTTTAGGCGCTGGTCCCGAGCGCCGGAGTCTCCACCACAGGCTGTGAGCATCGACCTACTCTGGCGCGAAACCGCCGTATGAGTTAGCCTGCTTGCGGGCCCAAAAGGAAAATTAAATGTCAAGGAGACTGGAAAAAATGAAAAGCAAAAACATTGTCCGGGCATCTCTCGCGCTTCTGCTCTTGAGTGCGCTTGGCTGGGCCGCGGAAGACGTGGTCAGTGCCGTCCATGGCACCATTACCAAACTGGATTCAGCCACCAAGACGATGGTCGTCAAGGTCAAGGATGGCAGCGAACATACCATCAAGTTTGTCGACAAGACTACGGTCCATGGTGTCAAAGCAGGGGCCCATGAAACCGAGCATGGGCGGCAAGGACGCCTTTCACGGACTCAAGGAAGACACGGACGTAGTGGCGCACTACACCACCAAGGGTACGGAGAAGACAGCGGTCGAGGTCGATAAAGTTGGCAAAGATGGTATCAAGTCGGTGGACGGAACCATCACCCATATCGATCGCGCCACCAAGACCATGGCGGTCAAAGCCGCGGACGGCACGGAGCACACATTTAAGCTGTCCGCTCACGCTGCGGACGATGCCGGCAAGGACATCGAAAAAGGCACCGAGAAAACCGCCCACGTGACGGTCTACTACACCGAAGAAGCCGGCAAGAAAACTGCCCACTTCTTCGAGAAAATCTAGGACCAGTTTCAGTCGGCCCTGGGGCAACATCTATCACAAATCTAAAATGCAGAATGGAGCAAATCAATGAAGAGAACATTCGTCGTGTGTTGTGCCGTCGCATTGCTGTCGCTGATGGTCGCGGCGCAAGCAAAAGACAATAAGATGGGCAGCGGAACCGAGCAGGCCGTCGCCGCACTCGAGCAGCAGTGGACAGACGCCGCAAAGGCGAGCAATCCGGAGCCGCTCGCTCCTCTCCTGGCGGACAAATTCGTCAACACCGACAGCCAAGGAAAGACGATTGGCAAAGCCGAGACGCTCGCGCATACCAAGGCGGCAAAGTGGCAGACCAACCAGATCAGCGACGTGAAGGTAACGGTATTCGGCGACACCGCCATCGCAACCGGAGTCTGGGCCGGCAAAGGGACGGACGAGAATGGCAAGCCGGTCGATACCCACGAGCGCTGGACTGATACTTGGATTGAGATGTCCGGTGGAAAATGGCAATGCGTTGCCAGCCACGGCTCTACCATCAAAATGTAGAAAACGAGAAGAGGTGGGCTCGTGTGGGGACGGGTGCCCTCGCCCGTCCACGTAGTCATTTGAAAATCCGGAGTGCTCACGTCCCCACGAGCCCTATGGACTTGTTGCTGGTTCACAGTGACCGAAATAACTGGGGCTGCCGGGTGGTAAGAATTCAGAAATTTGGGGGGGGTACCCCCCCTACCCCAAAATGAGTTAAGTTGATGATAGTAGGGTGGTTAGAGGCAAAATATTAAAAACATGGGACTTAGCGTTGAATTTTGCTGTTTGGCGTGCACTTGCGGGGGTGCTGACCGGGGCCATATGTTGTCAAAAAGCGGTGAAAAGTTTGCGGCCGGAAATGCGTTCGTCTCTGGAGACTGACGCGGTTCTCGATGGTGTACTGTCGAGGTATCTTCGCACCGATTGGGGTGCAGGTCTGTGATGAGCGTACGAGAAAAATGTGATGAAAAAAGTTGGGAGGAACGCGGGGTTGGGGCGTCGGAGCAGTGACGCGGAGCGGTGACGCGGCACACTGCCCGATGGTGACGAAAGAGGAAAGCCCGTCGGTGCCGATCACCCTCCACCCAGGTTAGCGTCCAAAGAACGGACGCGAACCTGGGCACCGGGCGAGAATTGTTGGCACTAGTGGGCTACAGACGATCAGCAAACGCTTCAGCTTCGTCGATGGTCGCAATCATGCGGGCTGCGGTTTGTTCCAACGCGGCGAGCAACTCTTCCATGTGTTGCATAGCCTCGATGCGCAACGCACGGGAGGCTGAGAGCAACGGTCTCGGGTAGCCATGGTCGCACACCTCCGTTTCCCCTTGTTGTGGATTGTAAACATCGTAAGCATATGTAGTTCTTTCACGCCGTACAGCTAATTGCCACGTCGGGTCGGGAACCTTGGGGGCTTTGGGGTCGAAGGCTTCGCTGCATTTAGCGAAACCAAGCAAATCACGACTCCGGCACTTTTCTCGTTGATCGTTCAAATCGTATTCAAAGCACAAGCCTGTGTCATTCACTTCAACCCAAGCTTCGACCCCTAGATTCAGGGCGAAAATTTTGGCATTGAGCGTCGAGATCACAGTATTGATCTGGTTGGATTTTTCGTGGAGTGTTTTTGCAACGGGAGAAAGGTCTGCAACGGTACTTGACATGTGGTTCTCCTTCGGCCTATAAGCCGTAGATCTTCGTCAAGGCTGTATAGCCCTGACGTGGTGTCCAGTATACTCTGCTTGCCGCCGCTGTACATGGCACGGTCGAGCCATGTAGCCCTACAAAAAACGGCGTCTACGGGGCCGCGTTCGTCCTCCCAACCGATTCCCCATAGTTTAGCCATTGCGGACCCGCTCCATGATCCCTAGATGGGCCTGCTTAGAGCTTTTAGCGATGGCTATCTCTCTGGTTCCGTGGTAGGAATCTGACAGACGGAGAAATGAAAACGAAAACTTTTCTAGCAGTCGGCACGGTCCTCTTAGTGCTTAGCGTTGGTGGACTAAGAACATACGGCGCTTACCAAACCGAAACCCTCAACGCTGCTCACCGCGCGACGATTGCTCGAATGGAAGCGGAAGCACAAGATAGCAGAGCAGCAAAATTGCACTTGGATTACCAGCAACAAACACTTGCGGACGACCGGCTGTTCCAAGCAGAATTGCGTAGTGCTTCTAGCCCACAAGCGGTACTAGAGGTACCGCTAGGACCAAGGGCTGGTACTATGGACATTGAAATAGCAAGCGAAAAATGCACAGACGCGGCAATTGCCTTAAAATTCTACGCCGAACTAGAGGGACGCTATTCAACTAACCGCAAACTGCAAACGAAAGTGATTGCTCACAAAGTCTGGTCAACAATCATCGGGAGTCCTGCGGACAGTCAAGAACAATGGTTTCAGTTTCTAGCAACACATGAAACGGACGGGAAAGGGAAGCTACTCTAATTCAAAATTTCACGAGTAGTAGTCCTCAAAGCCTGCTGATCGAACCTTCTTGAGTGGCTCGGGTAAACTTCCTACGGGGAGAGTGGAGTCCCTTGCTATGCCAAAAATCCAGTGCCCAACGTGCGGCAAACCGAGAGAGTCGAAGATCAGAGAGAATGGCCATGTGGTCTGCGCCTCGTGTGGGAGCGGGGTGTTCGGGAAAACCTTGGAGGAGCAGGAGACGATGCTTCGACCTACGCAGGAACGCAATGCGAAGGATGGAGCTTAGAGCCTCGCTACGAGAGAGGCTTGATAATGAATGCACCACCCTCTTGAAACGGCTACAAGCTCGACCTTGGTGGGATCCTGGCTGATCGCCGACATCACCAAAGGTGAGGCTTCCCGATTAAGAGTGTGGGTAGTTCGCAGTTTGCTAACGACTAACGACTAACGACTAACGACCGCAGCAACCAAAATCCGGTATCATAGAAGGAAATCCTCCCGGAGGGTCGATGGCAGTTCCCGTATCCCAGATGTGGACCGTGGCCTCCTACGTTCTGCGCCAGAAGCTGGCCGGACGCAAGCGCTATCCGCTGGTGCTCATGCTCGAGCCGCTGTTCCGCTGCAACCTGGCCTGCGCCGGATGCGGCAAGATCCAGTACCCCACCCACATCCTGAAAAAGGATCTCTCCCTAGAAGACTGCTTGAAAGCGGTCGATGAGTGCGGAGCGCCCATGGTCTCGATCCCCGGCGGCGAACCGCTGATGCATCCGCAGATCGCCGAGATTGTTGAAGGCCTGGTCGCGCGCAAAAAATATATCTATCTTTGCACCAACGCGCTGCTGCTGAAAGAAAAGTTGCACCTGTTCAAGCCCAGCAAGTACCTGAGCATCTCGGTCCACATGGACGGGCAGAAAGAGCACCACGATTTCTCCGTGTGCCGCGAAGGCGGATACGACCTCGCCCTCGAGGGCATCCGCGCGGCAGTCGAAGCCGGCTTCCGCGTGACCACCAACACCACTTTGTTCGATGGCGCCGATCCCAACAGCGTCCGCAACTTCTTCGACGAGATGATGGAAGTCGGCGTCGAGAGCATGATGGTCTCGCCCGGATATTCCTACGACAAGGCGCCCGACCAGAAACATTTCATGGGACGAGCCCGCACCCGCCGCCTCTTCCGCACCATGCTTTCAAATCGCAAGAAGACGTGGCGCTTCAACCAGTCGCCGCTCTTCCTCGAATATCTGATGGGTAAGCGCAATTACAAATGCACGCCCTGGGGAATGCCCACGTACAACATCTTCGGATGGCAGAAACCCTGTTACCTGCTGCAGGATGGCTACGCCGAGTCGTACAAAGAATTGATGGAAACAACGGAGTGGGCCAGCTACGGCACCGAGTCGGGCAATCCGCAGTGCGCCAACTGCATGGTGCATTGCGGCTACGAACCTTCGTCGGTGGACGATACATTCGGATCGCTGCGCGGATTCGCCGACACGGTGAAGGCGACCTTCTCGCTCTATCCCGACAAAGATGCGCTCACCGATCTCGATCGCGAGACGCGCCCGGTGCACTCCTACAATCCGCTGATCCAGATTGAGGCGCACGCGGCCGCTCCGCAAGCGCAAGAGGAAGCGAGCCGCGTATGAGCGGCCGAGAACACGGGCACGATCCTGCGCTCCCCCACACCGCGCAAGCCCTCGCTCCCCAGCCGCGCTCGACCCACGAACTCCCGACGGATGAACTCGAGGTTGTCCCCGGATTCGAGCGCGAAAATCTTCAAGGATGGATCCCGCAACTCGCCACCGAAGCGGACATTCGAGCGGCCATTGAAAAAGCATTCGACTATCGCGGCGACGTAACCATCACCCGCAAAAATAAAAATAAAGACAAAGACAACGACGAAGCAGTATCCCAGATCACCGGATATCTCTTCGACCGCCGCATCGGCCCGACGCTCGCGACCTCCGTCGTTCGTCTGATGCTAGCGACCAGCAACGAGCGCCCAGCCATCCCCTACTCCGAAATCGCCGCCATAGCCTTCACCGGACGCGACACCGCCGCCGGCAAGAGCTACGAAGCCTGGGTGAAAAAATACTGGGAAAAGCGCGCCAAAGGCGAGAAGAACATTTCGATCGAGCCCGAAGCGCTGGAATAAGGTTCGTGTGGGGACGGGCGCCCTCGCGAGCCTGCCCTGAGCGAAGTCGAAGGGTCCAAGCCGAGCGTAGCTCGGCAGCCGCCCGCAGTCACAACAAACTCTGGACTCGCCTAGAATGATTCCCATGCTAGTGCTCGCCTCCGCGTCGCCGCGTCGCCAGGAATTATTGCGCAGCGCGGGCATTTCATTCGAGGTGCAACCCGCGGATATTCCAGAAAACGCGCTCCCCGGAGAATCCGCGACGGACTGTGCCGAACGTCTGGCGCATGACAAGGCGCTCGCGGTTGCGCGTCAACGTCCGCATGATTTCGTGCTCGGAGCCGACACCGTGGTTGTCGTCGATGGCCAAGTTCTAGGCAAGCCCACCGATGCCGCAGACGCCGTGCGCATGTTGCGTCTGCTTTCAGGACGCGAGCATCAGGTGATTACGGGAGTGTGTTTGGTGGTCAGTGGCCCGCCATCGGTTGCCAGTGAAACTACGGTCGTGACCGTGAGTGAAATCACGGACCAGGATATCGCCGACTACGTCGCCAGCGGCGAGCCTATGGACAAAGCGGGAGCCTACGCGATTCAAGGCCTCGCCTCACGCTGGATTCCGCGCATCGAAGGGGATTACAGCAACGTGGTCGGATTGCCGGTAGCACTGGTGTATCGCATGCTCCGAGAGAAAGGTCTAGCCTAACAGCTGCGCGGACAAGCTTGCCGTGGGCGAAGTCGAAGGGAGGGTCCGCGATGCACAGATCGACTACGGTTTCTTCTCTTCGCCTTCTTCGCCTTCTTTTATGGCGGACTTGAAGTTCTTGATGCCTTCGCCCAAGCCCTTGCCCAGACTGGCGAGTTTGCTCGGTCCGAAGAGGAGTAAGGCAACCGCAAGAATCAGCAGAATCTCAGGCAATCCCAGTTTTCCCGGCATAAAAACCTCCAGCGGGGTTGCCCGGCGCAGGCAGAGCATCACTCCAAGGTCCCCAAATTGAATTCTAGGGTAGTTGGACCCCCAGGTCAAAGAGTGCCTGCCTCGATCAAGCCAGTTCAATAAGTCCGGCAATGAGCGCGGCCCGGCGCGGCAACTCCGAGATCAGGATGTGCTCGTGCGGGGCGTGCGCTCCGTCGCCCACGCCGCCAAGGCCGTCCAGGGTTGGGATTCCCAGACCTGCGGTGAAATTTCCATCGGAGCCGCCCCCCACCGCCGCCTCGCCCAGCTTCCATCCCAGTTCGCGCGCGATGGCAGCGGCCTGCGCGTACAACCCTGCCACACCGGCAGTGCGTTCCATGGGCGGACGATTAATGCCTCCTCTGATCTCGATTTTGCATTTGCGATTGAAGGGGCGCAGGCTGCGCATCTGCCTATCGATTCCGGCCGCATCTTTTATGCGCGCGATGCGAACATCGACCTGCGCCGCCGCTTCCTCCGGAACCACGTTGGTTCGCGATCCGCCGCTCACGACGCCGACGTTGACCGTCAAGCCTTTCTTTAGCTCGGTGAAGCTGGAAATTTTTTCGATTTGGCGCGCCAGCTCAAGAATCGCGTTCGCGCCTTTCTGGAAATCGAGCCCGGCATGAGCAGCCTTGCCGGTAACCTTGACGAGATATCCGCCAACTCCTTTGCGCGCGGTTTTCACGGCGCCCTGGAATCCATAGGCCGGCTCGAGCACGAGCACGGCCGCAGCTTTTTTCGCCAGCGACTCGGTGATCGTTCGCGACGAGTCGCTGCCCACTTCCTCGTCGGAAACCAAAAGCACGGTTACGGGACGCGGCAATCCGCCATGCCACTGTTGCAGACCTCCGAGCGCGTGGAGCATCAGGGCGATGCCGGATTTCATATCGAGGACACCGGGGCCGGTCAGTTTGTTATCCACGGCGCGGCATGGCATGGTGGCGAGCGTGCCGAGCGGATAGACGGTGTCGTAATGTCCGAGCAGCAGCACCGGCTTCGCCGCGGACTTGCCAGCGAAGTCCACCTGCAGGTGATTGCCAAAGTCTTTCGCTGGATGGACGCGGACCTTGACATTGACCTTGACATTGCCGCCGAGCCGGGAAAATTTCTGCGCGACGGCCTCCGCCATGCGATCTACGGCGGCTTTATTGTCGCTGGGGGATTCGATTTCGACCAGTTCGCGGATGGTCGAGACGATCGCATCACGCCGCTCGTTGAAGTAGGCTAGACTGCGCTGCGCTTCGGTGCTCGGATGCGTGGGTACTTTTCTGGAAACCGGATTCACGATCGGCTGTTCCTCGGGGACTGAAGCTCCTTTCCCTAAACTAACACCGTTACTGCGCGCTGAGTCACATGGCGGAGGGACGGGCGTCTCGCCCGTGTAGCGGGCCGGGACGCCCGACTCTCCGCCAGCAAAGTTGGATCGACAGCAGAAACAGTCACGCGGTCACGGTACTAGGAATGTGTCGGGAACAGATTTTGCGAAAACCGGATAGAGATCCCAGGAATCGCAGCCAGAGCGTCGGTTAAGATGTTGGGCATGGGAAAGGGTTTTCGGTCCGACGAACAGGCGTTGCGGTTACCGCCTGACTGGCCGCTGACGATAGGAGTCCTCATTCTGATTGGGGTGGCTGTGGTTGGAGTTGAGGGTAGTTGGACTGCCCTCTCTGCCACCTACGACGAGCCTTACCACATCGCGGCCGGCCTGGAGTGGCTTGACAAGGGAACATACAACATCGAGCCGCAGAACCCGCCGCTTCCGCCTGTGGCTGCCGCACTCGGACCGTATTTCAAAGGGCTGCGGCCATTATCTCAGCCAAACTCGGACGACGAACGGAATGCGATCTTGTTTTCGGCGGGGAATTACAGGAGCGTTCTCGCATCTGCGCGAAGCGGCAACCTGCCTTTTCTCGCTCTTGCGTGCTTTTCTGTTTTCGTCTGGGCCCGCCGCTGGTTCAGTAGGGCAGCGGCGATTTGGGCGGTTGTGTTGTTCGTGAACCTTCCCCCCCTTCTGGGGCATGCGGGCTTGGCTACGCTCGATATGGCGTGCGCCGCATCGGTAGCGATAGCGCTATACACATTCATGCGGTGCTTGGAGAATCCCGCGTGGACGAGACTCATCCTCCTGGGCGGGTCGCTGGCACTCGCTTTCCTCTGCAAGTTCTCCAGTATCGCATTTCTCGGGGCGTGCCTCCTCTGTACCTTGGTTTACTTCGCTCTGGAAAGGCGCGGTGCCGCACTTAGGGTGGTGCAATGGCGCCGCCTGTCGGTGCGAGTTTTGATCGTGTCTGGCGTTGCGTTCGTGCTGTTGTGGGCGGGGTATCGTTTCTCTTGCCGACCGCTATCGGACCATAGGGGAGGAGCCCACCCGAGCATTGACCGTGCGTTTGCGAAACGACCACTTCTTCGGAGCCTCGCCTACAAGGCAATCGAAGCTCCCATTCCGCTCGCTCAATTCGCGAGGGGCATCCGCGAAGTGGAATCGCACAATGCAGCCGGTCACGACTCTTACTTGTTTGGCAAGTATGGTCGCACCGGTTGGTGGTACTTCTTTCCAGTCGCCGTCGGAGTCAAGACTCCGATTGGTTTTCTGATTCTTGCTGGCTGTGGCATTTTCGCGATCGTGCGCCGCTTCAGGTCAGGTCCGTGGCAACATCACCTCACCGTGATTTTTCCCGCCGCCATCATGCTGGTGTGCATGAGGTCCAGGATCGATCTCGGCGTGCGTCATATCTTGGCAATTTACCCGCCACTGGCGGTGATCGGTGGTTATGCGATGTCCGAGTTCTTCGTTTTGGCGAGACGGACGTCCCGTGCGATTTTGGTCTTGCCGATTATGCTTGTCGTCTGGGTCGCGGCTGATTCGTGGATGGCGCGTCCGGATTATTTGGCATACTTTAACCAGTTTGCCGGCGCGCACCCGGAAAGGATCTTAGCTGAATCAGATCTGGATTGGGGGCAGGATTTGTATCGTCTTAGCCAACGGCTGAGAGATCTTCGAGTTGACCACGTGTCAATAAAGTACTTCGGCACTGCTCCCCTGGAAAAGGCCGGTCTGCCTCCATATTCCATACTCTCGGCTGACGTTCCCACTACTCATGGCTATGTCGCCGTCAGCGTGCGGTACCTGACCCTGGAGTACGCGAAAAATGGTTCATTCGCCTGGCTGAGGGGCCGCACGCCCCAGGAGATAGTCGGCAAATCGATATATTTGTACAACTTTGGCCGGTAGGCGCCACCGTTTGCGCATCTTTCTTCCAGGTTCTCGCATTCCGGTTCTCGTCGGGAGATCTCTTGCTCTTGTCGGAGCTAATCCAGATTATTCTTCGGGTGGTTCAGCGTGCAGGCCGTCGCCGGGGGCGAGCGGAAGGTGGGAAGCTCCCGCGAGAAGGCCGCGCTCTTGCGGCGAGAACGCGCGCTTGTACTGGTCGGAGTTGATGAGCCGTTCGCGCTGTTCGGGCGTCAGGCCGCGCATCTCGCGGATCGCCCGGTTGAGGGCCTGACGGCGGTCGGGCGGCAACTGCTTGAACTGCTGAAAGAGCTGGCGCGCCTGCTGCTTCTGATACGGAGTCAGGTGCTCCCAGGTTTCCATGCGGTTGAGCACGCGTTCCTGCTGCTGCGGAGGCAGGCTGGAAAAATGCTGCAACCTTTTTTGCAAGCGGGCTTGCTGTTGCGGGGGAAGCCTGCGGAACTGGGGATCGTTTTCGAGCGCGCGGCGCTGCTGCGCGGGCGGCAGATCCTTATAGCGGCGGAGCCAATTTCCGGCGTGGCCGGGCTGGTTCTGGCGCGGACGGGCTTGATAGGGGCTGCTGGGGCTGGGACGATCCTTCTGAAAGTAGTGCCACTGCCCGTCCGCATGCTGCGATGGCGGGCGCTGTTGCTGGGGAGGTCGCGCTGGCGCATACGGGGATTGGGATTGGGCGAACGATTGGGCGAACGACGGCGTCAGCAGCAGAAGCGCTGCCAGACAGCCCGCAATTTGAATTTTTGCCCAGCCCAACATGCCTTGGTCCCTTGTTACCGGTCTCACATTGCCTGCGAATCTCACGGATTCGCGGTTACGTCGTCCTGCACCTGCAGGTCGTCGAGCACGTCGAAATCGGCGTACAACTCATTGTTCGAATCCAGCGCCTGCAGATCGCCGACGGCGGTTCCCGGCTCAACCGGCAGACCGAGGGAGGGAGGCTTGGTCGCGATGGCTTCCGTTTGAGAGAAGTAAGACTTGTTGCCGACCATCAGCGCTCCGGCAAATATTACGGCAGTGAGCGACATAGCCCATGCCGGATGCCGCAGCCAACTGAACCATGCTGCATGCGGGCGCGCCATTTCTTCGCGTCTTTCTTCGCGGAGCCGCGCCTGCAGGCGGGTGTCGAAATAAGGCGACGGTTCGGGCGCTTGCCATTCATCGAGTAGCGCCATGGTTTTCTGCAAGTCGCGCAGATGGGTGGCACAGTCGTTGCAGGATGCGATGTGGTTCTCGACCTCCGGCCCCGGAGTTGCAGCGTCCATGCCAGCGGCTGCTAAGCCCGGCAACAGTTCGCGAATTTGATTGCAATTCATACTGCCTTCCTCTACTTCCCCGAAACGAACTCTTTCAGCTGCTCGCGCAACGTTTCGTAGGCGCGGAACAGCAACGACTTGGTGGCGGATTCACTCAGCTTCAGCACGTCCGCAATCTGGCGGTAATCCATCTGCTGATACTTGTGCATGATGACCGCCATGCGCTGGCGCTCGGGCAGCGCATTGACTTTGCTGCGGATCGCCGCCAGCCGCTCCCGCTTCAAGATCTGCTCTTCCGCGGAGAGCGAATCGTCGGCCAGGTCGGGCGTCGTGCCCGTCTCCTGGTTCGGTTCATCGAGGCGCACGGTATTTTCCGGACGCTCGTGGCGCGTGTCGCGCGCGTGGTTGACGGCCAGGTTGGTCGCGATGCGATACAGCCAGGTCGAGAACTTGGCGCTCGGCTCGTAACTGGTGCGCGAGCGGTAAACTCGCAGAAACACTTCCTGGGCCAGTTCCTCGGCGGTCAACGGGTTGTGGCACATGCGGTACATGAAGCCCACCATCGGCCGGCGATATTTCTGCACCAGGTAAGCGAAGGCGGATTCGTCGCCCGTCTTCGCCCGCAGCATCACCTCGACGTCGGAAACGGCATGGTCTGAACTGTCGTCTGTATTAACGACGGACTTTGCCATGGTGCCGGGCGCAGACGGCGTTCCGACATAGTTCAGCAGCCCGCGATCCAGCACGCCGCGATCAATGGCCACGCTGCTCACATCAGTAGAAACCCCATTCGGGGGCGAAAGTTGCGCCTCCTCGGGAGCGGGAGGACGCGAGGAAGTGTTTTCCCGTGAATCAGTTGCGGATCGAGCGTCGGGAGTGTCGGAGGCAGCCATCGAGGGGTGATGGAATGAGGCTACCGGGAGCGGGTGAGGCGGTCAAGAGGCTGGGCTGGGTGGATGCCGAAAGGACGGGCGCAATTTGTTACAATGGCAAAACCGCATTCCGAGGGCGCTTAACTCAGCGGTAGAGTGCCATCCTCACACGGTGGAAGTCGTAGGTTCAAATCCTACAGCGCCCACCATTTTTCAGTAGATTACGAGCTGTCACCTGCCGTTCACCTGCCGTTGAGAGCCAACCTTGCCACTTTCGAGGCAGCGTGGGCCATTTCATTGGTCACCACATCACCGTATGTGTTCATCGTTGTGCGGATGTCCGCGTGCCGCATGAGCTTCTGTTGCACGGCAATCGGCGTTCCCACAGCATCAAGCCATGACCGATACGTGTGGCGCAGCGAGTGCGTACCGAGTCCGCCGATTCCAGCCTTGGCGCCTGCCTTTTGGTACATGCGCCAAACCTGATCGTATGACCACGGCAATCGGCCTAGCTGTGCCGGGGAAGCGAATATCCAATCCTCCGGAGCCGAGAATTGAGTGGTCTGCTTCCACCGTTTCAGCACTTCGAGCAGGCTGCTGTCGGTGGACATCTGTTTTCGTGACTCCGTGGTTTTCACGTCATCCACGTTATGCTCGACGATGCCACGCTCGACGCAGAGTTTGCCGTTGAGCCAATCCACGTCCGACCAGCGCAGCGCCATTGCTTCGCTAATGCGAAGGCCGAAGCAAACGCAGAGCAGAGCTATAGTGCGGAATGGCTCCCCAAGTTGCACGACGAACTTTTGGAATTCAGCTACCGTCAAACTGCGCGGTTTGCTTTTCCGTTTCGACGCGCCCTTGATGGTCACCAGTTCCATCGGATTCCGCTGCGTCGGAATGTCTCCCCGCCACATTGCAAAATCCCAAAGGATGCGGAGTGTTCCCCGGATGTGTGCTCGACTCTTAGGAGACAGCGCCAGAGATTGCAGCCACATTTCAGCCGGACGCGCTTGCACGGTTGTAATCTCACACGCGCCCCACTTCGGGACGATGTGATTTTTCAGCCATGCGTTATACGTTCTGCGTGTGTCCAATCGCTGTGGCATCTTCTCCGCCCGGTACTGCTCTACCAGCGTGCTTAAGGTTGGGGCTGCGCTAGGGTTGACCTGCGTTTGATTTTCGACTGCATCCCGCAGTGGCTTTGCTGCCCGCCATGCGGATGCCTTCGTGGGATATTGGTTCATGGTGCCGATTCTTTTCGAGCGCCGCTTGCCGTTCTCCCAGAAGAAAAAGTTCCACGTTTTGATACGTTTATCGAGTACCACACTGCCACTTCTGTTCCGTTGTCTCACTGAATCCTCCCTTTCGTGAGAGCAACAGACGGCGGAGTGAGTGTAGCATCCAGATCAGAACGCCGAAAGCGCCACGTCACCCGCCGAATGCCGCTCAGTCTGTGGCCCCTGATATGTCCCTGGCGCGCCCAGAGCAAGATCGTGCGCGGCTTGATGCGGAGGTAGCTCGCGGCTTCTGTGGCCGTCAACCATTCTGATTGAGTGCTCATACTCCAGCTCCTTGATTCCCGGTTGCTGTCCGCCAGGCCATGCCGGACGGGCCGCTTACGCTGTTCCGTCCAAAATCGCTGTGAACGATTCGAGCAATTGATATTCATCAACCGATAACGTGATGACATGTCTTGCATAGACTTCAAACAATCGAGAAATCGGTAATTGACCAGACGGACAGTGCCGCATGGTAGGCAAAAAAGACTCCCAAAATGGAACACCCCCCATCCAACGGGGGATTCCCGTGGTTATGGGGGGTGTTCGCGATTCCTGTACTCACTTGCTCAGATGAGCAGGATGCAGTTAGGTTGCAATCAGCCTAGAAAAAAGTTTCAGGCTGTCTTGGCTGCCGGCGGAGCAGCTTGTGTGGCGGCAGGCGTCGCCCCCCGCCCAGCACCTTGACTGCGCCAACAGCTTTATTCCGCGCGAAGTTGTGACCCTCCGGGAGCGCGAAGGGGCTGAAATGAGCAATTCCTTGTGCCTTTTCATCGAGCGGCATTGCGCCATCTTCCTTCCGAATGTGGTTCTTGCGTGTTTGCGCGCGCATGGTTGAGCACCAGTAAGTGTTCCAGCACTTCGGCATCGGTGAGCGTGGCGGGCCAGCCATAGGCGACGAAAACGGCCTCGTCCAGCTTGCGGTGCGCGTCCGCGAGCCATGCTGGACGGGCGTTGTAGAGATTTGTGAGGGTGCGCTCCTTCAATTCTTTCGCGTTTGCGCCGGGCGGATTGAGCCAGGCATCGCGCTTGGCTACCAGTTCGCGCGCTGCCTCCACAATGGCTTCCTCCGTCTCGGAATCTTTCGGCTCATGTCCGGGCGACCAAGGGAAGGGGAAGGTTTCAAAGGTAGAGGTGGGCGTGCAGCGGGTCGCGACAACCGATCCCGCACCAGACCGTAGAGCCCTTCGAACCCCTTGCGCATGTCGGTGACTCCGGCGGCGTTGTTTGTATCAAAATCTTGATGTACTTCGATCCGGCGCTGGCGAAGGGATAGGAGGGAAAAATGCTTACTTGATGCTCTTTTGACTTGGGAGCAGAAGCGGACTCCCGACGCTTAATCTTTCTCGTTCTCTCTACCCTGTCACGGCGCTTCGATGCTTTCATTCTGGCCCCTGTGTGTGAAGTTCATACCAGCCAAATATTCTAGTCCCCGAAGTCAGGCGTGAAATTCACCTGCCGTCCCCTGCTACGTTAATGCAGAACTGGCTAGCTCAGTTCACCATCAATGATCTTTCGCACCAAGTCGCGGATTTCCTTCTTGCTCTCGTCGCCGGATAGCTCCGCCTGAAGTCTTCGCCGAACGACGGTCTTCCGGTGCTCCGCGAAGTCCGAATCAAAATATTCGTCGGCGGTGAGTTCTTCCGCGCATTTCAATTCCCAAAGGCGGTTAGAAACTTCCGCAACTCCTTGCTCGATTTTCTGGGCCTTGCTGGTCTGGCGTTGTTTGCTGGCTTCTTGTTCTTCGATGTTTTGGCACGCTTCACGGACGGTTGGCTCCAGCGCTTCCTTGGCTTCGACCTCTGCAATGTCTCCGGGCAATTCGGCCAGTATCTCGGCACATTCCCGGCGTACTCGCGCCGCGTCCAACTCGTTCTTATTCCACGGGAGCTGCCCAATTGCCCAATTCAGTATGCGCTCTTCCTTTCGTCGTTTCTCGATGGCCTGATTGATGGGGCGAAGCGCTTCCTGTGTTGACATGAGCAATTCGGTCTCGCTTGCGATCGCGTCCAACCTCCGAACCGCTTCGCGTACCGCAAGGGTGGCGCGGGCTTTCTCCTGCTCGGTCGCAAACGCCGACAGATTCCAGAGGGCGCTGTCAATAAGCTCTTGGCGGCTCTCCGCGGCCTGCCGCTCCGTGTTAAACCGTTCCACGAGAGCCGCGATTGTGTGGCCCAGGATCGTCGCCATGCGGGGCGCATCAATGGGCTGTCTCTTGTTGATCTCCGCCTCTACCGCATCGAGGATTTCCTTCTTCTGCGCTGCCGAAAGCCGAGAACAGTGCGGCGCGGTCAATACTTGCGTTGCCTCCTCCAGCCAGCGACAGCGGAAAGCGGCCATTGCGCGTTGGGCTTCCTGCTTCGACCGCTCCTCAGCACGGCGCTGCTCCAATCGTTCCTGCTCTAAGTCAACCTCAGCCTGGCGCTCGGCCTCCTCGTGTTCGCGGGCCTCTTCTTCCTCCTGTTGCCGCTCCGCTTCTTGTTGGTCCTCTTGCTGGAGTCTTACCAGATCGCGCCTCGCCCTCAACTCTTGCGCCTCCAGCGTTAGCTCCTCCAGCCGTTCCCGCCGGTTCTGCAAGACCGGAGAGGCCGAACGCATGACGGGCAGCATCCTCTTTGCTCCACGCTCGCGTATTGTTTTCACGCTATCAGCCGAAATGCGAAGGTGTCCGCCGGGCGTGCGGAAGCTCTCCAGCCTATCCTCGGCCACCATGCGCTTGAGTGTCGGTATCGAAACACCCAGCACAGCGGCGGCCTCGCTTGCGCTGTAAGATTCGGCCTCAGAACGAATTTTGCCAGTATTTTTCACGATTTTTCTTAGCGCCTTTTGCTGGTTCTTGCCAGTTTCCGGATTGCCGCTTGACGGCCTTTTCCGGTTTCTCGCGATTCTTGATAACTTGGCCGACATCTCGTTTCAGGTGTTTCTAGAACGGCCTGCGGCGGTCACTGCCCCGAGCGCGGCGGCGGCTGCCAAATCTCGGCCCGCAAACCTCTGGCGGGCTTCCTTGGGCGTGGCGTGGATGATTTCGCCTCCGGCGTCGTACTGGCCTCGGGTGTGCTGGATTACGGCCTCAGTGTATTGCGCGAGCGTGCGTGCAGCGGGATTGTACTGGCGGGTCCGCTTTCCGGTTCCGGCGCGTGCCATTGCAATCCCCAGCTTCGTATTACACGACTTACAGAGCCAACGGAGGTTCTTCGGCTCGCCGTTCGATTCGTCACCGTCGATGTGATCGACAACCACAAACCGGGTGGAGCCACAGACCAGCACACCTGCGCGGCAGGGGAGGGCAGCAGCACTCCGGCGCGTTGGCGCGGTAACGCTTGGCGCGGTCGGTGATCTGGTGTGCTGCCCTCCTCCATGTCGCGCCCCACACCGGGCGCGGCGTCATTCCCCCGAGTCGTCGCCTTCGTACTCGTCCCCGTCTTCGTCGTCCTCGTCCTCCTGGGCGGGTGCAACGATGTCAGAGATTTCATCAAGCCGTGATTGCAGCTCCTCGTTCTCGGCTTCTAGTTCCTTGATTCTGGTCTGCAATTCACTTCGAGTTGGGACTGGCATGTTATTCCTCCTTTCTGTCCAGCAGAGTACCTGCAGCACGGGGTCACGTTCTAGCCATGAAAAGTGAGTGAATTTACAGCGCCAGAAATTCAAACCGCATTAGGGTCGAGTCTGGGTAGTGGCCGAAAATGTGCGTTGAAGCCTATGACGTGACCGGCGAAGTGCTAACCGACGCGATGAGTAGTCTGTGACGAATTTTTGAAGGTGGTCTCTGCCTGAAGGGCAAAGCAACCGAGGTCGGTGTTAGCAAAGCAATTCTCCTAGTCACAAAAGGGAGGATTGGCCCAGCCTTTGACAGCAACGTCCAAGGCGAGACTGAACGCTCTGTACGTAAGAGACTGCAAGGCGTACTTAAAGGCGCTCGGAGAAATAGCCACTGAATTGGCAGGCTTCGAGGCCCGCGAGTTGACAACTTTGGACAGCCTAGCTGAACAGGCGGGAAGACCCGCCCACGTGGGCCGAGCCGTTGATATGGTGCTGGGGCCACGGGCGGCGAGAACAGCGTGAAATCTAAACTCGGTTCGTGTGGAAGTAGCCTGCGAGCGGATTTTTTAAGCACTGACTCGGCCATGACGCCTTTCGCGACAATGCGAATTCGCACGATTCACAAGGGGCACGCGGCGACTCGCAGGGCGGCCACGGGGGCCAAGTCCCGGGCGTTTCGCCCGTGGACAATAGGATGGGAGATACAGCCGCGAGCGCGGGAGCGGGCCGCGAATGTGAGATGCAGGCGCGATGTGGGATGTAAACTGTAAGCGCCGTGATGGGAGCAAAAACCTATGAGAAGCTCGGAAGAAGCCGCCCGTCCGCTGAACAACATCGGTGAGTCGCTCAGCGTCGATCCCGACAAGCTGGCACGTGTGGCGGGCGCGGTTCATCACGCCGAACGGCAATCAAGTCTATCCCGTTCAGATGAACGGCAGAACGGGGTACGTGACCATACCGGAAGACTAGCCGACCCGGAGACTGCCACAGAACGCCGAACTGGCCTCAGCTTTTCCCAGATTCGAGAGCACAGTGAACTCTCCGCCATGTCCGATAAAATGCGGTTGCTAGGTGATCCCCGTCACATACCAATGTGATGATTTCCTTCGGATTTCGTAACAAATGAACGCTGGCTTTGCCTTTCAGACCGTTCCCGATAAAAGCCAGTGAGCCGCCAGAAACATTGCCAAGACACGTCTTGAGTGGATGAGGATTTTGAGTTTGTTCGGGTTTCGTAACATGACAAGCTAGCTCTTGACACTTTGGAGTACCTAAGACTAGGTTTGCGGGTTTTATCGCGGAGCTTAGAAGCGATGCTGCAGCCTGGTACCGGTTCGTGCCCCACATCAGGAAGGGTAATTCGCAATAAGCGGCGCATTAGTGCGGACAAACAGTCGCATGGTTAGACCGGCGCAAGCTGGTGGAACCTGTCTGTTCGTTTCATCAGGAGGCAGTTGAAATGACTTGCTTTGGAGTTGTTGTGCCACCCCTCGCCCGTCTGGCGTCCAAGAGATTTCCCCACCTTCTTCAAAGCATCTTGTTTCTTTCTTTCCTCAATGTCTTTGCTGCAAATGCCCAAACCCTAGCAGGATTGGAGCAGGGAATTAAGCCTTACGGCACCTATGATGGCGGCGACATTGACTCTATCAGCATGGTCAATGGCTCGCTCACACTACATATTCCGCTTATTTCTTATCCTCAGCGCGGCGGCAAGTTGCACATGGGCTTTCATCTCGTCTACGCCAATACTATCCTTCAACCTTTCGCGGCATGCAATCCGATCACCCATACATGCATAAACGAGGGTTACAACGTAGATCACCGGCTTGCGGGCTTCAACACCGCCCCAATATTCCTTGCGGCTGACTTCACTCCCATCTACACGCCACCCGGGATCGGAACTGTCACTCCCTCCACTATCACCGATTTTGATGGCGCCGTTCACACAATGGCAGAAGTCGGTGGCTTCGGCGTGGGCCCCAACTATGTCTCGGTTGATGCAACTGGTTATTTGTATACCGGTGCCATCGTAGACCGTCGCGGCAATCGATACAACACTGCAACCGGAACCATCGAAGACACAAATGGAAATCTAATCACCACGAACACAAACTCGCAGGGCGTACCAACCGGGTGGACTGATACCATGGGACGGGTTATTCCTGAGGGGACGACATCAACCTCGAATTTTTCCGGCTGCACTGGTTCTCAGTCCACAGGGAGCGCGGCGCTTTGGACTCCGCCGGGACCAAACGGCGGAACTTCGCAATTTAAGTTCTGTTACGCTTCTTTCAGCATTTCCTTTACTGCCCCCGACTGTGGAGGAGTATGCCAACCGACCTCTGGATCGGCCGGATACCTGCAAAGCCTGGTTTTACCGAACGGCACAGCTTGGACCTTTGAGTACGATAATTACGGTAGTCTGTCATCCATCACTTTGCCGACGGGCGGAACGATTTCGTACACTTGGACTACCACTTCTAACTATGCTTGCGTAGGACCACCCTACACACAAAATGGGGTCAATACGTTCCTTTACCCATACGGACGTGCGATCACGTCCCGAACCGTAAATGCCAACGATGGGACAGGGTCTCACGTATGGACTTATTCGGCCCCAACTTTCAGCTCGTCTCCAACGATTGTGACTGACCCCAGTCTGAACGACGCGGCGCATTGGCAGACCTATTTTGGAGGCGGATGCTCAGCGTACGAGACTGAGCTAGACCAATATAGTGGCTCGCACACCAGCGGAACGCTGCTCAGGAAGGTTGCGACCACATACAACTACACCGTTGAAGGCGCAGGCGAACTGGCGATGAATGTTGTCCCAACAACGATCACGACCACCGAGATTAGCGGTCAAGTTTCCAAAGTCACAAAAACCTATGACTCCGGTATCGCGATTGGCAATGGATACAATGCCATCTATGGCGATCTTCTGACGCAGAGTGACTACGATTACGGCAGTGGCGCGCCAGGAAGTCTTCTTCGCACCACGACGAACACCTACATGGCCCTCAGTGGCCCGAATGCATCCTCTTACCTGGCGAATAACCTGCTCGACCTGCCCTACACCGTTCAGGTGACGAACGGAAGCGCCCAGTTGGCATATACGACGTACGGCTATGACGAAACCGGTCTGCAGACTTCAAATGTCACGGAGCAAAAGGTCGCTGGCGAAAGCTATCCGGGAAACCAGACCTCGGTGCATCGCTGGCTGAACGGCAGTACCGTGTCCCAAACGCCTTGCAACGTCTCTGTGTCAAACGGCTATTTGGTCTCGAACAACGTGTTTTACGACACCGGGGAAGTCCAGCTGACTAAAGACCCCTGTGGCTATCCGACGACCTACCAATACTCATCCACATATTACGGCGCGTTCCCGACTACAGTGACCAATCCACTCAATCAAAGCACGAATTACGGCTACGACTTCGATATGGGTTCCGTGACCTCGATTCAGGACCCGAATCTGCAAACGACAACCCAAACCTACGACGTTATGAATCGGGTGACAAAGGTCAGCTATCCCGACGGAGGCTTGACCAGCTATTGCTACACCGACGGCGTGCCTACCGCTTGTGCGTCGGGCAATGCCGGCAATTGGCCCTTTGCCGTCGTCGTCAAAAAAGCGATTACATCCTCGACCAACGAGTTCTCGACCGCGATAGTGGACGGCTTGGGACGTCTTTCGCAAACACAACTCAACTCCGACCCGAGCGGGACGACCTACACGGAAACCACCTACGACCCGCTGGGCAGAAAATCTCAGGTCTACAATCCCACGCGCTGCTCTTCGATTACATCGAATTGCAACAACGAAACGACTTGGGGGGGCAGCGCATACACCTACGATCCGCTCAACCGTGTCACGTTTGTCACCGAGCAGGATGGCTCGGTCGTGAAAACGACGTACGACCAAATCAACTCCAACAGCACTGGTGTCTGCTCAACTGTGACGGATGAAGCAGGCAACTCGCGTCAGTCGTGTGTGGATGGGCTCGGACGTATGACAGGCGTTTGGGAAGACCCTGGCTCCTCGCCGCACCTGAATTACGAAACCGATTACGCCTATGATGCCTTGAACAACCTGCTATCGGTCACGCAGAAGGGCAGCAGTCCCACCAATGAAAGGGTGCGAACATTCCAGTACGATTCGCTCTCACATCTCACGCAGGCCGCCAATCCTGAATCGGGAACAATCATCTACGCCTACGACGCGGATGGCAACGTCATCACAAGGACTGCTCCCCTTGCGAACCAAACCCAATCGGCACAAGTCATTACGACCTACGTCTATGACAAGCTCAATCGAGGGACCAACAAGAGCTATACCGATCCTTACACACCTCCGGTCCAGTACGGCTACGACGGCGTAGCCCTCAGCGGCTGCACGATTGCGCCTCCCAGTGACACGGATACCTATCCGGTTGGACGGAGAACTTCCATGTGCGACGGCTCGGAAGGAACCTCGTGGATTCACGACAAGATGGGCCGGGTGACGGAGGAAAGGCGCTCCATCGGGCTGGCGTCGGTCAATCACTACATCGATTACACCTTCAATCTGGATGGATCGCTCAAGGTCCTGCAAACTCCCCCGATGAAGCAGCTCAATTACACCTACAACGGCGCGGCCCGCCCGACGCAGTTGGTGGATTCCACGGATAACATCAACTTCGCGCTCGGTGCGACCTACGCTCCACCGGGCGAGTTGGCTGGGGCCACGCTGGGTTCGGCGAGTGGCTTCACCGGATTTACGGTCACAAACTACTACAATGATCGCTTGCAGCCGATTCTGCTTTCGGCCACGAATTCCGCTACAGGTGCGACCGTCTTCAGCGACTGCTTCGACTTTCACCTGGGCGTGGCGATCACTTCTAGCCAGACACCGCCGTGTTCGGTCGCAGCGTATAACCCTCCGGCGAACAACGGGAACGTGTATCAGATCGCGAACAACCGGAGCAGTACCCGCACCCAGAATTTCGCTTACGACTCGTTGAATCGGATTCTGAGTGGCCAGTCGAGCGGCACTGGCGGTACCAGTTGGGGCGATACCTACGTGATTGACGCGTGGGGCAACCTGACCAACATCAATCCCATCAGTGGAAAGACTTTCGGGCAGAACTTTCAGGCGGCCCCGGCGAGCGTCCAGAACCAGCTAAATGGGTTCTGCAACGATTCGGCGGGAAACCTTATTTTGGACACTGCGTGTCCCCAGCCTCCCTTCACGCCAACCTACTATTACGACGGGGAGAACCGTTTGGTTTGGACTTCGGGTTACCGTTACATTTACGATGGCAACGGTGAGCGCATGGAGAAGTGCCAAGCGGCGAGTGCGACCACAGCCTGCCCGACCAGCGGCACGACTGGAACGCTTTACTGGCGCGGGACGGGCAGCGACACGCTGGCCGAAACCGACCTCGGAGGCAACGACCAAGAAGAGTACCTGTTCTTCAACGGCCAACGGATCGCACGCCGCGACGTATCCTCGACAGGGGCAACCGTCGGCTTGCACTACTACTTCTCTGACCAGTTGGGCTCGCACGCGGTAGTTGAAACCGTCACCACGAGCGGGGGAACCAGTTGCGATCAGGACATCGACTACTACCCCTACGGCGGCGTGGAGAACGACTACTGCCCGAATGTTGCCCAGAACTACAAGTTCACCGGCAAAGAACGGGACACTGAGAGCGGGCTGGACATGTTCGGGGCCAGATACTACGGTTCCAGCCTCGGACGCTTCATGACGCCGGACTGGGCAGCGAAGCCGACGGATGTACCTTACGCAAGTTTCGGAAACCCGCAGAGCCTCAATCTCTACAGCTACGTCAACAACAACCCCACCACAACCCGCGATCCGGATGGGCACTGCCCCTGGGACACTCCGGGTTGCACACCAAAGTCGAACCCCGAAACCGCATTGGCGGAAGATGCGACAAAGCAGACTGCGCCGGC
>CAWCRQ010000103.1:0-8541 GCA_963797885.1 uncultured Acidobacteriaceae bacterium | reverse complement strand
AAGGATCCATCTGGAAGCCTCCAAGGTTAATATGGCTGGCTTCGCCGATCTGCTCACCGGCATGACGGACCGCCCAGTGGTGGACATGACTGGACTATCGGGCGACTACCAGGTGGCTCTCGACGCCTCCCCCGAGGAACTGATTGGAGGGATGATCAGGGCGGCGGGCCTTGCGTTCGGACCCGGCGGACCGGGAGGCCCAGGCGGATTCGGGGGCCCAGGTGGGCCGGACGGGCGCGGCGGCGGAGGGTTCCGGCCGCAGACCGATGGAGCCGCGTCGGATCCCTCCGGTAACATGGTTTCCTCGTCGGTAGAGAAGCTGGGCCTCAAGCTGGATGCGCGTAAGGCGCCGGTGGAGACCATCGTCGTGGACCACCTCGAGAAAACCCCGACGGATAATTGATATGAAGCGGCGTGTCCGCTCCATTGTGACTATTGAGTCTCGCATAATACAGTGACATTGGAGCAAGACTGTGTCATGCTGGGCCATGGTGGTGCACAGAAAACACCTACGTGATTTCGCGGGTCTGGCGAACAGACGCAAGCAGGCGGCGCGCTTGTTCGCCAAGGGGGAGACGCAAGGCTCGGTAGCTCGGCAACTGAAGGCCAGTCGACAAAGTGTCAGCCGCTGGCACCGGCAGTGGAAATCTGAGGGTATGGCGGGACTGCGAGCAGCGGGCCGGGCGGGGCGCAAGCCACGGCTCAGCGCCAGCCAGTGGAGGCGAGTGGACGCGGCCTTGCGTCAAGGTGCTCGTCAGCATGGCTTCAGCGCGGACCTGTGGACTTTGCCGCGGGTAGCCACGGTGATTGAACGGATCACCGGAGAGAAGTTCCATCCGGGACACGTCTGGAAGCTTCTGGGTTCCTTGGATTGGAGCGTGCAGAAGCCTGCACGGCAGGCCAGGGAACGGAGCGAAGAGAAGGTCCAATACTGGGTGGCGGTGCGTTGGCCGGCCGTAAAAAAAACGCTTGGCGGCGGCAAGCCTGGATCTACTTCCAGGACGAATCGGGTTTCACCCAACAGCCTTCGGTCCGGACCACCTGGGCTCCGCGGGGTCAAACACCGATCCTAAAGGCGCGAGGCAACCACTGGGATAAGACTTCGGTCGCAGCGGCGTTGGGATTTCGCTGGGATGGGCAGAAAACCCGCCTATTTGCCCGCACCAAGAAAGACAGTTTCAACACTTCCAGCCTCATCGATTTTCTCAAGCAACTCAAATGCTTCGTTCGCGGACAGCGTGTGATCCTCATCTGGGATCACCTGCCCGCTCACCGGAGCCGCGACATGTCGCAGTTCCTCTGGGCTCAGCGCGACTGGTTGCAGATCGAGTGGCTCCCCGGCTATGCGCCCGACCTCAATCCCACCGAAGGCGTCTGGAACAATATCAAGGGCCGCGAAATGGCGAATCTCTGTCCGGAACTGATGACAGAAGCTACCGCCGCCTTCCGCCGCGGCCTTCGTCGCGTAGGCCATACCCGCCGACTGCCGTTTTCTTTCCTCCGACACGCCGGCCTTTCTCTTTGAGTATTCTGTCACTGTATTATGCGAGACTCAATAAGGGCCGCCTACTTCTTCTCGCTGGGAGGGAAGTGCTCGAACATCTTCTGCACTCCCTTATCGAGAGCCTTTGTGTTCTTGTCGGCCTTATTTGAAAGGGTTTCCGTCGACGATCCCCGCCAGAGCAACTGCTTCGTTTTCGCGTCGAAGAGATCGACAACCAGAGTACCGACCTCATAGGTATCGACAGTGGTGGTAGCCTCGCCAAGTCCCCCGCCCCTGCGCCAGCCCCAGCCGCCTCCGAAATTGTCGTAAAACGTGTTGAGAGTGCGGTGATTCTGGTCGATTTCGATCGCCACGACGGCGGCGTCTCCGCCCGACGGAACCTGCATCCAGCCTTTCGCTGTCAGGTTATTTGAGATGGCGCTCTTGATCCGGTCGACCCATAGCGGGTCCGGGGTTTGAACCTTTTCAAAGGAGAAGGTCCTGTATTGGCTAAAGTTCGTCTTGTGGTCGTAGTCGGTCTTCACCTGCTGTGCGAATGAGCCGGCCGCAAAGAGCAGTGCGACTCCTGCGGGGGCGAGTATCGTACGCTTCATCGGTTTTCCTCCTCTTCGCAATATGCAATCGAGCGGCCATGCGAACTGCTCCGCTTTGTCAATACCTTCCCCACAGGTGGATGGATGAACGCCCCTAGCGGTGCGATTAAGGTGCTGTAAAACATACGCGATTCGCGCTAACTGGCATACAATCAACAAAGAGGTGACGCCATGCGAGTGGTACTTACCGGAGTGCTTGCCATACTCTGCGTCGGCGGGGCGACGGCCCAGACCGACAATAGCGCTCGCCAGCAGTTGATCGAGACGCTGGACCAGATTGCCAACAAGCAGCTCGCGGAGACGGGCGCAGACGCGTCGCCGGGATTCAAACTCGCGCGGCGTTCGACCAGCGCAAAATGCAGGTGCGCTCCAAGGTCCTGGAGTTGATCGGCGGCCTGCCGGAGCATCGCGGTCCGGTCGCGGTGAAGGAGTTCGGCTCGCTCATGGGCGACGGGTTTCGCGTGGAAAAACTGGCCTACGAGAGTCTCCCTGGATTGTGGGTGACCGCGAATCTGTACATTCCCGCCGTAGGCGACCGCCCGTTCCCGGCGGTTCTGCTCGCGCCCGGCCATGAGGCCACGGGCAAGCAGAGCCAGTACTCATTCGGTGGGAATTTCGCGCGTTCCGGAATCATGGCGCTGGCGATCGATCCGCTGGGCCAGGGCGAGCGGCTGCAATACTTCGATCCCGCGAAGAAAGCGTCCACCATCGGCGGCTCGACGGGCGAGCACGGCGAAGCGAACATGCCCGCGATGCTGATCGGCGAAGAGATCGCGCGCTATTTCCTCAACGATTCCATGCGCGGGATCGATTATCTGATATCGCGCAAGGACGTGAACGCGGAGCGCATCGGGGCGCTGGGCTGCTCCGGCGGCGGAACCTCGACGGCGTATCTGGCGGCGCTGGACGATCGCGTGAAAGTGGCGGGCGTGGCCTGCTACATCACCTCCTTCAAGGAGCTGCTGCCTTCCGCCACCGGCGTGCAGGAGGCCGAGCAAAGCATCCCTCACTTCATCGAACAAGGATTGGACTTCGCCGATTACGTGGAGACGTTCGCGCCCAAACCCTACGCGATGATATCCACGATCGCCGATATGTTTCCCTTCGAGGGCGCTCGCCAGTCAGTAGAGGAAGCGAAGGGCGTCTACAAACTGTATGGCGCGGAGGATCATCTGCAATGGATTACCGGTCCGGGAGGCCACGGCAACCTGGGACCGATCTCGCCCGCGATTCTGGGGTTCTTTATTCACTATTTGAAGGACGGACCTGCCGGCGATGCTACGTTTACTCCGTTGCGTCATCCAGAACGCCGCGGATCTGCTGTGCACGCCCACGGGTCAAGTCTCGACGTCCATTGGAGGGGAGACGATCCCGTCGATCATTCGCGCGCATGCCGCGCAGATGCTTCCGAAGACGCGGGCATCGGGCACGGAGTTAATCGAGGACATTCGCGGATTGGCGGGAGTGGGGGCGCGACCGAGGACAGGAGTGATATTCAACATCGAGAGCGGAGTGGGAGGATCCGACGAGACACATCCCGTCACGCTCCAGAGCGAGAATGGCGAACTTCACGGCAGTATCTCGGTCCCCGCCATCGCCGGGCGGAAACCGGCGGTGCTGATATTGGATTCGGAACCCAAGGAGGCGATCGCGCAAACCGTTCATGCTCTGGTTCAATCCGGCCGCGTCGTGATGGTGATGGGCGTGACGCCGGCTCCGCCGGGAGCCGAGGGCCTGAAATCGCCCTATCTCGGAACCTTCAATCTGCTGGGGCTGCGGGCGTTGCTGGTGGGCAAGAGCATCCTGGGGACGCGCGTGGACGACACCATTCGCGCGATGGACCTGCTTTGCCGCCCGTAGCGACGTGGACCCGGCCTCGATCACACTGTATGGGAACGGCGCGATGGGAGCCGTGGTGCTGCACGCTGCCGTGCTCGATTCGCGCATCCGGCGCGTGGTCGTCGAGAATACGCTCACCAGTTACCGCATGGTGCTGGACGAGCCGCTGCACCGCAACATCTCAGAGATTCTGATCCCGGGCGTGCTGCGGAAATACGATATGGGCGATTTGCTGCTGGCCGTGGGCGGCCGCGTGACCGTGATCAATCCGCAGGACGCTGCCGGCGACGTGATCACCGCCGAGCATTCCGCAAAGAACTGAGTTACGTCCCGGCGGACCGGGTCAAGGTGATCTTCCGGAAAGCCGAGGACCCGCTGTCGCTGGACTGACACTGTGGAGGCGGATCGCGCGCGGGTCACGCAGGACAACCCGCGGACCCGCCCCATTACACCCGCTGGAACAAGTTATGCAGCTGCCATAGCTAGGCTTCGGCACGCTATTGATCGTCTTCAGAATGCGCGAGACGATCTGGTAGGGATCGCCTTCGGAGTTCGGGCGGCGATCTTCCAGATAGCCCTTGTAACCGTTCTTGATGAAGTTAACAGGCATCCGGATCGAAGCGCCACGGTCCGAGAGACCGTAGCTGAACTTGTCGATGGCTTGCGTTTCGTGCAGACCCGTCAAACGCAGATGGTTATCCGGGCCATACACGGCGATGTGCGCGGCGATGTTGTTCTCGAATGCCTTCATGAGGGCTTCGAAGTATTCCTTACCGCCTACTTCACGAAGGTATTTCGTCGAGAAGTTGCAGTGCATGCCAGATCCATTCCAGTCACCCTTGATGGGCTTGCAATGCAACTGCATGTCCACTTCGTATTTCTCACAGAGCCGCATCATTAAGTAGCGAGCCGTCCACATATCGTCCGCGGCCTTGGCGGAGCCTTTGGCGAAGATTTGGAACTCCCACTGACCTTTCGCGACTTCCGCGTTGATGCCTTCATGATTGATGCCTGCGGCAAGACAGAGGTCCCAGTGTTCTTCGACGATTTTTCGGGCGACGTTGCCCATGTATTTGTACCCGACACCGCAGTAATACGGCCCTTGGGGAGTGCTGGGGTGGCCTTCCTTCGGGAAGCCCAAAGGACGCCCGTCTTGATAGAGGAAGTATTCCTGCTCAAAACCGACCCACAAGTCAGGATCGTTCTCGATGGTGGCTCGCGCGTTGGTGGAATGCGGGGTGCCGTCCGGGTGCATGACTTCGCTCAGAACGATATACGCGTCCTTTCGGCTTGCATCAGGATACAGCGCCGCAGGTTTTAGGATGCAGTCCGAGCTTTTGCCCTCGGCCTGCATAGTGGAACTGCCGTCAAACCCCCACGTGGGTACATCCGCAAGCGTAGGTGGCTTCTCAAATTGCTTGATTTGAGTCTTGCCGCGCAGTCCGGGGACGGGTTGGTAGCCGTCCAGCCAGATGTATTCAAGTTTGTATTTTGCCATGGTTTATTGATCTCTCTGTTATGTGAAGTTCACGTAGGATGAAGTTTAATTGTCGATGACGATGGGCGGGTTCGCAAGACCTTTGCCGATCAATTGTCTTTATAGGGTTACCCCTTAAAAAGTGATGAAGGGCCTAGTCTTCCGGATCGACCAGACGGATCATGCTCAGGTTCACGCTGAACGTGCGATCGTCCGTGGGCACGGTCCAGACGGGAGAGGCTTCGATCTCAAGCAGATAGTCGTCAGAATCGTCGAGGCCGGCTTCGAGCACGAACAGACCCGGCCGGTCCAGCTTCCAGACGCCCGCGCGGACGCCGTTGATGCTCGCCCGAAGCTCTGCGGGGATGGCCGGAGGCGAAGCGTGGCCGCGGATGCGCAGCCGTTGCGGTCCGGGTTTGACCCGCCGCAGGCGAGCCGAAGCCCGCGCCCCAATCCAGCGGTACTTGTTTCCGAAAACTCCCTCGACGTCGTACCAACCGTCCAGCAACTGGCGTTCGTGGCCGGGAAGCGAGAAATCGATGATGTCGCCGCGCTCGCCGGGATACAGCTCCCGCCGCTCGGCCGAGGGGAGCAGATTGTAGACTTGTTCCTCGTTGGGAGCGCGATAGGAACACAGCACGCAGGCAAGCACATCGTCCTTGCCGCGGGTCATGGCCGCGTGACAATCCGGGCAGCGGAGCAAGTCTTCAAAATGCAGAACGTCGAACTCTTGGAGATGAGGCGGCTCGCCGGCCTTTCTGCACACCGCGGCCAGCGTTCCGCCGAGAAGGTGCGCCGCGCGCCACTCAGAGCCATAGGGATCCAGCGCAATCGCCAGGCGCTTCATCGCGCGCTCCCCCCATCCGCGCTCCGGAACATATATGTCGTACTCAAAGGCGGTGAAATATTTCCGAACCAGGGTGTGCCACTGCTTCAGGACCATGCTGTGGTTCTGCCGGATGCCGAAGTTTTCTTCCTGCCTCGCGCCGATCACATCCCGCACTAGATAGCCCAGCAGCCCCCAATCGTAGAGCTTCCGCTCCCATGGCCACATGGTTTCGTAATAGGCGCAACGGTACAGGCGCAGCGATAGCTTTCGCCGCAGCGGCTCCTCGGCGAACAGGAACACTCCGCCGGGCTGCAACACCCGCGTCACCTCGCGAAATACGCTTTCGATGTCCATGAACTGGGTCAGCATTTGGAAGGCGCACACGAAGCGCAGCGATTCATCGGCGAAAGGCAGATTGACTGCGTCGCCGGCTAGCCGCACGGGAGCGCGATCAAGCTCCCAGGCATCCATCAGGACGCGGCCGTGCCGCAGCGAGTCCGCCGAAAGGTCCAGCGCGAACCCGCTTGCGCCGAATTCGTTGGCCAGCATGTAGCTGGAATGCCCGGCATTGGCGCCGATCTCGAGAAACGGGGTCATCGCACCGACGAACTCGCGATGATTGCGGATCACTTCGCCACGGCGCTGGTTCTCTTCCGCGTAGATCCGCAGATTGCGCTCCGGCTGGCCCAGCGAAGCAAAGTTGTGAAACTCCACCTGCGCCCGTTTGACGGAAAAGGATTGGGCTTTACTCATTGGTTTACTTCACTGAGCCGCTCACTCTACCCAGGCACCGCCGCGCATGACACGCTCGTGGTCGCCCTTCAATACCAGATTCGCGGCGCGCCCGGATTCGATGGGCTCTCCACCGGGAATCGGCTTGATGGTCATACCCAATCCATTGGTCATCTTGGCGCCGGGGGAACTGGTGTCGAGGCCTGCGGCCCGACGGCTTGGAATTTTCCATCGGCGATCACAACCACAGAATGCTCCAGCGGGGTCCGCCCGTCGCCAGGCTCCAGCTTCGCGCCCACGATCACCTGCACGCCGGAATCCTCCGGACGAACGCAGCCGCCCAGAAGAATTAGACCGGCCAAAAGTGCGGTGCCCGTAATCGCCCTCAGCCTTTCTATCTCAAGCTTCGTCATGCCTCGCACCCTTCATGATAGCGGCTGCTAGAATGGCAGCAATGCAAGTATTACAAGCCGGGCGGTACAAACTGTTGCTCCTGGAGCTGGAGACGGAGTCGCTCGAGAACGCCGTCCGCCAGGCCGGCTTTGCGTGCAAGCTGGAAGACCAGGCCCGCTGCGTCGTCATGGACTTGAGCGCGGAGGACCGCCAAGCGCCCCTGCTGCTGTTCGACGCGACCGATCCCGGCAATCTGGGCTGGTTCTCGCGATGTCATTTTTATGTCGACGGCTGGAGCGGCGTGGTGCTGCAAACTCCCATTACGTTGGCCAACCAGCGCGACCGCAGCGGGCACATGCTGCCCAACGCCGTCCGGGTGCAGATCAACAAGGAGCTGCCCGCAAGCTTCCGCCTCCCCAATCGCGCGCCGGTCACAGAGCAGACCATCTACCTGGTGCTTTCGAATTTTCTGACCGCGCTTCTCAATACCGGCGTGGGCGTCTGCGGAGGAAACGTAGTGAAGCCGCTGGCCGGACGGACCGAGCCGCCGGCGAGCCGGAACTAAAAGATGGCCACGTTTGGATTGATCGAATACGGCGAAGCCTCCGCTGAGGTCCGCGCGGTCTACGACGACATCATGGCCACGCGCCAAACCGACTACATCAATAATTTCTGGAAGGCGATGGCGCACGATCCTACGGCGCTGAAGCGCACCTGGGAATCGGTGAAGCAGATCATGCAACCGGGCGCCCTCGATCCGCTCACCAAGGAGATGCTGTACCTCGCGGTTAGCGCGACTAATCAGTGCGGCTACTGCATCGCCTCCCACACGGCGGCCGCGCGCAAGGCGGGCATGACCGAAGCTCAATTCGCCGAACTGATGGCCGTGGTGGGCATGGCCAACGAAAGCAACCGCCTGGCTAGCGGCTATCAGGTGGAGATCGACGAGCGCTTCCGCGTGTGAGGGCCTTACGGCCCATTCGCGTGCTGTGGGTTTTAGTCGTCGGGCCGACGATCCTGCAAGCCCAGTGGACTCCGCAAACCAGCAACACCAGCGTGGCTCTGCGCGGCGTGAGCGCGGTGAGCGAAAAGGTCGCCTGGGCCAGCGGCGCGAAGGGCACGTTTCTCAGGACCACCGACGGAGGCGTCACTTGGGTTCCAGGCATCGTCCGCG
>CAWCRQ010000102.1:0-28109 GCA_963797885.1 uncultured Acidobacteriaceae bacterium | reverse complement strand
ATGTTCGACTCCTGGAAATGGGTCGGCCTCATCTTCGCCGTAGTTGCGCTCTCGCCCTTAGGCGGAGTGCTCTCTCTACTCGCCACCGGCACGCACTTCTCCGTGTCCTCCGGCCTTGGTTTCCTCGCGCTGACCGGCGTTTCGGTAGAAATTGGCGTCATCATGGTCGAATACATCAACCAGCTCCGCACCCGCGGTATGGACCCGCGGCAAGCCGCCCAAGAAGGCGCTGAACTTCGTCTTCGCCCATCATGATGACCATGCTGGTCGCAACCCTCGGCCTGCTCCCCGCCGCCATGTCGCACGACATCGGCTCCGACTCGCAGCGCCCCTTCGCGATAGTCATCGTTGGAGGGCTGCTCGTCGAACTAGTCGTGAGCCTGGTCCTGATGCCCACCCTCTACGTTTTCTGGGCGCGTCCCGGCGACACGCTGCCCCCGTCAGAACTGGAATTCAAAGAAGAAGGCGAGCACGTGGACTAGGTTTGTGTGGGGACGGGGCTATACCCTATCCAAGCGGGGCGCAGCACTGCTCATGATGTAGTGGCATGGTGTAGTGGCGTGATTTTACTTCGGCACCACGATCCGCACGGTCCCAAGTCCGTTGCAGAACCGGCAGCGTTCACCCTCCATGAGTTTTCCCGACCCGCCGCACTCCTGACATTTGGCTGCGATCTGGAATTCGGTGTTGGTAGTGTCAGGCACGCTGCCGGGAGTCACCTTGACGACCTCGGCCCGGTGGTACTTTCGCAACCACGATGCCAGCTTTCCCTCAACCCGTTCGCGCTCTTCAACGCCGAGCCCCTGGACTCGGAGGGCCACCAATCTGGAACGCAGGTGTAACAGACGAACTGGCCGTAGTCGAAGAGTGCGCCAGGATCGGCGCTGCGGAAGAATTGCTTGCACTGCGAACAGCGCTTGACCCCGAGTAATGCCAAGGCGCCGATCACGTCCTTCAGATCGTGCTCGACACGTGCCAGGGTCGCAAATAAGGGGTTTTCCGCCGGATCGTGGGTTTCCACTGCTGAATGCCCATTTCCTTCTCGTTGCATTTTATACCTCCTCCTGACGTTTATCTCAGTTAAGCTGCTTGGCGCGGCCGCCGACCTTGTCACTTACCTGGAGCGCAGTTCCGCGATTGCGGGCCCACTTGCAGTCGGAACCTTTACCCTCCTCGTAGCTGGCTGCGGGCAGCGCTGACAAAGCCGATAAACCGACGCGCCAATTCGGCGATGCGATCGGCTTGCCGCATTCGGATAGACTCTCTGGGGACTAAATCCGCGCCAATGCCGAGTGCCATAGCGCCCGCCAGAATGAAACCGGAAGCTGTCTGCTGAGTCACCCCGCCCGCGGCGATCAGCGGCACCTTTGGAAACATGGCCTTCAAAGCCCGGATGTAACTGTTGCCGCCCACCTGTGCGCAGGGAACAACCTTTACGAAGTCGGGACCCAGTTTCCACGCCGTCAATATCTCGCTCGGACTCAATGTTCCCGGGATCATGACGACACCTTCTTTTACGGCGAAGGTCAGAAGCTCAGGATCGAGCCCATCGCTTGCCAGGAACTTGGCTCCGGCATCCAAGCAGCGGCGCGCCGTTTCCACATCCGGGACGCCACCCGCGCCAACGATGACTTCGGGAGCATTCTGCACCAGGTGCGAGATCACTGTGTCCGCATTCGGCACGGTTAACGTGACCTCCACAATGGGAATCCCGCCGTGGGAGACTGCCTCCGCAGCAAAAAGAGCGTCCTCGGAGGAATACACACGAATGGCGGGGATAATTCCAATTTCCTCGATCCGGGCTCTTACCTCTTGCTGGTTCACGGATGCTCCTTTGGCGAATCGTTTATCCTGTTTGGCCGATCATGGCAGATCTCTCACGCCCACCGCTTCTCGAAGCTGTTCGAGTGCAAGTAAGTACGACTCGAGGGCTTGCCGATAGGCGAGTTGCGTGGCTCGATAACTGCGCTCGGCATCGAGGAAATTGAGCAGGCTGAGGCCGCCGTGCCGGTAAGCGTATTCGCTGATATCGCGCGACCGCGTGGCCGCGTCGAGATAGGTGGAAATATACAGTAGCACCACCTTGTCATTGCTTCGCAGGCCCTGATAGGCGTCGTACACATCGGTGAGGGCCTGACCAGTCGTCGCTTTCTCCTGTTCCTGCGCCTGGGCAATGACGAAGCGCGCCCGAGCGATTTCGCCCTGATTGCGATTAAAGATCGCCAGCGGAATGCTCCCGTACAACGTGGCCGCATTGATTCCGTTGACGTGCGAGTAGTTGGCCGAAACGGTGACATCTTGATGGCCAATTGCCTTTTGCAATTCCAACTGGCTGTTCGCAGCGGTCACGCCTTGCTGCGCCGCGCGCAGGTCCGGGCGATTCTGCAACGCTTTCAGCTTCAAGTCATCAAGATTGGCCTTCACTGGTTGGTATTCGAAGGAGCTGACGACGTCGTACTCCGCGGACACGGATTCGTATCCTAGTAACTGCCGCAGGTCCGACAGCGCCTGGACTCTGGCCAACTGCGCCTGTTCGACATCGCTTATGAATTGCAGCAACTGCAGCTTAATCATCAGGTAGTCGTTCTCGCTGATGCCGCCGACCTTGTATTGATGCTCGCTGATGTCCACGGTCTGGCGAAAGCTCTTGACGTCCTTCTCGGCCAACTCCAGCCACGATTCGGCCAGCTGGGCGTTGTAAAACAGGGTAGCAACCTGAAACGTAAGACCGCGCCCGTTATCGGCCACCAGCGAGCGCGTCTGGGCCGTTATGTCTTTCTGTGCCTTAAGGCGGTCATGGCGCTTTCCGCCACGTTCAATCAGGTAGCTGACGCCGATGTCGCCTTCCGTATTGTCGTGCAGATATTGGGTTGTGGACTCACCTGAATATAGGGTCGGGTTTTGATGCGAAGGGGAGCCGAGAGGCAAATACTCCCAGTCCGCGAAGAGCGTGGGATTGGGACGCAGGTTTTGCGTGATCTCTTCGGCCTGGCTCTGCTGGATTGTGGTCACCATTGCCAGCAAGTTGTGGTTGTGCTTCAGCGCGAGTTGAATGGCTTCGTCGAGTGTGATCCTGACCGGACCCTGGGTCTGCGGAGCTTGAGTTTGCGGGCCTTGGGTCTGCGGACCCTGAGTTGGCGGACTTTGGGTTTGCCCTTCCGCCGAGGGTGCAAGCAGGAAACCGGCGAATAGGACGGCGGCTAGTCCGTACTTGCACACTTTTCTCGACCGCGAATACTTTGAACGGGAATGTGATGTCTTAGCTGTCATCTTAGCTTTCAAAGGACGCCTCCGGTTCGGGAAGCTCATCACGTTCACTGGCGAACCAGACATATAGAGTGGGTAATAGAACGATGCTCATAAGCAAGTCAGAAATAAGTCCTCCGACGATAACGATGGCGAATGGCCGCTGCGAATCGGAACCAATGGCGTGGGAAAGAGCTGCCGGCAGCAATCCGAGAGTCGCCACCAGCATGGTCATCATGATGGGGCGAAGCCTCAGGACGGCGCCTTCAATGGCGGCATCGACGACGGTGTAGCCGCGAGCGCGCAGCTGATTGATGTATTCGAGCATGATGACTCCGGTTTGAACCGAAACGCCGAACAGCGCCAGGAAGCCAACGCCCGAGGACACGCTGAAGTGCGTACCCGTCACCAGCAGGGCCACGAGTCCGCCGATCCGGGCCATGGCCACGTTGGTGAGGATGAGAAGCGCCCACTTCACCGACTTGAACATGGTGTAGAGGATGATGTAGATCACGAGAATGGTTAGGGGCACGATAAGCAACAAACGTGCTTCCGCGCGTTTTTCACTCTCGTATTCGCCCGACGAACCGACGGTATAGCCCGGCGGCATCTTCACTTTTTCACCAATCTGTTTGATCGCCTCTTCGACCGTAGTCCCCAGATCCCGGTCTCTCACGTTGAAGGTGATGGCCACGAAACGGCCGTTGCCTTCGCGGAAGATGTCGTACGCGCCATCCTTGACCTCGACTTTCGCCAACTGCGCCAGAGACACCCGCTCTCCGCTGGGGGAAAGCAGCCGAACTCTTGCGATGGCGTCTTGGGTTTTACGGTAGGGCTCCTGATAACGCACCACCACGTCGTAGCGCGCTTCACCCTGGAGCACTTGGCTCACAGCGTTCCCGCCCACGGCCGTCTGGACGGCGTCTTGGATGTCTGCCACATTGATTCCAAAACGCGCTGCCTGCTTGCGATCGATGATTATGTCAAGATTCGGTTGGCCGAAATCGCGTAAGAGCTTGACGTCATGCATGCCGGGGATGGCCGACATGACGTTAGTGACTTCTTCGCCCTTCTCCTCTAGAGTCTTCAGGTCGTCCCCGAAAATCTTGAACGCAAGCGAACCCTTGGTGCCAGTAAGGGTTTCTCCGACGTTGTCTTCGATCGGCTGCGAGAAGTTCCAGATCGCCCCCGGGCATTTCTTTTCCAGCTCGCGGTCCATGGCGGCGATCAGTTCGTCTTTGTCCTTATGAAATACCGGCCGCCATTGCTCGTGCGGCTTCAAGTCAACGAAATACTCCGTGTTGCCGAATCCCCCGGTGTCGGTTCCGTCATCCGGCCGGCCGGCCTGCGATACGACCGTCTTCACTTCGGGGAACGACGCGAAAACATAGCGGGCGCTGGTTGTGAACCTCTCGCCTTCCGTAAGACTGGTGCTGTTCGCCAGGGTGCCACGGGCCCAGATGGCGCCTTCGTCCAGATGAGGCAAAAACTCGGAACCAATGATTCCGCTGAACCAGAGGAATAGGCTGGCCGCCAGCGTCGCCACACCGACGCCGACCGTAAGTCCACGATGCCCGAGACACCAGCGCAACCGCTTTCGATAGTGCTTCGTCAGAAAAGCCATGACTGGGTTGTGCCACTCCCGAACTCCACCGCGAAACAATAGGCTGGCCAAAACCGGTGCGATCAAAATCGAGAAGGTCAGTGCGCCCAGCAGAGCGAAAGCCACGGTCAAGGCCATGGGCCGAAACAACCGGCCCTCGACTCGCTGCAAGGTGAAGATGGGAAGATAGGCAGTGATGATGATGGCAATGGCGTAGAACACCGGCCGCTGCACCTCATGCGCCGCCTCGCGGATGGCTTGGGCGGGGGTCTTTATGATCGTCGTGATGCGCCCGGAAGCCGGGACATTGCTTTGGCGGCGGCTCATGTGACGAACGATGTTTTCGACCATGACCACGGCGCCGTCCACCACCATCCCGAAATCCAGCGCTCCCAGCGACAGAAGATTGGCGGGAACTTTACTCAAGTCCAGCCAGATGGAGGCAAAAAGCAAAGAGAACGGAATGGTGAGCGCAACAATGAAGGCGGCGCGAGCATTGCCGAGAAAGAGGAGGAGGACGACCGTCACCAGGATCATCCCTTCCGCCAGGTTGTGCATCACCGTGTGCGTCGTAAAGTGAAGCAGATCGCTACGGTCCAGCATGGGAACGACCTTCACGCCGGGAGGCAGAATACCGTTATTGAGCTGGTCTACTTTCTGGTGGATGGCATCGAGCGTGGGTTGCTCTTCCGCGCCTTTGCGCATCAGCACCGCACCTTGAATGACATCGGGCTCATCGATAATGCGCCCGTCCTCCATGTGGTTGGCTCTGGCCATGTGGCCCAGCCGGATCTTTGGACCTTGGACCACGTCCGCGATGTCCTTCACTCGCAGCGCGGTGCCGCTCTGGGTTTTTAAGACGGTCTGTTCGATGTCTTGCACAGTGCTGAAGAGCCCGAGCGCGCGAACATTCATCTGCTGGAGGCCTTCTTCCACAAAGCTGCCGCCGGCATTGATGTTGTTGTTGGCCAACTGCTGCTGGACCTGGCCGATACTGAGCCCGTACGACACCAGCTTGTTGGGGTCCACGCGCACCTGATACTCACGTACCGTGCCCCCGAAGTTGGAAACGTCCACCACATTGGTAACGGATTTGAATTGCTTGAGGAGAACCCAGTCTTCGATCGACCTCAATTCCATCAGGTCGTAACGGGGATTTATGCTTCTCAGCGTGTACCAATAAATCTGCCCCGTGGTGCTCCAGTCGGTGCCGATTTGAGGTTGAAGGTTTTGCCCGGGAGGAAGATTGACCTGGGTGATCCTTTCCAACACCTTCTGGCGATTCCAATCGTTCACGGAACTGTCGTCGAAGATCATGATCACGAACGACAGCCCGAAAATAGACTCGGAGCGCAGAAAGGTCATGTGCGGCATTCCCGACATTTGCATCTCGATGGGAATGGTGACTTGCTGCTCCACCTCTTCCGCGGAGCGCCCCGGCCATTGGGTAATGACGGTCACGTAGTTGTCGGCGATGTCGGGATAGGCCTCCACCGGCAAGTTGTGAAACGACACAACTCCCCAAACGAGCAACAAGAAGGCGATCGCCAACACCACAAACCTGTTGTTCAGGGCGTAATCGACGAGGGCGCGGATCATTTCCTGTTTACTGTTTTCCTTCCCATTTCTCTTGGTTCGTGGGGGGACGGGCGTCTCGCCCGTCCAGCTGGGCGGGAACGCCCGGCTCTCTACTCAACCATCACTGCGCCAGCACGTGGTCCAAGACCAAGGCGTTGGTCACTACTTGTTGCCCTGGTTGGATTCCACGTTTGATCTCCTGCAGATTCGTGTTCTCCGCCAATGGATCTCCGCTGACAACCTCTACGCGACGAAACTTCTTGTCGGGTGCGGGGACGAAGACAAAATCGCGATCGTGCATGTGCAGAATGGCTGATGCGGGGACAACCGTGTGCATCTCTTGGGTTTGACCGCGGAAGGTCGCTCTCGCGAACATGCCGAGCCGCATGTTTCCCGGATTCTGAACTTCTATGCGAACCTTGGCCGTGCGAATGCTGGGATCAAGGATCATGCCAATGTTGCTGACCCTGCCTCTGAAGGGGTGATCGGGATAAGCATTCAGAGTGATCTCCGCGGTATCCCCCAGCCGCACATGGGACATATCATTCTCGTACACGTCGCAGACAACCCACACCGATGAGACATCTGAAATCGTAAACGGACTGGGCGCTGAGTAGGCCTGCACAAGCGCTGCGTTGGTCACTTCCTGGTCGGTGATCACGCCCGTGATGGGCGCAACGATGTCCACGATGCCCATGGTCTTGTCGGGATCGTTGCCCAGGAGCCGAAGATGTTCGGTCGCGGTCTCAAGGGTGACCTTGGCATCAGTTGCGGTGTCTTGCGCAACCTCGAGGTCTTGTTCTGCGATGGCACCGTGTGCAAACAGGTCCACGGCTCGATTCAATTGCTTGCGCGCGAGAAGCTCGTCGGCGACGGCCTTGCGATAGGCGTCGAAGCCGCCCGCCACATCGTCGCTTCGAATAGTTAGTAACACCTGGCCTTTTTGCACCGTGTCGCCGAGTCGCGCGTGAATGGCCACGACCCGCCCAGAGGCGAGCGAGACGACCGGGACGTTGCGGGAGACGTCGGGTACGACTGTCTCCGTGACGATTAACTCGGAGGCCGTGGGATGCGCAGTGGCTGCGGCCAGCGGGAAATGCTCGGGGTGATCGACCGTGAAAAGGTTGAGATCCACGTCGGGAACGACGTTAGCGGGGGGTGGCGCTGCCGCCGCCGCATCGACAGGCCGGTTGCAGCCGCCGAGCATCGGCAATACGAACAAGCAGACGAGAAAAAGACCATTGTTAAGAATTCTATTGTTCATAAGGACTCGCTCTCCGCTGCGACAAGCATGATGTCGAAGCGCCATGCGCGCAACAACACAACCTAGATGAATCGACGCCCACTGCTTTGGGCACCTAAGGAACCTGCTGGAATGGTGTCCCGTAGATCTGAATACCGTGCCGTCGACGGGCACTAAGAAGGGAGGGCCCGAGGAGCAGCGCCAGAGCTAAAACCAGGTCCGGGACGCTGCCCCTTTTTTGTTTCGCACACATCGTTGCCTCCACACCAGGAACCCAGAGCCACGCCTGAACTAGAACTTGACCATGATGGCCATCCTGATGCTCGGTTCATCTTTCCGTAAGTCTGGCGTCCAGAGACCACCGTGCGAATTCGTATTGCAGAACGATTGCGCGCTGCCGAGGTTGGCGCCGTTTGGGTTGGTGGGGTTGGAGGGGTTTATCGCCCACCCAAACCCGGTCGAAGTTCCGTCCATGCAGACGTAATTGGCAGGAGAACCATTGTTGCCGTTTGGAGGAGTAATTCCACCTCGACCCGTGAAATACGGCACATTCGCGTGGCGATAACCGAACTCCCAGACGAAACTAATGTACTGCTTGGGCATGTAATAGAAGCTGGCGCTATTATCCCAGGCTTTGTACACTGACCCGGGAAACGTTGGAAAGTAGGGCGATCCGGAGACCGCATCCGCTCCATTGATCGGTTGCAGCAGCGTCAGATAGCGCCCCGGATTGTCCAATACGCCCCCACCCAGCGTTATTGCGTACAGGTCTTTCTTGAACCACCAGCGGTTGTACAACATCCAGCCCGCGAAGACTTGCTTGTAGGCAGTGATCTGGCCGGCGGACTTCTTATCTCCATAGCAAGCCACTCCCGAGCCGTATTCGCATCCCAAATCGCCGGTGAGGGAGAAGGCCATCTTATCCATAGTCCTTTCCGGATGGTCGTAATACTTGAGTACGACGCTGTCATCCGTGTGGATGCGTGAGCGGCCGCCGTTAAGGCCCAGCGTATCTTCGCCCATTCCGTAGTTGTTAAAGACGAACGAGACCCAGGGATTCGGACGGTACAGAATCTGTCCTCCCAGACCGGGCCTGTTGCCATAGCGGGCATAGGATTGCCATCCGTTGATGAACCATGGCTCAATCTTCAGTTTGTCCGTGGGAAACCACTGGACCCGGACACCATTGAAAAACCAGGGTGTGTTAGACGATACGTAAGAAGGCTGATAAGCCCAGTTATCGAAGTTCCAGTAGCTGAAGAGGCCGATGTAGGAGACGAAGATTCCCGCATCGACGTTGAGACCATGGTTCACGTTGAAGTGGTAGCCGCCGTAGGCTTCACCAAAGTACTTGTACGCACCACGAAGGTCCCATTGTCCGCGTCCCACGCTGCCGTCATTCCTGGGCGTCGTGACTGAAAACATGCCGCCCAGAGTGAAGATCCGGCCGCGAACGTTTTGCCAGTGGAAGTCACCACCAGCGCTGATCTGCTCGACTTGGACTTCGTTCGACCGGAAAATCTCAGTCGATCCACCCAGCGTGTCGTCCTTCGGATGGTTGAAGCTGCTTACAAAATCAGTGTCCAATCTGATTTCCGGGGTGAAGAATTTCGAATCCCATACCGCCTCCTTGTTGTGTGGGCTGCCGTTCATCCAGCTCCAATCGGCAAAGGCAAAAGGCTCTGACTTGGCCGGTTTTTCGGGCTTGGTGGCCGGAGGTGCGGATGTCAACTGGTCCTGCGGTGGAGCCGGTCTAGCCGACGCCGCAGTGAGCGCTGGAGTTGGCGCTGGATCGGGTGTTTTTGCCAAGCCAGCCGGCATGTCTGTGGTGGTCCCGCGAGCCTTCAGTTCCGCTTCGAGCAGTTCGATGCGCGCCTTCATGGCGGCCAGCTCTTTGGCGATATCAACCGAGCTCGCGGGATCGAGGGCTGCTGCGGGTCGAGCGGGAGATACCTCAGGGGCAGCCGCCGGCTCGTGCAGGGCTGCGACTTTCGCCGGAGCATCCGATTGCGCCGGAGCCTGCGCGTAACACCGCGAAGCCTGACCAACCGCGAGAGCTAAAACAAGCATTGAAGGGAAAGCCGACGCCACTACGGCCTGACGCAATAAAGTTCTCATAAGTTTCTTATCTCTACATCCCTTTCGGTTCGAAGTTACTCTTGGGCGTATGACCACCGCGCAGTGGAAGGCATTGCCAGTTCATCTACTGTCTAACTTACTGCCTAACGCTGTCCTTCACCGCCGCCGTTCATCTCCGCGCTCCATTCGCGTGAAATCGGCATCAGAGTGTATACAAACTAAGCGGAGCTAGTCGCCGCGTCCAATAGATAATTCTTGTCAGGACGATCACGTAATTGGCCAGTAGGTAGCGCTAATAATCAACGTATGTGTCATAAGGTTAATCTTTGGTCTGCTGGCGCTGGTTTGCGTGGGGCACGCTTGTCATTGGATACCTAAGCGCACAAAGATCTCGTAAAGAGCCCATAAAAAATCTATTAAGATTTGAAAAGGCGAAATTGGGGAAGTGCCAATTGGGCACCCGGAAAAAGTTCGCGATCGAGAATCCGCAGGCGCAGCATTCCTGCATGATGTACGCGAAGAGAGTCTTACGCTGTGACCCGCTCAACCATGCCAGAAGCAAAGCGGCTACGCGTTCTGTAGCTTATAGCTGTGCTCCACTCAACTCCTGCAAACCATTAGTGACCCGCAGCCTGTTCTCATCGGACGGACAGGCCGGCCCTTCCGCAGAATGCGCCAGCCGGTTGTCGGTTGCCGCTTGGATGGAAGCTGCCAATGCCGCTTCCATCATTACCCGGGCTCGGTTGGGGGCCGTCGGGCTGCGAAACATTCCGAATCGAGCCTCGGGAAGCACCGGCAGCCCGGCAGCCTTGACCTCACAAATCCCCGGATTCCGGACTGTTTCCGGAAGCAGCGCCGATACCCCCAGGCCAGAGTCGAGCGCTGCCAAGGTTGCATCCAGGCTTGCGCTTTCGAACACCACACGCCATTCCCACCCGGCTCTGCGCAAGGAAGAAAGGATCTTGTCGCGCCACCAGTTCGTGCTTTCACACAGTACGAGCGGCAGGCTCTTCAGCGGATCGACAGAAAAATCTGTGCCGGCAAGCCAGGCTAAACGGGATCTCCACTCGATGACGGGCCGGCCTGCAATCCGCGTGGGATCGCTGATGGCAAAGTCCAGTTCCCCTTGCGTGAGAAGGAATTCGAGCTTTCCCGGCGCAGCGACGATAAGTTTCAGTTCCACATTGGGATGGATTCGCTGGAATCGCTTCAGGGCGGGAGTGAGTCCGGCGAGCGCGGTTTGCTCGCTGACGCCGAGACGCACGGGCCCCGAGGCGGATTCTTCGCGGAGCCGCGCCAGCGCTTCTTCATTGAGATCGACGGCACGATTGGCATACGTTACCAGCAGTTCGCCGTGGCTCGTCAGTTTCACGCCACCCCGACTTCGGTAGAATAGCTTCCTGCCAATGACCTTTTCCAGGCGCAGCATCTGTTGGCTCACCGCCGGTTGAGTCTTCGCAACCGCTGCTGCCGTGCGTCCCATACTCCCGTGCTGAACTACCGCGAGAAACGTACGCAGAAGATTGAGCTCCAAATCCCTTCGATCAATCGTCATCGTCATGTGGACACCTTGCCCGCTGGTTGACCTTGCCTACTCCGCTCTTGCAGACTCTCTACGTCTTGAACAGTAGAGTGCAGGCCATGAAGAATTCATGAAGAATCTTCATGAAAACTTTGGCTGGGTCAAAATAAAATTTTTGATTAGCGGTGCCTGGTTGCAAGGGAACTCATGGTTCATTGCCATGCATAGCGCGGGCAATGCCGAACCGACTTTTCTGGAAGCCGCAATAGCCCGTTTAGGTACGAGGTAACCTGTACCTGGAATGCACTCCCGTAATTTGAAAGTGTGCCCGCGACGTAGTCAAATTGATTCACTCGCCTTTTCAGAACGATCACGCCACCGAGTTCTGGCCCGTGCCGAAGCGAAGGACAGACATGAAATTCTTGCAGCGATTCCTCGGGGAATTTTGTTCCCATCGGTTTACTTGGCCACGACTCAGTGGCAATGGCCAGCACTATCAAATCTGTCTCAGTTGTGGAACTGCGTATGAATATGACTGGAAGAGGATGCAACGGACTGATCGCCTGCTGGTGACAAACGGGCAACGCGCTCTCGCCTCGGCGAGGACTCGATTGCCGGGAACTGTCAATTGACGCACAACACAAATTGCTAAAACGATCGAGAGCGCGATCAAACCGCTCGGCGTGGGAGTGGTTGTTGAGGCGAGCCACCTGAGCATGATGCAGCAAGTTGCATCAGGCGTCGTTGCGGGAGCCTGGTTCGCGCGCCCGCACCAAAATCACGGTGGCATCGTCGCGCAGCCCCTTTCCATTCGCAAATTTCATGACATCCGCCAGCAGACCATCCAACGTAACGTTTGGCGATTGCATTTGCGCGAGAAACCTCTCCGGGCCGTATTCTTCCCCGGAATCGATGTCAGCTTCGGTGATTCCGTCAGAATAAAACGCGATGCGCGAATGCTCGCCGAGCGTCACTTCCGCCTCCGAGAACTTGCTGGCTGAAATTCCCAAAGGCAAGCCATGCTCGTGATTGATCCAGCGGTGGCCGGAAGGCTCGACCAGCAGCGGCGCCAGATGGCCGGCGTTCGCGATCCGCAAAACACGGCTGGACGGGTCGAGTTCGGCATACACCATGGTGACGAAGCGGCCGCTGGGAAAATCTTCGATCATCATATTGTTGAGACGCATCAGCACCTCGGCGGGTCCAGACCCGGTTTGCGCCAGCGAACGCAACATGCCGCGAGTCGCGGACATGAGAAGCGCCGCCGCTGTGCCCTTGCCCGAAACATCGGCTAGAACCAGACCCCAGCGTCCGTCACGCAGCGGGATGAAGTCGTACCAGTCGCCGCCGACGGAGCCCGCCGGAATCGAAAGCCCCGACACCGAAAACCCCGGAATCAGTGGAGAGCTGCGAGGCAACAGAGCCTGCTGAATCGAGCGCGCTTCTTCGGCCTCGCGGCTCATGCGCTCGCGTTTTTGACGCTCATCGTTGAAGCGCCGGGCGTTGTGTACCGCGACCGCGACGTGACCGCACAATCCCTGCAGCAGCCTTAGTTGGTCTGGGCAGAAAGCGTTTAGCTCGCGATGAGAGGCGGTGAAAACTCCCACCAGATCGCCATCGCGTTGTAGCGGGATGGCAACCTCGGAGCGCGTGTCCGGCTCGCAGGCCACATAGTAGGGGTCGCGAGCGACGTCTGGAGCATAGTGCATTTTGCCAGTGGCCGCGACGTGTCCCACCATTCCAGCGCCTTTCTTGAGGCGATCGCCCTTGTGGTAAACGGTGCAGCCGCAAGCGCCGGCCAGGATGAATTCATTCTCTTCAGGGTCGCGAAGATAAAGGTTGATTTCGACGCAGCCGAGCGATTCCGCAACCTCATCGACGATCCGCGGAACGAGTTCTTCAAAGTCGAGAGTGGAGGTGATCCGTTGCGCGAATTTCTGCAGGCGCACCAGTTCGGCTACCCGGAGAGCGGCTGTTTCAGGTAGAGGCTGGGCGGAGAAGCCGAAATTCGTAAGTGAGTTGGTGGCCACGACGAAACCCTCCTGCCGGTTCGATTGCACCTCTTCTATGAGATTTCAGAAATCAGGTTCCCGATTCTCTTTTCATGTGGCTTGTTGTCCTGCTTGAGACGGCTGCTTGAGCCGTTTGAGTTCCTCCAGGCGCTTTGAAGTCTGCCGGCTGTGCTTCGCGTCTCAAACTGGAAAGGCTCCGCGATACGAGCGACAAAAACGTCGTCGCCAAGAGAAAGTAGTTCAACATGATTGGTTCGCGGTTTGTATGCCGATGGTCCAGGTTTGGTTTAGACCGCCGAACTCGGGCGACTCTGCATGCAGAACGGCCTATTCCTTGGGTACTGGTGGCTGTCTTCCCCTTGATCGAGCGTGTCTTCCACCTTACGCAGCAGTTCCGAAGGAAGAAAAGGCTTTTCCAGAAAGATTGCACCGATCTTGGTCAGTTCACGTAATTCGGGAAATTCGACAGCAAAGCCAGTGATAAACAAGAACCTCGTCTCGGGGCGTACCGCACGAATTCGCTCCGACAACTGCAGGCCGTTGAGCCCAGGTATGACAATATCACTCACCACAAGGTCGATTGTGCCATCGTTTTGCTGGCACAAGCGCAGCGCCTCTGCGCTATCGGCGGCAGGAAAGACGGAAAACCCCGCCCCTGCGAGCGTCCGTTGCAAAAGGATTCGAAGGATGTCGTTGTCTTCGACCAACAGGATGGTGGCAGAAGGCTGACGGGTGGGCACGAGCTGAAGTCTCTGGTGCGGTGGCTGAGTTTCCCTGGTTCGCCGTAGTTCCAGCTCATGCATCATTCGTCGAGCGAGTATGCGTAAGGAGTCGCTCTGCTCCGTAGTCATGAGGTGTGGCACTCGGTCCATCACGGCTAGCGTACCTAGGGGGTGGCCGTCATCGGTAACTAGCGGTATGCCAGCGTAAAATCTGATCCCGATTTGCTTTACCAGGAAACCGCTCACGAACCTTTCGTCAGAGGGCGGGTCCGGGACGATCAGGACGTCGGATTGCAATATGGTATAGGCACAGAACGAGCCATCTCGCGGAATCTCATCCAACTCGAGCCCGATTCTCGCCTTAAACCAAACCCTTTGCTCATCGATGAAGGAGATGATGGCGACTGGAGCATCGCAGATAAGTGCGGCCAAATGAGCAAGGTCGTCGAAGACTTGCTCCGAAGCCGTTCCCAGGATTCGAAAGCTACGAAGACTTTCGAGACGGGAGCTTTCGTTTTGTGGAAGAGGGGATTGCACTGATGCCTCACAACAAAGTCTCGGGAGCGGTTCCCCGATTGCGAACCTTAGCAGCGCACTGCCTGAGCATTCGCCAAGCAAACCGATGAAAGTCTAGGGCGGCGGGCCGGTCGTTGCGCATGCCCGCTGCTATCCCAAAGAAAACACGACAACTGTCATCCGGCAAATCCTCCCACGCCGACGAGAGCATGGCGTAGAGGTGCCGTCCGCTCGGCACAGCTCTCTCATTCCAATCTCCGCCTTCGAGCAGAGTACCTCGTGATTTTCGCAGGGAGTGACTGTGACTGCAGTATTATACCCAAAATTATCCAAAATAATTAACTTGCTGATAGCGCCAACGCAGACCGTTGTGTCAAGATTAATTTCAAGAGTGAGATTGGACCATTCTTGGGACAAGATGTGGGCCTTTTGTCTTCATCCTGAAAGGTGACACTCTACGTGGTTCGAATAGGGAGCGGCAAACCATAGGGTGCGAGACCATATGCCGGAGCAAAGACTTGCGTTAGATTCCGTTTATCTGTCAGATCTGACAGCCGACCAGTATCGCCATCTACTTGATCTGGCACAGCTAGCAGTCAGCCACCCGACAGCAGATGCTCTTTTCCCCACCTTGGCACTCCGCCTGCGGGATTCCTGGAATTTTCACTTTGTCACATTGGGTCTTTACGACTCAGGTACGGAAAGCATTCGTCTGGACACTTGGAAGGCGGGCGAGGCGCAGAAAAGATGTGAATCCATCCCCGTTCGCACCTGTGCGAGCGGATGGGCCTGGAAGAATCAAAGATCCGTACTTGTCCAAGATTTGGACACCGAATCCAAGTTGCCCGTTTTCCTGGAGTCGCTTCGCCAGCTCGGCGTCCGTACTTACTATGTCTTCCCCTTGACTACAAACCGTCATAAGCTGGGCGCAATAGGCTTTGGCAGTTTGCATGTCATTCCCAAGACGAAGGCGACGCTGGAGTTGTTGCGACGTACTGGTGCAATGATCGCTCAGTTGCTGGATGCAACCCCTTCATCGGATGGGCCAATAGTGCAGACCGATTGCGTCCAAACCACCTCGGTCGCGACGCCAGGACCCGATCAACCACTCCAGGATTTCAATCTGGCCGGCCTGGCCAGCCAGGGCGAGGCGTTCCCAGAAATCGTGGGGAATAGCGCTCCTCTCCAAGAACTGCTCAGACAGGTGAGGACGGTAGCCGCCACGGACGCGACGGTGCTGTTGTTGGGAGAGACAGGTACCGGCAAGGAACTGGTTGCACGTGCGATTCATCGACTCAGCCCGCGGGCTAATAACCGGTTCATTACCGTCAACTGTACTGCGATTCCCACAGAGTTGTTGGAAAGCGAGCTATTCGGACACGAAAAGGGGGCATTCACCGGGGCGATCAATAGCCACGTCGGCCGATTGGAACTAGCCAGCAGAGGAACTCTGCTGTTGGATGAGGTAGGAGATCTCTCGAGTGCAATTCAGCCGAAGTTGTTACGGGTGTTGCAAGACAAGGAATTCGAAAGGCTCGGCGGTAACCGGACGGTAAAGGTCGACGTTCGGCTCATCGCCGCCACAAACCAGGACTTGCATCGGAGGGTCGCCGAAGGTCGCTTCCGCGAGGACCTATTCTATAGACTCAATGTCTTTCCGATTTACGTTCCCCCTCTGCGGGAGAGAAAAAGTGACATTCCTGCCCTCGTGCGTTACTTCGTGTCCAGATACGCAAGTGAAACGAAGAAGTCGATTGCGACCATCCCTGCCGAAGCCATGGATGCCCTTCTGAGTTGGAGCTGGCCGGGGAACATCAGAGAATTGCAGAACCTGGTTCATCGGTGTGTCATCTTGACGAACTCATCAGTCCTGAAGGTTCCGCTTGACGAACTACAAAGGGGCACAAAACCATCCTCTGGCAAGATGCCCCCAGAGGTCGAGCGCGAGCTCATTTTTCAGGCCCTGAAAGAGGCGGGCGGAGTGATAGGCGGCGCCTCGGGTGCAGCCAATAGACTGGGAATGAAACGTACGACCCTCTACTCGAAAATGAAAAAACTGAACATTAGCCTCCCTTGAGTTCGAGGACTGGCAGCCACTGTGCGTACCCATGGTCGGACATCTTCGGGTATTCGTGGACGGGTAGTGGCACATCGAAGAAGACTCATGCCCTGTCGAAGTGTCGAGTCGACGGAGACTCATCGCCGGAGGCAGGGATTCGCCGAACCGACACGATCCCATGGTCCCGACATGGTCCAATAGGCTCGTTTGAGCTCATCGGTGAGACCAAATACCTCCGCGACGGCGTGGACAGTCAGTAGTTGCCCACGTCCCCGCCCATCTGATCCGCTCGTGGCTCTGCGAATCGTCTCTGCCCGCGAAGTGATGACCTCTGACGTAGAAACCACCGAAGGTGTGATCTCAGCTTAGCCAAGACCCGGGGTGTCGAAGCATCTGTCACTCGACAGTCTCGACACTCTGACTCTCGGATCCGAGGCCGTGTTTTCAATGGCTTAACATTGCTCAGAGATGGGGATGTACATGCACTGCCCGGACTGGCAAAGCGTGACGTGTGGCAACGGTCAACTCATGGCACTCTCCGGCACAAATTCGTCGCCAGCATTTCAGCCGATCCGGGCGATACCTTTTCCTCGCGTTCACGTGACCCTGTCGCACACCCATCTCCTCCCCCCGAGAGCCCTTCGAGTGTCTGGTGGTCTGCCTAAATTTCTTCGGGAAGCAGATCGCTGGACGTTTGGAGAAGCGTTCAACGACGAAGGGCGCAAAGTCACACTATATCTCGAAACACTATAGGAAGTAGGAAGGAAGAAGGAGGCACCTCTATGTTTGCTCGTGTTGTGGAATGCCAATCGAAAGCTGGCCGAGGTGAACAAGTCGGTAACAAGTTAAAGAACGATGTATTACCAATTCTGCAACAGCAGCCGGACTTTGTGGACTTTCTTGCCCTTTCCGACAAGACAAACCCCGAGAGGATGGTTTGCATCAGTTTCTGGACCTCGCGAGAAGATGCCGAGGAATATCACCGCCAGCACTATGACACGATCACCGACATGTTGAAGCGAGTCTTGGAGTCACCTCCTACGCTGGAGACCTTTGCGGTAAATGTGTCAACCGCGCATCGCATTGCGGTCGGCAGAGCAGCCTAACAAGACAGTCCTGATCGTCCCGGCACGTTCAGTTCGCCTCCGTGTCGGGGGGACCTTTGACGGGTTGCCTGGTCGCTGCGTCTGAACCGAATTGCGCCAACGGAGGGGCACGGAAACCGTGAAATCCGAGAGGGGATGAGGGTCCTCTTTCGCCGCGGGCGCAATAAGAAGTCCGGTTTCTTCCCCCTCCGGCTTCCCACCATCTGCCAAGAATTCTTAACTCTCCTGCTTTCCATTGGGGGCCAGGTGATGACGACTCTTCGGGAAATGATGAAACGCGAGCATATCGAGGAAGCTCTACAGCAGAGTGAAGAGCAATTTCGCCTGATGGTCTCCTGTGTCAAGGATTACGCCATTCTCATGCTCGATCCGAGCGGGCGCATCCTCAGTTGGAATGCCGGAGCCGAACGAATCAAGGGCTATGGCGCCGAAGAGATCGTCGGCCAGCATTTCTCACGCTTTTATACACCTGAGGATGTTCTCAGCGGCAAACCTGACTGCGAACTCGCCATGGCCACAACCCAAGGCCGGATCGAGGATGAAGGTTGGCGCGTTCGCAAGGATGGATCACGCTTCTGGGCGAATGTCGTCATTACTGCTTTGCGTGACGAGCAGGGCCGGCTTCGCGGTTTTGGCAAAATCACTCGCGACATGACTTACCGCATGCGCGCGGAGACCAAGTTCCGTGGTCTTCTGGAAGCAGCGCCAGATGCCATGGTGGTAGTAGACCAGCAGGGCAGCATCGTCCTGGTCAACACCCAGGTTGAGAAGATGTTTGACTACAGGAGAGAGGAACTCTTAGGGCAGAGGATTGAGATCCTGGTACCGGAACGCTTCCGGGGGAAGCACTCGGAGAACAGGACAGCCTTTACCGCTCACCCACGCGTGCGGGAGATGGGAGCAGGTCTGGAACTGTACGGTCTGCGCAAGGACAGGTCGGAGTTTCCCGTGGAAATCAGCCTGAGCCCACTCGAGACAGAGGAAGGCTCGCTGGTTTCCAGTGCCATCCGCGATATCACAGAGCGCAAAAAAACACAAGACAGCATTCGACAACTGAACGAAATCCTCGAATTGCGCAACACGGAGCTCACAACGATCAACAAGGAATTGGAGAGCTTCAGTTATTCAGTTTCGCATGACCTGCGCGCACCATTGAGAGCGATTGACGGTTTCAGCCTGGCTCTGCTGGAAGATCATGGGGACAAGCTCCCCGACGAGGGCAAGGATCAGCTGCAGCGAATTCGGGCGGCCACCGGTCGCATGGGCCACCTGATCGACGACATGCTGAGACTGGCGCGAATTACTCGGTCAGAGATAGTTCGCGACGAAGTGGACCTGAGCTACCTCGCACAAGAGATCGTGGCGCAGCTCAGAAGCTCAGAGCCAAGCCGTCAGGTAGCCGTTAGCATCGCCCCGAACATGAAGGTTATCGGTGACCGGTATCTACTCCGAGCAATGTTGGAGAATCTGCTCGGGAACGCCTGGAAGTTCACTTCGAAGCGGAGCGACGCGCGCATCGAAGTCGGAGTCACCGGCTGTGGTTCAGAGCTGGCTTATTTCGTGCGGGACAACGGTGCAGGCTTCGATGCGCAATACGCAGACAAGCTGTTTGGTGTCTTTCAACGTCTTCATTCGGATCGAGAGTATCCCGGAACTGGCGTAGGCCTGGCGGCGGCGCAGCGCGTTGTTAGCAAGCACGGAGGTCGAATTTGGGCTGAGGCCGCTGTCGGCCATGGCGCTACGTTTTACTTTGTTCTGCAAACGCAGACGTCCTTGACAAAAATTTAGGAGCCGAGCTTATGTTTACTGCACCGATCTTGCTGGTAGAAGACAATCCCGACGACGAGGCTCTCACGCTGCGGGCACTCAAGAAAAACAACATCCATAACGAAGTTATAGTAGCGCACGACGGAGTCGAAGCTCTGGAATATCTCTTTGGAACCGGAGCTCATGCCGGGCGCGATCTCGCTGACATGCCGCAGGTGGTTCTACTGGATCTGAAGCTGCCCAAGATCGATGGTTTGGAAGTCCTCAGAAGACTACGCGCCAACGAACAGACGCGCTTACTCCCAGTTGTCATTCTTACATCTTCGAACGAGGATCAGGATCGTATCAACAGCTACGGACTGGGAGCAAACAGTTACGTTCGCAAACCCGTCGATTTCGCGCAATTTATTGAGGCTGTCCGGCAGCTAGGCCTTTATTGGTTGATTCTGAATGAACCCGCCCCGAGAGTGACAAGGAGGGCGGCGTGACAACTCCTCTTCAAGTTCTCATTGTCGAAGATTCGGAAGACGACTCGGAGTTGCTCGTCCGCGAGTTGCGCCGCGGCGGATACGATGTCAATTTCGAACGGGTTGACAAGGCCGAAGCGATGCTCATGGCCCTCGAAAATCAACATTGGGACGTGGTGATTTGTGACTATTCGCTCCCTCATTTCAGCGGCGCCGATGCCCTCCTGTTGCTGCGTGCGAAAAATCTAGACACGCCGTTCATCTACGTTTCAGGCACGATCGGAGAAGAGACTGCCGTCGCTGCGTTAAAACGAGGCGCCCAGGACTATGTCATGAAAGACAACCTGAAACGACTGCTCCCGGCGATTCAAAGGGAGTTGAAAGAGTCGGAGCAGCGGCGCGAAAAGGTACAGCTCGAACGGCAACTGCGATTACTCGAGAGATTTGAAGCCATCGGCAGGCTCGCGGGAGGCATCGCCCACGATTTCAACAATGTCATAGCGGCCATCCTCGGTTGGGCTGAACTAGGAGAGGATCAAGCGCCCCCTGACTGCCAATCGCAAGAGAATTTTCGGAGGATTCGTACGGAAGCAGAGCGGGCAGCTCGTCTCACTGGGCAGTTGCTGGCGTTTGCTCGGCGCGAAGCCCTGCAACCTGAAAAGATTGATCTGAACAAATCTATATCGGAAATCCTCGCTTTTCTGCAGAGCGGACTAGGCGCGGGTATCGAGTTGCAGAGCGTTCTAGATCCAGATCTCCATGTTATACAGGCCGACCTGACGCAGATAGGGCAAGTGATCATGAACCTGTGCATCAACGCCAAGGATGCGATGCCCAGTGGCGGCCGGCTAATCATTCGAACCAAGAATGTCGAGATTAACGAAGATTTCTGCCGTCGCCACTCTCATGGACGGCCTGGTAATCACGTGGTACTGGAGATCTCCGACACTGGGACGGGGATGGACACAGCAACGCTGGACCACATTTTCGAGCCCTTCTTCACGACCAAGAAACCTGGGAAGGGAACGGGGCTGGGATTGGCGATTGTATACGGGGTCGTGAAGCAGCATGACGGATTCATGGACGTACACAGCAAACCAGGCGAGGGCACCACGTTTCAGGTTTACTTTCCCGCATCCACGGGAGTTCCCGCCGAGCGGAATTCTCCTAAGCCGCAACTCTCCTTGACCGGAAGTGAAACCGTTCTCGTAGCTGAGGATCACGAGGGCCTTCGTGAATTAATCGAGAGAGTGCTGAACGCTCACGGTTACAAAACCATCATCGCCGATAACGGAGAAGATGCGGTCCGACTTTTCAAAGAGAACGTTGAAAAAATCCAGATTGTAATCTTGGATGTCATAATGCCCGTGCTGAACGGACCCGATGCCTATGACAGAATAAACGCCATTAGGCCCGGCGTTCCGGCGATCTTCACAACTGGACATACTGCAGAAGAGGCTTCTTTGAGTTCGAGACTGGGAGGGGAGCCTATTTTCCTTCAGAAACCCTACGTGCCGCACACGTTAAGTCAGATTGTCCGGAGTACGTTGGATCGGGAGCGGCAGCGGAACTCGGCCGCCGCCTCGGTTTGGCAAACGCGCAGGAGAAAGAGTAAATGAGAGTTCGTTTGGATAAGGTCTGGAAGATGCCGGAACGGACAGATTTCAGAGAACAGGGACGGTCCGGTTTTCAGGTGTACGTACAATGTTCCACGTGGAACATTTTGTGCAGGTCATAATATACGTACATAGACGTACGTATAGTGGGGGCCGTATGTGTCCCTTGGTCACCAATTTCGCGCTCGGGGTTGGTGCAAGTTATTGATAATGCTAGGGGCACATTGTGGCAAAACAGGCACAACAATGTAATGTTTACAGTGTAATTATTGGAAAGTCGGCACGTGCGGCCCGTGAGCGCCGGCGGCATCGCTGCCCGCCCCTTCGACAAGCTCAGGGCAGGCTCTTGCAAAGAACGCAAGGACGGGGCACCCGCATTTGTTCTTATCGGAGCGGAAAAAACGAAGGGTGGGCCACCCGCCGATTTATGATGCCCGGTGCCAAGAAGGCAGGACTCCTCGATCACAGAAGTCGGCCAAGCGATGTAGGATGCTGGGCCAAGCTTCGTCGCGAAAATACGCGAGGGCTCGATCCCACGCAGCACCTTGCCGGAATCCGCTGTGTATCAGAATGATCCGCGTCTTGTGGGGGTCACCTGGCGAAGCTTCAAAATTCACCTCAACTTGCGTCTTATCACGACGGCGCGCGGGTTCAGGCATGTAGGGCGGTCCTGCATAGCCGGGCTGCTCCTCGCCCACGAATGCGATCCATTCAAAGATCAACTTCCTCTCCGGTACGAGCTCCACAACGCGCGCACCCTTGGTTCCCCGCACGGAGCCGTCCGGGTCTGTGACCGGATCGAAGATGATTTCGTAGCGCCCCCCACCCGGGCGTCAATTCTTGCATCGGGCGCGAACCACTTCTTCACCCCTGCTTCCGTGCTCCATAGCTTGTACACCGTGGAAGGGGTGCCGTTAGCGGCGATCTCGATGCGAAAACTGCGGCCCGGAGCCTGAGGTTGTTCCGTGGTCAAGCCTACAGCCCACGGCAAAAAGCTCGCCCAAAACAATGCTTGGATGAACATCGCATTTTCCTCTCTGAAGGCCCCTTAGTCTACAACAGCTTCTACATTGGTTTCCCCCGGCTTCCTTGTGTGATGCGTGTTGTTTCGATTCTCCTCGTAGATCGATTCCATGATCATTGAACAGAAACGCGATCCACACACTCTTCTAGTTGGAGATTTGTGCACTGATTTGCGGGCTATCTCTAACAATGACGGAACGAAGCCCAAGAAACAGCTATTCCCTCGCGCCTGGACCAAAGTGTCGCCCGTCACAGACAGGTGAACTAAGCAATGCTAGGTTTCTAGTTGTGGCCGGACCCTTCATATTCAGCGAGGCATTAGTCCTGGGGCTGGCGTCCGGACCAGCCTGCATGGCTTCTTGTGGACCCGTGGTGGTTCCTTCTTTGCTCGCAGAGCGAGCGGGTTTGCGACTGAACACCCGCTACCTCTCTACCTTTCTGGGAGCGCGCTTTCTCGGATACCTGCTGTTTGCCGCCGTGGCCTGGGAACTTGGCGCTCTAGTATCGCTTCCTCCAGCGCCGCGCATGTTTCTGTTTGGCGTAATTCACGTGTTGCTCGCTTGCGTGCTGCTTTGGTACGCATACTCGGCCGGGCACACTTGTGCCCAGTCATCTGCGGGCTCAGAACTGGTGAGCATCGGCGTGACCAGAAAACGCGGCGTATCTGGTGCGGCAGCGTTGGGCTTTCTGACTGGCTTGAGTCTCTGCCCTCCGTTTGTGGCCGCCGGTGTGAGGGCGGCTGAGTTGGGTAGTGTGGCTGCGGCTCTTGTCTTCTTTGCGGTGTTTTTTGTCGGAACTTCCATCTGGTTTGTGCCTTTCGTGGGCCTGGGTTGCGTAGCGCGCAACGAAGCCGTGACCACAGTCGCACGGATGGCGATGGTGCTCATTGCCCTCTATTACGGCTGTCTGGGCGTGGCCATGCTGCTCGGGAGAAAGGTATATGGCTACTAAGGCACGTATCTTGAAGCCCGGTGAGACGGCGCCACGGACTATAGGCCGATCCCTGCTGCTGACCTTGCCGATTGCACTCTGGTCGCTGCTCATGTTCGCGAATCCGCAACGGCAATCGAATCGATCGCTGCAGATCGCCAGCCTGATTACTTCAGTTTTTATGATTGCGCTGTTTTTCATGATGATGCGGACGGGGAGCACATATCGATGGCGCCGCTCGTTCTTCGTGGCGCTGGGAATTCTGTTCCCGGTGGGCTTCATCCACACGGTCATAGCGATGCGCGGAACGATGGGTATCCCGATCGAAGAGATGATTGCGGGCCGAACACCCTTCTGCTACCTACCCATTCCACTCCTCATCTTGCCGGCGGCGTTCACAAAAACGCTGGTCTTCCCTGGTTCGATCTTGCCCGGTGGAGGCATGTCTGGGCGCGGGAATGGCAGCCATGGCGGGCTTGTGGCTGGCAATCACGCTCGTAATCGGCAAAGGCTGGTGCAGCTATGCATGCTTCTTTGGGGGAATTGAAGAAGGCATGGCCTCGGTGCCCACGCGCGCAAAGCTGCAGAAGATCGACCCACGCTGGCGTTACGGCCCCTGGGCCGTACTGCTGGCGATGGTGCTCCTGTCGCTGGCTCTGTTTGAGCCGGCTTACTGCCTGTGGCTCTGCCCCTTCAAGGCGGTGTCGGAATACATAGCTGCCCGTAACACGGTAGGGATGGTGCAAAACGGAATCTTCCTTGTGCTGTTTGCCGGCCTCGTGATCACGTTGCCGCTGCTAACCAAGAAGAGAACACAATGTGCATTCTTCTGCCCGTTTGGCGCGTTCCAATCCATCTTTAATAAGACGAGCGTGTTCGATTTGAAGATCGACCGGACGCGCTGTTCGCCCTGCGTACTCTGTAAGACCGCTTGTCCGACGATGTCCCTGACGGACGAATCCATCGCGCAGGGCGAGACGTTGATGTCCTGCATGAAGTGCGGCGCGTGCGTGGACGCGTGTCCGAGAGACGCTGTTGTCTGGCATATCAAGGGAACGGAAGTCGCATGCAAGCCGGAACGCGCACGACTCATGTTTCTGTACGCCGCCTGGGGGATGGCCGTTATGTTCGGCGGCAGCATCATCGCTGAGGGCGTTGCGACCATACTGCACGTCTTCATTTAATTGGAGCGTGGTTTAGGAGGGCCAATGAAACTCCGGGCAAAACTGGCCTACACGGCGGCGGGAATGACAGTGTTCGCGGCACTACTGGTGCCTTTCCTCCTGATGGGACTGTTCACGAAAGGGTTTGCCGCCCTGGGCCTGCACGTGGACGAAATGTACTCCGGTGGACCGAAGGTACGTACGGTTCAGACTAGCGCCTACTCTATCGACATTCACCGGCCTGTATTTCCACACCTGCTGCAAAGCGAAAAGCCGTTTGTGCAGCTTGATTGGAGACCCGTGAGCGCGTTGCCACCTCACGTCTCCGACGTAGTGGACGTGGATGGTGACGGGCAGCCTGACATCCGCGTACGCTTTGATGTACCAAAAGACGCTAAGACGCCACTGCGCGTGAACGTGGAGGCGCTCAACCCGCGCTACGAAACCATGCGAAATGTGGGCAATGAGAAATTTTCGAAGCTGATCGTGCGCGTGGATGATGCGATCCTGGTGCGGGTCCCGCTGGCGCATCGGTAGTCGCCAGCTAGGCGAAACTTTTTCTTCAACCAAGGGTTAACACTGCCAACCGGTTTGGAATATCTTTGCCTCAGGAGGTGGAAATGCCTCGGACAAAGCTGATCGGCGCGGCCCTTGCGCTGCTGCTCTTGCTGCCCTCCACTTCCCTGCCCGCCTTCGCCCGGAAACACAACAAAAAGCTACCACCGGCTCCGGTCATCCAGAGGATGGACGAGCGCCAGCGGGCAATTCATGCGTTGAACCGGCTGACGTTTGGGCCCAGGCCGGGAGATGTGGACCGGGTGCTCGCCATGGGGGTGGACAAGTGGATTGCGCAGCAGCTTGAGCCGGGAAAGATTGACGACTCGGCACTGGAGGCGCGCCTCACGCCGTATCGCACGCTGCGCATGACGACCTTGGAGATGGTGGAGAACTTTCCTCCGGAGCAGGTGCTGCGGGCGGTTGCGGATGGAAAGATGCCGATGCCGAAGGATCCGCAGCTAAAGGCGGTTTACAGGGCGGGGGTGGCGCGCTTTAACGACAAGCAGGCAAAGAAAAACGCGAAGGCCGTGGAGAGTGCGGACTTGCTGGAGATTAGTCCGGCGGACGACCTTTCGCAGGAGATGAAGGAGAAGCGGCAAGAGGCGCGGGACCATGCGCGTTCGCGGGCGCTGGACTTGATGGAGATGGCTCCGGAGTCGCGCACGAAAAACCTGGCGGCGATGGACGCGGACGAGCGGCGCGGCTTCTGGCGAGCGCTCTCGCAGGACGATCGCGACAAGCTGACCTCAGATATGACTCCGCAGCAGAAGGAGCTGCTGCTCTCGCTGGAAAGTCCGGTGGCGGTGGTGAACGGCGAACTGCTGCAGGGCAAGCTGCTGCGCACGACGTATAGCCAGCGGCAACTGCAGGAGGTGATGACCGACTTCTGGTTCAATCACTTCAACGTATTTCTTGGCAAGGGCGCGGAGCGCTATCTGGTGACGGCGTATGAGCGGGACGTGATTCGTCCGCGGGCGCTGGGAAAGTTCAGCGAGCTGCTGCTGGCCACGGCAAAGAGTCCGGCGATGCTGTGGTACCTGGACAACTGGCAGAGCGTGGGTCCCAACTCGCAGGCCGCCGCGCGCGCCAAGAATAACGGCAAGCCCTCGCCGGGACTGAACGAAAACTATGCGCGCGAGGTGATGGAGCTGCACACCCTGGGCGTGAACGGCGGCTACACGCAGAAGGATGTGACCGAGTTGGCGCGAGTGCTGACCGGGTGGACGCTGGAAGAACCGAGGCAGGGCGGAGGTTTCGTCTTCCGCGAGCCGAGGCACGAGCCGGGAGACAAGACAGTGCTGGGGCGGGTCTTTCACGAGGACGGGCAGCACGAGGACGGGCAACGCGAAGGTGAGGCCGCGCTGGAGATGCTGGCGCATGAGCCGGCCACAGCGCGCTTCATCTCCACCAAACTGGCGCAGCGCTTCGTGAGCGACACGCCGCCTCCGGCGCTGGTGGATGCGATGGCCAGGACGTTTCTCGAAAGCGATGGAGACATCAAGGCGGTGCTCGGCACCATGCTCGCCGCGCCGGAATTCTGGGACGTCAAGCAGTATCGCGCCAAGGTGAAGACGCCGCTGGAGTTTACGGTGTCAGCGCTGCGGGCGACGGACGCCGAGCTGACGCGTACGCAGAGCGTGAGCGATGCGCTGAACCGCATGGGAATGCCGCTCTACGGGGCACAACCGCCGACGGGATACTCGATGCATGCGGAGAGCTGGGTGAACTCCGGGGCACTGCTGAACCGTATGAACTTTGCGCTGCGGCTGGGCACGGGCAAGCTGGCGGGAGTAAAGATGGATGCCGCGAAGCTGGCCGGCAACGGCACCAACCACGAAGCCCAGGCCGAAACCAAGCCCGAAACCCAGGCCGAAACCCAGGCCGACGACGTGCAGCGCACGCTGGAGCAGGCGCTGCTGGCTGGAGCGGTCTCGGCGCAGACGCATGAGACGATTGCTAAAAGGCTGAGCGATCCGTTGGTGACGGGACGCAAGCTGGACGACCCGCCGAAGCCGGTAAACCAGGGCGCGGTGGCTGGACTGATTCTGGGCTCGCCGGAATTTCAACGGCGTTAGGAGACAGGCGATGGGAATCACGCGGCGAGTTTTCTTGAAGGGCGGAGCTATGAGCGTGGTGGGCATGTCGGCGGTGCCGGCGTTCCTGGCGCGCGCGGCGATGGCCGCCGACGCGGCACAGCCACACCGGCGGCTGGTGGTGATCTTCCAGCGCGGCGCGGCCGACGGGCTGAACATCGTGGTGCCGCGCGGCGAGGCGGAATACTACACCATGCGTCCGACGATTGCGATTCCCCAGCGCGACGTGATCGACCTCGACGGATTCTTCGGACTGCATCCTGCGATGAGCGCATTGAAACCGTTGTGGGAAACCAGGCGGCTTGCGATTGTGCATGCTGCCGGATCGCCCGACCCGACGCGCTCGCACTTTGACGCGCAGGACTTCATGGAAAGCGGCACACCAGGACTGAAGAGCACCGAGGATGGATGGCTGAATCGCGCGCTGGTGGCCACCGGCGATCCGCAGAGAGACGCGGCGTTCCGCGCCGTGGCGCTGGGCACGGCCCTGCCACGAATGTTGAGCGGACAGGCTCCGGCGCTGGCCGTGGGCAACGTGAATGACTTTGGCGTGGCGCCGCGCAATCCGCAGGCGCAGCCGCTGGCGAATACCTTTGAGTCCATGTACGCCGCGAGCGTGGATGCAGTGCTGCACGGCACGGCGCAGGAAACTTTTGACGCGGTCAAAATGCTGAAGGCCGCCGACCCGGCGAAGTATCGTCCGGCGGCCGGAGTGGTTTATCCGAAAGGGCGATTTGGAGACGCGCTCAAGCAGACGGCGCAACTGGTGAAGGCAAACCTTGGCGTGCAAGTGGCGTTCACCGACA
>CAWCRQ010000101.1:0-22629 GCA_963797885.1 uncultured Acidobacteriaceae bacterium | reverse complement strand
TTCATGCGTTGAACCGGCTGACGTTTGGGCCCAGGCCGGGAGATGTGGACCGGGTGCTCGCCATGGGGGTGGACAAGTGGATTGCGCAGCAGCTTGAGCCGGGAAAGATTGACGACTCGGCACTGGAGGCGCGCCTCACGCCGTATCGCACGCTGCGCATGACGACCTTGGAGATGGTGGAGAACTTTCCTCCGGAGCAGGTGCTGCGGGCGGTTGCGGATGGAAAGATGCCGATGCCGAAGGATCCGCAGCTAAAGGCGGTTTACAGGGCGGGGGTGGCGCGCTTTAACGACAAGCAGGCAAAGAAAAACGCGAAGGCCGTGGAGAGTGCGGACTTGCTGGAGATTAGTCCGGCGGACGACCTTTCGCAGGAGATGAAGGAGAAGCGGCAAGAGGCGCGGGACCATGCGCGTTCGCGGGCGCTGGACTTGATGGAGATGGCTCCGGAGTCGCGCACGAAAAACCTGGCGGCGATGGACGCGGACGAGCGGCGCGGCTTCTGGCGAGCGCTCTCGCAGGACGATCGCGACAAGCTGACCTCAGATATGACTCCGCAGCAGAAGGAGCTGCTGCTCTCGCTGGAAAGTCCGGTGGCGGTGGTGAACGGCGAACTGCTGCAGGGCAAGCTGCTGCGCACGACGTATAGCCAGCGGCAACTGCAGGAGGTGATGACCGACTTCTGGTTCAATCACTTCAACGTATTTCTTGGCAAGGGCGCGGAGCGCTATCTGGTGACGGCGTATGAGCGGGACGTGATTCGTCCGCGGGCGCTGGGAAAGTTCAGCGAGCTGCTGCTGGCCACGGCAAAGAGTCCGGCGATGCTGTGGTACCTGGACAACTGGCAGAGCGTGGGTCCCAACTCGCAGGCCGCCGCGCGCGCCAAGAATAACGGCAAGCCCTCGCCGGGACTGAACGAAAACTATGCGCGCGAGGTGATGGAGCTGCACACCCTGGGCGTGAACGGCGGCTACACGCAGAAGGATGTGACCGAGTTGGCGCGAGTGCTGACCGGGTGGACGCTGGAAGAACCGAGGCAGGGCGGAGGTTTCGTCTTCCGCGAGCCGAGGCACGAGCCGGGAGACAAGACAGTGCTGGGGCGGGTCTTTCACGAGGACGGGCAGCACGAGGACGGGCAACGCGAAGGTGAGGCCGCGCTGGAGATGCTGGCGCATGAGCCGGCCACAGCGCGCTTCATCTCCACCAAACTGGCGCAGCGCTTCGTGAGCGACACGCCGCCTCCGGCGCTGGTGGATGCGATGGCCAGGACGTTTCTCGAAAGCGATGGAGACATCAAGGCGGTGCTCGGCACCATGCTCGCCGCGCCGGAATTCTGGGACGTCAAGCAGTATCGCGCCAAGGTGAAGACGCCGCTGGAGTTTACGGTGTCAGCGCTGCGGGCGACGGACGCCGAGCTGACGCGTACGCAGAGCGTGAGCGATGCGCTGAACCGCATGGGAATGCCGCTCTACGGGGCACAACCGCCGACGGGATACTCGATGCATGCGGAGAGCTGGGTGAACTCCGGGGCACTGCTGAACCGTATGAACTTTGCGCTGCGGCTGGGCACGGGCAAGCTGGCGGGAGTAAAGATGGATGCCGCGAAGCTGGCCGGCAACGGCACCAACCACGAAGCCCAGGCCGAAACCAAGCCCGAAACCCAGGCCGAAACCCAGGCCGACGACGTGCAGCGCACGCTGGAGCAGGCGCTGCTGGCTGGAGCGGTCTCGGCGCAGACGCATGAGACGATTGCTAAAAGGCTGAGCGATCCGTTGGTGACGGGACGCAAGCTGGACGACCCGCCGAAGCCGGTAAACCAGGGCGCGGTGGCTGGACTGATTCTGGGCTCGCCGGAATTTCAACGGCGTTAGGAGACAGGCGATGGGAATCACGCGGCGAGTTTTCTTGAAGGGCGGAGCTATGAGCGTGGTGGGCATGTCGGCGGTGCCGGCGTTCCTGGCGCGCGCGGCGATGGCCGCCGACGCGGCACAGCCACACCGGCGGCTGGTGGTGATCTTCCAGCGCGGCGCGGCCGACGGGCTGAACATCGTGGTGCCGCGCGGCGAGGCGGAATACTACACCATGCGTCCGACGATTGCGATTCCCCAGCGCGACGTGATCGACCTCGACGGATTCTTCGGACTGCATCCTGCGATGAGCGCATTGAAACCGTTGTGGGAAACCAGGCGGCTTGCGATTGTGCATGCTGCCGGATCGCCCGACCCGACGCGCTCGCACTTTGACGCGCAGGACTTCATGGAAAGCGGCACACCAGGACTGAAGAGCACCGAGGATGGATGGCTGAATCGCGCGCTGGTGGCCACCGGCGATCCGCAGAGAGACGCGGCGTTCCGCGCCGTGGCGCTGGGCACGGCCCTGCCACGAATGTTGAGCGGACAGGCTCCGGCGCTGGCCGTGGGCAACGTGAATGACTTTGGCGTGGCGCCGCGCAATCCGCAGGCGCAGCCGCTGGCGAATACCTTTGAGTCCATGTACGCCGCGAGCGTGGATGCAGTGCTGCACGGCACGGCGCAGGAAACTTTTGACGCGGTCAAAATGCTGAAGGCCGCCGACCCGGCGAAGTATCGTCCGGCGGCCGGAGTGGTTTATCCGAAAGGGCGATTTGGAGACGCGCTCAAGCAGACGGCGCAACTGGTGAAGGCAAACCTTGGCGTGCAAGTGGCGTTCACCGACATCGGCGGCTGGGACCATCATGTGAACGAAGGCTCCAGCGAGGGGCAGCTTGGACGTCTGCTGAAGGAGTTCAGCGGCTCGCTGGCCGCCTTCTGGCAGGACATGGGAGCGCTGACGGCAGAAACCGTGGTGGTGACGATGAGCGAATTTGGCCGCACCGCACGCGAGAACGGAACCCGCGGCACCGACCACGGTCACGCCAACGTGATGTTCGTAATGGGCGGCGCGGTGCACGGCGGTAAAGTGTACGGGCGCTGGCCAGGGCTAGCCAACGAACAACTTTATGAACAGCGCGACCTGGCGCTGACCACGGACTTCCGCCAGGTGATGGCCGAGGCAGTGGCGCGGCAACTAGGTAATCCGCGGCCGGAGCGCGTCTTTCCCGGCTTCCGCAACCCCGGATCTTTGCACCTGCTGGGCTGAGCCGGGTGGTGTGCAGGCGATCACCCAGATGACGCAGCAGATGCTCGCAACGCAACTAGAAACTCCGCGAGCGTATTCGTTTGGTGCGCGGTGATGCGTAACAAATGCGCCGGCGTGCTGAAGTAAAAAGGGCTTTACCGGCGTTCGTGGAAAAGTTACCTGCGCCGTGGTTGTCATCCGTTCACCGCCGCAGCCTCGCCGCTTTTAAAGGCATTCTGCTCGCCACAGGCCTTCAGCCATAGCCCGAGAAAGTCGCGGAGTTCGTCCGGGGGCTGGAGCCACAATTGCGCCGCCGTCTCCCGCCAGATGGGACGCACCAGGATGGTGAGGCCGCGGCCGTGCATGGCCTGAAAAGCGGATTCGTCGGTGGAGTCGTCGCCCAGATAAGCGACCGGCGTGCCGGGATTGATTCCACCGAGAAAAGCACGAACCGCAACACCCTTGTCTGCTTCGGAAGGGCGAATTTCCACCCCACCGTCGAAATTCAACAGATCGAGCCCGCTGTTTTCCGCAATGGGGCGCCAACCCGCCAAAACGCTGGACCGAATATCCTCCGCGTCGCTTGCGCTGAGCCCACGCCAATGAACGGCAATGCTTCCGGCCTTGAACTCCGTGATGTGGCGCAGTTGCAGGTAGCCGAGCCAGCGATCGGCATCCGACAAGCCATTGAGCGTTCGATCATCGAGGCAAGGCATCTCCATACTCCCATTTGTCCTCAGGCGCTGCAGCCCATGGATTCCCCAAACTTCGGGACGCGGATGAATATTGAGAAGCGGGAGAATTTCGCCCGCTTCACGCCCGGAGACGACAATCACTCGCGTCCGGCAGTTGCGTACGATCTCTTGTAGCAGGAGCAAGACTCCGGGATATGGGTATGCCTGATTGCGATCGACATGGAATGGCGCCAGCGTTCCGTCGTAATCGACCAGCAACACCGCCTGCGATGCCTGGGCGAGAGTTTGCAGAAACGGCGTGAGCTGCGATTCCACTTCTGGCCTCAACCGGGTTGCTCCTTTCTTTTTCTTGACGACTGGCGAACCTCGAAATCAGACTGCATGCAACTTGGCGCGTGATTTCTCCTGCGCGTCCTCGGGCGCATCCAACCGGACCTCGCAAAGTTCCGTGATCAGGTTCCCGGCCCAGCGGTAAATGTTGTTCTCCTTAATGATCTTGCGCATGCGGTGCATACGCAACTGTTTGTCTTCCGGCTCCATCTCTAAAGCGGCGCGGATAGCGTCCGCGGTCTGATCGATGTCGTAAGGATTCACCAGCAAGGCGTCGCGCAGTTCGCGGGCCGCTCCCGTGAACTGGCTGAGGATGAGAACGCCGCGTTCATCCCGGCGTGCGACGAGAAATTCCTTGGCTACGAGATTCATTCCATCGTGCAGTGAAGTCACCAGGCAAAGATCGGCGGCGCGGTAATAGGGCTCGATTTCCCGATGGCTGTGCTGGCGCTTAAGGAATACAATGGGCTTCCACTTGCCGCTCTGGAAGCGCCAATTGATGCGCTCCGCCTCAGCTTCCACTTCCGCCAACAAGTCGTGATAGCGCTTGATGTGGGTGCGGCTGGGCGCTCCGATCTGCACGAACGTGAATTTTCCCTGATAGCTGGGATATTTCTCGAGGAACCGTTCAATCGCGAGGAACCGCTCCAGAATTCCCTTGGTGTAGTCGACGCGATCGACCCCAATCCCCATGAAGGTTGCTTCCACGCCCAGACTTCGCAGGAGAGCCGAACGTTCGATATAGTTGGAGCCATGATTGTTGTTTCCGGCGGCATCGTCGCCGCCGCCGAAGGCAACACTGATGGGAAAAGGCCGGACCATGGTGCGGTGGTCCTGGCGGAGCACGGAAAAGTGCTCCCAGTCCACGCGCGACTCGACCACGCGGTCTACGGTCTCCAGAAAGTTGTTGCAATGCGACTGAATGTGAAATCCGATCAGGTCCGCGCCGAGCAAGCCATCCACCAGCTCGCGCTGCCAGGGGCAAATGCCAAAGGCTTCCGGATTCGGCCACGGAATATGCCAGAAGATGGCCACGCGGGCATCCGGCCGCTTTTCCTTGAGCAGCCGAGGCAGTAACGCGAAGTGATAGTCCTGAACCAGCACCACCGGCTTCGCGACATTCTCGATTTCCTCGAGCACGGCGGCCGTAAACTTGCGGTTGACATCCTGGTAGTACTGCCAATCGTCAGCCCGAAAAAGCGGGCGAGTGTGCGCGATGTGGCAAAGCGGCCACAGCCCTTCATTGGCAAAGCCGTAGTAGTAACCTTCTTCTTCCTGTTTGGTTAACCAGACACGGCGCAAGCTGTAGCGGGGATCCTCGGGAGGAACGCGCAACCGGTCGGCAGCGTCCACGACCTCGGCGTCGGCATTGCCGCTGCCGTGCGCGATCCAAGTGCCATCGCAGGCGTTGAGCACGGGCTCAAGCGCGGTAACCAAGCCGCTAGGCGGAACCACCACTTCGACCGTCTTCCCGTTTCGCTGATGCATGTAAGGCTCGCGATTCGAGACCACGAACACGTGGCCGCCGTCGAGACGGGTGCGGAGTTGCACCGAGAGACGATCCGCTGTCCACATGGATTCCCCCGCCTCGCGCAGGCGGGCCTCATTTTCGGCGGCGTTACGGGCGTGGCTGAGGCTCTCAGCCATGGTCGCAACTTCGCGCGCCAGCGGCCGGAACATGTCGAGGTCCGGCACTTCCTGGCGGAAGGAAATCTTTCCCGTGCGGAGCGCGCGCATCCACAGCGCCGCCCGTGCAATCGGGCCGGCAATGCTCCAGCGGACAATCAGCAAGGTAATGAGAACGATGAGGAAGACTTGAACCAGCACACGGAAGAATGTGTGGCGCCAGACAAGAAGGATCTGCGCACGGATGTAGCTCACGTCGTGCACCACGGCCAGGCCGCCTACCACTTCATCCTGGCGGTGAACCGGCAACGCGAGAATGTGCACCGGCACGCTTCCCAGCCGCACGAACGAACTTTCTGCGCGGCCCTGGGCAATGGCCTGCGCGACCGGCGGCGGACTCACGGTCAGCGTCTTCGTAAGTTCCGGAGTGATGGCTACCACTGAGCCCTGGCGGTCGTAGATGACGACGCCTAGCAGGTGCTCCCGGTTTCCGAAGCGCTGCACCAGGCGCTGCAGTTCGTTATTCGGGACTTTGTCCGGGACTATGTTAGAGCTTCGATTGTCCGAGCCTGTATCCCACGAACGCTCGACGTTGCCGACGAGACTTTCACCTAGCATCTCGGCGCGATGCTCCAGATCGCTGCGCAGAGCGCGCTTTTGGACCAGCACTTCGTAGTAGGAAAAACCAGCCGAAACCAGCGTAATGCCGAGAATAAGAGAAACAATGAGACGAAAACTAAACAATCGCATGGTTGGTCCTCCTGCCGGGAACTTGACCGTGAAGCAAGCGGGACGAAGCGGCGGCGCTCAGATGGATCGTTCGTCAAGTACAGATGTTGACAGCATACGAGTCTGAATCGCTTAAGTCCATGACGAGAACCTCGGGGCTGCGACCATGATCTACCATCGGAACCGGCCGGGACCAGAGAAACTGAACTACTGCTGATCTTCGTTGTGCTTTTGATGGTCGGGCACTTGTTCCCCGAGCTTCCTGCGCTCCGGCTTGCAGTCGCAAGAGTGCACGTTGCGTGCCAGGACCGAGAAGTCCCTTTTCTTACCGCAACATAACCTTGCCACAGAGTTGCGAGGCGGCGACTCGTCACTACCCGGTGGAATGTAAATTTTATGTAGCTGGGATTCCACCTGCTTGAAAAAAACGTTACGTGGACTGAGAGAATTGGCAGTACTACTTAAGAATGACCGATGACCAATGGCGCCCGCGGCTCCGCCTTGCTCGAAGGCGAGCGAACCGAAGCACAGCAGCAACAGCACAGCCAACTTTCCAGTCATCGACAGAAAGTCCCTCCCAATGGATGGTTTGGACTGAACTGAAAACGGAACTGTTTTGAAAAAGCGAAATTAAATACACCAGAAGGAGCACTGTCAAGAAAGTTTGTTTCTTAACAGAGCCGCCGCATCTCACCTAAGCCCAGCCCGCTAGCGCTCGACCCGCTAGCCTGGCGCCCCGTGTGAGCAAGACGCGGCCCCTCTGGCCGATTGTGATATTGGCTAGCGAGGGCAGTTTCAAAGTCCTCTGCCTCCCATAGAGATTTTTCATCACATTTTCGGTGTGAGCGGTCTCACTGACAGAAGATCGAGTTTCCAGTGAAACTCAAAAGGTCTGCTGGAACTCTTGGAAATCCTGGCTGGCACTCCAGTTGAGGAGTATCCGCAAATGGAGATCTTGGCGCTCGCGCCGGAACAGAATCGCGCAACGTTCTATTGGGCAACCGTAAACGTTCGTACCAAGCCGCTGGAAAATTCCGAGGCCGGAATTTTGAGCGCCCTGCGGGAGCGTCGGTCGCTAGTTGGTACGTGACACAATGAGCTGACTAAGATCACAGGTTTGCATATAAGTTACAGATAAATAAACGTTTACATTCATCCTGTCAGTGTAACTGAGATGGCGAAGCTGTAGCCAGGAGCGGTAAGCGGTGCTGGAAAACACACTCTCAAACAACGAGGCCTTGAGCAGCGGCATTCCCGGCGAAGCTTTGCTCTTCGCCGAAAAGTCTTTGCCCTCCGTGCAGTGGTACGCAGTTTCTGTTCGTTCGAGGCACGAGAAGCTCGTGACCCGGCATCTCGAATACCAGGGATTGAACCACTTTCTTCCGGTCTACCGCAGCGTGCGCCGCTGGAAGGATCGCCGCAAGGAATTGGACATGGCCCTGTTCCCCGGCTATGTCTTCGTGAACCTCAATCTTCGAGACCGTTTGCGCGTTCTTCGGGCGCCCGGGGCTGTGCAATTCGTGACCTTCCAAGGCCAGCCCGCCGCAATTCCAGACTCCGAGATTCGCGCGCTTGAATCGGGCCTGTCAGCAGGTCTGCGGCTGCATCCTCATCCCTACCTGCACCAGGGCGCGAGAGTCAGACTAAAGCGCGGGCCTCTCGTGGGTGCGGAAGGAATCATGATCCGCCGCAAAGAACGCTTCCGCTTGGTGCTCTCGATTGATCTGATCATGCGATCGGTGGTGTTTGAGGTGGATGAAGCCGATGTGGAACCCCTTTGAGTCTGAGCGCTCTGCCAGGCAGGCTGGTCGCGAACGCCCGAAGGATTTATGGCCAGCCCTGGGGTCAAATAAACGCCCTGGGTTCAAATAAACTATGTTCGACCACAACCAGTTGAAAAAGCGTATCTCTTGTCTTGCCTGTGCGCTGTTGTTTTGCGCGGCTGCCTATTCACAGCAGGAAACCAGGCGCGGTGTAGCGCAGCCCCATATCATCTCGGACAATCTTGAGAAGGCGGCGGCTTCAGCTGATCAGATTCTCGGAGTCGTTAATAAGGACGCTGGTCTGATGGTCGAGTTTAAGCGCCTTCTTGCCCAAGATGCCGGGGCGAACGGACAGATCCTTGAAGAGTCCGATCTGACGGATGGAGCGGTAGCCGATCGCCTGCGCTCGGACTTGCATGCACGCGTGCTCGCAACCCGCCTCCTGCAGCGGTATGGCTATCTGGTGCCTCGATTGAATCCGGACTCTGATCTAGGAGCAGAGCAAAAGCTGGTGCGGCAAGAGCGGGCCCAGATGGTCGCGCGCGCCGCCGAGCGCCGCGACACTCTGGTTGAAAATTCAACCGCTGGCCGTAACGCTGCATGCGATCCGCGGAGCGTCCCTGACTGTTCGCTCCCGCCTTCTTTCCCGGGGATCGTGAAAGTTTGCCGGTGAACCCGACTGCACCAGCACAAGCACCGCGTTCGTCGGTGCCGTTGCAACGGGCCGAGGATACTTCACCCAGCCAAATGACGCGTCCGGATGGCACAGGCCTGTCGCCGGATCAACGCTCAGGATATCCGGCCAGTCTGGCAGGGCCGGAGACCATGCTGGCTGCGGCGCAGGTTGATACAAGTCCATCGCTGAACGGGACGCCGCGTATGGCCGGGTACGGGAGTGGGCAGAATCCTTCGCTTCCATCCAGCAGCCAAGCAGATCTGCAGTCGCTGTCTCAGCCGGATCAATTATCAAGCGGCGCCGGGATGCCACGCACAGGGCGGGGCTCAGAGCGATATCCAGCCGGGCGCGATTCTGCGCCTGCGGGCACTAGCGAGGCGGAGCAAGTAAGGATGGTGCGTCGACCGAATCCTTACGCAGATGTGCCTTCCTTATATGACCTCTATGTGCAGGCGGGAGCGAGCAATCGGCCTCTCGAGAGGTTTGGTCTCGATGTTTTCCGCAAAGGAACCACAAATCCGGATTATATCCCCATGGATCTCCCCGTCGGACCGAGCTATGTCGTTGGTCCAGGTGACAGTCTCTCGATTGAACTCTGGGGAGGGGTTTCACAGCGACTGCTCCGCACCGTGGACCGGGAGGGGCGCGTGGCTCTGCCGGAAGCGGGGCCGGTCCTTGTCTCCGGGCGAACGCTGGGTGATGTACAGGAAATGGTCCAACGCACCCTGAGAACACAATTCCGCGATGTCTCCGCCGACGTTGCGCTGCTTCGGCTGCGCTCGGTGCGTATGTATGTGGTTGGCGATGTTACTTCACCGGGCGCGTATGACGTGAGTTCACTTTCCACTCCGCTGAATGCGCTGTTTGTGGCGGGTGGTGTGACATCGCAAGGCTCTCTCCGGCGGCTTCAACACTATCGAGGAAAACAGTTGGTTGAAGAAGTGGACGCGTATGACCTACTGCTCCACGGTATTCGGGGGGATCTGCAGCGAATCGAGAATGGCGATTCCCTGATGGTGCCGCCGCTTGGTCCGGTGGTGACGGTAGAAGGCATGGTGCGCCGCCCCGCAGTCTACGAGTTGCGCAGTGAGAAGACACTCATTGACGTACTCGATCTTGCTGGAGGAATTCTCCCCGCTGCGGCACTGCGGCACATTGAAGTCCAGCGCCTGGTAGCGCATGAAAAGCGCACGATGATGAGCATCGAAATCAGCGACACCAGCGATTCCGAAGCGGTGCGCGCGCAAATGAGCAGGTTCGAAGTACAGGACGGGGACGAGATCCACATCTTTCCGATTGCGCCTTATAACTCAGAGTCGATCTACCTCGTAGGGCATGTCTTGCGTCCAGGGCGGTATTCCTACAAGCCGCAGATGAAGCTCACCGACCTGGTGACTTCGTATGCTGACCTGCTTCCGGAACCTTCGACCCGTTATGCCGAGATCATTCGGCTGCATGCACCGGACTACCACCCAGTTGTCGAGACCTTTGATCTAGCAACCGCACTCGAACATCCCGACAGCGCGCCTAAGCTAGAGCCGCTCGATACTGTACACATTTTCGGGCGGTACGACTTCGAGCCGGATCCAGAAGTGCTAATCACCGGTGAGGTCCGCGCGCCGGGGTCGTATCGCACGTCTGGCCAGCAGCATTTGCGCGATGCGATTTATCAGGCTGGAGGAGCGACGCCGGATGCTTGGCTTGATTCGGCACAGCTATTCCGCCGGCAGCCAGACGGAACCACCCGAGTCTTTAGCATCAACTTGAGTGACGCACTCGCGGGAGATCCTTTGAATAATGTCTTGGTCCAGCCGCGTGATCGGATCCTTGTGCATCGCCAACCGGAAGAAGTTTCGCCGCCCAGCGTGTACGTGAAAGGTGATGTCGCGCGGCCGGGCCGCTATCCTCTCGCTGTCAATATGAGCGCCTCAGACCTGGTGCTGGCTGCGGGCGGATTGCTGCGAAGCGCGAATCCCGATGGCGGCGACCTGACGCATTATGCGATCTCTAATTCGTCCGGGCAGCGCGTGCCGGCCGGACACCAGGACCTAAATCTGGCTGCCGCTCTCGCGGGAAAGGAAGAACAGAATTTACCGCTCCGCGACGGCGATGTGTTGACCGTGCCCCAACAGGCTAGCTGGAACGATATCGGCGCGACCGTCACCCTGCGCGGTGAAGTCGGCAAACCAGGTGTTTATGGCATCCGGCCAGGCGAACGCCTGAGCTCGCTAATGACGCGCGCTGGCGGACTCCTGCCGACAGCATATCCACGCGCAGCGGTATTCGAACGGGTCGAAGTTCGTGAACTTCAGCAGAAGAGTCGCCAGGAGTTGATCGAGCGGCTCGAGCAGGAATCCACGGTGGTAAAGACTTCGGCATCCACGTCGGGAACGGAGGAAGCTGCCTTGCAACAGGCCGCCATGCTGCAACGCCAGCGCGTATTGGATGCCCTGCGAAAAGCTCCTGTGTCGGGGCGGCTTGTCATACATCTTCGCCCGGACCGCAAAGACTTTGCGGGATCGCCTGAGGATATCGAGCTTCGCGCGGGCGATTCGCTCACAATCCCCAAGCAGCCCGGAGCCGTGCTGGTCATCGGGCAGGTCTACAACTCTAACGCCCTCACTTATATGCCAGGGAGGAATGCCGGCTGGTATCTATCCCGCGCGGGAGGCGCAACACGGCTTGCAGACAAAGGTGCAATCTTCATCGTCCGCGCGGACGGTTCGGTCACGAGCAAACAGGGCGGCTCTTGGTCCGGCGGTGTGCTCTCGGCGGCGACGGGTCCGGGCGACACGATCGTGGTACCGGAGAAGCCGGCGCTGGGCAGCAGTACTATGAAAAACGTTCTGTCCATCGCGCAGATCGCGGCGTCTGCCGCGTTGGTTGCAGCGGTTGCGATTCCGTAAGCGCAGGCGGATGAGACTCTGGATTTTTGCAGTGATGCTAGTAACTCTTTTCGCGATTGAACGGGGCAGCGCTCAGACCGATTCGCAGCCGTCTTCACCCGGGCCGGACACGAAAACGGAATCGCCCCACAAGAATCAGACGACGTTTTTGCCCGCTGGAGAGGATCCAGAAAATCGGCTGGTGAAGCCCTTTATCAAACATCTCGCGCTCGACCAGGAACAGTTCTGGACAGCGCCGTTTCATTTGCACTGGTCAGATGCGAAGGTTCTCGCTCCCTTCGCCGCTTTCACAGCAACGCTCATGGCAAACGATGCTGCGATCTCGCGGCAGATTCCGGATGACGCTTCGCAGATCAACCGAAGCAAGAAGATTTCCGAATACGCCACCTATTCGCTCATCGGCGTTGCCGGCGGTTCCTACCTCTGGGGACATTTCGTTCACAACGGCCATCTGCGCGAAACCGGGTTTCTAGCCGGCGAGGCCGCTCTCAATAGCACGGCGGTAGCATATCTGTTCAAGACCATGACCCAGCGTCCCAGGCCGCTTGAAGGAAACTGGAGATGGGACGTTCTTTCAGGGAGGAGCGTCATTCCCCTCCGAGCACTCCGCGGTTGCCTGGTCGGTCGCGAGCGTGGTCGCGCATGAGTATCCGGGGACGCTGACGAAGATCGCCGCTTACGGCCTGGCCTCTACCGTGACGCTGACGCGCGTTACCGGCAAACAACACTTCTCTTCCGATGTCGTAGTGGGCAGCGCCCTCGGATGGTATTTTGCGCGCCAGATCTATCGCGCTCATCACGACCCCGAACTCGGCGGCGCGGGATGGGGCAATTATCAAGAAGACTCAGACACTGGAGAGAAGGTTCACAATCCCGACCACATGGGATCGCCATACGTGCCTCTCGATAGCTGGGTCTATCCGGCCGTGGAGAAGCTGGCGAGCCTGGGCTATATCCGCACTATGTTTCTCGCGTCGAGGCCCTGGACTCGCCTTGAAACCGCGAACTTGGTGAACGAGGCCAAAGGTAAACTGGAGGCAGACGGAAGCTCTCCAGAAGGAATCGCCGCCCTTGAACTTCAGCTCGAACAGGAATTCGCATTCGAACTGGGGCTCCTCGACGGCAAATCGAACAATTCAGCGAAAGTTGAATCGATCTACACCCGAGATGTGTCGATCAGCGGGACGCCACTGAACGACAGCTATCATTTCGGCCAGACCATTATCAATAACTTCGGCCGTCCCTATGAACAGGGATTCAACACTTACGACGGTTTTTCGGGCTACGGCACGGCAGGACGCTTCACCCTTTATGTTCGGGGTGAGTATCAGCACTCACCTTCCGCACCCGGCTATTCACTCCCCGTTCGACAAGCGATTGCTGTAGTTGATCAGAACCCGATCCAGCCAGCTGTTCCGGTTGCGACCGTAGATCAGTTCAGGCTGCTCGACACTTACGCCGCAGTGAGAGCAGACGGATGGAATCTCTCGTTTGGGAAGCAGAGCCTATGGTGGGGCCCCGGTGAGGGCGGCGCACTGCTCTTCAGCGACAATGCTGAACCTATTTATGCCTTCCGGGCGAGCCGAACGCCCTTTGAGCTTCCCTGGATTTTCCGGCGGCTCGGCCTAGTCAAATTCGATTTATTCTTTGGAAAACTATCGGGCAATGAATTCCCCCCGCGACCGTTGATTCACGGGGAAAAGATTAGTTTCAAAACCACGCCAAATTGGGAAATCGGAATCGAGCGTACAACTGAATTCGGCGGCGTGGGCCGCGCGCTAACCTTGGGCGCGATCTGGGAGAGCTACGTGGCTACTAAATCCTCTTTCGACTATCCGGCCCGCCGAAATCCCGGTAAGCGGACCATAGGGCTCGACTTCTCCTATCGCCTTCCGCATCTCCGCCACTGGGTCACGCTATACGCAGAGGGGCTTGTACCCGAAAGCAATCCCTTCAATGTTGACGTGAGCAAGAACCCCATCTATTTCCCGGCGCGAACGGCGGTGCGATCAGGGATGTACATACCCCGACTGCCGCGCTTGCCAAAATTGGATTTTCGAGTCGAAGCCGTGTACACGGATCCTCCGACCCCGCGGAGCAGGAGCGGCGACTACGTCTATTGGGACCTCTTTTACCGTGACCTGTACACCAACAAGAACAACCTGATCGGCGACTGGATTGGACGAGAAGGGATGGGTTTCCAAGCGTGGAGCACCTATTCGTTCACTCCCCGAATTTCACTACAACCTGCTTTCCGGCATGCCAAGGTCGCTGCGGATTTCATTCCTGGCGGAGAAACGCTAAACGACGGCTCGGTAAAGTTTAACTGGCGGTTGCGTCGGGACTTGAGCTTGTCGGGCTCCGTCCAATATGAAAAATGGCTCGCACCCATCTTAGCGCCGACCGCGCAAACCAACTGGACGTCAACGGTCGAAGTCACATTCTGGCCAAAATCCTGGGGGCGGTAAGGCGAGCATGATGGCACACCGCAATAGCGTCGGCCAAGCGTCCATGAAGTGATTGTGAAGCAGACGAATGAATCCACAGCTCGCGTAGTGGAAAGCGCGCCGGAAATCGAGCCGGTCCCTACCAGTTACCTGGACGAGCAGCTCGCCCTCGAACCTGACCGCGACGGTGCGGAATGGCTCTGGCTTCTGTGGGAACGTCGCAGATTCCTGGTGCGTGCGACCGTCTGGGGCTTGATCTTGTCAACCATCGTCGCCTTCGTGATTCCCAAGCGCTACGAATCGACTACCCGCCTCATGCCGCCCGACCCGCAATCCGGATCGGGCATGGCCATGATGGCGGCTATGGCGAGCAGGGGAGGCCTCGGCCTTGGTTCGCTCGCCGGCGATCTATTGGGCATGCGGGGCTCTGGCGCGCTCTTCGTCGACATCCTGAACGGGCGCACCGTCGAGGACCGGCTCATCGACCGCTTCGATTTGCGCAAGGTTTATCACGACCGTTACTGGCAGGAGGCCCGCAAAAACCTGGCACAACGCACCGACATCTCCGAAGACCGCAAAAGTGGCGTGATCACAATCACGGTCACGGATCGCGACCCCCATCGCGCCGCCGGGCTGGCGCAGGCTTACGTCGAGGAACTGGACCGATTGGTGGCACAGGTTTCAACCTCTTCCGCGCGGCGCGAGCGCGTGTTTATCGAGCAACGACTGCAAGCCGTGAAGCAGGACCTGGATTCGGCGTCGCGGCAGTTCAGCGAGTATGCAAGCCAGAACACCACGATTGATGTTACCGCCCAGGCCAAAGCGACGGTCGAAGCGGCCGCCAGGCTCGAGGGCGAAATGATTGCGGCCCAGTCGGAACTCGAAGGCTTGGAGCAGATCTACACGAAAAACAACGTGCGGGTGCGCTCTTTGCAGGCCCGGGTAGACGAACTGCGGTCGCAGCTCCACAAGATCGGCGGCGACACCTCAGATCAGGCGGCCGGCAAGTCTAGTGCGCCGCAAGAGTTTCCCTCGATTCGCCAGTTGCCCTTGCTGGGTGTGAAGTGGGGGGACCTCTATCGCGAGACCAAGATCCAGGAGACCGTCTACGAACTTCTTACTCAGCAGTACGAGCTGGCTAAGATCGAAGAGGCAAAAGAGATTCCGGTGGTCAAGGTGCTCGATGCGCCGAACCTGCCGGAGAAGAAGTCGTTCCCGCCGCGGCTGTTCATCATGGTGCTTGGGACACTCTTCGCGATCGTGTTCGGAGCCACGTGGATTTGCGGTACAGCGTTATGGGAAAGCACCGATTCACAGAACGCCGGAAAGGTGTTCGTGCTGGAAATGGGTCGAGAAGCCAAAGAAGTTGCCGCCCACTGGGGTGCCCGCGCCTCTTCGACTGTTCGACTGCTGCACAAGCGAAGGAATGGGGATGGTACCGGCCAAACGTCCACTGATGTCTAGGGTTGTTATGCAGCCGCGCGATCTTTCCCCTCCCCAAGTTTCGCGAAGCCGAAGCCATGCGGTCCAACTAAGCATTATTGTGGGTGTCATTATTCTCATGATCTTGATGTACGTGCTAATTGTCGCGGTCGAGGGCCTCTACCAGTCGTGATGGCGAGCTCTGCTCTGGATCTTAGAACCTGTGCCGCCGCCGGCAAAGGGTTGCGTGTGTCAGCGTGGATCATCGCTGGCATCGGTTTGATTGTGTTGTGGGTCACTTTCGATTTGGGTGCGCTATTCCAACTTGATTCTTACCGGGCTTTTCCTGGCCACCGGCATCTTGCTGCTAAAGCCTGCGCTCGGGGCGCGTAACGCCGATCTGTTCCACCCCGCTTGTTTATTTCCTGCAATCTACTGCTTTTGGTTCGGCCTCGGCTCTCTGGACATTCTGCCGGCGTCGCTTCACTTCAGTCTGTTCGAGCCTATTCCCCTGCGGATGTGGGGATACTATGCCGTCGGATTGGCAGGTTACATTCTGGCGGTCGGGTTTAAACCGAAGGGTATGCCACGGCAACACCAGCAAACGAGTCTGTCCACGACCTGGGATGGCCGTCGTTTCACGCTTGCAATGGGAGTCCTCACTTTAATCGGCACAGCGGCGTATGCCTACCTCGTCCACAAGGGCGGGATTCCGATTCTGAGCGACGATTGGGCAGAGAGTAGAGTCGAGATTGGTCTGCAGAATATGATTGCTATCACCACCTTCCTCTGCGCCTTCTGGACGGTGATACCAATGCTGTTCGCGTTCCTGTGGAGCAGACCGCGCACCAAGAGGTTCGCGACTCTCATTTATGGATTAACGGCGATGTTTGCTGTGGCGCTCCTGTCCATGGGCAGTCGCGGCTACGCGTTCATTCCTGCACTGATTGTGGTGATCATTCGCCACTACATGGTGCGCCGGTGGCGGTTCGTATCATTGTCGGCGATAGCAGTCCTTCTTTTTGTATTGATCGGAGTTGCTGGGTATCTCAGGGACTACTCGCAGGTGACTGCCTTAGCAGACATGGGTTTTCCTTCCTGGGTTCAGCCCTTCGCGCCTGGCTATCTTTACATAAGGGCTCCCATCGCCACCTTTCGCGATATTAGCGCTATCATTAGCGCGCAGGGGAACTTCCAATACGGAGCGCTGTTCCTATCGCCCTTCGCGGTCCTTGCGCCGGGTCATCACCTCAGCTCCGACCTCTTCTTCAAGAAGCTTCTCGGCCACAATTTCCTGGGCTTCGGAGAACCAGCATCTTTGTTGGGAATCTTTTACGCTGATTTCGGAATAGTGGGTATCTTCGCTGGCATGTTTGCCACCGGACTGCTTGCCCGCTGGCTCTATCGCGGGGCGTATGCGAAGAAGTCACCCCTTTCTGTGTTGCTGTTCTCTTACTACTCTTATGTGCTGCTATTTAGCGTTTTCGGCAGTTTGTTCCCCTACCTTGCTACATTATGGATCCCCCTGATGTTTATCTTCGTCGAAAGATTCGCGCGCAAAGTTGAATGCTCCGCCTCCTGAGCATAGGTCGGAAGATTACTACTGTGCTGGAACTACGCCATGAAATCAAATGTCTAGCATCAACAGTCCTCAACTAGCGACCATGAGTGATGAAACCACAATTTCAGTCCTGATCGTGTGTTACAACGCGAAGCATTTTCTCCAGGATTGTCTCAACTCGATTCGGGATAGGGTCACAGTGCCATACGAGGTCATTCTCCTGGACAACGCTTCGGTAGATGGCACCGCGGATTTTGTACGAACCGAATTCTCATGGGTGCGCCTGCTGCGCAGCGAAGAAAATCTCGGATTCACCAAGGGCAATAACTTTGCCGCCCGCTATGCGCGCGGGAAGTATTATCTGCTGCTCAATCCCGACACGGTGTTGCTGTCTGACATCGCGCCGGCCATTCGACTGCTCGAGTCCGATCGTCGCGTTGGCATCGTGGGCGCCGAGATGTACGGCGGGAACCATGAACGTCGCTCCTCCACCGGTCACTTCCCGCGGGCCATGCTCCTCTGGAAGTTCGGTTGGCTCTGGTCAGATCCGCAAAAACGTCCATATGGTGAACCCAGTCTGAAGGCGTTTCAGGTGGATTGGGTTGAGGGCTCTTTTCTGCTGACTACAGCCGAAAACTGGCGTGCGCTGGGTGGTTTGGACGAAAGCAATTTCTTCTACGGGGACGACGTTGAGTTCTGCCGCAGCACGGTCGACCATAGGTTAACCACGGTGCATTGCACTGACATCAAGTATGTTCACTTCGGAGGCTACGAAGCCAGCCGCCTGGGATACCTCTACGCAGGTTTTCGCAGGTATCACCGAAAATTTTCCAGTTATCCCGAGCAGTTACTTGCCGACGCAGTTTTGCGTCTGGGTTTGTTCGTACGAATCGGAGTATTTGGGGTGCGCTATCTGATCACTCGAGATAAGTCGGTAGGAGAAAAGTTCCGACGATGCATCCAGGTACACAAGAACTGGAGGCAAACCAACTCGGTCGCGCCGCGCTTCAGTTAAGGTCAGGATGGATATTTACAGCAGGTTGGAACACGTCCTCAGCCGGCTCAAAGGCCGTAAGTACGAGATTGATCGCCGGATCCCTGTATCTTTGATACTGGCTGTCATGCTCCGCCGCCTAAGCTGGATGCTCCGGGGACTCTTCAGAACGCTTCTTTTGCAGGGACGGCCCAAGCCTGTATTCATCGCTCCCAACGTGAATCTATGCAACGCGTCCCTGGTGCACTTTGGGAATGGAGTCACGTTAGAACGCGGCGTTATGATCGACGGGCTCTCGACCAACGGCATCAGGCTTGGCGATAACGTTGCGATTGGTGCGTACTCAATAGTCTGTGCCGCCATGCTGTCGCACTTAGGGGACGGAATACATTTTGGCAACAATTCATCCACTGGACCGTATTCGTTTATCGGCGCAGGCGGTCCGATCACGATCGGCGAAAATGTCATCATGGGTCAGCACGTGTCCTTTCACTCCGAAAACCACAATTTCGACCGGATCGACCTTCCTATACGGTCTCAGGGTGTAAACCGGGTGGGCATTTTAGTTGAGGATGATTGCTGGGTGGGGGCAAACGTAGTTTTCCTGGATGGTGCTCATGTGGGTCGCGGGTCGGTCGTTGCTGCGGGCGCGGTGGTGCGCGGTGAAATCCCTCCTTACTCAGTCGTTGCTGGCGTTCCCGCACGAGTGCTGCGCTCGCGTTTGCCGAACCAGACGCCGCTTGACTCTCTGTGTAGCGTAGCCGCCTCAAACTCATGAATTCTGAACACGAACCCGCAAACATCCTGTTCGTCCACGGCAACAATGATCTCTACGGTGGCGACATTGCGCTCTTGGACCTGATAAAGCGCTTGGATCGCAAGCGCTTCCGGCCTCTCGTGGTGCTGCCAAACGATACCCGCCACATTAATCGCCTTTCAGCCAAACTCGAGCGGGAGGGCATTACGTGCCGGTTCGTTCGCATGGCTGTGATCCGGAGGAAATACCTTGCCGCTTCAGGCTTGATCACGCTTGCCGTGAACTTTGTGGCTGGGGTTGTGGCGCTGATGTACCTGATCTGGCGGAATGAGGTCCAATTGGTTCACAGCAATACCATCGCAGTTCCCTGCGGGGCCTTTGCGGCTCAACTTATGCGACGGCCCCATGTATGGCATATCCACGAGATAGTCACCCGACCTGCGATCGCACGCAAGATCCTGCATCCCTTGGTGACGAGGCTGTCCACGGTTGTCGCGGTGGTCTCTCATGCGGTGCGCCGCCACATACTCGAGGATTGCCCCAGTCAAGGTGGCAAGATCAAGGTGATCCTTGATGGCATTGACGTGGCAGCACTTGCAAATGGCAATGGCAACAAGGTCCGCCGAGAGTTGGGGATTCCACCCGACGTCTTTCTCGTCGGAATGGTAGGGAAAGTGTGCCGCTGGAAGGGCCAATTGCTCTTGGTCGATGCCGCACAGATCGTTTCGAAGCAGAGAGAGGGTGTTTACTTCTTGGCTGTCGGCGGTGTTTTCGATGATGAGATGCATTTCATGGTGAGCTTCCGGAATGCAGTCTCTTCCAATAACCTTAGCAAGACTTTCATCATCAGCGATTATCGTAGCGATATTCGAGATGTCATGAACGTTTTCGACGTGTTTGTCTTGCCTTCTACCGAACCTGATCCCTGCCCATTGGTAGTTCTCGAAGCCATGGCGGCGGGAAAGGCCGTAATTGCATCCAGACATGGTGGCCCGGTTGAACAGGTCGGCGAAGGCGAGACCGGGTTGTTATTCACACCCGGTTCTCCCGAGGCCCTGGCTGCCGCAATCATGACACTGGTTGATAACCCAGATCGCGCGCGTGCCATGGGTAGCGCTGGCCTGAAGCGGGCTTCTGCGCATTTCCGCGTCGAGCGATACGCCCACGACTTCGAGTCCTTATACGGCGACCTGTTAGGCATCTACCGGGTTGCAGCCCTTGAGCCAGAGAAACAAATCACTTCTTGTTCGATTCGATAGCTGGCGCGGGGCCCGCGTTCTTGAGCCAACAATGCAGAATTCACCAAAATCCGCAGGAACATTTCTGGCACGAAATACTGCCTTCAATGTACTTGGTCAGCTGATACCTATCTTGGTGGCAGTTGTCACCATCCCTTATGTGGTTCACAGGTTAGGTACGGATAGATTTGGTGTCCTCGCGATAGCATGGCTACTTTTGGGATATCTCAGTTTATTGGATTTCGGCCTAGGTCGAGCAACCACCAAGTTCATCGCAGAAGCGCTAGCTCGCAAAGAAATCGACAAGGTCTCAGAACTGGTGTGGACCTCTGTGGGAGTTCAAATTGTTCTTGGCTGTACAGGAGCTTTGCTGCTGGTGCCTTTCGCTCCATTGCTCGTCTTGAAAGTACTAAGAGTGCCGGAAGGGCTCGCAGGTGAAACGCGCACCATCTTGCTCATGTTATTGGTCTCGCTGCCTTTCGTCCTCGCGGGTAACGGTCTGAGGGCAGTGCTGGAGGCACTGGAGAGGTTCGATCTAGTCAACCTTCTGCGAGTTCCCGCTACCGTCTCAGTGTATGTGCTGCCTGCTGCAGGTCTATTGGTAGGACTGCATCTTCCGGCGATCGTGGCCCTTTTGGTCTGCGCCAGGTTCGTAGTCTGCTTAGCTCATCTTAGGTTTTGTTTTGTAGCCTTCTCTGAGTTGAGTTTCCACATCCCATCTGACGGAGCTCTATTGCTGCGCATGCTCCGGTATGGTGGCTGGGTGACCGTCTCAAACGCAGTGAACCCCGTGTTGATATATCTCGATAGGTTCTTAATCAGTTCGATCCTGTCGCTCTCGTTACTCGGCATCTACACTGTCCCATTCGAGGCGGTTACGAAGCTATGGATCGTGCCGGCGAGTCTTTCGGCGACGCTGTTTCCCGCGTTTAGCGCTCTGGGAACGATACAGAATCGCGATCGCCTGGTGAGGTTATACGCGCGGTCATTTAAGTACCTCCTCTTGTTCTTGGGCCCACCGGTTGTTCTTCTCATTGTTTTTGCGCGCGAGATTCTCACGCTGTGGATGGGACTAGCTTTCGCCAACAACGCCACCCATGTATTGCAGATTCTTGCATATGGTGTGTTCGTCAACTGCTTTGCGCACGTTCCATTCGGCGTATTACAGAGTCTCGGCCGGCCAGATGTTGCAGCTAAGATTCTTTTGTTGGAACTGCCCTTATATATCCCGCTGGCGTGGGTGATGATCTCACGCTTCGGAATTACAGGAGCCGCCTTCATCTGGGCCTTGCGAGTCACGATCGAGGCTTTGGTCATGGTTAGCGCAGTCTCTAAGCTGTTTTCGCTTCGTCCGTATTCAACGGAACACAGCTTGGCGGGCAGCTCACTGGCTGTTGTCGTGCTAGGTGGGAGCATGGCGGCGGCGAACCTGATTTTGCGGCCCTCCTTTCCTTTACAGGTTGCTGTTTGTGCAGCACTGACGGGCGGGTTCGTTTGGATAGCTTGGCGCAAGATATTCGACAACGCCGATAGAGCCCAACTGCAAAGTATGTGTGCTCCGTTGATCAGAACTGCGAGCGGAGTTGTGCCTTGGTGAGTAGAGTGGCTGCCGAAGCGGAGGAGCGAATTGTTCCCGGCGCAGCGGCGGAAGTGCCGTTCAGGGAAAGCGAGATGCGGTACCTTTTTGCGGGGGCCTTCGCGCGGGGTCGTACGGTGTTGGACTTGGCTTGCGGTGCTGGTATAGGTACCCATTTCCTGCTTCGATCGGGGGCCAAGAAATGCATTGGCTTAGACCTGGACTTAGATGCAGTTCGATATGCGGTAGTTCACTATTCGGATTGCGCGTTTGCTGTGTGCGACGGCACTCGCCTGTGCCTTCCAGATGGGTGCGTTGACTTGATCGTTTCCTTTGAAACGATCGAGCACCTGAGCGACATGCGAGCCTTTTTCGGGGAGTGCAAACGCGTGTTGCGCAATGATGGAATTTTGTTGTGCTCCACACCCAACCGAGACGTCACCCGTTGGGATGCAGCCGACAATCCGTTCCATGTGAGGGAGATCGCTATCGATGAGTTCCTTCAGTTGGCGAATCAATTCTTCGTGGAGTGTCGGCTCTATGGGCAGTGTGAAGTAACCTATCCCGTTCGCGTGATGAGGCGATGTTTCATTAATCTGATCGGGAAGGCGCATCTCAAGCGTGCCCTAAAAAGGTTACTGCCCGCCTCCCCCGTCCAGATCTGTACCGAGACGGAGTTCTCTCCGGTGCCTGTTAGTTCTTCCGTGCAGCCAGTGAGACCGCATGTGCCGAGACGTTACAAACAACCGCGTTATGCTGTAATTGTGGCCAGAAAGTCGAGAAGTCTATCTACGTAACAGGTCTGACGAACATACT
>CAWCRQ010000100.1:0-11091 GCA_963797885.1 uncultured Acidobacteriaceae bacterium | reverse complement strand
GCGGTGGATTGGGAAAACCGGGTTGACTTCGATCGCCTGCGCCGCGAGCGCCTGGCGAAGGCCAAGGATCTTCTAAAGAAGTCCGAGATGGGAGCGCTGTTGTGCTTCGACATGAACAATGTCCGGTACATTACGGCGACACACATTGGTACGTGGGCTCAGGACAAGGCGAATCGCTTCACGCTCCTTCCGCAAAATGACGAGCCGATCTTATGGGATTTCGGATCGGCGGCGAAACACCACCAACTGCATTGTCCCTGGCTCGGAGAGCGGTCGCGTGCCGGAATCTCCATGCTGCGCGGCGCCATGACGCCGGAGATGGGGCGAGCGGAAGATGTGGCAAAGAAAATTCGCATCGAATTAGAAATGCGCGGCCTGCATAAAGAACCGGTGGGCATCGACATCATCGAATTGCCGGTCCTCTTTGCGTTGCAGAAAGAAGGAATCAAAGTCGTCGATGGGCAGGCGCTCATGTCGGAAGCGCGCCTGATCAAGACGCGTGACGAGATCACATTACTCAACACGTCCGCCATGATGGTCAACGCGGCTTACGACGAACTCTATCGCGCCATGAAGCCGGGCATGAGCGAAAACCAGGCAGTTGGCCTGGTGAGCAAGGTGCTGTACGATCTCGGCTCCGAGTACGTGGAAGCTGTGAACGCAATCTCAGGAGAGCGCTGCAATCCGCATCCGCATGTTTTCTCAGATCGCGTGCTCCGTCCGGGAGATCCCGTGTATTACGACATTCTCCACTCCTACATGGGATACCGCACCTGCTATTACCGCTGTTTCACCGTCGGATACGCCTCGCACGCGATGAACGACGCGTATAAACGGTGTCGCGAATATCTCGACGCCGCGATTGAACTCGTGCGCCCGGGCCGTACCACGGCCGAGATTGCCGCCGTGTGGCCGAAGGCGCAGGAGTTCGGTTTCCCGAACGAGGAAGCCTGCTTTGCGCTGCAGTACGGTCACGGCATCGGCTTGGCTATCTGGGAGAAGCCCGTGATCAGCCGTCTCGTCTCGCTCGATCACCCCTGCGAAATCAAGCCCGGCATGGTGTTTGCACTGGAAACCTTCTGGCCTTCAACCGATGGCTGGAGCGCCGCTCGCATCGAAGAAGAAATCGTGGTCACCGAAACCGGGCACGAGGTCATCACGCGCTTCCCCGCCGAAGAGCTTTTGGTAGCCGGCAGACACTATTTCACGGTGGATGGTCCGCTTCCCGCAATCCGGGAAACCGAATCGAAGCCGAGCACGCGCGTGCGCGAGATGATCGAAGCTAGCTCCAGGCAAGAACGCGTTGGAGTGGGCGACTGAGTGAATGCTGTCGGCGTGAGACGAGGCAAGCCTTGTCTCTACAAGGCTCTTCCAGACTAATGGCAAGCTAACTGAGTTACTTACGACGGCTATATAACTATGGCGATCAGTGTGGTTATGCCCGCGCTCGAAATGGCGCAGGAAACTGGCAAGCTAATTTCGTGGCTGAAAAAAGAAGGCGAGGCGGTGGCCAAAGGCGAGCCGCTATTGGAAATCGAAACCGACAAAGCGGTAATGGAGATCGAATCGCCCGGCGATGGCGTGCTTGCTGGCGTCAAGGTGCAGGCCGGGGCCGAAGTGCCGGTAGGCCGAACCATCGCCTGGATCGTGCGTCCCGGAGAGGTTCCTCCAGCGGATGAAGTCGCCGTGGAATCGGGAAGAAAAACCACCGCCGCCGCTCCCATGGGTTCTGCGATCTCAACTGCAGCGTCAGCAAATCAATCTCCGACTCCAACGACATCCACTACGCAAGCCGTAAACCGCGCCATTAAGATTTCCCCCAAAGCGCGCCGCCTCGCCAGCGACCGCGGCGTCAATCTCGCCGATGTCCACGGATCGGGCGCGGGCGGAGAAATCCTTGCTTCCGATGTTCTCGCGGCTGCCGAATCCAAAGCCAGCGCACCGCCGGCGACGGTCGACGGCGGAAGCCCAATATCGCGGCTGATGGCGGAACGCACCACGCTTAGCTGGACGAGCGTCCCCCACTTCTTCGTCGTCCGCGACGTGGATGCAGGCGCCCTGAACGAAGCGCGGCAGAAGCTCGGGCCCGATATTGAAAAATCACGAGGAGTGAAACTCACGCACAGCGATCTATTGGTCGTGCTGGTTGCGCGCGTTCTCCTGAAGCACCCGCGCATGAACGCAAGCTGGACCGGTGCAGGCGTTCGCGCCAATGCCAAGATCAACGTTGGACTAGCGATGGCGGTAGACGATGGAGTGGTGGCGCCCGTGATTCACCATGCCGACGAGGCTGCGCTGAGCGAGATCGCGGTGCAGCGGCGAGACCTGGCGGAACGCGCACGCGTTGGCAAGCTGCGTCCGGGCGATATTGCGGGGGGCACTTTCACGATCAGCAATCTCGGCATGTTCGGAGTGGACGCATTCACTGCGATTATCATTCCGCCCCAAGCCGCGATTCTTGCAGTAGGAGCTATCGCCGACCGAGTCGTGCCGGTCGACGGCCATCCCGGCGTCCGTCCCATGATGACCTTGACGCTTTCGAGCGATCATCGTGTAGTGGATGGTGCACGGGCGGCGGAGTTCCTGCGCGACTTGGTCGCGGCGATCGGCAATCCGCGGCAATATCTCAATGACCCCGGAGTTGGCGATTAGTGCGTATGGCGCATCCCGGTTTCGGAGTCAACATGGGAGCGCCGATTGCAGTCATTCTCGCCGCCCTGCCGCAAGTAAAGTTCCCAGTTCGCATACTCTCAGTGCCGCTGTTGTTAGCGATGCTGGCCGCGATCTCGCTGCCGGCTGCGGCGCAAGGAGGACCGCCCTTCATCGGCGACGACCCCGGCACTCCCGGTGACGGCAACTGGGAGATCAACCTTATGACTTGCACCGAGCGCCATCCCACCGAGCGCATCTTCAACGCTCGCTTCCTGGACTTCAGCTACGGCCTCGGTCCTCGCATCCAGCTCGAGAACACTGCCACCAGAAGTCATTCACGTGTGCAGCGACCTCACTTCACCGCGGCCAGAAGAGCGTCTGCCACGAGCTTCTTCGTCTGCTCATCTATCTCCGACGGCCCAGCCTTCAGGCTGACCTGGTTGGCTAGACGCTGGTTTTTGATCCCGATATAGACGGCGTTGTATGCCGTATCCCCGAGGTTTTCCACTCTGTGCTTGAAGGGCGGGAACCACCGCGGATCACCCGGCTTGGCAAACACTCTTGTGTCTTGCCATTTTCATCCGTGAACCGGAGATGCCCGGCAGTGACAACCACGACCACACCTCCAATATGCGCGTGCAGACCCGACTTCTCATGCGGCCCATAGTGGACGTTCACTACCTGTACATACTCATTCTCAAAAGCCAGGCTTGTAGTGCGTTTCCTCGACCTTCGTGGGATCTTGCGCGAGCGCCACGGTCCAGAAACACAAGCTCAACCACGCGGCGCAAAACGCTCTGCCGTGCGAACCTTTCATAAGAGCGACCTCGGAGATTTTTTGTATGCTGCCCTCACCTTATCTCGCCCCGAACAACTGTCAATAATAGAAACGGAGGTTTGGACCAAACTGGTAAGAAGGCAACTGCACTCGGGAGCTTCCTAGAGTTCCCTGCTGGCCGGCTGGGCCAACGCATCCAAGAGAGACAGCAGCACACCCAGAATGATTTTCGGCATTGGCCGCGCACTTTCAGCGATCACAGCGCTCGTGGAATTCTCGTCTAAAATTGCGATAAGGTGATAGACATGCGAATACAAATAGGGGTTCGACTCTCTTTGATCATCACATCGCCTCCCCGCTCCCATGTTTTAACCACCTTATAGTCCGCACCGAAATTTGTATCCCCCAAGCGTATGCAGTGTGAGGAACGAGGTAGCCGATATCACTGCAACATCGCATCGAAAAGGCTTAGAATAAAGTAAAGAATTATGGTTATTGAAAACCGGGTCCGCTGCCTGATCGTCGCAGGAGGTTGATCATGAAGACCCTACTACATTTCAGCAGGTCCGGCGCTAGCTATTTCCGCGCACATCCGCACCACACCCTATTTTCGCTTGTCGTAACCTTCGTGTTGGCAGTCATGGTTGTGTTGATCTTTGCAGTGTCGGCGAAGTAGGGAGATGAGAACGAAGCGCGAAAGTATGTTTGTGCTGGTTTAAACGCGAAAAGTCCCTAATGGCTCGCCCTAGCCTGTACTGAGTCACGACCAAAGGACGAGCGATGCTCTTTCACTGCAATATCTGAAGGAGGGAGTTATGAAGTCTCAAAGGGCATCGAAACCCAAATCTGATCCACCCGCCGTGCGGTTGAGCCCATCAAATCCCGCGGATCTCCAGCCTAAGATGCAGAAGGTGCAGCTTGCTATTGCTCGCCGTGCGCATGAGTTGTTTGAAGCTCGAGGCGGGGAGCATGGGCACGACTTGGAAGACTGGTTCCGGGCAGAATGCGAACTGCTGTGTCCGGTCTCGGTTTCCATGTCGGAATCCAGAGACGAGATTAGCGTTCGCGCTAACGTCGTTGGCTTTGATGAGACTGAACTTGAGGTCAGCATCGAGCCGCACCGCATCACGATCTTGGGTAACAAAGAGACAAGTGAGATGAAAGCCGAGGGCAGAACAATCGAGCAGACCGGCTCGCAACCCCACCAAATCCTGGAAGTCGTACACCTTGCGACGGAGGTGACGCCGGAGCGCGCAGTCGTCGAATTGCAAGCGGGAGTGCTGAAATTTGAGTTACCCGCAGCTGCCACGAACGAGTTTGAAACCGCTCCTGCGGCCTGAGTGGACGGGACCCAGCGCTCCTCGAAGAATATGGGACCATAGCAACGCAGCCGGCGGTGTGGTGAGATTCTTCAGGAACGCATTTCTCAACCGTCGATCCGCAAGTCTGCGGGGGCGTGGATCAATATGAAGCCAGGGGCTCCTTGCATAGAGGAACTTCGCAAGCACAGCCGGAACGTGGCTCAAGGATCACTGCGGCAAGGAGGAACCTATGGGGCCATTGGAAAAGTCTCTATTCGGCGAGACGCCTACCGTGGTCTGTGCTGAGTTCCTAGATGCTCTTCTGGCAGTTTATCCGAGGCGTGACTTTCAGGTTCGGTTATGGGACGGCACCACGTGTGGGACGGAAAGGCAGCCGCGCTTCACGCTCGTTCTCAAGCACCCGGGAGCGCTGCGTGCGATGTTTCTCTCTCCCAGCGAACTCGCGTTGGGAGAAGCCTACATCGACGACGATTACGACATTGAGGGTGATATCGAAGCTGCCTTCGACTTGGCCGACTATCTTCTTGGTCAGGAGCGCAGCCCGTGGCAGAGTCTTGATCTCACCGCGTGGCTGCAGAGGCTGCCCGGGAGTGATTTCCCGCGTACAGGCCTACATCCCGCTGGATTCCGGGGATCGGTCCACTCCAAGGATCGGGACCGACAGGCTGTCCGGCATCACTACGATCTCCCGGCCGAGTTCTACGCGCTTTGGCTGGATCGGCGCATGGTCTACTCTTGTGCTTACTTCGCCAAGCCGGAAGAGGATCTGGATGCCGCCCAGGTGCGCAAGCTGGATTACATCTGCAGGAAGCTACGGCTACGGCCGGGCGAGCGTCTCCTGGATATCGGCTGCGGTTGGGGCGGATTGATCATGCACGCGGCGGCACACTACGGCGTGGAAGCTGTGGGGATCACACTCAGCGTACCGCAGGCGGAGCTGGCACGAAAACGCTTGCACGAATCCGAGCTGAATAATCGCTGCCGCGTGGAGGTCTGCGACTACCGCGACCTCGAATCCAACCAGCAGTACGACAAGATTGTGAGCGTGGGTATGTTTGAGCACGTCGGGGAAGAGCTCCTGTCGGAGTACTTCCGCCGGGCCTGCAGTTTGTTGCGGCCGGGTGGTGTATTTCTGAACCACGGGATTGCCTACTCCGCTAACTACCATAGGCGGGGGCCATCTTTTACTGATCGTTACGTGTTTCCCGACGCCGAACTGGTGCCGATCAGCACAAGCCTTCGAGCCGCGGAACTAAGCGGTTTCGAAGTTCGGGATGTCGAAAGCCTGCGTGAGCACTACGCCTTGACACTCCACCACTGGGTCCGGCGGCTGGAGGTCCGTGCAGAGGAGGCGCGTCGGATCACGGACGATACCACGTACCGGATATGGCGCCTGTACATGGCCGGCGCGGCGCATGGATTCCGCACTGGTCGCCTGAATCTGTACCAGACGCTGCTCGCTAGCCCGCGGCGCGGCGACGGTGGTTTGCCGCTGACGCGGGAAGACTGGTATCGCGTCTGAGACACAATCGATCCCACGTACGATTGAGAGAACGCGCGTAGTTCAAACGCCCGTGGTAATTTCTTTCTCCAATCCCCTTTCCAATTTCGGATTGCTTCCGGTTCTTTAGCGCGTGACCGTGAACTATGGCGAGAATGCAGTGAGGGTGGTCACGAACGCTCGTGAGGGACGAGCAACATCCAGGTTTCGAAAGCCGCAAAACGCAGGGCACCCGGCCCTCAGCGTGGAAGCGTGCTTGCCAATCAGCCGTCCAATCCTGTCTTGTGGTACATCATGGCCATCGGATTGGCGGGCCCGTAACCCTTCCCAATAGCGAGGCCGGCGCGGATGGCCGCCGTGATGAAATCCTTAGCGGCCGTCACGCTTTCTAGAACTTTTTTCTGGTGGGCCAGATTAGCCGCAATCGCCGAAGCGAAGATGCAACCCGTACCGTGCGTGTTCCTGGTGTCGATACGCTCAGCGCGAAACTCAGTGAATTCACGGCCGTCGTAGAGGACGTCGGCGGCTATGTTTTCTAGATGACCACCCTTGACCACGACATTTTCCGGTCCTAGGTCGCGGATCGCGCGGGCGGCTTCTTTCATTTGCGCAAGAGTTTTGATTTCGCGCCCCGTGAGCGCCCCGGCTTCATGCAGGTTTGGGCGTGACCACGGCGGCTAGGGGCAGTAATTTGGTCTTGAGAGCCGCGATGGCGTCGGGCTGCAACAGAGGGGAGCCACTCTTGGCGATCATCACCGGGTCCACGACCAGCGGTCCTAACTTGTGTCCGGAGATTACGGCTGCCACCGCATCGATGATTGCAGTGCTCGCGAGCATTCCCGTCTTTACCACGCAGCCGATGTCGCTTACGCACGCTTCGATCTGCTTCACCACGAACTTCGGCTCGATCTCTAAAACGCCGTAGACTCCGGTCGTATTCGTGCCGTGAGAGCAGTGATTGCGATCATGCCAAAGGCACCTAAAGCCGAGACTGTTTTCAAGTCGGCCTGAATCCCGGCCCCACCGCCGGAATCGGACCCTGCGATGATCAGAACGCGAGGAATCTTCATCAGTCACCAGCCTTCCCGTTGCCGGCCTTTCGGTCGCGCAGTCGCGCCCGTCATACCGGCCACCGTTCCAGTTTCCAAGCCATCTCCCAGAACTGCCACTCATAGCGGCTGCTGGTGAGAAAGGTGGCCTCCAGCTTTCGCCAGTCGCGTTCCGGCAGTCCTGCGGCAAGACTATCGAGCAGATCGCAGCACCACTGGGCCAGTTCGGCAAATTCTCTGGAGCTGTACATCTCGATCCACTTGGCATAACGTTGGTCGCTGGGGACGGGGTGCGCGGCCAGGCGCTGGCCGATTTCGCTGAAAGCCCACATGCACGGTAACAAACGCTGCAGCCAACTCGGCGAAATCGCCCGTCGCTGCCACTCGCAACAAGAAATCGGTGTAGCCCCGAGTGGTTGGCGCAGGGAGTTCTTGTTCGAGTTCCTCGCGGCTGATCCCAAACTCGGAGGCATAGGCTCGGTGGAGGTTCATCTCGGTTTCCACGGTTTCCTTGAACAGAGTGGCGAAGCGGGTCATCGTCTCCAGGTCCGGACTGCGCGCGGCGGCCAGAGCCAGAAGACGCGCGTACTCGATGAGGAACACATAATCCTGTCGCAGCCAGAACTTGAATCTCTCCAGACTCAGCGTTCCATCGCCAATGCCTCGTACAAACGGATGTTGGTGTTGTGCCTCCCAAATTCCATCCGCTTTCTGGCGCAGCCGCTCGGTGAATCGCTCTGCCATAGGTGCTCGTATCTCTCATCTTACTCGCGCACTCCAAGCGCGGCAGGATTCCCAAGCTGCTAGAGTCGGCTCGTCCTGACCGCAGTCACAGACCCTCGTGTGCATGTTCACAGTGCCCGGATTCGATCGGGCGTACCTTTGAGTGGGAAATGGCGGCGGTTTGTGGAGACGCTTCTAAGCGATAGCACCTGGATTTCTAGGAGAAAACGCGGCGCCTTCAATCACAACACGGCCTGAGGCTAGCTTTGCGACCGTGTGGGGCGAACAACATGCCGATCATCGCGAGTTGGGACAAACTGACGTCCAAGGCGAAGCAGGCGGTGCAAGCCGCCAACTATCTAGCCTCCAAGCGCGGCAACCCCGAGCTAATGCCCCTCCATCTGCTCGCCAGCCTACTGGCGGACCGCGAAGGCATGGTGGTGCCGGTGCTGAGCAAGATTGGCGTCGACAGCCAGGCAGCGCTGGCGGAGCACGGCGCCAGATCGACCGCCTGCCCGCGCTTTGGGCGGGAGGCGCCTTGAAAGCTGAGCCCTCCTCGGCCGCCAGCGCAGTCCTCGAGCGAGCTTTTCAGGAGGCCGCCGACCTCGACGATGAGCACGTCTCCACCGAACACCTGCTGTTGGCCATCATGGACCTGGAGGGCGATCCCGCCCAAGCCCTGCTGGCGCGGCACGGCGCCACTCGCAATGCCATCTTAATGGCGCTAACCACCGTTCGCAGTCTGCGTGAGGGTTATGATCCCAACTTCGGCGCGGCCCCTCAAGCGCTCCATCCAACGACTGGTGCAGGACCCGCTGGCTGTGCGAATTCTGCATGACGAGGTGCACCACGGCGACCGCGTACTGATAGACGTTGAGCAGGGCAAAATGAAGTTTGTGGCCGGCCGCTGGCGTTCCGGTCGGAGATGCGTTGACGATTCACGAAACAGCTCTTCCTCCGTGGAAGCTGTAGAGCGGGACACCATTCGCTCCACGATCTTCGACCCGCACTAAAGGGGCGACAGTTCGTCTTCGTTCTCCTGCTTCTTCTCCCGAAAAATCTTCTTCTCCAGGAAACGTCGGGCCAGATCTCTGCCTCCGATGCCGAATGCGATTGCCAAGCCCAGCATCAGGGCTCCGAAGGCAAGTCCGAAGGCAACCAGCATGGTAGTTTCTGCCAAACCCAGCTCTTCAAAAACAACAGAGAACACGAAAACAATGATGATGGTGCGGACAGAGAGACTCAAAACCCGGGGTGAAGGCATATTCGCATTCACCGCAGCCAGCAGAGCAGCTCGGGAAAAGAAGCTGGCTGCCAGCAGTCCGAAAAACAGGATTAACAGGGCTACGAATAGACGCGGCAAGAAAAGAAAAAATCTTGCGATTTGCTCCTGCAGCCCCAGGATCCCAAGCACGCTCACACCCAGCAGAATGAAGCCCAGCCAGGCCACCCAGAAGACAAATCGGCTCAACATTTCCGTCGCGGATGGCAGCGCGGCCTTGCTGAGCAGTTGCGAGGCCCCAGCGTTTTCTGAAAGTTTGTCGAACTTGACGAGTCTGAGAACGCCGCGCAGCACCACTTTTACAACGTACGCGATCACCCAGCCCACCAGCGCCAGGATCAGCATCACGATGACCCGAGGAAGAAAGTGTGCGAAATCTCTGGCCATCTCGTGCAACGCCTGACTTAGTTCGCCGATAATCATTTCCCGCATAGTTTGCCTCACTCTCTCGATTTCCACAGCTCCAGCAGATAAGGTTTCAATCGCTCAAACTCAAGGCATAAAGCTTCGATATTTTTCTCGACGCCGTCTGCGGAAGCGTTGCGATTCTCGATCACGAAGGTGAACGCTCTTCCGCGGAACAGCGGCGCCAGGGCCTGGATGATGTGATCCCGGCTGATCACAGATTTCCGATACGAAGCGGCAAACTCGTAAACCGTCTTCACCCACAATTCTGCGGGGTAATGAAAGTCCTCTTCTCCCAGGTGGGCGATGCGCTGAAGTTCTGCCAGAGTGGGGGGGGAAAGAATCGACTGAAAGACGGACTCCAATTCGGCAACTCCGGTCGAGAACATCTCTCGCAATCGTTTCCGATTTACTCGCAGTGGTTCGACAAGCACTTCCTGCTCGGCTCCGTTAGTAGGGACCGGCTCGGACCCGGCCACGATACTCCAAACGGGAAAGTCCGGCTCCAAGGCTGAGAACAGAGCTCCGACGGTTTGCCGCAGCGCCGGCACCAGGTCAGCGGCGCGTCGCTCGATGTGAATTTTTTCTCCCAGGAAGGATTGGCAGATACGGCAATTTCCCGTGATCGCAGCCAGGGTGAAGCGGAGTTCAACGCCGGCCCCGTCGGTCCCATCAGTCCAGACATTTTGTCCAAGGAATTGAGTTCCGAGATGGCCGGAGAACCCGAACTCCGGCGAATACGCCTCACGGATTCTTAGCCCGTAAAGTGCGCGGGTCATGGGGTAGAGCAAATTGGTTATGAGCAGCCCTTCGAACTTATGTCTGCCATACGTGGGAGTCACAAGATCGAAGCTGTCGTGATAAATCGGGCGCAGAAGCTTGGAGAGCCAGTCGGGTTGAATGTTTGCTGACTCGGGGGACATCACCACACAGGCCTTGGCGCGGAGCAGTTCGGCGGCAGACAGAATCGTGCGGAACGCAACTTCGCTCGCCGGGCTGCTGGCATATTTCGTGCTTATTGAGTGCAACGTGCGGAGCGCATACAAATTGGAGGCTGGGCGTGCGTCATCGATAGAGACGCCCCTAACCAGTTCGGGAGTGCCATCACGCGACCCCCCATCGACATTAATGATGGCGGCACGCTCCCGGGGAAACCCACGTAGGATGCCGCTCTGAATGGCATCGACGATCGACCCGACAGTTTTGGCGTTATTGTATGTGGGCAAGCCCACCAGGATGTCTACCTCGCCGACGTTCATCAGTTGGCGAAGAAAATCATCTGTAAGAAAGCTCTCCTCTGCCAATTTCATCTCCGTTCGAAGTACTGCCGCGCTCCCTGATCTAGACGCGCGTCATGGGAACGTCTTTGCTGCCTGCAT
>CAWCRQ010000099.1:0-15060 GCA_963797885.1 uncultured Acidobacteriaceae bacterium | reverse complement strand
CGTGCGGACGAGTGCCCCGCATGGCACGTACGGGGACTGCTGCTACGTGTAGGCATCGGCGCTGGCGCCATCGGGAACACGATGGCGCCAGTGCCGTCTTTCTCCGCGCGAACAACTTCCCCGATGGGGAATTCCGAACGCAGTGACGACAGAAGCTCTGAAGTGCAAGGTGGTCGAAAGGCTGAAGGCCAGCGCTACTTGGGGCAAAGGCTTGCCTAACTCAGCATCCCGAAAGCCTACGAGGGAATCAAAACGAGAAAAGGGGTGAAACATGGAAAATCAAACTAGTCAATTGGCCGAGCAGTTAAACAACATCAACGCAACCCTGCAGCAGATCAAAGGCGATCTGGCGCAGTGTCAGGCGGGAAGTGAGTGTGATCCATGCACAGGTGAAGGACCTGCCCGGCGGCCTGAAGTGGGCTTCCGAAAAAATAGCTTAAGGTGGAGCCGTCAACTCGCCAGAGAACCTGATACTTGCCGAGCGATGGCGAGAGGACTGCGGCCGCCATAGGAACTGCAGGCCCGGAGCAAAGCGAGCCGGACCTCGCCGTCGCTATGCAATTCAATGTACAGATGGCTCTTCGAGGTCTCTCATCTTTTTTATGCAAGTCATTCTGACACGGTCACTGTTTTGCCCGCTAGGAAGATCTTCACCTCTTGCAGCTCTCATGCAGAGTCTCTGTCTCACAGTTTACTGGGAAGGCCGCATCATTTTCGCGGCGGTTCTGGTGGCGAAACGGCGCGAAGTGAAGCGCTGGCCTTCTTTCATCAAGCGATTGATCGTGCCGGAAATGACGCAGCTCTTTCCCGCCGCGATTGCTTCGAGTCCCACGCGCGCAACTTTTTCCGCGGTCTCGGCCGATTTGAATATGCGGTCAGGCTGCTGCGCCACGTGCTGAAACTCCGTGGTCGTGGTTCCGGGGCATAGCGCGCAAACGCGAACTCCAAATTCGCCGACCTCTTCGGCGACGCCCTCGGCAAACAAAAGGTCGAAAGCCTTGGTTGCCGCGTAGACGGAATTAAATGGCACAGCCTGGAACGAGGACAGCGAAGCCAGAATCAACACGTCACCATGCTTGCGTGCTACCATCGCCGGAAGATAGAGATGCGTAAGGTGCACCACCGCGGAGCAATTCACTTGAATCATTTCGAGTATTCGCTCGATGGGTATCTCGTGCGCGTAACCAAACGCGCCAAAGCCGGCGTTGTTGATCAGCAATTCCACTTCGATATTTTTCCCAGCCGTAAACCTGAAGATTTCAACCGGCGCCTCGGCGCGAAGCAGGTCCGCGGAGAAAATTTCCACCTGCACTCGATGTTGGGCGGAAAGCTCCGCGGCAAGCTTTTGCAGGCGGTCGGCGCGCCGCGCCGTCAATACGAGATTCGTGCCGCCAGCGGCCAGCAGGTTCGCGAACTCGAATCCAATCCCGGCGCTCGCCCCGGTAATCAGCGCCCATTTCCCGGACCAAGTTCTTAGCGCGTCGTGTGTCACAGCATCCTCCGGTGAAAAATAAAGGGTGAAACCAAACAGAGATTCTTCCGAAGCAGCAAATCGTTCTTTATCGTTGCGGACTATCGCCTCCTCCCAAATGGATTGCCAGAAAAGAGGCGGTCGCACAGGGCGGGCTGCGCGGGCCGATTCGGTTGCACCTGCATCACCGACGCACCAATCCGGTCTGGGCGTGGGCTCATCGTGACCTCATTGTAAGATTTGTGTTCGCTTTACTGAATAATCCGATATTGCTTGCTCCGGACTCGCCGGTTAGCCCTGCTCTAGGGCGCCGACTGCGAGGTTTGTATGGCGCAGCCGCCCGTGCCGCCGGTGCAGCCTTGGTTGAGGAGCGTCGAGAAATAGATGTTCTGTGCGCCTGCAGCGCCGTTATCGACCACGATCCCGCTCGTGCCGCCCGCTTCAGCGGTCGCCCCGGTCGCTGCCGTGCTCCCGCTGATCGTGCCGCTGTTCACGTTGTAGCCAATGACGCAGCCATTGTTGAGCGAGGGCGCGGTGCAGCCGCTCGGGTTACCGAAGGCCAGCACACTCAGGAAAATGTAGTCGTTGGCGCCGCCGGCGTAAAACTCGGTGACCTGAAGGCCGGCGGCATAATAGCCTTTGGTGTAGCTGTTGGACACTTCGGGGCCCGCGGTGGTGCTGGTGCTCATGGCACCGCTGTTGATGGATACCTGGTACAAAGTGTTGTTCGCGGGGCCGGTGTTTCCAACCACGTAGAGGTGCCCGGTGGGGGCGGACGAGGACGAGGTGAAGTAAGCGTTATCGAAAGTGCCAGACATCATGAATTCGTAGCCCGCGCCAACCGTGGCTTTGGTTCCGCTGGCGCCGGCGCTGAAACTCACCGGGAACTGGTAGACGGCGGCGCAAGGTGTGGACGCGGTGCAGGTGCTCGAACCATCGTCCCCCGCGAAGACGTAGACCTCCCCGGCGCTTGAGTCAACGATGGAGCCGTCCATAATCCCGAAATTGTAGTCCAACTGCGCCGACTTGGTGACTGTTCCTGATGAGGAATTAACGGAGTAAAGGTACCCACAAGGGCTGTTGGAACTGGTGGCCGAAGGCTCGCACGCCGATGACGAACTGAAGAGATAGTCGCCGACAAAGATGTTCTTGCTCACCGTATCGTAAACGGGGCTGCCGAGCGAAGCGTTGGAATTCACCGTCACCGGCCAGGGGCTCCCTGCCTCTGCTGGAGTGCCTGACGCGAAGATGTTCGTGAATTTGTGGAGGCTCCCAGCATCATCGCCGACGTAGGCCGTGCTGGTGCCGTAATCGATGAACTGCGCGGAGTACGTGTCGTTGGGGCCCCCGCTAAACGTCAACGTGGTCATGCAGGGTGCAGTGCAACCGTTATACGACGTGTTGGCTTCGGATGTGGGGCTGACTGGGGCGGTGAGGGTCCCGTTCGACGCCTTCCACGTTAGCAGGACAAGGCTCGCCACGCCGCTGGAACTGCTCTGGACAAAGGCCACCTGCGAGCCATTGATAGAGAGGGTCACCGAGTTAACGACGGTCCCGCCCGTATTGTAGGCCCAGTAGACGGTAGGAGTGCCGCCGTTACAGCTTGAGTAGAGGTTATCATAGGCGATGATGTTCGCCTGCCCGGACGGCCCGGGCGCCCCGGGCAAACCCGTGTTGAAGACGGCGAAATCGCTGCAACTCGTCCCGCCGGTGGTGAAGGTGGCCGGGAACTCTCCCAAGCCTGTGGTCCCTTTGTTGCCCAGGGTCTCGCTCCAGTCTTTTTTGATGCGGTTGCGCTTCTTCTTCTTTGTCGCCTGAGGAGAGCCGGCCTGTTTGATAGAAGGAGGTATGATGGCCCTGACGAGCCCGGAGGGCAGTCGGCGGTTGCCAACCTGAGCGGCCTCTCGTTCTTCGAGGCTCATCTCGATGGCCCCGGCGCCTTCTTCGTGCGCCTGGACGCCGGTGTCAGCCTGCTCGGCCCTGGGCTCGAGCGCCACCGGCTTCGCCGCGAATGCGTCCTGGGGTACGTCCTGTGATAGGTCCTGCGATGAGCCATGGAGGGCGGCGCCTGAAGCGTTTGCTCTTCGCTTCTGCTGCTGCATAATGTAACGGGGATCGGTCGAGATCTTGAGCCAGCGCTCGTAGGTGCCGTTTCGAATAGCGTCATCGGCGCTGCCGGGATTGGAAAAGACCAAGTGCTGGTGAGTCCAGTCCGCGGGCACACCCTTCTCCTGCGTCACCTGTGCCTCCTGGCCATTCATCAGAACCATTGAGACTGGACTCATAGCCAGAATGACGATCATTACCGCCAGCCGCGAAACCCACGCGCTTGCGCTTTTCATGGTTCTAATCCTCGCTTCTTTTCTGCCGTCTGCCGACCGCCTACTTTTTTTACCAGGCGTTGTTGAAAACCAGGTTATAGGCATTAACGCTGCCGAGTCCGGTGGCGAAGTCCCAGCCGGGAGTAGCATAGAAGGCTGGCGCGTAGCCGGTCGGAGCGACTGAAGCGACCCGACCTACCGCGCAGGTTGCGCCGCTGCCGCCGCCTCCTGTCAGGGAGCAGGCGGTTGGAATCCCGTTTGTATAGCCTCCGACGCCGCTGACGCTTACGGAGGCTACACCACTGGTACTGGTGGTGGTGGCGGTGAGACCGGTCTGAGCGCTGCTAAGCGTGAAGGTCCCGCCGTTGGTTTTGGGACCCAAGGTGATCGTGGTGCTGGCTAAGCTGGCGGTGGCGAGGCTATTTGCCGTCTGAGTTGAGTAGACGCAACCGGTAACGGCGCATTGGCTCGGGTTATTGTTTATGACCGCTTCGATATCCGCAGCTGTTGCTAGTTCCGCTGCAGCAGCCGAGCCCGCGCAGCTCGAGGGACATACCGCGACTTGGTTGACAGCAGTGGGCAAGGCAGCGTATTTCAACGTATACGTAGTGCTCCCTACAACGAAGGTCTTGGTCCATGAGCTGCTCACCGTGCCGACCACCAGGGTGCCGACGGTGCCGACGGGTCCTGTCGTACAGGTTGCTTGCGTTCCTCCCGCGTAGATGGTCCCGCCGGTCGGGCTGAGATACGGCGTTGTGTAGGGTGGCTGGCTGAGGGCGCACGTGGGCTGGCTGGTGTAGCCAGTTCCGGGCGCACTAATGGTGAGTATCGGCGCTTGGGTGCTGAGAACTCCATAGGTGCTGGAAGGCAGGTAGCAGCCGCTTTCGTAGGTGCCGTTCCATTCGCAGTCCACGTCGTTGTCGCCCTGGGTTATGTCGTAGAACACGCACGAGGATGCCAACCCTCGGCGCGGCGGCTGGTTGATGGAGTAGCAGGAGCTGTTGCCGGTCGAGCCGAACTCGGCCTTCGCGATTTGGTAGTAGATGGGGTTGGGATTGCCGCTGCGCGGCGAGCCCTGCCACGAGGTGCCCCACTTCTCGTTGACCAGCGCCTGGATGGCGGCCATCATCGGCGAAGCGACAGATGTTCCCCCAAAACCGCTCCAGGTACTGGGCGCGCCCGCGCAGGACGTTCCCCCCTCGCTAGTGTCGGAGAAGCAGATGGTGGCGTAATGCCCCCAGATGCCGTTCGCGGCAAAGAGCGAAACGTCCGGAATATCGCGCACGCCGTCCGCAGGGTTGCCGAAGATGCCGGACTGCCACGATGGCTTGGCATACCCCGCACACGTGCCGTCCACCTCGAGATAGCTGGACTGGTCGGTTCCTCCTCCCCCGGTGGCGCAGGCGCTCGGGCCGCCGCCGCCCGCGGACGTGGATAGGAAGGCTGTAGCACTGTTGCAGAAGCCGGCGGTGCCGTATGGGGCTGAATATCCCTCGTAATTGTAGAGTAAGTAGCCGGCACAGGAATCATTCCAGGGAATCTCTGGAATGTAAGACTTTGCCGAGCCGTCGGTGGCCGTGTTGGTCGAGTTCCAGTAAGTGCTGATGGGGATCCCGACCTCCTTGGCGTTGTACGCGTCCTCGAAGTCTGTCCCGCCCACGGAAACGTTGTACACGCTTTCGCCCCAGCCGGTGACGCCAATCCCAGGGTACGCGTAGTCGCTCCCACCCGTGAAGTCCGGGGCGCAAGCGGACGCGCCCCCATCGCCGGCAGAAACAAAGACGGAGGTGCCCGCCGCCGCGGCCGTCTGGAAGGCCGTATTGAACGCCGCGTTGGATGGCTCATAGTTGGCCGCCTCGCAAACGCCGTAACTTTGGCTGATGATTGCCGGGGGGTGGCGGAGTTGACGAGGTTCTCGATGGCAAGCAGACCGCCGAAGGTGGTGGTATCGGCGCAGGTCGCTACCACGATGGCCGCGTTGGGTGCTATGGCGCTGGCGACCTCCGCATCCAGGTCCGCCTCGCCGTCAGCCCCGTTGGTGCCCGGATCGGTGCAAGCGGCGCTACCAGCCGGATGCTCGGTTGTCACGGTGCCCGACCATTTGCTGAGAAAAGTATTGCGGTACACCGTTACATCGTTCGTGCCGCCCGACGGGGTGTAGGTGTCGCTGTCCTCTACCACCGTGATGGTCTGACCTCTACCGTTGATTCCCCCCCGGTAGAGAGGATTCAGGTTATAGATGGTCTGGAAGTCCGCCGGCACTAGCGAGTAGCAGGTACCGCCGCAGCCGGAAAACGTATAGTCCGTGCGAACGCGCGGGACGCGCATCTGCTGCGGCTTGAAGTTGTGCATGGAGACCACCCCGACCACGGCGGGGGCGAGCGCGCGGGGAATCTGCGGATCGCTCATGTTGGCGATGTGTTGCTCACCGCGCACTTCGAGGTGGTGGATCTCGGTATGGAAGGCTTCGCCGATTTCGCCCGCCGTGCCGGAGAAGTCGATCACCATGCGGTTGGGGTAAACGGAATCGACGGTGAAGCCGTACGACCGAAGCCAGCGTGTGATGGAGTCGATGTCCTGCTGCGCCACACCGTACTTCTCTCCCTGTTCTGCCGCCATGATCCAGTGGTGGAAATTGGGCGAGCGCTTGTCGGTGAGGCTGTCGATGTATTGGTCGAACTCCCGCTCCAGCTTGGGCGCCCGCTTCAACTGCAGCAGCATGTGTTCCATGGGGAAGCTGTCTTCCACGCGGCCGCGGTCGTTTTTGGCGTTGGCTTCCCGCCGCGTGCCCCCGACCCTGACCAGCTTGCTTTCGTCGATGGGCTCGGTGATGAGGACGGGCTTGCCCTCGCTCCCAGTCCGACCCCACACTCGTGGGACGCCCTTGTGTGCGAGAACCAGCGCCAGGCCGGCCAGGGCCAGGGCGCCGAGCCCCGACTTCCGAGTCATGGACTTTTGATTCCGTGATTTCTTATTCCGTGTTTTCATGGTTTAACTCCCGCTCACATTTCCGCTCAAGGGCAGCAGCGGCCTTGGGGCGCGGTAGCTAGCTGCCGCTTTCCAAATCCCGATTCAAAAGCCGGCGCTCGTACTGCTCCAGGAAGGCTATACAGAAGAAAGTGGATGATAGTCGAAGGGGACCGATCTGAACAAGACCCAGCGGCGGTGCCTTCCCAGATACAACGGCAGCGCCTGCCGTTCCGAAAGCTGCTCGGCCATCGAGGCATCGTCTTAAACTCTCGGAATCGAAATCGCCGATGCACTGGATGCGGCGCACACAAAAGGGATCGTCCACCGTGACATCAATCCAGCAAATCATTTCCGTGAAGTCCGTGACAGCCGCCAAGTAGGAGCCGGCAGATCGGATGAGCGTCTTTAAACACTCTCGTCGTAGCAGACTAGCTCCACTTGATTGCCCTCGGGATCGGTCACATAAAGAGAGCGCCAATGCACCCATGCGTGTTCGGCGGTCTCGACTGGGAGCCCAAACGTTTCCAGTCTCTTCCTTTCGCCGGCGAAATTGGCGAGAGGTATCTCGAATGCGATGTGGTCAATGGTCGAAGTTGCTGCGTCCGGCCCGCGATAGCCGGGATTCTGTGAGCGGTCGAACAAGGCAAGCACTTGAGCGTGACCGCCGAAGCCATCTGCAATCTTGAAGAACGCGCAGTTTGGAACTCTGGTCATTAGCGGCAAGGCGATGACCTCTTCGTAGAACTTCTGCATGGCATCCAGATTGTTGACGCGCAGTGCGATCTCCCCAAGGCCGCGCACCGCTGTGCGCTTCTCGCCAGTAGTTGATCCTGCCATGATCCGCCTCCCGATTTAGAAAACCTCTCCGCCCAGTGATGGTGCCATAATAACTGGGCCCTATGTGCTTACCTCTCACTGATTGCTCTGGTCGGCCTTGCGGTCAACACGATCTGGCGAGTGGCGTGGGCAGACTCGGTGGCGGCTTTGGTCGTCACTGCCCTCACCGAGAGGGAAGGCCGGTAGGCAATACGTGGCAAACCCTGCGGGTGCTGCCGACTTAACTTTTTCGGAATCTGAGGAAGCTGATCGCACGGCTTAGAGGATTATGCTCAAACTTGTTTATTGCATCACCAAGAGGGCGGGACTGACGGACGATGAATTCTTTCGTTACTGGAAAAATATCCACGGTCCCATCGGCGCTCGAATCCCTCGACTCCGCAAGTTGGTACAGAGCCACCGCCTGATCGTCCCCGGTGACAAAAGCCGACCTGATTACGATGGCATGGCGGAACTCTGGTTTGACGACTGGGAAGCCTTGCTCGCGGCTCGGGGATCGCCCCAATGGAAAGCCTCTAGCGAGGACGAAAAGAACTTCATCGACCGCAACAAAGTTGCTTACTTCGTCTCCGAGGAGCACATCATCCTGGACGGGACCAAGGAAGATAAGTAGGAGTCAGAGGCGGCGCTACTGAGATGCAGTCCGTTGGTTGGAAGAAATGCGCGAGCGCTCCGATAGGTTCGTTGAGCACAATCCGCGATGGTCGAGGATGAAGACGCTTTGATCTGGGCGGTCTTCTTCGCGCGCGTAGGAGGCCAACTCTACTCTGGCAGGAACCATGATCCAAAAGTTTGGCGGCATTTCGGGTGGCGCCGTGACCTTAGGACTCATCTAAATTTTAGGTTTAATTGTGCCGTGGTTCGTGCCGGAAACCAAGGGCAAACCCCTGCCGGAGTGAGCGGGCAAAGCAGTTTGTGGGCCGTTTGTGTGGCACCGCAGGTCAAGGGGGAAAAGGAGCCAAGAGCCAAAAGCCAAGAGCTAAGAGCCCTTTCTCTCCATCAAATACGACTCTTTGTAACCCAGATAATTATCGGCGTAGCGGAGGATTGTCTCCTGGTCTTTTTCATCCAGGTGGCGTCGGAATTTTCCAGGGGAACCCATCCAGAGCGAATTCGGCTCGACGATCGTTTTCTCGGGGATCAGGGTGCCGGCGGCTATGATGGAGCCGCTTCCGATGACGGCGCCGTTGAGGATGATGGAGCCCATGCCAATGAGGCAGCGGTCTTCGATTTTGCACCCGTGCAGGATGGCGCTGTGGCCTATGCTGACGTAGTCGCCAAGATAGACGCCATATAGTTCCTTCATGCCGTGGAGGACGCAGTTGTCCTGAATGTTGGAGTAGTGGCCGACGCGGATCTGATGGACGTCGCCGCGCAGGACGGAGTTCATCCAGATGCTGGAGTGCTCGCCGAGAATGACGTTGCCGATAAGTTGGGCGGAGTCGTCGATGTAGCAGGTGTCGGGGAATTGGGGAGTGACGCCCTTGTAGGCGCGGATCATAGGCTTGCCGGACGACGAGACAACATACCATGAATCAGGTGTCAGGTCTTAGGTCTCAGGTTCCAGCGTCCGGCGGGCTTCCTGAGACCTGACATCTGACACCTGACACCTTCTTTTTCGCGCTGTAAAATTCGGTCCTGGGTGGTCCGCGTCGTGTGGCATGCTCGAAGATGAGTCGGAGTGATTCGACGATGAAATCAGCAGATTTTCGCAGGATTGCGCTGAGCCTCGAAGGGGCAGTCGAAGGCTCGCACATGGGGGCGGCTGACTTCCGTGTGGGAGGCAGGATCTTCGCCACCCTAGCCTCCCAAGACCAGGGCTACGGCAACTTGATGCTCACGCCAGAGCAGCAGGCGGAATTTGTGCGCGAGTTGCCGAAAGTTTTCCTGCCCATTCATGGCGGATGGGGAAGGATGGGCATGACCCACATTCGCCTCGCCAAAGCGAGTGAGGACGTGCTGGTCGGCGCCCTGCGCACGGCATGGATGCTCAGGATAGAAAGGAATACCCAGACGAAGAAGAAGCGTGCTCCGAAGCGCCGGCTAAGTTCGTAGAGAATCGACGCCTCACCAGCAATCTCCACCCAGGTCCATTCACGGATACTACCGAGCACGGCGTATGCGCATGGGGCACGATGATTTATTCTTTTGCTTGAACTGAAAGCTGATAGCTGAGAGCTGAGAGCTCCCCATGAAAACTGGCATCATCGGTCTGCCGCAGGTCGGCAAGACATCCCTATTTCGCATTCTGACGAAGGCAAATCTTTCCGAGCATGCATTTGCGAACCCGCGCGAGGCGCACATCGGAGTCGCCAAAGTGCCCGACGAGCGCCTCGACAAGCTGGCCGCGCTCTACCATCCGAAGAAGCTGACGCACGCCTCGGTCGAGTACGTGGACGTCGGCGCGATCGGCCAGGACGCACTCAAAGAGACCGCCTACATCGGCCATCTGCGCCAGGTGGACGCGCTCATTCACGTTCTCCGGGCGTTTGAAAATGATGAGATTCCGCACGTCGGCCCCATCGATCCCCTGCGCGACATCAAGAACGTCGAGTTCGATCTCATGGTCAGCGATCTGGGCCAGATCGAAAAGCGGCTGGAACGGCTGGAAAAAGACCTGAAGAAGATGAAGACGCCGGAGCTGGAAAAGGAAAACGAGCTCCTGATCAAGGCCAAAGCCTTTCTCGAAACCGAAAAGCCGCTGCGCGAAATGGAAATGACGCCCGAGGATAAGAAGCGCATCCGGGGTTTCATGTTTCTGAGCGAGAAGCCGATGCTCTACGTGCTCAATATCAGCGAGAGCACCGAACTCGGCAAAGACCTGGAAGCGGCGGTTGCGAAATTCAACTTGAGCGAAGTGTCGGCGCGTCCGAACGCGGGGGCAAGCGCGATCTGCGGCAAAGTGGAAGCGGAACTCGCGGAGATGAGCGATGAAGACGCGGCGGAATTTCTCGGCAGCTATGGACTGACCGAAAGCGGTCTCGCGCGGCTCATCCGCAAGAGCTATCACCTGCTGGGGCTGATCTCGTTTTTTACCGCCGGAGAAGATGAATGCCGAGCCTGGACGATACCGCTGAATACGCGCGCGCAGAGCGGCGCTGGAGCGATTCACTCCGATCTGGAAAAACACTTCATCCGCGCCGAAACGATTCGCTGGGATCAGTTGTTAGAGGCAGGCTCCGAGGCCAACGCCAGAGCCAAGGGCACACTGCGATTGGAGGGCAAAGACTACATAGTTCAGGATGGAGATGTGATGCACATTCGGCATAGCGGGTAAGAAAGTTCCCAGTTCTCAGTTCTCAGAACAAATCCGAGCGCTTTGTACTGAGAACTGCTTCAGTGCACGTGGAAAAACCGATCCAGCAAAAACATGCACGCCGCTCCGACGAAGACCAGTAGAGCCATCTTCGCTCCCGGTTCTTTATTTACTTCGGGGATCAGATCCGACGCGGCGACGTAGATCGTGACGCCTGCCGACAAGGGCAGGCCGAAGCTTACCTCGTGACGGAAGATTGCCATCGCCATCACTCCAGCCACGGTTGCTACACCGAGCATCATCGACGCTCCCCAAGCGAATGCGCGGCTTCGGCCACTGGCGAGCATCACCGATGAGATGGTGAATCCTTCCGGAATCTTGTGCAGAAAAACCGCCACGAAGATGATCCAGCCGAGCGCTTGCGAAACGAGGAATCCGGAGGCGATCGCGATGCCATCGAAGAACGTGTGGATCAGCAAGCCTATCAGAACCGAGTATCCCTTGTGAGAATGCACGAACTGGTCGGCGTGAGTTTCTTCTCCAAAGTGGAAGTGCGGGGTGACGGTGTGCTCGAAAAAATGGACGAGCAAGTATCCGAGCAGGATGAGAAATCCGGCGTACGGCCCACGCAGCTGAATGCTGGCTGGGACCATTTCGACCAGCGCCGTCGCCAGCATGAAACCTGCGCCCAGCGCGACGAAGTAGCGGAGGTAGGAGCGCTCCCAATGCTTCTGAACGATGATCGCGCCGCCGAACACGTTTGCGCCCGCTGCGGTCAGCCCCAGCAGCACACTGGTCAGGATGGGGGACATGAGGGAGAAGAATAGCAGGAAGTTGCCAGTACCCAGTACTCAGTTGCCAGTGAACCGCCCGTTCGCCTTGGTCACCGCCTGCTAGAATCCGCGCATGCGGCACTGGCTACAACTCATCGGATGGCTGGCCTGCGTCGTGTATTCGACCATCCCTGCCTTCTGGCTGATGATTCATCCCTTTGCCGAGCGCTGGCGCGCGCGGCGACGCTCTCCGTATCTGCTGCTGCTACCCGCGTGGGTGGCGGGGTGGATTGCAGTCGCACTGGTCACTCAGCCTTGGCAGAGTATTGCGTTGTATCGAACGGACTGGGCGTGGGGAGTGGCGGCGCTGCTCTTCGTTTGCGGGCTCTATATCTATTTGCAATCCGGGAAGAATTTCAGCGCCAAGCAACTAAGCGGGCTGCCGGAGGTTGACGGCCGGATGCGCGAGCAGCGGCTGGTGACGGATGGAATTCGGTCCCGAGTGCGCCATCCGGTGTACCTGGCGCATCTCTGCGAGATGCTGGCATGGAGCGCCGGAACCGGCCTCGCCGTGTGCTGGGTACTGACGGCGTTTGCCGTGGTCACGGGAGCGGTGATGATCCGGATGGAGGATGGGGAGTTGGAGAAGAGGTTGGGCGACTCCTACCGCGCTTATCGCAGTGCCGTTCCGGCGATTCTGCCAAGAGTGTTCTCGCAGCGCCAGCTATAATCCGCAGTGACTGAATGCTGACACCTGAGAGCTGACGGCTGCTTCTCATGCGCTTCGAACTCTTCGTCGCAACCCGCTATCTTCGCGCCAAACGCCGCCAGGTTGAGGCGCTTTGCGGGCGTGAGCGAAACGGGAGCCCGCAGCCGAAATCCCGAGCGGAGCGAGGGACCCCTGAATGAGATTCGAGCTTTTCATCGCAACTCGCTATCTTCGCGCCAAACGCCGCCAGGCTTTCATCGGCGTCATCACGGGTATTTCCATCTTGGGAGTGGCAGCGGGAGTGGCTTCGCTGATCGTCGCGCTCGCCATCAACAACGGCTTTCGGCAGGACTTGCAAGCGCGGCTGCTGGGTTCGACGGCGCACATCAGTCTGCTGCGGGTGGAGAGTGACGGCATCCACGATTGGCGTCCGCTGCTCGAGAAGTTGTCGAAGCAACCGCACGTGGTGGCGGCCGCTCCAGCGATTTACGAGCAGGTGCTGATTTCACGCGGGCCGCGGGCACGCGGCGCGGTGCTGAAGGGGATGCTACCGCAGTATGAGCGCAAGGTCAGCGATCTGCTGAAGTCCGTGACGCTGGGATCGGCGGCGGCGCTGGATGAGAGCAGTGCCGCGGCGCAGGATGCTCGTGTGGTGCCGGGTCTCCGACCCGGCTTGGACGGGGCGGAGCCCCGTCCCCACACAGACACTGCACAAGCTCAATCACCAGACGACTTGACTGGTGTGCAGCAGCGCGTTGCGGCTATGCCTCCGATTATTCTTGGCAAAGACATGGCGGATGAACTGGGCGCGACCGTCGGGTCGGTGGTGCTGGTGACTTCTCCTCAGGGCGAGCTGACTCCGTTTGGCATGGTGCCGAAGTACATTCGCTTTCATGTCGTGGGGATTTTCAACTCCGGTTTTTTCGACTACGACTCTTCCTGGGCATTCATCCGGCTGGCTGACGCCCAGCAGTTGTTTGGGTTGGGCGACGTGATCTCGGTAATCCAATTCAAGATCGACGATATCTACCTGGCGGGCGAGGTGGCGCGCGCCCTCGAACAGGCCGCCGATCTTATTTCAGGAAGCCACGGCTTCATGGCCACCAGTTGGATGGAGCAGAACAAGCCTTTGTTCCGCGCGCTGCGGCTGGAGCGCGTAGTGACCTTCATCACCATCGGGCTGATCGTGTTCGTGGCCGCGCTCAACATCTTGATCTCGCTGATCATGATGGTCATGGAGAAAACGAAAGATATTGCCGTGCTCATGTCGCTGGGGACGAAGAAGGCGCAGATCCGGCGCGTGTTCATCGCGCAGGGCGTCTTGATCGGCGTGATTGGGACCGTGATCGGGCTGGTGCTCGGCTACGCGATCTCGTGGGCGGGCGGACACTACCACTTTATTTCGCTCTCGCCCGAGGTCTATTCGATCGATTATGTGCCATTCGCGCCGCGGCTGATGGATGGAGTGATCGTAGCGCTGGTTTCGGTTGGGATTTCGTTTGTGGCCACGATTTATCCGTCGTGGTCAGCAGCGCGGATTTTGCCGGCGGAGGCGCTGAGGTACGAATAAGCGTCTGCAGGCGTTCCCGTTTCTTCCATCTGTGACCACGGTCACATTGCAATTGTTTTCCCTAGGTATACAGTCTTTTGCATAGCTCGTTGCCGCAAGCGGAATCGCGGGAACGGGTTGTTCCTCCTCGTGCTCGGCAGATCATGCTCCGTTGGATTATGCTCTGTTGGACCATGCTCTAATGGATCAGGGAGCGTCTTCTGAAGTGGCAGCCGGAGGCGGCCTTGATACTTAGGAGGGGGAACTTGCATCCAATGACTCAAGATCCTCTGTTGAGGGTCGAAGGGTTAAGTAAGGTGTTTCGCTCAGGCGAAGCCGAACTCGTGCTCTTTGAGAATCTGTCTTTCGAGGTCGCGAAAGGAACGATGCTCGCCGTCGTGGGGCAATCGGGCGCGGGAAAGAGCACTTTGTTGCACATCCTGGGGGCGCTGGACCGTCCTTCCGCGGGTGCGGTATATTGCGCGAACTTCTGCGTGAATTCGCTCTCCGAGGATGCCGCCGCCGAGTTTCGTAACCGCGAAATCGGCTACGTGTGGCAGTTCCACTACCTGCTGCCGGAATTCACCGCCTTGGAAAATGTCGCCATGCCCCTTCTAACGCGCGGGCAAACGCTATCTACAGCAGAACAGGAAGCTTCGCGGTGGTTACGCGAAGTGGGACTGGGAGAGCGCGGGCATCATCGTTCGGGCGAGCTTTCCGGCGGCGAGCAGCAAAGACTGGCGCTGGCACGGGCGCTCATCACACGGCCGCAGGTGCTGCTGGCCGATGAGCCTACCGGCGACCTCGACGGGCGCACCGGCGAACTGGTTTTTGAACTGGTCGCACGATTGCATTGCGAGCACCAATTGACCTCTGTAATCGCCACCCACAACCTGGCGTTTGCACGACGGTGCCATCGCGTTTTACGCTTGGATCAGGGCAAAATGGAGGAAGTCGCGCCCGAATCGCTTCTTGCGTAACGAAAGGCAGATCCGAAACACGATTAGAGAGTGGAAGTTGAAAAGCCGGGGTACCCGAAAGCAAGGATCCGACGGGTTACTACAAGGCGGATATCGCTTGGGAGATTAGGCGATATGAATGCATAATGAGGTAGGGTCTGGGTTTGGCGGAGGGCGTGGCGTTCCGCAGGAACTCGGGGGAATGGGCATATGTT
>CAWCRQ010000098.1:0-32582 GCA_963797885.1 uncultured Acidobacteriaceae bacterium | reverse complement strand
TCGGAGCAAGCCCTGATCGCGCAAGCGTTCCAGACTGACTAACAGTGGGTTGCCGGCAAAAGCGGAGAAGCACTGATACGGGGAATCGGCGTATCCCGTAGGATTTAGCGGCAGCACTTGCCACAACTTCTGTCCGGCGGCAGAGAGGAAGTCCGCAAACTCGTAGGCGCACGCACCGAGATCACCAATGCCCTGGCGGCCGGGCAGAGAAGTGAAGTGGAGCAGAATTCCACTACATCGCGGAAACTTCACTCCGTAACAATACGCAGGTCGGCAGGGTTAGGGCAAGGCGCGCACCATGTCTGGGATCGACGGCGGCGCCGAAAGGATCGGCTCGGCAACCTCTGCTTACATTGAGCAAATATTCGTGCTGTTTGATTTCATCGAGAATGGCACTCTTGCAGAAACCCCGGCACATCTTTATGCTTGCCAGTTTCTCTCTCGGCCCGCCACTGGTGATATGTTCCATCGATCCGTGCGACCTCCTCGTCCGTTAATTCGCAGTGAGCCCAGTTTGCATGGATCCGCCTTTTCACGTCGGCTTTGACGGAATTGTGACAAAATGCGAACTGTTCAAATCGGAGACACAATCCAGTGGAACTCTATCGGTGGCTACCGCCCGAAGCTGTGAAAATTCTCCTGGTTCTCTTCCTGTCCTTTCTCATCGGACTGGAGCGCGAGGAGCACAAGGCTGCGGCAGGATACTACGCATTCGGGGGCGTGCGCACATTTCCGCTCATTGGATTGATTGGCTACTCGATCGCGCTTCTTTCCGGCACGCAGCTGCTTCCGTTGACCCTCGGCTTCCTGGTGATTGGCGGCTTTCTCGCCCTGTCCTATTGGCACAAGCTTTCTACTGCCGAGGCTGCGGGCGTCACGTCGGAGATGTCCGGCCTTGCGACTTACCTGGTGGGCGCGCTCGTGTACTGCGAGCATTTTTGGATTGCCACTACCTTGAGCGTGGCCAGCTTGTTGTTACTGGAACTCAAGACGGGTCTGGAGAAGCTCGCCCGCCGCGCCGCACCAGGAGAAATTCTTACTGTCGCCAAGTTTCTGCTGCTCACGGCTGTCATCCTACCCATACTGCCCAGCCGGGAGTTTGGTCCGTTTCACATCAATCCTTTTAAGACTTGGCTTGTCGTCGTCGCCGTAAGCACGATCTCCTATGGCAGTTACATCCTGCAGAAACTCACCAAGGAACACGGCGGAGTGGTGCTTGCGGCCCTCCTGGGTGGGGCATACTCATCAACCTTGACCACGGTGGTCATGTCACGAAGAGCGGCTCATGAGGAGCATCCCCACCTTTTTGCGGGAGGGATCTTGATCGCATCGGGTGTCATGTACCTCCGTTTCATTGCCCTCTTGGCTCTTTTCAATCGTCACCTGTTCTCCCTATTGGCGCTCCCCTTTCTCGCACTTGCGGTTCTAGCGATCGCTGTCGGCTGGATTTGGTCGCGCCGGCCAGATGTCAGTGTGGATGCGGTACAGCGCCAGTTTGAGCCGAACAATCCACTCGAGTTGCTGGCAGCTTTTCTCTTCGCTCTTCTGTTCCTGGCAATGCTGGTGGCCACGCAGTTGGCCGTTACTTACCTCGGAAGAGCGGGAGTCAATATACTTGCCGCGATCATGGGTGTCACCGACGTGGACCCCTTTATCATGGGCATGACCCAGGCAGCGGGCTCGCTTACCCCTTTGAAGGTCGCGGCGGTGGCGGTGGTGATTGCTGCGGCCAGCAATAACCTAATGAAGGGGATTTACGCCTACTGCCTGGCGGATCGGAAAACAGGCATTCAGAGCCTCTCTCTCTTGACCGCTCTTGCCGCTCTCGGCCTGGTTCCCTTGTTTTGGTTCTGACTTCGCTCCCCGATCTCCCGATCCAGACAAAGCTCACCGAAGCATCGGTAGACAGTAAGCGACGAGGAAGGATTTCTCCAGCTATTGCAGCTTCGCGTGCTCCGCCTTGGCTTCTTTCAGGATGGGGATGTCGGAGTCGGCGTCTTTCCATAGGACGAAGAAGTCCTGGTAGGCACTCTTCGCTTTGGCGGTGGCGCCTGCCATCGCATAGGCGCGGGCGAGTTGGAGGTGGGCGAGCGAGCCGAGCAGGAAGTTCTGCACGATTCCGGGATGATCGAGGAACTTCTGGAATTCGGCGGCGGCAGCGGGACCGTTCCGCTGGGCCAGGTAAGCCAGGCCGCGAAGGTACGCGGGATACATTGGGCTGCTGAAGTTTGACGGAGGAGGCCCTCCGAGTTCGTAGGGCAGCGCGGGTTCGAGCGCGACGATCGCCCGGTCGGGCGCCTGCTGCGCCATTGCGATGGATGCCTCGATCACCGGGAACCAGTACACCTTGAGATAAGTGTTGGTGGCCTCGGACTTTCGCAGCGTTTCAAGGATGGTTCTGGATTGAGCCGTCTCGGCGCTGCGTGCCAGGGCCAAGGCGGCCAGGACTTTGACGTCGCGCCCAGGGGCGAGCGCTAACGCACGGCCGACGGCTTGCCGGGCAGGCGTGACGTTGCCGAGTTCAGCCTCGCGCAGCGCCTGATAAGCGAGCCACAGAGCCCCAGTTTCTTTGGCGTCCGCCCGCACGGCCGCATCGACGGCGCGCCGCGCGAGGTCACGGGCTTTCTCCAAGCGGCCATAGTAGGCCTGGGTATCGGCGTGGATGTTGAGCATCTGGTCTTCCTCGCCGGGGCGACCAGCTGCCCATGCAACTTGGCGCTCCATTTCGGCTGTATCTCCGGACAGAAATGCCAAGCTATACAGATTGCTCCGAATGGTAAAGCCGTCGAAGTTTTTCTGTTGTGCTTCCTGGATCGTCTGCCGCGCGTCCCTGAACCGATTGACGTTGATGTACAGGCCTGCCAAGTTCGAATAGCCGGCGATCGTGGGTTCCAGCCGCTGTCCCACTTCGGTCACCGCGATCGCTTTGTCGTATTGGCCCAGAGCGGCATAGAGAACACCGAGATTCCCGTGCGGCACCTTGTCCCGCGGGTAACTTTTCGCCCAGAGTTCGTAGGCTTCTGTGGCCTTCTCCACTTCACCGGTGACGTAGTGAAAATAGAACGCCGAGATGCGGTATTTCTCGCGGTCGCTGACCCGGGCGCGCAAGTCGTAGGCCTTCTTGGCATAGTCCGCGGCCAGACTCGCCCGTCCAAGATTTGAATAGTCGACGGCGAGACCGACATAAGCCATGGCGAAGTTGGGGTCGAGTTCGATGGCGCGCTTTCCGAACGGAATGGCCTCGGCGCTGCCCTTGGTGCGACTGGTCGTGATGCCCATGCTGTAAGCCTTCAGGGCTTCGAGCGACGGCGTGGTGGCTTCCACCGGCACGTCGAACCTCTGCACCGAGGCAAGCGATTCGCCCAGCCTTGCACGCATGGCAGTGGCCGCGGTGGTGAGCGCCTTGAGCACTCCTTCCTTGCTCGGGGCTTCGGCCTGCTCTTTGGCCAGATTGTCGCCGCTATTGCAGGCAACGGCATCGAGGCCGACGATGTACTGGCTGCCAAGGTTGGAGATCGATCCGCCGAGGACGGCTTTGCTGCCGGTGCGGAGGCAGAGTTCCCGGGCAACGTCTGCGGTGACATGCTCCGTGGGCGCGCGGCCCATCAGCTTCAGCGTCTCGCCGACTTTGCGGTCGGAAAGAATGTTGAGGAACGGAGACTGTTCAAGATCGACGGCCAGGGCCTGCTTGAGGGTGCCATCGAAGACCGGGTCGCCGGTGGAGTTGGTGAAGTCGGCGAGGACGACAGTGTCCTTCTCCGTGAGGGGTACAGCCTTCGTCACCGGCGTTGCCGGCCGCGAGCGCAAGTAGAATGCTCCACCGATGGCAGCAGCGACAAGTATTACGGCGGCGGGAATCAGAACCTTCCAGAGTTTCCTGCCCGCGACAGGAGCTTCGGCAACCTTTTCGGCAACTTGCACTGCGCTCGATGACGAAGATGGAGCAAGCGCCGGGGAGGAACCGGATGCTGACGACGGCGGTGCGATCGGTGAGCTGGACTCCTGTGCGATCGCCACTGACCCCGAACTGGCTGGTGCGCCGTGCCGCGATTCCATCTCCCGTTTCAGCCGCTTCAAATCGGTCCGCATATCCGCAGCGTGCTGGTAGCGCAGGTCTCGATCCTTCTCCAACGCCTTGTTGATGATCTCTTCCAGCTTGGGCGGAAGGTCAGGATTCAGCCGCACCGCGGGCACTGGGTCGCGTTCGAGAATGGCGTTGAAGATGACCGCGGAACTCTCGCCCCGGAAGGGCAATGCGCCGGTTGCCATCTCGTACAGCACAGCGCCGAAAGAGAACAAATCGCTGCGCGCATCCAGTTCCTTCGCCCGCGCCTGCTCCGGCGACATGTAGGAGACGGTGCCGAGCGCGGAACCCGGGCTGGTGAGGTGCTGATCGTCAATCGTGCCGGTCATCGTGTTGGCTGCCGCAACTTTGCCCGACGCACTGGTCGCGGCAGTGACCTTTGCCAGCCCGAAATCCAGAACCTTGGCGTGCCCGCGCTTGGTCACGAAGATGTTCGCCGGCTTGATGTCGCGGTGGACGATGCCAGCAGCGTGAGCGGCGTCGAGCGCGTCGGCGATGTCGATGGCGATGGGGAGAAGAACGTCTGTTTCCAGCGGACGCCCGGCGATGCGGTGCTTCAGCGTCAGCCCATCCAGAAATTCCATGGCGATGAAAGCTTCGCCGTGCTGTTCGTCAATTTCGTGGATGGTGCAGATGTTCGGATGATTCAGAGCAGAGGCGGCCTGCGCTTCGCGTTGGAAGCGCGCCAGCGCCTGGGCATCTTTAGCAATCTCGTCAGGCAGGAACTTGAGGGCGACAAAGCGATGGAGCTTTACGTCCTCAGCCTTGTAGACAATGCCCATCCCGCCACCGCCGAGCTTTTCGACGATGCGGTAGTGCGAGATGGTCCGGCCGATCATCAGGGGCAAATCTTACGTGGCTGAAACGTTCAAGTCAATCAAGGCGGTGAACTCCCGCCGGCCTTCCATCGCTTTCGGCATGCTGATTTCATCCCCGTCTTCAATGTCGCTGCCCAACCGGGGATGCCCATGGTGATGCGCGTTACACCGCACGCTTGATGGTCGAAGCAGAAGCCGCCGTCGCCCGGCGTCAGGTCGTGTGCGGGTGCGCCCCTCGTTGACTTCGGCTTCCTCACATCCTTACTATTGCACCCTGAGTCCCAGCGCCCTCTTATGATCGACCAGATCATCTCCCATTACCGCATCGTCGAGAAGCTCGGCGGCGGCGGCATGGGCGTGGTGTACAAGGCGGAGGACACTCGCTTAGATCGTTTTGTAGCCCTCAAATTCCTGCCGGACGAAGTAGCCAAAGACCCGCAAGCCCTGAGCCGCTTCCGGCGTGAAGCCAAGGCCGCCTCGGCGCTGAATCACCCAAACATCTGCACGATTTATGACATCGGCGAGCAGAACGGCCGGGCCTTCATTGCCATGGAGTTTCTCGACGGCGTGACCCTGAAGTACCGCATTGCCGGACGTTCGCTGGAAACAGACTTGCTCCTGTCGTTTGCCATTGAGATCGCCGACGCACTCGATGCGGCTCATTCGGCCGGAATCATTCATCGGGATATAAAACCTGCGAACATCTTCATTACCAAACGTGGACGGGTCAAAGTTCTCGACTTCGGGTTGGCGAAAAAGAGTGATCCGGGCACAAAGCGGGAATCCGAATCGGGTTCGGACGATCCCACGATTGGAGAGAAAGACCTCACCGCCAGAAACGTCGCTCTAGGGACAGTGAGCTATATGTCACCCGAACAGGTCGCAGGCAAGCCTCTGGACGCACGCACCGATCTGTTTTCCTTCGGCGTGGCGCTTTACGAGATGGCAAGCGGTCGTCTGCCCTTTGAAAGGGAAACCACAGGCGCAACCTTTGGGGCTATCCTCCACGAAGGCGCGGAATTACCCAGTCGCTGGAACCCGCAGCTACCTCCTCAGTTCGACGAAATCATCCGCAAAGCTCTGGAGAAAGACCGCAACCTGCGCTATCAGAGTGCGGCGGAGATGCGAGCCGATCTGCAACGGCTGAAGCGGGACTCCGAGAGCGGATACCGTTCTCCGGCAGCAATCTCGGGCACGATCCCCGTGTCCGAAGCTTCTGCGGCTCGGGTTGCTAAGGTTTGGAAGGCTTGGAAGATTGCGGTTCCGGTCCTGCTGATCGCCTTGCTTGTGGCGGGCGTCTTTTACTATCGGTCGCATCAGCAAAGCACGCGCCTGACCGAGAAGGACACCATCGTTCTCGCCGATTTTTTCAACAGCACGGGCGATGCAGTATTCGACGACACCCTGAAGACGGCCCTCAGCGTTTCCCTGCGGCAATCGCCTTTCTTGAATGTGCTCTCCGACAGCGAGGTTGCCAAGACCTTGCAACAGATGACCCGTCCCGTCGGCACGAAACTCACGCCGGAGGTAGCCCGCGAGCTTTGCCAGCGGGCAGGCAGCAAGGCGTACCTTGCCGGATCGATTAGCAGTCTGGGCAGCGAATATGTGTTGGGGTTGAGAGCGGTGAAATGCCAGAACGGAGATACGTTGGCGCAGGAGCAGGTGACGGCGGAGTCCAAGGAGAAGGTGCTGGACACGCTGGGCGACGCTGCGTCCAAGCTGCGGGGCGAACTGGGCGAATCGCTGGCGACGGTGCAGAAGTATGATGTTCCGCTGGCACAAGCTACCACATCTTCGCTCGAAGCTCTGAAGGCGTACAGCCTTGGACGAAAAGCTTCTAATGAGAAAGGCTCCTCCGCAGCCCTGCCGTACCATCAACGTGCCATCGAGCTTGATCCGAATTTTGCCATGGGCTACGCGGTAGTGGGCGACGACTACTTCAGTCTCAGCGAGCTAGGGCGGGCCAGCGAGTACTTCACCAAGGCGTTCCAGTTGCGGGACCATGCCAGCGAACGGGAAAAACTGGAGATCACCGCCAACTACTATGACACTGTCACCGGGGAACTGGATAAAGCGACCCAGACGTATCAGGAGGAGATTGAGAGCTACCCACGGGAATCCGCAGCGTACAACAGGTTGGGCGTGGTTTTAGCCTTACAGGGGCAGTATGAGAAAGCCACGGAGATCACTAGGCAAGCCGTGCGCCTCGCGCCGGATGCTCTAAGTGGGTACACGAATCCCGCCAACTATGCCCTTGCCTTGCAACGCTTCGACGAGGCGCGGCAGACGATCCACAGGGCGCAGGCACGAAAACTTGATGATGCGATATTTCACTCGGCTCTCTACGCTCTCGCTTTTTGGGCCTCTGACTCCACCGCGATGGCGGAACAGCAACAGTGGTTTGCGGGCAAGCCCGAAGAGAACTGGGGATTGGCGCTCGCATCCGACACCGAGGCGTACGTCGGTCATCTGGGCAAGGCGCGGGAATTGACGAAACGAGCGGTAGACGCGGCCATCCGGGCTGACAGCAAGGAAAATGGGGCGATCTTTCAGACGATTGCTGCTCAGCGAGAAGCTGCCTATGGCAATGCCGCAGAAGCCCGGCAGTTAGCGGCAGAGGCTCTGAAGCTGGCTCCCGCGAGTCAGGGCGTCGAGAGCGAAGCCGCGCTTGCGTTTGCCATGGCGGGCGATACGGGACGAGCCGAGTCTTTGGCGCAAGACTTAGGGAAACGATTCCCGCTGGACACCCAGATGCAGTCGCTTTGGCTGCCAGCGATTCAGGCGCAATTGGCACTGGACAAAAAGAACCCGCCTGTCGCTTTGAAAGCCCTGCAAGCTGCTTCCCCTATCGAGTTGGGGGAAATTGCGTTCGTCCTCAACATTTCCTGCCTCTATCCGGTGTATGTACGCGGACAGGCATACTTGGTTGCGGGACAGGGCAGTGCCGCCGTCGCCGAATTTCAGAAGATTCTCGACCACAGCGGTATCGTCTGGAACTGCTGGACGGGAGCGTTGGCGCATCTGGGAGTGGCTCGTGCCCACGCCTTGCAATCGAGAACCTCGCAGGGCGCGGATGCCGACGCAGCCCGCGTCCGCGCGCTCGCCGCCTACAAAGATTTCCTCACGCTCTGGAAAGACGCCGACCCCGGCCTCCCCATCCTGAAAGAAGCCAAAGCCGAGTATGCAAAGCTGCAGTAGCTCACCGAGACCAGCTGTCATGAGAGAGCTGCGCCAAGGACACAAGTTCCAAATTAAGGCGCGTTTCAACGGCGCGGGCAAACGAACCGGCCACTACCAAACCTTGCACACATTGGCGGCGCGTTTCACCATGGGCTGGCTTGGTTTGCAGGAGAATGCCTCCGCGAACTCGGGCATGTTTACCACGACTCCGTTGATGCGGTAGCGCGCGGGCGAATGTTCGTCGGTCATGGCGCGCATGCGCAAGTCTTCGGGACGTTCATTGGAGCAGTCCCACTGCGCGAATCCGACGAAGAAGCGCTGCTCCGGGGTCAGACCGTCGATAGGCTGAAGCTTCTTGTCTTTGGTCGCATCCTTCCACGCGACGTAAGCCAGAATCTCGCCGCCCAGATCGGCGACGTTTTCGCCCAGGGTCAGCTTGCCGTTGACGTGAACATCGTCCACCGCGACATATCCTGAATATTGATCCTCTACGCACTCGGTGCGAGCGTCGAACTTCTCCCGGTCTTCTTTTGTCCACCAATTCTTCAGATTCCCCTTAGCGTCAAACTGGCTGCCCTCGTCGTCGAAGCCGTGGGTGAGTTCGTGACCAATGGTGCCCCCGGTGTCGCCGTAGTTGGGAGCGTCATCCATTTTCGGATCGTAGAGCGGCGGCTGCAGCACGCCGGCGGGAAAGTTGATGTCGTTCATTTGCGGATTGTAGTAGGCATCCACGGTGGCAGCGGAAATGTCCCATTCGCCGTGATCGACAGGCTTGCCGATTTTGTTAATCTCGCGGTGGCTCTCGAACTGATGTGCGCGCTCGACGTTACCGGCAAAATCGTCGCGCTCGATCTTCACCGAGCTGTAGTCGCGCCAATGATCCGGATAGCCGATCTTGTTGCGGATTCCCGCCAGCTTCGTCAGCGCCTGCTGTTTGGTTTCCGGGCTCATCCAGTCGAGCGCTTTGATGCGCGCACCCATGGCGTCCTCGATGCGCCGCACCATATCGAGCGTGCTCTGCTTGAGTTCGGGGGAGAAGACTTTGGCCACATAGACCTGGCCCAGCGCCTCGCTCAAGTCATAGTTGACATACTCCACGCAGCGTTTCCAGCGAGGCTGGATCTCTTCCACGCCCCGCAAATACTTGCGGTAGAAATCAAAGCTTTCCTCGACGAACTTCGAAGACAGGTACGGGGAAGACGTGTCGGCCACATGGAAGCGCAGGTAGGATTTCCAGCTCTCGATCGATTCGGAAGTCAGGAGGGAGTTGAGTTCCTTGATAAACTCGGGCGCATCGACGTTCAGAATGCCGATCTCCGGATATTGCATCTCGTGGTAGTAAGCGGGCCAGTCAAAGTTGGGAGCAAGCTGGATGAGATCGGCGACTTTCATTTTATGAACCAGCTTGTGGGGATCGCGGCGCTCGACGCGAGTGAGGGACGCTTTGGCCATGGCTGTTTCCAGACGCATGACGGTCTCAGCGTTCTGCTTGGCGGCGGCCGGGCCGTCGCCGATAAGCTCAAATACTCGCTGCACATGTTGAAGGTAGCGCTCGCGCGTTTCCTTCGACTTGGCGTCATCTTTAATGTAGTAGTCGCGATCGGGCATGGCGAGGCCGCCCTGATCCACGTCGGCGATTTCACGCTCCGAATCGTCCGGGTCTTGCATCGAGCCAGCCGAAAAAAGCAACGAAGTGTTGTAGGAATACCGGTCGTAGATCAGCTGCAGCCGCGCCACGAGCGGAGTAAGTTCTTTAGCTGACTTCAGCTGCGCAATCGCGTCGAGTTCCGGCTGAATCGCCGTGAGTCCACGTTTCTCTACTGCCGCTTCGTCCATGCAGGCCGCATAGAAGTCGCCAATCTGCCGGGTTACGGCATTGCGTTGCTCATCCTGCTGGGTCGCCTGTTCCAGCATGCCGTGGAGAAAGATCAGGTTGTCCTCATAGAGCTTGGGGTAGACCGACCATGAAGTCTGATCAGGCGGGATCGGGTTTTTCGTCTGCCAACCGCCGCAGGAATAACGGTAGAGATCCACGCAAGGGTTGACAGATTTGTCCATCGACGAAATATCGAGACTGGGGCTGTAGGGCAATGCTGCCTCAGAAGACGGCTGCGGGGATGGCGTTTGAGCATTTGTCAGCGATAGAGCGACCAGAAGCAACAACAGGAGCGCTGCGTGTTCGCGCATATTCACCTTGGACGAGAGAAATCAGAAAAAGTCATGGACCAGCAATGGTATTGGACACTTTTCCCCAATATCAAGCGCGTGGCCCCAAAATTTAGCGAAGGGCGAAGCGGTTTTCCACCTTCGTAATGACAGGCCACCAAGAGCTAAGAGCTAAGAGCTAAGAGCTAAGAGCTAAGAGCCTTTCCTCTCCATCAAGTACGACTCTTTGTAACCCAGATAATTATCGGCGTAGCGCAGGATTGTCTCCTGGTCTTTTTCATCCAGGTGGCGTCGGAATTTTCCTGGGGAGCCCATCCACAGCGAATTCGGCTCTACGATCGTTTTCTCGGGGATCAGGGTGCCGGCGGCGATAATGGAGCCGGATCCGACGACGGCGCCGTTGAGGATGATCGAGCCCATGCCGATGAGGCAGCGGCCTTCGATGGTGCATCCGTGCAGGATGGCGTTGTGGCCTACGCTGACGTAGTCGCCAACGTAGACGCCATATTGTTCCTTCATGCCGTGGAGGACGCAGTTGTCCTGAATGTTGGAGGAGTGGCCGACGCGGATCTGATGGACGTCGCCGCGGAGGACGGAATTCATCCAGATGCTGGAGTGCTCGCCGAGAATGACGTCGCCGATAAGTTGGGCGGAGTCGTCGATGTAGCAGGTGTCGGGGAATTGGGGGATGACGCCTTTGTAGGAGCGGATCATGGGCTTGCCAGACGACGAGACAACATATCATGAGTCGGGCCTCAGGTCTTAGGTCTTAGGTCTCAGGTTCCAACGTCTCAGCGTCCGACGCGTTTCCTGAGACCTGACACCTTCTTTTTCGAGCTGTAGAACTTTTTCCGTAACCTGCGGGGTCCATTCGTAGGACACTACCGCGCACGGCGTATGCGCACGAGGCACGATGATTTATTCTCTTGCTTGAACTGAAAGCTGATAGCTGAGAGCTGAGAGCTCCCCATGAAAACTGGCATCATCGGTCTGCCACAGGTCGGCAAGACGTCCCTGTTTCGCATTCTGACGAAGGCGGATCTTTCCGAGCATGCTTTTGCGAATCCGCGCGAAGCGCACATCGGAGTCGCCAAGGTGCCCGACGACCGCCTCGACAAGCTGGCCGCGCTCTACCATCCGAAGAAGCTGACGCACGCCTCGGTCGAGTATGTGGACGTCGGCGCCATCGGCCAGGACGCGCTGAAAGAGACCGCCTACATCGGCCATCTGCGGCAGGTGGACGCGCTCATTCACGTTCTCCGGGCGTTTGAAAACGATGCGATTCCGCACGTCGGTCCCATCGATCCACTGCGCGACATCAAGAACGTTGAGTTCGATCTCATGGTGAGCGATCTGGGCCAGATCGAAAAACGACTGGAGCGTCTGGAAAAAGATTTGAAGAAGATGAAGACGCCGGAACTGGAAAAAGAAAACGAGCTGCTAATCAAGGCCAAAGCCTTTCTGGAAACCGAAAAGCCGCTGCGCGAGATGGAGATGACGCCCGAGGATAAGAAGCGCATTCGGGGTTTCATGTTTCTGAGCGAAAAGCCAATGCTCTACGTGCTCAATATCGGCGAGAGTACCGAACTCGGCAAAGACTTGGAAGCGGCGGTTGCGAAATTCAATTTGAGCGAAGTGGCCGCGCGTCCGAATGCCGGGGCAAGCGCGATCTGCGGCAAAGTGGAAGCGGAACTGGCGGAGATGAGCGACGAAGACGCGGCGGAATTTCTCGGCAGCTATGGGCTGACCGAGAGCGGACTCTCGCGCCTGATCCGCAAGAGCTATCACTTGCTGGGATTGATTTCGTTCTTCACCGCCGGAGAAGACGAGTGCCGAGCCTGGACGATCCCGCTGAACACCCGAGCGCAGAACGGCGCCGGCGCAATTCACTCCGATCTGGAAAAACACTTCATCCGGGCAGAAACAATTCGGTGGGATCAGCTACTGGAAGCCGGCTCGGAAGCTAATGCCCGAGCCAAAGGCACGCTGCGATTGGAAGGGAAAGACTACATCGTGCAGGATGGGGACGTCATGCACATACGGCACAGCGGGTAAACAAGTTCTCAGTTCTCAGAACAAATCCGAGCGCTTCGTACTGAGAACTGAGAACCGGGAACTGAGAACTCCTTTCAATGCACATGAAAAACCCGGTCCAGCACAAACATGCACGCCGCCCCGACGAAGACCAGTAGCGCCATCTTCACGCCGGGCTCTTTATTTACTTCGGGGATCAGGTCCGACGCAGCTACATAGATCGTAACGCCCGCCGACAAGGGCAAGCCGAAGCTGACCTCGTAGCGGAAGATTGCCATCGTCATCACTCCAGCCACGGTGGCTACGCCCAACATCATGGACGCTCCCCAGGCGAAGGCGCGGCTTCGGCCACTGGCCAGCATCACCGATGAGATGGTGAATCCTTCCGGAATTTTGTGCAGAAAAACCGCAACGAAGATGATCCAGCCAAGCGCCGGCGAGACGAGAAACCCCGAAGCGATCGCGATGCCATCGAAGAATGTGTGGATCAGCAGACCGATCAGAACCGAATAGCCCTTGTGAGAATGCACGAACTGGTCGGCGTGAGTTTCTTCTCCAAAGTGGAAGTGCGGCGTGACGGTGTGCTCGAAAAAATGGACGAGCAGGTATCCGAGCAGGATGAGGAATCCGGCATATCCGCCGCGCAGCTGAATGCTGGCCGGCACCATTTCGACCAGCGCCGTCGCCAGCATGAAACCTGCGCCCAGCGCGACGAAGTAGCGGAGGTAGGAGCGCTCCCAATGCTTCTGAACGATGATGGCGCCGCCGAACACGTTCGCGCCCGCCGCGGTCAGCCCCAGCAGCACACTGGTCAGGATGGGAGACATGAGGGAGAAGAATAGCAGGAAGCAGTTGCCAGTGGTCAGTTGTCAGTTGCCAGTGATCGCCGCTCAGTCGCCGCCTGCTAGAATTCGCGCGTGCGGCAATGGCTACGAATCATCGGATGGCTGGCCTGCGTCATGTATTCGACCATCCCTGCATTCTGGTTCATGATTCATCCTTTTGCAGAGCGGTGGCGTGCGCGGCATCTTTCATATCAACGCTCGCCATATGCGGTGCTGTTGCCCGTGTGGGTCGCAATGTGGATTGTGGTCGTGCTGGTCACACGGCCTTGGCGAGACATCTCGTTTTATCGGACGGACTGGACTTGGATTGCGGCGACATTGCTTTTTGTTTGCGGGCTCTATCTGTATTCGCAATCGGGAAAGAATTTCAGCGCGAAGCAACTCGGCGGGCTGCCGGAGGTTGACGGCCGGAATCGCGAGCAGCGGCTGGTGACGGATGGAATCCGGGCGCGGGTGCGGCATCCGGTATACCTGGCGCATCTCTGCGAGATGCTGGCATGGAGCACCGGGACCGGCCTCGCCGCGTGCTGGGTGCTGACGGCGTTCGCAGTGATCACCGGAGCGGTGATGATCCGGATGGAGGATGCGGAGTTGGAGAAGCGGTTCGGCGACTCCTACCGTACATATCGCAGATCCGTGCCGGCAGTTCTGCCGCGAATCTGGGAAGCGCGCCAGCTATAATCCGCAGTAACTGAAAGCTGACAGCTGTGAGTTGACAGCTGCTTCTCATGCGCTTCGAACTCTTCGTTGCAACCCGCTATCTTCGCGCCAAACGCCGCCAGGCGTTCATCGGCGTCATCACGGCGATCTCCATTCTGGGAGTGGCAGCGGGAGTGGCTTCGCTGATCGTCGCGCTGGCCATCAATAACGGCTTTCGGCAGGATTTGCAGGCACGGCTGCTGGGTTCGACGGCGCACATCAGTCTGCTGCGGGTGGAAAGCGACGGCATCCACGATTGGCGTCCGCTGCTCTTTAAGTTATCGAAGCAGCCGCACGTGGTGGCGGCCGCTCCGGCGATTTACGAGCAGGTGCTGATTTCACGCGGGCCGCGGGCGCGCGGCGCGGTGCTAAAGGGGATGGTGCCGCAGTATGAGCGGAAGGTCAGTGATCTGCTGAACTCCGTGACGCTGGGATCGGCGGCGGCGCTGGAGGAAGAAGGCGCGGGCGCCAAAGGTGTGACTCAAGAAACAAGTTCAAAAGCAAATGCAAGCGCAAATGCAAAAGCAAAAGCAAGTGCAACGGCAGCGGGTGAGGGCACCCGCTCCACACAAACCGAATCGCCGGATGACTTGGCGGGCGTGCAGCAGCGAGTCGCGGCCATGCCTCCGATCATTCTCGGCAAAGACATGGCAGAGGAGCTAGGCGCGACCGTGGGGTCGGTGGTGCTGGTGACCTCTCCGCAGGGCGAGCTCACCCCGTTTGGCATGGTGCCGAAGTACATTCGCTTTCATGTCGCGGGAATCTTCAACTCCGGTTTTTTCGACTACGACTCTTCCTGGGCATTCATCCGGCTGGCTGACGCCCAGCAGTTGTTTGGGCTGGGCGACGTGATCTCGGTCATCCAATTCAAGATCGACGACATCTATCTGGCGGGCGACGTGGCGTGCGCCCTCGAACAGGCCGCCGATCTTATTTCAGGAAGCCACGTTTCAGGAAGCCACGGCTTCATGGCCACCAGTTGGATGGAGCAGAACAAGCCTCTGTTCCGCGCGCTGCGGCTGGAGCGCGTGGTGACCTTCATCACCATCGGGCTGATCGTGTTCGTGGCCGCGCTCAATATTTTGATCTCGCTGATCATGATGGTCATGGAGAAGACGAAAGATATTGCCGTGCTCATGTCGCTGGGGACGAAGAAGGCGCAGATCCGGCGCGTGTTCATTGCGCAGGGCGTCTTGATCGGCGTGATTGGGACGGCGATCGGGCTGGTGCTCGGCTACGCGATCTCGTGGGCGGGCGGACACTACCACTTTATTGCGCTCTCGCCCGAGGTCTATTCGATTGACTATGTGCCATTCGCGCCGCGGCCAATGGATGGCCTGATCGTGGCGCTGGTCTCCATCGGGATTTCGTTTGTGGCCACGATTTATCCGTCGTGGTCAGCGGCGCGGATTTTGCCGGCGGAGGCGTTGAGGTACGAATAGGGCTCTTGCAGGCGTTCCCGTTTCTCCCATCTGTGACCACCGTCACATTGCAATTGTTTTCCAGAGGTATACAGTCTTTCGCATAGCTCGTTCCCGCCACGGAGATCGCGGGAACGGGTGGTTCCTTCTCATGGTCTGAGGATCATGGTCTAATGGAGCGGGGAGCCGTTTCCGCTGCGTTGCAGCGGAAGGCGTCCGGCGACCTTGGTACTTCGGAGGGGCAAGTTTGCATCCAATGACTCAAGATCCTCTGCTGAGGGTCGAAGGGTTAAGTAAGGTGTTTCGCTCAGGCGAAGCCGAACTCGTGCTCTTTGAGAATCTGTCTTTCGAGGTCGCGAAGGGAACGATGCTCGCCATCGTGGGGCAATCGGGCGCGGGAAAGAGCACTTTGTTGCACATCCTGGGGGCGCTGGATCGTCCTTCCGCGGGTGCGGTATATTGCGCGAACTTCTGCGTGAATTCGCTCTCCGAGGATGACGCCGCCGAGTTTCGTAACCGCCAGATCGGCTACGTCTGGCAGTTCCACTACCTGCTGCCGGAATTCACCGCTTTGGAAAATGTCGCCATGCCCCTGCTGACGCGCGGACAAGCGCTATCTGCAGCAGAACAGGAAGCTTCGCGGTGGTTACGCGAAGTGGGACTGGAAGCGCGCGGGCATCATCGTTCGGGCGAGCTTTCCGGCGGCGAGCAGCAAAGGCTGGCGCTGGCACGGGCGCTCATCACCCGGCCGCAGGTGCTGCTGGCCGATGAGCCGACTGGCGACCTCGACGGGCGCACCGGCGAATTGGTTTTTGAACTGGTCGCACGATTGCACCGCGACCACCAATTGACCTCTGTAATCGCCACCCATAACTTGGCGTTCGCACGTCGGTGCCATAGGGTTTTACGGTTGGATCAGGGCAAAATGGAGGAAGTCGCGCCCGAATCGCTTTCGGCGTAACGAGCGGCAGAACACAGTCGCATTAACGTAAAGCTGTACGGGGGTTACTAGAAGGTAGATATCGCTTGGGAGATTGGGCGATATCAATGCATAATTAAGGTGGCAAAGTCGGGGTTTGGCGGAGGGCGGGCGCTCCGCGAGAACTCGGGGGAATGGGTATTATGTTTGAACGCTACACGGAGAAAGCCAGGCGCGTTATCTTCTTTGCGCGGTACGAGGCCAGCCAGTTCGGATCTCCTTACATTGAGACCGAGCACCTGCTCCTCGGACTGCTGCGCGAAGACAAGGCCCTGACGAATCGCTTCCTGCGCTCTCACGCCTCGGTAGAATCGATCCGCAAACAGATCGAGGGTCACACCACCATCCGGGAAAAGGTTTCCACTTCGGTCGATCTTCCCCTGAGCAACGAATGCAAGCGTGTGTTGGCGTATGCCTCGGAAGAGGCGGAGCGCCTTTCCCATAAACATATTGGAACCGAGCATCTGCTGCTGGGCCTGTTGCGCGAAGAAAAGTGTTTTGCGGCTGAGATTTTGCACGAGCGGGGATTGCGGCTTTCGACCATCCGCGAAGAACTGGCGCGTACCAGCCAGGAAAAAGCCGCGCCACAACGCGGACAGCGCGAGTCTTCTTTATTGAGTGAGTTTTCCCGCGACCTGACGCAGTCGGCCATGGATAGCCAGCTCGATCCGCTGGTGGGCCGCGAGAACGAAGTGGAGCGGGTGGTGCAGATTCTGTGCCGCCGCACCAAGAATAATCCGGTACTGATCGGCGAGCCCGGCGTCGGCAAGACCGCCATCGTAGAAGGCTTGGCGCAACGCATCGCAGACGGCGAAGTTCCTTCCTTCCTCGCGGACAAACGCATTTTGGCGCTGGATCTTTCTCTGATCGTCGCCGGCACCAAGTATCGCGGACAGTTCGAAGAGCGCCTCAAGACCATCATGAAAGAGCTGATGGAGTCGCAGAATTCGATCATCTTTATTGACGAACTGCACACGCTGGTGGGCGCGGGATCGGCGGAAGGCTCGCTGGACGCGGCCAACATCCTGAAGCCGGCCCTGTCGCGCGGCGAAATTCAGTGCATCGGCGCAACCACGCCCGCTGAATACCGCAAGTCGATAGAAAAAGACCGGTCGCTCGAACGCCGCTTCCAGGCCGTAAAAGTTCCCCCGCCAAACGAAGTCGACGCGGTCAAGATTCTTTTTGGAATCAAGGAACGCTACGAGAAATTCCACGCCGTCACCTACACCGACGATGCCATCAATTTTTCGGTGTCGCATTCCAATCGCTATATTCCCGACCGTTTTCTGCCGGACAAGGCCATCGACCTGATCGACGAGGCGGGAGCGCGTGTGAAACTGCGCCAGACCTCGCTGCCGGAAGAATTGACGGAAGTCCAGAAGCGGATCAAGTTCATCGTCCATCGTATGGAGAACGCCATCGCGAACCACGAGTTCGAGAAGGCGCGCTTCTACTCGGACGAAGAACGCAAGGAGCGCGAGAACCTGCGCGCCCTTCGCGAAAAATACCACCTCGATGAATCCTCCACCGGCGTAGTCGGTCGGGAGGACATCGAGGATGTGGTATCGCGCTGGACCGGCGTTCCCATCACTTCGATCAAGGAAGAAGAAACGCAGAAGCTGCTGCGCATTGAAGAAGAGCTGCACAAGCGCATCATCTCGCAGGAAAAAGCCATCAGTGCTCTGGCTCGCGCCATCCGCCGCTCACGCGCGGGGTTGAAGAGCCCGAATCGCCCGATCGGGTCCTTCTTGTTCCTAGGCCCGACCGGCGTCGGCAAGACCGAAGTGGCTCGCACCTTGGCGCATTTCATGTTCGGCAGCGACAAGGCGCTCGTCCGTTTCGATATGTCGGAGTTCATGGAGAAGCACTCCGTTTCGAAGCTGATCGGCTCGCCTCCAGGATATGTTGGCTACGAAGAGGGCGGGCAACTGACGGAACGCGTCAAGCGGGCGCCGTATTCCGTCGTCCTGCTCGACGAAATCGAGAAGGCGCACCCGGATGTGTTCAACATTCTGCTGCAGGTTTTTGAAGACGGCCAATTAACCGACGGCTTGGGGAACACCGTCGATTTCAAGAACACCATACTGATCATGACCTCGAACATTGGGGCACGGCACCTCATGAAGCGCGAGGGCCTGGGCTTCCAGTCGTCGAAAGACGAGATGGTTTCCGAGAAGGTCGAAGACCTGGTGAGGAGCGAGGTCAAGCGCACCTTCAATCCCGAATTCCTGAACCGCGTGGATGAAGTCATCCTGTTCACGGCGCTCAGCGAACAAGACCTGATCCAGATTCTCGAACTCATGGTCAGCCAACTGAACCAAAACCTCGCCCAGCGTTCGATCACAGTGACGGTCGCCGACGAGGCGAAGAAGTGGATTCTGAACCAGACCCTGACCGATCGAAACTACGGAGCGCGTCCACTGCGTCGCGCCCTGCAGAAGTACATCGAAGATCCGCTGTCGGAGGCCCTGATCCAGGGCACGATCACCACAAGGCCGGCGTTCATCGAAGTCTTCCTAGAGTCCAACAAGCTGTACTACCGCCCAGTGGATGCGGAAAAGGCCGAAGGGGTGCTGCTGTACGAAAGCTAGAAGTCGCGATTAGGTCTCAGCTATCAGCCGTCAGTGAAAACTGTCGGCTTTTGTTTTTGCACGTGGAGGGACGGGCGCCTCGCCCGTCCAAGCCGAGCGAAACCCGGCAGTTTTTCGCGGTGTCGGCGAAGGTGAAAAGGCTAGATCCAGTCGCGAAGCGCGGAACCACGCCCGCCTCAACCCTCCGCATTCATTGACTCGCCCCCTTTCAATCACGTAAGATTCGCGAACAGTGATCGGGCAGACCATCTCGCACTACCGCGTCGTTGAAAAGCTTGGCGGCGGAGGAATGGGCGTCGTCTACAAGGCTGAGGACACGAGTCTGGGGCGCTCTGTAGCTCTGAAGTTCTTGCCCGACGAAGCCTTGCAGGATCCGCAAGCGCTCGAGCGTTTCCGCAGGGAGGCCCGCGCCGCCTCTGCCCTCAACCATCCCAACATTTGTACGATCTACGAGATTGGCCAGCACGAAGGGAATCTCTTCATCGCGATGGAGTGCCTCAGCGGCGAGACGCTGAAACACCTGATTGACAAGCGTCCCCTGGAGTTGGAACAACTGTTGAGTCTCGGCATAGAGGTGGCGGACGCGCTCGATGCCGCGCACGCCAAGGGGATCGTGCATCGCGACATCAAGCCAGCGAACATCTTTGTGACCGAGCGCGGGCACGCCAAGATTCTGGATTTCGGGCTCGCGAAGACCACACAAGCCGGCAAGTCTGACACCGGCGATTCGCAAACCATAGCGGAGGTAGCCAGCCTTGACCTGACCCGTCCCGGAACAGCGATGGGTACGGTGGCCTACATGTCTCCCGAGCAGTTAAGGGGCAAGGAACTGGACCGAAGGACTGACCTGTTCTCCTTCGGTGTCGTGCTCTACGAGATGGCCACGGGGGTTTCGCCGTTTCGTGGAGAGACCTCGGCGGTGGTCACCGAAGCCATTCTCAACCGGGTGCCGACTCCGCCCATCCGGCTGAATCCTCAACTCCCGGTGAAGCTGGAAGAAATAATCAACAACGCACTGGAGAAGGATCGCGAACTTCGTTACCAGTCGGCGGCCGAGATGCGCGCCAACCTGAAGCGGCTGCAACGCGAACTGGGGTCGTCGAGCACGTCCGTGCATGTCGACAGGGTGGAGCCAGCAACCACCGCCGCAGCCGTAGCGCCGCCCGCCAAAACGAGACCCACGAGCGCTCGGTTTCTCCCGCTTTTCGCATTCGCTGTGCTTCTCGCGGTGGCTGCCGGCGTGTTTGCAGGCAAATTGCTCTTTTCGAATCCGCCATTGCCGCCGCCGTCCTATCGGCAGCTGACCTTTCGCCGGGGCAGCATTCGGTCTGCACGGTTTGCTCCGGACGGGCAGACAATTCTCTACAGCGCCGCCTGGCAAGGCAATCCCACGGATGTGTTCACAGCGCGTCCAGAAGCACCGGAATCGCGCTCCATGGGGCTCAGCCACACGCAGCTCATGTCTGTGTCCTCCGCCGCTGAGTTGGCCGTTCTGTTAGACAGCAAGGCTATCGGCACCTGGGTGAACATGGGCACGCTGGCCAGAGCGCCGCTCGCCGGCGGTGCTCCTCGCGACGTACTGGAGCAGGTGCAGTGGGCGGATTGGGGACCGGATGGCAACAATCTGGCAGTGGTGCATGACTTCGGCGGAAAGAACCAGCTTGGAATACCCCATAGGGACACCTCTCTACGAAACCGGGGGATGGATCGGTCACCCCCGAGTTTCCCCGAAGGGGGATTTGATCGCTTTTCTCGACCATCCCATCCAAGGCGACGACGCTGGTTCGGTGGCCATGGTCGATCTAAAGGGGAACAAGAAAGTTCTCACGGGCGAATGGTTCACCGCACAGGGATTGGCATGGTCTCCGGACGGCAATGAGATCTGGTTCACCGCCAGCAAGACCGGTACAGATCGGACCCTTTACGCCGTGACGCTTGACGGCAAAGAGCGCATGGTCTTGCGCTTGCCGGGTGCCCTGATGTTGTTGGATATTGCCAAGGATGGGCGGGTGCTCCTGATGCGCGCCAGTTGGCGTCGCGAATTGATAGGTGTTAGCGGTAGTGATTTAAAGGAGCGTGAGCTCTCGTGGCTGGACTATTCCTACCCGGCCGACCTTTCGGCGGATGGCAAGACCCTTTTGTTTGATGAGGAGGGCGGTGGCGGAGCGCTGTCCTACTCCAAGTCCGGCGGGTTGTCCTACGCTGTGTACATTCGGAAAACCGACGGCTCTCCGGCTGTCCTGCTGGGAGAAGGTGGAGCGAGGGCTTTGTCGCCCGACGGAAAATGGGTGGTCACTGTGACGCAAGATTCCCCCTGACAATTAAAGCTGCTGACCACTGGTGCTGGCGAGCCCAAAGACCTGACCAACGACAATATCAACCACGCCTTCGCGCATTGGTTTCCCGACGGGAAGCGCATCCTCTTCTCGGGGAACGAGCCAGGCAAAGGAGTACGGCTATACGTCTATGAGCTAGCTTCGGGTAAGAGCCAGCCGATCACGCCCGAGGGGGTGAATGGCACAAGGTTTGTCATCTCTCCCGACGCTGAGTGGGTGGCCGGAATCGGTCCCGATCAGAAGGGGTATCTCTATCCAGTCGGAGGCGGTGAGCCACGCATGATTAACGGGCTGAATCCCGGCGAGCAGCCCATCACCTTTAGCTCCGACGGCCGCTCCTTATACCTGTATCAGCCGGGTGAACTGCCGGCGAGGGTCGATCGCCTCGATCTGCAAACCGGGAAACGCACTCCCTGGAAGCAGCTCATGCCATCCGATCCCGCAGGCGTCGAGAATATCGGCCCGATTCTGTTGACCCCCGACGCCAAGAATTGTGTCTATGGATACCACCGCATGCTGGCCGACCTTTACCTGGTCGAGGGATTAAAGTAACCAGAGCTGGTTTCATAAATCGATTTGTGAGGAGAAGTCCTTCGAGATATGCTTTCGGGCCGGCTCGCCGCCTGCCAGCGTCGGCTGCTTCCGCCATTCGCCAATTTGTAGCCTGTTAACTCAGAAGGTAATAACCAATTGGCGCGAAATCCTTTTTTTTACGTCGCTCTTTTAAAATCATAGAGTTACGCAGGTATTAAATCACTAGACACACATGCAAAAGTGGTTTCACCTCGCTAACTCAAGGACTTGGATTGGGCCGGAACATCAAACAGCGTGGTCAAAGCTAACGCTCGCAGAAGCGAACGTTGTGTTACAGGAGATACTGCTCGAACTAGCCCGCGCAAAGATGGCGTATACAATTGTCGGTAGTCCGCTGGGTGGAAGTGGGACACAATCAATTGGGGCGATGCAGAACATCACGATTCAGCGTCCCGTTCCACTGGCGAATAACTATAACGAAGGTCGCAAGGTCTGGACGAGATTGACGACGGCATAGCAATTGCTAGAGCGGCGGTAGTTCTATCACTTGCCCGTCATCCTCACGTAGAAACTAGCGGCGGGAAAAAGGCGCAATGAAACAAGCAGAATATAAAGAAGGGCCGGAAGCGGCAGAGAAGTTCGAGGAAGCCATGAAACTTCTCTTCCAGACTCCCAAACCCGAAGCAGAGCCAAAGAAACAGCGGACGCCAAAGGCGTCTAGCGTCCGCAAAACGGAGCAGACTGACAAGGACTAGAAGGGGACTTGTGACGCTTCCCCCGTCCCTGCCTTGGGCGAGTGTAGCGCGGCGGCGTCCTTCCCGATTAGCTCGGCATAGGTGAGCCGCTTACCGGCGGGTGGCCCGTCCAAGCTTCGCTTGGGCGGGGCCTTTGACTCTTTTCATCACAATCAGCCTGTGTCCGCCATCACAGACTCCTAACCCGCTCAATGCGACACTGATCCCCTGATGGGGCAGTGCCGAGGCGCAACCGCTTCCCAAAACGGACCTCGAAGCTGCCCCAGAGCCATTTTCAGCGCTCTTTGACAGCCGTAAGTCCTTATTCCTGAATATTTTCCACATAACTCCCTATTCTTGAATATTTTGCCGCTAACTCGATGATTCTAATAGATCAAAAAAGTAGGGGGGGAGGGGGGTACCCCATAGATCATGGTGGCTGCAAAACAATGCGGCAACTGGCACAAGGAGCCAATGGAACCTCGCACCCGAAAACTGACTAACGCTGTGTCAGTCGCCCGTTGCAAAAAAGACACACTTTGATCCCAATCGGTCGATTGACCGCAAATGTCAATTTGTGTATAAGTTCATTAATCGGGGCTGGCTCAAAGCGGTAGCTTGGGAATACGCAGTAAAAATTCCGGGGCGTGAGACCGAGGTGCGTCATGAAGTCCAGCTCGTTTGCCGTTCTAGCAGTGTCCCTTCTAGCTCTAACCGTTCTAAGCCTGACCCTGAGTGCCAGTGCGCGGGAGATGGTCCTGCCCGCCGGTACCCTTCTGAAGTGCACCATGAATGAACCGAATTTTTCTTCTGCCACCGTGGCGGTCGGCGATCCCGTGCTCTGTCATCTGCACTCGGTGACGGAATTCGGCCAGCAGACGTTTCCGCGCGGTGCTTATCTTGTCGGGCATCTGGAAGCGGCCAAGGACCCAGGACATTTCTGGGGCAAAGGGTACATGAAGCTGATGTTCGATCGCATCGGATTGCCCGCCGGCGATATGCCTTTGGACGCCAAGGTGATCGCGACCCGCGGCTACAAGGTCGATAAAGACGGCGACATCAGGGGCAAAGGGCATGCCAGGCGCGACATCGTCGAATGGATGATTCCGCCGCTCTGGCCATGGAAGATCATCATGCTGCCCGCGCGCGGACCGCGTCCCACGCTGAAGGGCGAAAGCATGCTCACGCTCCGCCTGATGGATGACGTGCAGATCCCGCAAGTCTCGGCCACCAACGGACCGGACTGGCATTTCTTTGGGCGTCCGCGGATGGAAAACGACTCGTATTACCGCGGTTCAGCCTATGCGCCAGCAAGTAGCAATGTCGTGCCTCAGCTAGCGGTGCGCCAGGTCAGGTCTTCAGCCATCCAATCTTCAGCCAGCGAACCGCCGACGGCTGAGGAGATTCCGCAGGTCGTCTACGCCAGCTACGTTGTCAAGGATGCACGCTTCGACGGGACTGCGCCGGGAGTGCCAGTGTTTGTGCTGAAGACGGGCATGCTTCTGGAGGTGGGCAATTACACCTATCAGGACGGCCGTATCAGCTACGAACTCGCCAGTGGCGGCAGCGGCGTTATCAGCACCGATGAAGTAGATTGGACCACGACCACCCGCGTGAATAGCCAGCGCGGCGTGCGGATGATGCTGCGTGGTGGACATCCGAGCGCCGGAGTAACGGGATTCTAGAAGCCGCCAGCTATCGGCATTAAGCCGCCAGCGCAAGCTGGCGGCGTGCCCCGTTTCGGAGACGCGTCCAACCGCATCTCTACGGGAGATTCCCCCCTTTAGGGGCAGGGCAGCGTGGCCGTGTATCTCAGTTACCTTCGGTCCGCTGCCATCCGACTTCTGTACCCTACTCGCCCTGGCCCAAATACGTCAGGATAGTGGCTGCTACCCGGGCATCTCCCTCCTTGCCGGGCCTGACGGCGCATGTTCAATTCTGATAATGGGGAAAGCGAAGTGGTCGAAACCTGGCAGCGGTTTGTGCAGGGGCTGCTGGGCGTGCTGATGCTGGTAGGCGCCTTGGCGATGGCGCACTACTACGTTCCCCCGGAGACTACCGGGCTGGAGCAGCAGGTGCATCAGCTCTCGCGCGAAGTCGCCGATATGGAAAAACAGCAATCGTTTTCGGCGGCCGCAGTGGACGATGCGCGGGAGTCGGTGGCTTATATCTACGGGATTTATCATGTGTCCGGCCGCGCGCAAAGTTTTCGTGCTCGCGTGGCGGGGACGGGGTTTGTAGTCGCGCCAGGTCTCGTGGCCACCAATCGCCATGTGGCCGAGCCCTGGTACGGCGACCGGGAAGTCGCTGTGGCATTGCGGCAGGGCGGATCACCGGTGCTGGAAAAGCTGGTGGCATATTTCCCGGGCTCGCCGCTTCCGGTAAAACTGGAGACGGCAGTAGTGGCCGCGCATGGCGATCTCGCCGTCCTCCGCCTCGAAGACACAGCCTTCACCAAGAAGCTGCGCCCGTTGACTCTGTCTCAGGCGTTGCTGCATGTGGGCGAGCCGGTGAGCGTGCTGGCGTATCCGATGGGAGTGACGGGCATGGTCGCGAAGTCTCCCGCAGTTGTCTACGAGCGGCTTTCGTCGCAACCGGACGACGCCGCCACCGCAGGCGAGTTGGCGGCGCTATCGCTGATCCGGCCTTCGGCGACGTTCGGACACATCGGCGATGTAACCGGCGACAAGCTGATCTATGACGCGCCCACTGCGCGCGGGGGGAGCGGCGGACCGGTGCTGAACCTGCGCGGCGAAGTGGTGGGCATCAACTCCGCATATATTGACGGTTTCTCCGGGGGTACGCTGGGGATCGCCGTCAGTGAGCTGCGTCCGCTGTTGGAGACCGCAAAGCAAGCGCCTTTGGAGACGGCTGGGGAAGAACCAGGTGACAGGTCTCAGGTCTCAGGCGTCAGGCAGAATGTATCCGCTCTCCACTGAGGACTGGAAACCGAAAATTTCTTGCCGCGCGTCCGCAGAAAAATCTCATTCCGAAAGTTGCAATTGCTTGGATAGGGACTGTACTGCCCGCCGTTCGAAGCCTTTCCCGCACAGGCAAAGTGCCTGGAATTCAGGTACATTGTAACTTGCTGATTTGAATAGTAAATTGGCCCTAGGGCTGCTCTTATAATGGGGATAAATCCCCCGGTAGCAGGCGTGTTTTTGCCCAATGTTTCCGGCCAACGGATTCCCGGTCGGCAGGTTCAAGAAGAATCGATTCAAAGAGATCCAATCATGATGAAAAATTGTCTGTTGGCGGTGGCATTGCTGAGTCTGGCGCTGGCGAGCGGTTGCGCGAAGGGTGGCAACGGCGTGGTTCCCCTTGCAGTCACCATTACCGTTACCGCCAACGGCGTTAACGCTAACGCGATCTACCCGACCCAGTCTGTGACGCTTGCGGCCAACGTAACGAACTCGTCGAATACCGCCGTTACCTGGAGCCTGAGCGGCGCGGGGACGCTCACGCCAGTCTCGCCGCCGCCAGCCCCGCCAGCTGCGGCAACCGCGATCTACGTGGCCCCGACAACGGTACCAACGGCAGCTTCCCAGCCCACAGTCACAGCGACGTTGGTGGGCGACTCCTCGGTAAAGGGCACGCTGACGTTGACGGTGGTTGACGTCACCACCGACGTAGCGCCAGCGCCAGCGACGCTGAACGTGGGCAGCGGCCTGACCCAGCAATTTACCGCCGTAGCCGTCCCTGACAATGCGGCGACCCAATCCTTTACGTGGAGCTGCAGCACAACGGTGAACGGCACGGTGACGGGTTCGTGCGCGCACTTTGTTCAGGATCCGAATGTGTCTGGCTTGGCCTACTACACGGCGCAGGACAGCTGCAGCGGCGTGGGCTGTATTCAGATATCGGCGGCTTCGACACTCGATCCGGCGGGCTGCACGCCAAACCCCAAGTACTGCACACTCGCCAAAGCCTCGCTGGTCGCATCCCGTGTAAGCGGCACGTACACGTTCCGCTTTTCCAGATATGACAGCAGCAACAACTTCACAGCCGTGGTTGGAACGTTCACCGCGGCGAATGGAACGATCACCTCAGGCGTGGAAGACGAGCTCACTTCGAGCGGCTGGGTACAAAACTCGATTATGGGAGGTTCATATTCTCCCACCAAGTCCGACGCGAACAACTCGAACAACGCGGGTACGCTAACGCTGACTTTGCCCAAGGGAGAGTATCCGAATCAATATCAGGTCGTTCTCGACGGCGCCGGCGACCTCAAGATGATCGAATCCGATGGCAATGGCACCGGCTCCGGCATTTCACAAATATCATCCAACCCCAACCTTCTCAAAGGCGACCAGACTTATGCGTTCGGCTTCACCGGTGTGGATTCCGGTGGCAACCGCGTGGGCTATGTCGGCCTTTTGTCGACGGACGGCGCCGGAAACATTATCGGCGGTTCGATGGATGTGAACGACAACGGCCACAGCAGCAACAGCATTTGCGCCACTCCACCTTGCGCGGTTGCGGGTACCTATAAATCGAACGGCAACGGCTCATGGCACTTGGCGCTCACCTCGCCCGTGACCATGAATTTCGATTTCTATATTGCTTCCGGAACCGCCAGTAAGATGAATCCGCTGACGTTCTATGCCATTTCCACCGACCCCGCTGCTAACCCGGCAGTTTCCGGAACGATGGTGCTCCAGGATTCGTCGCAGACCTACGACAACGCTGCCTTCAATGGCACTTCCGTCTCCGCTCTCACGGGAACGGTAGCGAATGGGGTGAATGGGTGCGTCGTCCCTCTAGGCTGTGCCAATGTCTCGCTGACGCTGGGCTCGACTGATGGCAAGGGGAACTTCTCGGGTCTGTTTGATCAGAATAACGCCGGTGTGATCCTCTCCAGCGCCCAATTCCCGCCCACCACTGGCGCCAACAATTACACCTACGCGGCCAGTGGCACCAGTGGACGCTATACCTTTAATATGCTGGGCAATCCGACCACGACCCCGGTCGGGGCACCGCTTCCGTTCGTTCTCTATGCCAGTGGACAGAATCGCGGATTCCTGCTCGATCAAAAAAGCTCGTCCGTGATGACCGGAAGGATGAATCCGCAGGGAAAAGGGAGCGGGCTTTTCGGTGGTTCGACGTTGCCCGGTACGTATGCCGCGGCGACCACCGGCAGCGGCAGCTCCGGGGTCGACCCGATTGCGGCCAACCTGCTGCTTACATGGGTGAACAGTGCGCTGAACACGGGTGCGTGCACCGCCGAGTGCGTCAACGGAACCCAGTACGATACCCTCAACTACAACCTAACCAGCGTGCCGTTGGCCGGGGCGTACACGATTCAGGGTGCCGGCAACGGTACGATCGTGCTGACTGCTCCGTCGGCCCAGAATTACGCGATTTACGTTCTTGATACTTCAGGTTGCACTTCCACCCAAAATCCTGTCTGCACGATACAAGATTTTCTGATGATGGATGAGGACACGGCGAATCCGAACGCGTCCATCATTTTCGCGCAGCAGTAAAAGGCAGCGGCGCGGCCCCTAAAGGGGATTTCGATTTCGGGAGAGCTTCGGCATCGCTGAAGCAATGCCCCGATACGAAGCCGATGTTTTCAGGAAATCGAAGACTTAGTCAGAGAGAAACAATCAGACAATTCGGAGTCTCCGTCGCGGCATTGAACTCTATTTCCCCCGAAGCACGGCCTTCGCCGTGGCGAAATTGTCGAAACGGTCGTAGGCGCGGACCACGACGACGTGGTCATTCGCGGTGTTCTCGGCCATCGGAGCCGGCGCAGCTTCCGGTTGCGGCACGGCCACGCGAAAGTCGTAGTCTTCCGTCTTGGAGTCCGACAACTGGCCGACCGGCTCAACGAACTGCCAGTCGCCGGCATCGAGCGAATACTCCGCGCGCTTGATCGGCGAAAACGAATCGCTGGCGCGGAAGCGGACATGGATCTGCTTGCCGAGTTGCTTCCCGATCTGCTTGCCATCGGGATTTCCATCCAAAGTGGCAGTCAGGTTCTCGATCACCGGAGCGGTGGTATCGACCTCGAAGCGGGCGCTGACTCGCTCGGCGTAGAGCGCTTCTCCGGGCGAATGCGAAGGCGCATCGGAGGCGATGACCTTCACAGTGTAGCCGCCGTCGGGCAGAAGACTGGCGTCGAAAGAATAGTAGCGATCGGAGAGGTTCGTCTTCAGCAGCAGCCAGCGCGATTCGCCGTCGCCGCGGTAGTAAACGGTGTAGACGAGCTGGTCGTCGTTGTCGTCATGGGCCGCCCAACGGATGCCAACCGAGTCGCGGTCGCGCAAGGCCGGAGGTGGAGGATCGAAGCGCGGTTGCCCGGGAGGCGGCGGCTCGCTGCCGGTCACGTGCGGAATCGCCTGATAGCGGTATCCGGGCTGCACCGTGATTTCGTCAATTTCAGGGGCAACATTCTTGGGCAGGTAGTTGAACAAGACGTCGTCAACGCGAGGCGCGGGATTGCCCGCATGGAGCACCGCCTTCCACTGCACGAAGCGCGCTGGCGGAATCTTGAGTTCGGCGCCGCCAGCGAGGGCAAGGGCGAAATCGATGCGCGTCCACGGACTCCAGTTGCGGTCGGGATTGTCGACGTTGCCGCTGCGCGCATAAAGCTCGACATCGGAATTGGAACTGGAATTGGCATTGCCGGTGGCGCGGAGGCTGGCGCGTCCCCAGAGGGAAAAAATGTGCGCGTCGAAGACATCGCTTTCGTAGGTGCCTTCCGACTCGGGGCCAGGACCGAGGACAAAGATTTTTCCGAGGTTGCTGCTGGAGGCGTAGAGTCCTCCGCCGGGCGCGGCGGCAAAGGCGGTGATTTGTGTGGCGCTGGCTTGGACTAGATCGGTGTAATCGTCAGCCTCATTGCCGTTGATGGCGAAAATGTGGCCGCGATTGCCGGTGCCGGCAATGAGGCGTCCGTGCAGATCGAAGCCGAGAGCGTAGACGAGATCTTCGTGGGAGGTCCACAAGCGTGACGGTGCGCCATCGGGCGCGATGCGATAAATCTCGGAGCCGCCGGTAGCGCCGGCGCCGGGAGCGGGGAAAGGCGGAGTCATCGTAGGCGCGGCGGGAGCTGCGGTGATGGTGATATTGCCGCCGGGTGCGGGCGGATTCTGCGCTGGACTTGCGAGCGTGATGCCGATTTGCGGCATGGTGGCGCCGGGGCGCTTTTCTCCTGCGGCGGCGGCGTAGATATTGCCCGCGCCGTCGATAGCGAGCGCTGTAATTTCTTTTTTGGGCGCGCTGTAGAGAACGAACGCTTCGCCATTTGGCGCGATGCGATACACCAGCCCGCTGCCATCGGAACCGGCAATCAGGTTGCCTTTGGGATCGAGCGCGAGCACACGAATGTGAACTTCATCGCTCTTGAAAAAAAGCGAGTGCTGTCCGTTGGCGCTGACTTTGTAGATTTCGCCGTGATCGCCGGTGGCGACATACAATGCGCCGGCATGGTCGAGAACGATGTCCCAGATGTACTTGGAGCCTGGATCGAAATAGGGCGTCGCGCTCCAGGAGTCTTTAGCGCCAGCCTTGGCGGCGGCCGCGCCTTTCGCGGGTTCCAGGCGATACACCTTGCCATCGGGGGCAGTGGCGGCGTAGACGATGCCGGCCTTGTCATTCTTATCGACGTTCTTATCAACGACCAGGGCCTGCACTTGCAATTCCTGCGGCTCGAAGATGGTCGTGCTTTGACCATCGGGCGTGATGCGATAGACGCGGGCCGGAGATCCAGCGGCGGCGTAGATGTTGCCCGCGGAATCGGATGCGATCGACCAGATGTAGGTCGAGGGCGTGGTCGCGAGCGCTTTGAACGCCGGGGCAAGTTCGAGGCCGCCCTCACTGCGCAACGCAACGCCTTTGGCAGTGCCCTTGGTCAGTTCGTCGAACCTGGATTGTTCCCAGGTTCGGGTGCCCTCGGCGAGTGCGAATGCGGAAAGCGCGGAGGTGGAAAGAATAAGTACTGAGATTAGAGCGAGCGTCTTACGAGCCAAAGTCATACCTCATTTTAAGCCGCTATTTGTTCTCCGCGCCGCCGCTGTATGTTTTCAGCGCCAACTCCAGATCCTGAATGCGATGGCTGTCTCACCATTCTTAAACTCTGTCATCTTGAGCGGAACATGGTCATCGGCGAAGCAGATGACCATGTGGAGTCGAAAGACCCCGGCTCCGTTACTTCAGGCAATGCCGCTGCAGGGAGTTCTCCCGGTAACACAGATGTGTCTTCGCGGACCCAGACTTTGCATGTTGGACGGCATCGTGAGAACGCCTTGCAATGTTTATCGTCGCGCACGCTTCTACGGGGTCCTTCGACTCCGCGAAAGCTTCACTTCGTGAAGCTCTCGCTGCGCTCAGGATGACAATACGGAGGAAAAATGCCCGTGATACGCCGTCGCCGGTTCCGCTACTTGATGTTAATCGTCAGCATCTGCGCGCCGGAGACGACATAGTCGAGCGGATCGGTAGAAGCTTCGCTGACCGACGATTCACCGAGCACGACCATATCCTGCGTGCCGCGCATGTTTTCCATGACGTTCATGACGGAAAGCGGCAGCGTCGGCATCACCTTGTCGGCGATCATGGCTTCGGGATCGGACCCGATCAGCGACACATACACGCGATCGTTGGCGCGCTCTTTGTTCAGCAATGCGATCGTGGGCGCCAGGCCCAAGCCGCGGTTCATCATCGGCGTACCGCGGTGCATGCGGTCGAGCGTGTCTCCGTCGCTGACCAGGATGCGCAGCGTTCCCTTCGAAGTGGAGGTCGGAATCCGTATGGGAATCTGGCGTACGAGCCGCTCGCCACGATACGGACGAATCACGGTCTCCACCATAATCTGGTCGCCAGGACGAGCTTCCGTCATGTCCGTGCGCGCAGCTTCCAGGCGAGCGGAGCGGCGCTCGCGGACAAGATCGAAATCGAGTCTCACGCCCTGAACGTCGGGAGCGTCGAAAGGATTGCTATAAATGCGCCCAAAGCGCTCACCGATGGAGGCAGCGGCCAAAGCCGCCGCGGGCTGCCCGTTGTCTTGCGGGGCAAACATGTTCCGCAGCGTCACCTCGGGATAGCCCTTCACGCTGAGCACGCCATTCATGCGGTAAGTAATGTCCTCGCCGTATTGGTTGGTGCCGTGCAGCGCGTTGAAGACGGTGGCCATCATGGCCAACGGGCTGAGCCGCGCGTTGTTGAGAATTTCGTAATGGAATTCCTTGGTCGCCGTTCCACTATGCATGGCCACGGTTACCGGAATCATCTTCGACTCGCGCCCCGGCACGCCCATAATGCCGTTCTGGCGATCCTGCACGAACGCACCGACCGTCTCGGTCGTGTTGACGATCTTGAACGCATTCAGCGGTGAAGGCAGCGTGGCCAGCACGGTAGCCTTTGTCATCGGCAGGTCCACTTCGCCAAACTGCAAGAGCGGATGTCCGCAGGCGAGCAAGCGCTCGGGATCGACGTAAGTCACGGTGCAGGTGGCGGCAATATCCATATCGCCACGAACCAGCACGGCGCTGACGGCGGATCCCGCCTCGATCGGTTCCGGCTGTTTGCGATCGCTCCGAGAGCCAATGCCCATCACCGGAACGATGCCCGCCGCCGCGAATTGCGGTCCGTAGCGCTGCAAGGTTTCGTCAGAAAAACCGTTAAACACGAGAGGAGTCTCGATTGGCTTCAGATAGTTACTATAGCTCTGGGGCGGGAGCGCAGCGCTTTCGCCGGGACTAGCGGTTTGCGTGATTCCGCTCTGGTTGGGAGAAGTGGTGTCAGGACTACTGGCACGCATCGACGTTGGCGCCGGACTTTGTGCTGGACCTCGTGCCGGACCTCGTGCCGAACTATGATCAAGCGCATTGATCTCCAGCATCTCCTCAATCGGCGTCACACCCGCGATCGGTTCCTTCGAGAACTCGCCGATGCGGAAGGCGAGCGCGCCCGCCAGCTTGCCGTCGAAATAGACCGGGCTTCCGCTCATACCCGCAACCACGCCGGTATATTCGGGCTTGGTACCGTGCAGACGGACCAGGATAATGTCGCCCTTGGGACCGTTCACATTGCGCATCACGCCCAGAACTTCCACGTCCATGGATTCGGGTTTCACGCCTTGGAACACGTGTGAGCGCTGTGCCTTTCATGCCTTCGTGGATCTGATCGAGCGGCATGATGGCAGGGAGAGTGACG
>CAWCRQ010000097.1:0-52570 GCA_963797885.1 uncultured Acidobacteriaceae bacterium | reverse complement strand
GCAATCACGGCACCAGCACGCGCCTGCTGCCAAACCCGGGTCAATCCCATTATGGCCAAGGTCTGTGCGAGGAAAGGTTTGCGAAGCAGCTTGCTGATTAGGGGTGATGGCGGGTCGTCAACAGCGTGCAGGGGCGGAAAAGACTGCAGGATTCTATTCCCAAGTTCCGTGGCATACATTCTGAGGTAGTCCGAGATGCTGTCTGGTACGGGCATTGGTCTCCTCCGTTTCGAGTTAAGTCAAATGAAGAATTGCGGGGGGGTGGGTTACAGGCAGGTGAGGACGAGGAGGTAATGGAGAAACGTCGGACGAGAGTGATTAACGCGCTGGCGCTGCCGCCGTTTCGAGCATGGTGATCGGGATTTCCGCAGTCTGGACGCGAACGCTGCCATGTTTCGGGATAGCCGTGAACGCAATGGCATCGGCCCGCACGACCATTTGCTCGCACTCCACTGCGGCGTATTGACTGGGTGCTACGTGGAAATTCTCGGGGACACTGACTACTCCGTTATCTTCGATTTTGAGCTCGTCGAGCATGTCCCCCACCGCGGAACTCGTACCTTCGCCTTCTTTTACGTCCTCCGCCGACTCAGCCCATGGGTCGAAGTAGCAATCCACAAAATAGGCCCAATAGTACGTTTCGTCGATATCGGGGTCGAGATTCCTCTGTTCTTTCAGGACAGCGATCCTTCGCAGAGCCAAAGAAGCGAGATCCGGAGTCAAGTCCAAGAGGGCATACTCACACCCTCCGTTGTAATTTTCGTTGCTGCTCGTTACCTTCAATACGACTCGCACGGTTGCTCCTCCCCCGCCGGGATGGCGGAACTGTCCGCAGTATCGTCGTGCGGACTCAGCACTTCAAATTCTGTCTTACCAACAGGAAAGAAACTGGTGGTTTGCGTCCAGCGAACGGGGCCATTTTCTTCCGGGAATTGGATGTCCTTCCGTCGTAGTGCCCTTCCAATCCATTTCAGAAAGATCTTCTTTGTGCCGGAGACCAGGACTGGGGTGCATCCCAGTCCGATCAACGGTCTGATTGCCCCTCGCCGGCGGAGTTCCGCATGGAACCAGTCGGCCCATTCCGGCACCACTGGCAGCCCGAACCGTTGCGCAACGCGATACAGCACAAACGTCGGGTCGTTGTCACATAGAACTGTGCGGTTGCCTTCCCGGTCGGCCCCCGGTCGGGTCTTCGCCACCTCGGCAGAGATGGCCACCAGGTGCCGGATCGGCCGTCGCCCGGCGATGGTGATGGTCCCGCGAAAACACTGCGCGTCGGCGCCCAGACTGCCGGTTATAGGTTCAATCCCCGGGCCCTGGACCGTGAAGAAACCTTCGTCCTTGATAGCTGCCCAGATGGCGCCCACGTCGGAGTCCCCACCGAGAACCGAAAGCAGGTGAATCTTCGACCGTTCCTTCTCGATCTCACCAACGAGCCGGTCCAGGCGAAGCCGGATGTGCGTTGTAGTGTCTTTCATCCGCTTCGTGAATTCCAGAATTCCGAAGCGCTCATGCGCGTTTCTCATGGGCCTCCTTGGTCAGATCGACGGTCCCCAACCGCGGTAAACAAAAAGGGGCCTCGACCAATGGCTAATATGGTCGAGGCCAGGGCACATCCCCTTTTAGGATTTCAAATTTGGCTGAGTTGGGACGTGGCGTTGGCGGCGGAATTACTTGAGCGTGGCAATTCCACCGGTTGCGTAGATGAGCGTCAGTTCATTTGAGAAGCGTTCGCGCTCGGTGATCGTTACAACCCCGTCTTCGTCTTGCTCGTTCTTGTCTATTACTTTTACGGAATGCCAAGCTGCCAGGTGCCGATCATTCCCAGAGCCAAAGATCCCATCCAACATGGACGACACGGCCAATAATGCGGTGTGTCCCCCGTGTAGTGGGGTTAGGGGTCGTCCCTGAAGTGGCAGGTGGCTCGGCAAAGAGAATGCGTGCGGCTTGACGGTAAGCCGCAGACTGTGGCAACAGGTCCTCGATTTCGTCCAGCGGGAGGCCGCGTGATATAAGCTGAACCGGCCCGCAAGGTGGCACGTTATATTGCGCATCGGGTTCAGAAGGCAGGGTGGGAAGCTGTGCGAAGTCTCTTGCCAGGCTGGCGAATTGGAGCCGCGCGCGGGCAATATCCGAGTCCTGCAATCGCTCTCGCTCCCGGCGGTCCCGCCGCAGGCCAATGACCACCACCTGCTTGTAACGCACACACTCGGGCGCTTCCAGCCGGTAGACCCGAACGTCACGAAAGTGTGAGGCAAGAATCTGGCCACAATCGGCGAGTCTTTCACCGGGAATCACCAGCACCAGAACGCCGCCGGGCTTCAGCCAACGATAGGTGTGGCTCAGAAAAACCTGCTCCGTGCGACCGCTGCGACCGTCTGCCGAGGGCTGAAGAGTCCAGTCATAGGCGGTGTTCTCGTATAAAAGGCCCAAGCTCTCAACTGGGCAATGCACGTCCAAGGTATTGCCTTGAATTACGTGGGCAATGCGTTCCCGGGCCTGGTCGGCACGGTAGGCATCCAGCTCGATGCCATAGCGAAATGCCTGGGCGCCGCTGGTGATTGCCTCGAAAGCTCCACCGTCGCCTACGCAGGGGTCGAGCACCGACGACGATTGATCTGGAAATAAGAGGAATTTGCGAAGACGCTGCGCTTCAGATACTGGCAGCGGAAAATAACCCATTTTGAGACGGCCGGACCAGCGCACTTAAATTTCCCTCCTTTGACAAATTCTGATATTGAGATTTGAACCATAAGATGGCAGTAATGGAAGCATAAGGTGGCAGTGGTCGGTGTCACTTAAAGCATGAGTTGGCCGGATTTAAAGCATAAGTTGGCCGCGGGTCGGTCATTTCAGCGGCGTAGACCGCAGTCTGAGCCCACCAGCCACTGTCGGTCCTACAGAGCGAGCAGTCGGCGGACCTCCCGCAGGGCTGTACGTCCCTCTTTGAGGTTGAGATAGTCGGAGCTGGGCAGCAACGGGCGTATATACTGGCGCGTGAGTCTTATCCCTTTGGCATGAAGTTCGATGGCGACTCGTTTCACCTCTTCGGCGGCATATGCCTTCCTTGCGAGGGCACATTTTGCACGGTATTCCGCGTAGTGCCGCGCGATCTGACGGCAGAGATCCGGGAAGTGCCGATAAATAGTCGCTCTGCCATGCCTGAGGCGTCGCATCACTCGTTCCACTGAGGGTGGCGGGGTTTCCCTGAGCGCTGTGCTGGAGAATTGGGGAGACCTCCGCATGGTTGATGCGCCAGCCATACCGCTTCCTTTGTAGCTGCCTGCGGGCGTTCACTTCGACTGGTACGACTCGGACGAATCCCCGTGACGTCGGGAAAGTTGGGCATTCGAGCAGCAAGTCCAGCAGTGAGATTCCCAGGCAGTAGGCCATGCTCAGAAGGAGAGGCAACCCCGGTGTAGTTTTTGCCCTCTGCCAACTGCTGACGGCCCCTCTGCCGACACGCATAAGCCGGGCCAGTTTAGACCCATTCCCAGAACAGAATCTTTCGACGCATAGGCGAACCGTCCGCGCCAGGCGCTCCCTTCCAGGTGGGCAGCTAATCTGCGGCGCAGCGGCAAGCAATTCACCCAGAGCGCTCGCCACCCATAAGGCCCACACCAACTCCTCGCTTGGCAGCATCCGGGAATCTGAGGCTGGATCGATTCCGTTGGGTACAAGCAACTGCCCGCAGCGCGAGCAGCAATCACCCCTCGAGCGTGCGTCCAGAGGGCCAATCCGACGCTCACAGTGCGGACACGCTTGGCGCAAGATCCGGTGATGGTACGGGCAGACGGTTACGGCCTGCAGGGTCCAGAGAAGGGGCTCGTAGATCGGCTGGTTTGCTTCTCGCCAAGCGTACATACAACTCTCGCACCACGCCCGGCAGCGGCGGAGCAACGAATGGCCGGGTAGAACCCGGCGCCAAGTGAGGAGCGTCAGGCAGGACAGATCGCGACGCCCAGTGAGGATCTCTAAGGCACGCACAAAATCTGCTGCTGGGGAGCCCAAGCCGTTGATGGTGTGGGTGGAGTAGCCGGCGTCGTTGGTAACGCGGAAGGTAAAAATGTTGCCTTTGGCCGCCAACGTCCTGATCTCTTTCCAATAGAGGACACCCGCTGATACACAGTGTTCCTGCGCAAGCCGGACGATGTAGCCTGTCAGACTCTCGACCATCGGCGTCCCCAATCCGATGGGCGGGAGATGATAGAGACGCGTGACGGGTGGAAGAAATGATGTGTCGGTATCCCAGGCTTCGCATTCCTCGATCACCATCTCCATACCTGTCGCAGGTGGGGGCAAAAAGGGGCGGGAATTTAACCTGCTCGGCGAATGCCGATCTCGTCACGTACCGGCCTGCGTAAACCGACACGCCGGCCTCGGCGCTTCAATCCTCCCGGGCCGCTGGGCCGTGGCTCCAGTCGGGTTGCCCTGACCGCAGGCTTTGCGGCTTCCGCACCTGTTATCTTTCCGAACCCCAGCAGTTGCCGGAGACGATTAGCCGTTTCCAATTTTTCAATGAACACGGATTCGCCATCCAATGTATCCCGGGCTGTCGTCAGGCACTGGTCGAGCGACCAGGTGCAATGTTCCAGATCTGCCCGCGTCAGCGTGGGTGCGCCCCGATCAAGAACGTCTGCCAAAGCGCGGGCAAACCAATCTTTGAGGATTCCAACACACCCCAGGGAGTGCATGTAACAGAACTCCCAATCTCGCCACAGTTCTGGTTCCTGAGCCAGCGGGAGATGTCGCTGGAAGCTGAAGATCACCCGCTGAAAGGCGACGACATCATCCGGACTATCGATCCGATATCGACGGAAATGGATGTCGAGACTGCGGCGGCTCAGTTGTGCACTGAGATTGCGGCACGGCAGCAGCTCGTAGGTTCCAATCAGCACGTGGACGCAGCCGGTCAGGCTGGCTAGGGATTTGAGGCAATCCAACTGATCGGAAAGACGGCGCCCACTCGCAATTTTCGTAAGGTGCTGGGCCTCATCGATGAGTACCGCCGCCGGTCGTCGATGACGCAGAGCCTGTTCCAACGCTTGACGTAACTCGGGGCTGCAGACTCTGGCTGCGGCAGTCCACTCCCCAGTTCCGTTCCGGACTGGCATCGGGCGATCGAGCTTGTAATCGATAAGCGGTTCTTCGAGCGCACGCAAAGCCCGACGATAATAATCTTTCCAGTTGAAATTACCCGAGTCCGGCGCGGCAGCCTCGAACCCGACCACAGGGATGCGTCCCGGTTCTGGCCCGCTGACGGCGAGGAATCGCTGCTTGAGCTCTTGCTCAATTCGCAGCCGAAGTGTCGTCTTGCCCACGCCCGTTGGCCCAACGACGAAAATCAGCGAAGCCCCGCCCGGTTCCTGAATAGCTCGCCGAAGCGCCTCGCTTACCGTCTTCAACTGTGGATGCGCAACTGTGTAAGAGCGGAAGTAGGCGAGGCGCTCACTCGACGAACGCTGCAAAAGCTCGTCCGGGAAAGCTCTTGGGGGCACCTTCAGTACTCCTCATACATGATGAGATCATCCGCGCTCAACGTCTTCGTCACGGCTTCCACTGCCAAGGGTGCTGCCACACTGTCGTCAGGCGGAACTTCCCCCTCGACCGCAGTGTCACAACGCAGTTCGCCCCGCCCGGTCTGGATTGTGGTGACAATACCCTTTGCTTCTCGATCCTTGGTGCGCTGCACTCTTAAAGCATGTTCTCCCTCAGCAGAAGCGAGAAAATCTGCGAGCTTCTTCGCGGTCACGGTGAATTGTCCGGCATGGTGATGCGTTCGCCCCCGCAACTCGGCGATGGCCAGCATTAACTCGCGCTCCGATTTGCCTCGCAGGACGCCATAGTGCTCCGAGATGCACTGTACCCATCGGTTCCGCACAAAGGCGTAGGCCACTCCGGCATCATAAGGGTCATAGCGAACGGATACGAGCGTGCACTCGACTTCAGGGTTCCGCAACGCTGCGGCCCAGTAAAACGCGCGGTTGATCTTCACTCCTTTGCCGGGCACAACGCGTGCCTGGCCCCGCACGGTTGTGGGCAAGGTCCACAGCCGGAACTCCTCGTCATAAGCGATCATACGGTGAGGACGAATTCCACTTTGTGCCAGCCCGGCAGCGAACGCCTCACGCGGCGCTTGCCCGAGGGCAGGGTGGGAGATGGTGTCGTAGACCTCGTAGGCCCATTGGCACAGGCCTTTGTAAAGCTCGGCGAGCGTCCACTCGGCGTGCCGCTTGGGATTCACGCTCCGCGTAACTTGCCGAATATTTTTCATGATTTGGGTGTTGCCGGCCAGATTATGAATGAAGCGTGTGTTTGAAGTCCCGAATAGCCTCTCACAGACCGAGCCGAATCGTGCTTTTGCCGGCGGGCGTGTCTTTTTGGTGCACTCGAACCGTGCGAGGAGGGTGTCGAAATAAACGCTTCCAAATTCCTTGCCGCCATCCACGACCAGGCTTTGGGGAAACCTCCCGTGGCGGCGGACACACTCGCGAAGCACCATCATGCAGGAACGATAGCTCGGTGGATCGAAGGTGAGAAAAATCGCCAACAGCCGGCGTGAGAATGCATCCGTCAACATCGTGTACCAGGGCCGCCCCAAGTTCTGCCGAGTGCGCGAGCAGACCAGTTCGACATCGAGCTCCGTGTGGTCGATATGACAGATCTCAAAGGGGCGGTCGCCGTGGCGGGGAGTCTTCAACTCGAGTTCGAAGTAGAAGGGCTCCTGGGAGTAGGCCGCTCGATGACCCTTGCGTTTCGAACTCTGATCAAACCCATCCCGCTTGCGCACCGCTGTGCAAAAGGTCATATAGCTGGGACTCCGCGCGCCCTCCTGCTCACAAGCGCGCCGGAGCCAGATCCAGCAGGCGTAGCGATTTTTCTGCTTCTTCGTCTGGTACTCGGTCTTGATGACTTCATTCAGGAGTTGGGCCGATTTTTCTGATAGCCTCGGGGCACAATTACCGGGCCGAGGTCGCGGTAAAAGCCCCACGTACCCAGTACCCCAGAAACTTTTAGCGCCGCGATATGCCGACAGCCAGCGCCGCAGTGTGCGAACGGGAACTGGCCGTGCTGCCGGTGGCGGATCTCCGTTCAGGTGATGGCGAACGATCTCTGATCGGTCGTTGGCCACCCTCAAGTCATCTTCGCTGGCATCGAGTAATCTCTTGATGACTTCGGAAGCTGCCGGGTTCGGAGTCACCAATGTGCTGGCGCCGGAAATCTGGAGGGCTGGATCGCAGGAATTCTGGCTTGGCCGCTCCTGGGGCGGCGGGCATACGAGCGCGGCATCCCGGCAGCTATATACCCGAACGTCCCCGGGTTCGGCCAAGGCCGCTGCCGCTAGATCCACATACAGGTGACCTGTGGCGATCGAGGAATAAATGTCATCGGGGGCTGCGATCCCGGCACTGTCTTCCAGAAGTGCTCGCAAGCTTACTCCGGGCCAAGCCAACACGTAAGCGCGTACTCTCTCACGAGCCAGCGAAGAAGTCGGAACCGAATCAGAACGGAGGTAATCTTCCAAAAACTGCATGTTCCTCTGAAACACCCAGTTGATCTCACCTGAAGACCGGACGCGGTAATACAACCCCAGCGAACGGGCATGTTCCTCCCCCGGCGGACATCTCCAGCAGTTGCCATTCTCGAGCCGATAGCGATGAGGGCTCTTCTGAGCGAGCCGGACCAGCTCTTCTTCCGTCTTCCATTCTTCCCATCCCGCTGTATCCTGGCGAATAACGAAGAAATCTGGAGTGTGCATCACACCTAAATGACGACCCTCTGCGCTGAGATAATCCAGCTTAATAGAAGGCGGTTGGTCGTAGAACTCTTCCACTGAATCGTCGTGCTCCATTTCGTAAATCCCGGCGAGTTCGACGCGGTGGCTTTCAAACTGGATGGTCATCCCCATCTTCCGACTCGGATAGCGCCCGCTCACGTTCCCGCGGCCCCCGCCCACGCGCCGAGCCGGCTCCGAGGACCGCGCCCGATCGATCACCGAACGAGTTTCGAGTGAAAAGTTCAGCCGCTCGTACCAAGCGGTGAGTTCTTCCGAACTCAGCATCGAGTCGCTCCTGGCGATTCCTGCCGCATCGGCGAGAGCCCCCTGTTCCTACCCCTTTGATTTCGGCTCTGTCTTCAGTGCCGCGACGTATCGTATGCCCGCCTCGTTGATCAACTCATGCAAGCGGCGACCGTTTCTAATTGCTTTGCGCACCTCGGGCACCAGCTTTTCAGGGACATACATGGAGAACCGTCGGCTCCCACGCCGGCCGTAGAGCGCGTAGTTCGTGTGAAGTTTACCGGCCGCGCAGGCCGGACAATTCGGTCGAATACAGCGGCCTCTCCTCAAGGAGAGCGATCCAATGGCCACGGGCCACATCCGTCGGATCGCCCCGGTAAACCAAGACCGTACACGTTCTGGTGTCTCACGCTTCATGCACGCATGTTAAAATACATTTGTACATCAGGCTTGTCAAACACTTTTTGGCTTCCGCAGGGTCGTTGCGGATCCGGGCGTGCCAGATCGCAGTCGGCGAGAAGAGTTCGATGACCTCGCGCCTGTGGTAGGCTTATCGGGAGTTCCATGGACGTCCAACCGAATCACCTCTTTCTACATTGGGTGGGTGAGTATCTGAGACGCACTCAGAGCCGGCCGGGAAGCCGCCATGATACTCAAGCGGCGCTATCCCCTCATCGACGATGTGGAAAAACAGATCGGTTGGTGGGCATGCTTTGAAGAGAATAAACGGAAATGGAACTCGGCGAAGATTCGTTTCGCTCCGCCCGCTCCCAAATCTCGGGTCAAAGCAGGACGGAATGAGCCGTGTCCTTGTGGCAGCGGGAAGAAATTCAAAAGATGCTGCGGAAGGCAGGGAACTTAGGTCCGATACTTCACCTCCGCCTTGCATAAACCCGGGACGGTTTCAGTTCAAGGTCGCCCCTGCGAGGCAATGTCGCACTCCCGGCCAACTCATGCTTTATTTTAGGTTCCCGGCCGCATCCTTCTGCTGTGGGCATGAATGCCTCTCACTGAGAATAAACAACTTATTGCGGTACACGCCGGCCAACTTATGCTTTAAATCCGGCCAACTCATGCTTTAAGTGACACGGGTCTTCTCATGCCTCCGACTGGTGTCAGCGCCGTGACCGTAAGGAAGCTATACTCCGTTCTCCATTGGGGTAGGGGGGCCGAACATTTCAGCGGAGGATTTGGGGAGATTTCACTGCAGCAGTGTAAGCTCTAGTCTTGCGGCCTTTACGGCTGCGTCCAAGGCTTTCCATTCCCTGAGCGTGGTTTTTCCTAACAAGCCGGTCACTCGTGTCACGCTGGGGAGCTTACCCTGACGATGAAGCTCCTGGACAATCTGTCGAACCTCAGCACGCAGTGCGTCCTTGCGATGTTGCGAGGCTTCGCGACGGCCGCGCAGATACCGTGATCGGATCGCCTCGGATAATCGGGGGCAGACTTCCCCGAGCGAGGATCTCGAAAGGCCTATCCTTTTGCAAAGACTGGCGAATGATGGGGCGGGAGATTCCTTCAGCGCAAGCTGAAGTGTTCTTCTCAGTTCCGCAATCCAGTGTTTACGCGCGACGCGCTGGCGTGCCTGAATACGGCGATAAAGGTCAGGAAAGTGGCTCCGCAGCGTATCTGTGCTGACACACCCGAGCCGCTTCGCTAGCTCGTGCAGTGTCGGAACAGGACTTTCCCGCAGCGCCTCAACCAGTCCCGTCTTCATTGCCGCGAGGCGTGCGATTTTCTGTGCTGCAATCTTTTGCCGGATCGCACGACACAAGGCAGGGAATCGCTGTTGAATGTAGCCATCATTACTATAGCCGAGCCTGGCAGCAATGTGGTGCGCCGAAACCGGCCGCTCTGCGGCAAGCGATTGCTCGAGCAGCCTTCGGATCTCGGTTCGCTCGCAGATCCTGGCTGCTCCGGGTTTCCGCCACCAATGGCTCCTGCCTGACTGACGATAGTTGACTGCGATCCGTTTGCAAAGGTCCGCGTCCACTTGGTAAAGACGCTCTACGCCCCGATAGTCCAATCGCTGAGCGATCTCCGACAGGGATGGTGGGGGTTGCTCACGAACAGCCCTTTCGAGAACGCCGCGTACATGCTCAGCAGTTCGGGACAGAGGACGCTTTCGACCGGCTTGAACTATTCGTTTCGCTCGCTCCCAAAGGGCAACAGTGCTGGCGGGATCGTTTTCCAGAAAGGCCGTGAGCGGTATTTGCAGGTGGTAAGAAATCTGCAATAGCGTACTTATTTGCGGTAACGCCTTCCCTGTCAGGTAACTACCAACAGTAGAGCACATAACCCCGGCGGCCCGTGCAAAAGCGCACTGATTGCCTTCTGCGACCACGTCCACACAAGCCCGAAAGTTCGCCGTGAATACTTTGCCCAAAGAGGGAGAACTTACACGCTGGGCGGCAGCGAACAGTTCGCCGATAATCTTGGCCTGCCACAACGCCGCATTGTTCTCCGTATCGAAGGGAGTCAAACACTGAGACGACCGAATTTCTTTGTTGCCCCCGAGCCATTGCTGACAGCGCGAGCAGTAACCGGGACGCGAGTGCACCGCAATCGGCATCGGCCGCCCATGGCAATGTGGGCAAATTTCTTCCAGAGCGTGCCGATGAAGCTGGCAAACCGTTACCGCGGCGATGGCCCAGAGGAGGGGTTCATATACGACACCACCAGCGCCCCGCCAATGCTCGTAACATTCAGGACACCAAGCACGGGTGCATCGGAACAGCGACATGCCAGAAAAGAGGCCTGCCAAAGGTAGCAGTGTAAGGAGCCGCAAGCCTGTCTGCAGCGTGGCTTTTTCAAGGGCGTCAACCCACTTTCTGGGTCTGTCTCCAAAACCGTTAACGGCATAAGCCTGCGCGTGAAACCCATGGGAACCCGGTCTGTTTCGCCTCAGGAACGGCCCGAACGGCAGCAACGGCTTCGGTGCGAAAGTCGAAAGCTCCCGGCCCAGCAAGTCACCCACTGAAACCGCATGAGCATCAGCAAGCCTGCTCACGTACCCAGTAAGGCTTTCCACAAATGGCGTGCCGATCCCGATGGGCGTTAGGGCATACAGTCGGCTTCTCGGCGGCAGCGGTGGTGGCTTGCAGTCCCAGGAATTAAAGAGTGGCGACACTCGCATAAGGAGCCTCTGTGCGACCGACAGGGTCACGCCCAGGCCGCCGTCGCCCTGGCACTCTCCGTACCTTCCGCGGGGCCGCCTCGGCGGTGACAGTCATCGCTTCGCCGACTGTCGAATCTATCGCTTTCCGTCCTGGAGGAATCAGACCAAGCCGAGTCCGCAGTCGGCTGCGCTGCTCCGCGCTCTCCGCCAGTCTGCTCTCTCCCTCCAGCGCTTCTGACAACAGTTTTTCACACTGTGGTACGCTTAGCGCGTGTTCCTGCAAGTCTCTGGGGGTTAGAACAGGTGAGTTTCGTGCAAGCACTCGAGTAAGGGCTCGGACTAGCCACTCCTTTAGCACCCCCACACAGCCGATGCTCCGCTCGTACAGGTATTCCCACTCATTCACCAGATCCGGCGGTTGCGCGAGAGGAAGATGTTGCTCAAACGAGCGCAATACGGTCAGAAACATCCTCCGATCACCGGAATCATCAGCTCGATAGCGCTGGAAGTGGATGTCGATACTCCGCCGGCTCAGCTGCGCACTCAGATTGCGGAAGGCGAGAAGTTCATAGGTGCCCAGAAGCACGTGGATCGTCCCGGTGCGGTTGGCAATTGATTTAATGACATCCAATTGGTCGGACAGTCTTCGTCCCGAACCCATTCTTGCCAAATGCTGGGCCTCGTCAATTAGTACAGCAACGGGCCGTCGAAAACGAAGGGCAAGCTCAACCGCGTAATGGTATTCCGATCCCGCCGCTCTCGCACTCGGCAAAAACTTCGCGACTCGATTGCCAACCCGAACTGGCGCATCTGGATTCATCTTGTAATCGACCAGGGGCTCTTCCATTTCGAGCAAGAGTCGCCGAAAGTGGTCACGCCAGCTGAAGGTGCCTGATTCCGGCGCGATGCATTCCACGCTCACAACGGGGAGCCGCCCGGGATCAGCCCTGAGGTCCGCCAACATTTCGGTGATCATGAGTTGCTCGATTTTCAACCGCAAGGTGGTTTTCCCCACGCCGGTTGGTCCCAAAACCAGAATCAACGAGTTCGGCGCCCTTTCGTGAATGGCACCTACAAGGGCATCGCGAGCCGCCACCAGTCGCGGGTGCGCTATGGTGTAATCCCTAAAATATTCGAGCCTTGCCCTCCAAGGCTGGGTCAGAAGTTCACGCGGAAATCCGGTGGGCGGCGCATCCATCAGAATTCTCCGTATACTTCGCCAATTACAAACACCTCCGGCGGTCGGCTGTCCACCTCCGCCGCTGACAGCTTGGAGCAATGTTGCACCGGCTCCCAGCCCCCATTGCCTGCTATATTCGTGAGCGTTAGCCGGATCGTCCTGCTCTCCAGGTCGCTCAGGCGCTGGGTCAGCAGAGTCTCTTGGGCTTCAACAGATTGTAGGAACTCGGCGAGTTGCCGGGCCGTGACGTCAAAGGCAGCGGAGTGATTGTGGTAACGCTGGCGCAGCTCTTCAGTGGCCAGCATCATCTCTCGCTCGGAGTGGCCCTTCAAAATGGGGTAGTGCTCGGAGTAACATTGAACCCATTGCCTGTGCACAAAGGCATAAGCGATCCCAGCATCAAACGGGTCATAGCGAACTGCGACGAGACTCCCCTGGACTTGTGGTTCTCGGAAGGTTTCACACCAGTAGTACACATGATGAATTTTTACACCCTTGCCTGCCACTACTTTGGCGGTCCCCCTGTTTGTCGTAGGCAAAGTGAAAATCAAGAAGGCTTCATCATACGGAATCATTCGGTGCTGGCGCTCACCCGTATCGGCCAGCCGGGAAAGAAACGCTTCCCTCGGACTCCGTCCAAGCGCCGGGTGCTCGACCGTGTCATAAATCTCGTACAAGTATTCACAGAGCCGGTCATAAAGCTCCGTGAGCGACCAGGTCGCGAGTCCCTCAGGATTGACGGATTTTGTGACCTGCCGGACGTTTCGCATAATCTGGGTGTTTCCCCGCAAGTTGTGCACGAATTGGGTGTTACTCACCTGAAATATGCGCTCGCAAACGGACCCGAACCGTGGCTTCGCGCCTGGCCTTACCTTTTTGGTGCACTGGTAATTGGCGAGCAGTGCCTCGAAATAAGTGCTTTCGAATTCTTTCCCTCCATCAACCACCACGATCTGCGGAAGCCGCTGGTGGCGGCGCACGCACTCACGCAGGACCATCATGCACGAACGATAACTTGGCGGATCGAAGGTGAGATAAATCGCAGGCACTCGCCGGCTGTAAGCGTCGATCAGGAGGGTCATCCAAGGGCGGCCCAATACACGCCCCGTCTGCGAACAGACGACCTCCACATCCAGTTCGGTGTGGTCGATATGTCCGATTTCAAACGGCCGGTCTCCGTGCCGGGGTGTCTTCAGTTCAAGGTCAAAATAAAAAGGTTCCAGTGCGTAAGCACTGCGCCGGCCTTGTCGCTTCAACTTCTGGCGATAGGGGTCCCGCTGGCAGGCGGTGATCGCAAACGTCTTATAACTGGGCGGGGTTATCCCCTTTTTCTCGCAGGAAAGCTTCAGCTTGATCCAGGATGCATACAGTGTCTTCTGCTTTGTCGTCTCATAATCTTGCTCGAACGCTTCCGTCATTTCGCGCCGTGCTGTCTCGGGCAGCTTGGGAGTGCGGTTGCCTTTCGCACCGTGGTCCGACAGCAAGCCTAGATACCCACTTCCATAATTTATTTCTGCTTGGCGATACTGGCCAACCCAGCGGTAAAAGGTGCGAAGAGGCACGTCGGTAGCCATCGGAAGAGATCCTTCGTGAACATAGCCCATGACCAAGCCAGAACGGTAATTGGCAGTTCGCAGGTCCCTTTCACTGGCTCGGGACAGTCGTTCGAGGATGCTCGATTCGGAGACTCCCTTGAGGTCTTCGGGGGCCAACTCAATCCTCTTCTGTTGGGCCAAGGCTTCAAACGCCGTCATCGGCAACTCGGCTAACTTCTGATCCTCGGATAGCAGGCTAATTGAGGTGCTCCCGACATTAAGCACCTTCCAGAGGCGAGTATCCCAAATGAGACTGTTCCCGCAGTGAAGCGTGGAGGAAGATATGCGCTGGGGTTCTACCGGGCCACAAGGACTGGCTGGGGAGGCAACTTCCGGGGAAGAGTAGACTTTAACCCGCGAGGGTTCGGCAAGGGGAGCAGCGTGGAGATTCACGTACAGGATATTCGCCGCAATCATGCCGAAGATCGCGTCCGCTGAGACACTCCCCTTGGTGAACTGCAAGAGTCTGTCGAGAGTGATGCCAGGCACCGCCGATACATAGGCGCGCACTTTCTCGTGGCCGGTTGCGCCGTCAATCGAAAGGTCAACCCGCAGGTAGTCATCCAGGAATTGAATATTCCGTTGGAATGTCCAGTCGATTTCTGCCGAAGACCGAACGCGATAATAAAGCCCGAGTGGCTCAGCGTAAGCTGCGCCGGGGGGACAATTCCATCCGCCCTGAGCGTTGGGGAAGTAGCGGCTTGGATTTCTGGATTTCAGGCGCTGAAGCTCTTCCTCTGTTTTCCATTCTTCCCATCCAGCCTCACGATCACGGATGACAAAGAAATCGGGAGTGTGCCACACCCCCATTCGCCTTCCTTTGGGACTTGCATACACCAATTTAATCGGCTGAGTCTGATCGAAGTATTCCAGGACCGAACCGCTGTGCTCCATCTCGTAAATGCCTGCCAGTTCGACGCGGTGGCTTTCGAACTGAATGGTGACTCCCATTTTCTTGCTGGGATAACGGCCGCAGACGTTCGAGGATCCGCCGCCAACGCGGCGGGAAGGGCCTGAAGAGCGAATCGCGCTAATCAAGGATCGCGTTTTATCCGGGATATGGTTCTGCTGAAACCACAACTCCAAGCCATCTCCCTCAAGCACCGCAACCTCTCCTTTCTGGCGGCTCCCTCCGGCAATCGCTTCACTTTTTCTCTTTCAATTCCCTCTCCTGCTTGCGTGCCTTGACGTAACGCAGGCCGGCTTCCTTCATCAACTCCTGCAATTGCCGACCATTCTCGATTGCTTTCTGCACTTCCGGCGCCAGTTCGTCCGGCACATAGATTGCGAACCTCCGGTTGCCTTGGTAGCCGGATAGAGCGTAACTGAGGTGACCCTTGCCTGACGCGCAGGCTGAGCAATTCTTTCGGATACAAGGGCTCTTACGTAAAGAGATTGATCCCAATGCAATCGGCCACAAACTTTTAGTGGCCTTCTCGAACCATCGCAGAACGTCTTGGGGCAGCTCTTGCTTGATCATGTACAGGCGTTATATAACACACATACTAATGTGAGGCAAGAAGTTTTTTCGGAAAATGTGAAAGGCGGAGACAGCGCTATTGTGGCGATCCCGCGACTTTGTGCGACTTCCGGGGACCAATGGTACTTACTGCCACTTTATGCTTCCATTTTGCACTTAGTGCCAACTTATGGTTCAAACCAGCCTTGGACGCCTGGAGTGGCTGTATTGATCTGAAAGGGGTTATCGCAGAGCAACTGCCAACTTATGGTTCAAAATGCTGCCACTTTATGGCTCAAGTCTCAATATTGTGACTGGAACCATAACTTTGCCGTTTTGGACCCATAACATTGCCGTTTGGCTCTGTTCCTTGAAGGATAATTTTGCCAATTGGGAAGCATAACTTTGCCAAAGGAACCTCCCCTTAAAGCATGGGTTGGCCGCAGATGCCTGTACGCATCAATTCGTAAGGATAGGAGTACGGCTTTGCAGAGATGGTGATCGTATCTGCGTCGGATCTTATTCACTGCGGGCGTGGGGAGCCATCTGTCGGCGGACTTCTCGCAGCGCTGCACGTCCCTCTTCGAGGTTGAGGTAATCGGTGCTGGTCAATAGTGGGCGCAGATTGCGACGTGCGAGGCTCATCCCTTTGGCCTGAAGCTCGCAGGCGACCCTTCTCACCTCTTCGCCTGCTTGGACCTTCCTTGCGATGGCACGCCTCACCCGGTATTCCGCGTAGTGCCGCGCGATCTGGCGGCAGAGTTCCGGAAAGTGCCGGTAAATGGTTGCCGGGCTATGGCTGAGACGCCTCATCACTTGCTCCACGGAGGGCGGCGGGGTTTCCTTGAGCGCGATGTGGAGGAGCCGTGACACCTCGGCACGGCGGATGCGTCGGCCAAACGCCATCGTTGATTGTTGGCTGCGGACGCTCACTTCAACTGGTACGGCTCGGACGAATCCCCGGGAAGTCACGCAAGTTGGGCCTTCAAGCAGCAAGTCCAGCAGTGAGATTCCCAAGCGGTAGGCCATGCTCAAAAGGAGAGGGAGCCCCGGTGTGGTTTTTGCCCTCTGCCAACTGCTGACGGCCCCTCTGCCGACACGCATAAGCCGGGCGAGATTGGACCCATTCCCAGAACAGAACCTTTCGACACACAGGTGAACCGTCCGCGCTAGGCGCTCCCGCCCCGGTGGGCAGCTAATCTGCGGCGCAGCGGCAAGCAACTCACTCAGAGCGCTCGCCACCCAGAGGGCCCACACCGACTCCTCGCGTGGCGTCATTCGGGAATCTGAGGCTGGATCGATTCGGTCAGGGACAAGCGACTGCCCACAGCGCGAACAGCGATCACGCCGCGATCGTGAGTCCAGAGGGCCAATCTGAAGCTCACAGTGCGGGCATGTTTGGCGCAAGTTCCGATGATGGTAGGGGCATATGGTTACGGCCTGAAGGGTCCAGAGAAGAGGCTCGTAGATCGGTTGGTTTGCTTCTCGCCAAGCATACATACAACTCTCGCACCATGCCCGGCAGCGGCGAAGCAAGGAATGGCCGGGTAGAACCCGGCGCCAAGCCAGGAGCGTCAGGCAGGACAGATCACGACGCCCAGTGAGGATCTCTAAGGCACGCACAAAATCTGCGGCTGGGGAGCCCAACCCGTTGATGGTGTGGGTGGAGTAGCCGGCGTCGTTGGTAACCCGGAAGGTAAAAATGTTGCCTTTGGCCGCCAACGTCCTGATCTCTTTCCAATAGAGGACACCCGCCGATACACAGTGTTCCTCCGCAAGCCGGACGATGTAGCCGGTCAGACTCTCGACCATCGGCGTCCCCACTCCGATGGGCGGGAGATGATAGAGACGCGTGAGGGGCGGAAGAAGTGATGTGTCGGTATCCCAGGCTTCGAATTCCTCGATCGCCATCTCCATAGCCGTCGAAGGTGGGGGCAACAAGTGGGCGAAAATTCAACCTGCTTGACGAATGCCGACCGCATCGCGTACCGGTCTGCGTAAACCGACGCGCCGGCTTCCGCGCTTCAATGGTCCGTCGCCGGCTGGCAGCATGTCCGGTCGTGGCGTTGTGCTGGCCGGTTGTGCGCCCTCTGCACCTGCCATCGTCCCGAACCCTAGCAGTTGCCGGAGACGATTAGCCGTTTCCACCTTTTCAATGAACACGGATTCGCCATCCAAGGTGTCCCGGGCCGTCGTCATGCATTGGTCGAGCGACCATGCGCAACGTTCCAAATCCGCCCGCGTCAGCGTAGGTGCGCCTCGTTCAAGAGCGTCTGCCAAAGCGCGGGTGAACCAATCCTTGAGGATTCCAACACACCCCAGGGAATGCGTGTAACAGAACTCCCAATCTCGCCACAACTCCGGTTCCCGAGCCAGCGGGAGGTGGCGCTGGAAGCTGAAGATCACGCGCTGAAAGGCCACGACATCATCGGGATTATCGATCCGATATCGACGGAAATGGATGTCGCGACTGCGGCGGCTCAGTTGCGCACTAAGATTGCGGCATGGCAGTAGCTCGTAGGTTCCAATGAGCACGTGGACACAGCCAGTCAGGCTGGCCAGGGATTTGAGGCAATCCAACTGATCGGAAAGACGGCGCCCACTCGCAATCTTCGTCAAGTGCTGGGCCTCGTCAATCAGTACCGCCGCCGGTCGCCGATGACGCAGGGCCTGCTCCAACGCTTGGCGTAACTCGGGGCTACAAACCCTGGCTGCCGTGGTCCACTCCTCAGTCCCGCTCCGCCCAGGCAGCGGACGATCGAGCTTATAATCAATGAGCGGTTCTGCGAGCGCACGCAAAGCCCGGCGATAATAATCTTTCCAGTTGAAATTACCCGAGTCCGGCGCCGCTGCCTCGAACCCGACCACAGGAACGCAGCCCGGTTCCGGCTTGCCGGCGGCGAGGAACCGCTGTAGGAGCTCTTGCTCAATCCGCAGCCGCAGGGTTGTCTTGCCGACGCCGGTTGGCCCAACCACGAAAATCAGCGAAGCCCCACCCGGTTCCTGAATGGCTCGCCGAAGCGCCTCGCTTACTACCTTCAGCTGCGGATGCGCAACTGTATAAGCGCGGAAGTAGGCGAGACGCTCACTCGTCGGCCGCTGCAACAGTTCCTCAGGGAAAGCCCTGGAAGGCACGTTCAGTACTCCTCGTACATGGTGAGCTCATTCGCGTTTAGCGTCTTCGTCGTTGCTTCCACCGCCAAGGGCACTGCCACACCGTCGCCAGCTGGGATTTCGCTCTCGGCTGCAGTGTCACAACGCAATTCGCCCCGCCCGGCGTGGATGGCCGTGACAATACCGTTAGCTTCGCGATCCTGGGTGCGCTGCATTCTTAAGACATGTTCTCCCTCAGCAGAAGCCAGAAAGTCCGCGAGCTTCTTCGCGGTCACGGTGAATTGTCCAGCATGGTGATGCGTTCGTCTCCGCAATTCGGCGGTGGCCAGCATTAACTCGCGCTCCGATTTGCCTCGCAGGGCGCTGTAGTGCTCTGAGATGCACTGTATCCATCGGTTCCGCACCAAGGCGTAGGCCACTCCAGCATCATAAGGGTCATAGCGAACGGGTACGGGCATGCGCTCGACTTCAGGGTCTCGCAATGTTGCGGCCCAATAAAACACATGATTGATCTTCACTCCTTTGCCGGGTACAACGCGCGCCTGGCCCCGCGCCGTTGTGGGCAAGGTCCAAAGCCGGAACTCCTCGTCGTACGCAATCATGCGGTGAGGTCGAATTCCGCTTTGTGCCAGCCCGGCAGCGAATGCTTCACGCGGAGTCTGGCCAAGGGCAGGGTGGGAGATAGTGTCGTAGACCTCGTAGGCCCATTGGCACAGGCCTTCGTAAAGCTCGGCGAGCGTCCACTCGGCGTGCCGCTTGGGATTCACGCTCTTGGTAACCTGCCGGATATTTTTCATGACTTGAGTGTTGCCAGCCAGATTATGAATGAAGCGCGTGTTTGAAGTGCCGAAAAGCCTCTCACAGACCGAGCCGAATCGTGCTTTTGCCGGCGGGCGTGTCTTTTTGATGCACTCGAACCGTGCCAGGAGGGTGTCGAAATAAACGCTGCCAAATTCCTTGCCGCCATCCACGACCAGGCTTTGGGGAAACCTTCCGTGGCGGCGAACACACTCGCGAAGCACCATCATGCAGGAACGATAGCTCGGTGGATCGAAGGTGAGAAAAATCGCCAGCAGCCGACGTGAGAATGCATCCGTCAGCATGGTGTACCAGGGGCGGCCTAGATTCTGCCGAGTGCGCGAACAGACAAGTTCGATGTCGAGCTCCGTGTGGTCGATATGACAAATCTGAAAGGGGCGATCGCCGTGTCGCGGCGTCTTCAGTTCGAGTTCAAAGTAGAAAGGCTCCTGAACATAGGCGGCTCGATGGCCCTGGCGCTTCGAAGTCTGACCGCATCCCGCCCGCTTGCGCACTGCCCTGCAGAAGGTCATATAACAGGGCGTTGGCACACCTTCCTGTTCGCAAGCTCGCTGGACGGAAATCCAGCAAGCATAGCGATTCTTCTGCTTCTTCGTCTCGTACTCGGTTTTGATTACCTCGTTCATGAGTTGTACTGACGCTTCCGGCAGTCGTGAAGTTGAATTGCCAGGGCGGCGTTTGGGCAAGAGTCCCACATATCCGTTATCCCAGAGACGTTTGGCGGCGTGATACGCCGACAACCAGCGCTGCAAGGTGCGGCATGGGATCGGTGCTACTGTCGAGGGCGAGTCTCCGAAAAGATGTTGTCGAACGACTTCCCACCGCTTGTTCGCCAATTGCAAGTCTGCTTCGGTGGCCTCGAGTAACCTCTTCGTCAATTCCGAAGCCGCCGTGTTGGTAGCCCCTGGCGTGTTAGCGTAGGAGGCCTGTGGTTGCAGACTATAGGGATCTTGGGTTAAACGCTTCTGGGGCACCAATGCACATGCTCGGGCGGCATCCTGGTTGGCAAACACCTGGACCTGCGCTGGCTCCGCAAGGGCAGCCGCGTGAAGGTCCACATAAAGCTGGCCCGTGGCAATTAAAGAGTAAATGTCATCTGGCGGGGCTAAACGGGGGTTCTGCGCAAGGAGTTCTTGCAACGCCACCCCGGGCCAGGCGGATACGTAAGCGAGGACTCTCTCACGGACCAACGAGGAAATCGGAACGGAATCAAGTCGTAGGTAATCTTCCAAAAACTGCATGTTCCGTTGGAAAACCCAGTTGATTTCGCGGGAAGACCGTACACGGTAATACAACCCGAACACCTTGGCGTGTTCCTCTCCCGGTGGACATCTCCAGGAGTTACCGTTCTCCAGCCGATAGCGATGAGGACTCTTCTGCGCCAGCCGGACCAGATCTTCTTCGGTCTTCCATTCTTCCCATCCCGCCTTGTCTTGCCGAAGGACAAAGAAGTCCGGCGTGTGCATCACGACCAGTTGCCTCCCTTTCGCGCTGGGATAGCGCAAACAAATCGCCGGCGGCTGGTCGTAGTATTCCAAGGTGTCGCCATCGTGCTCCATCTCGTAAATCCCAGCGAGTTCGACGCGGTGGCTTTCGAACTGGATCGTGACACCCATTTTCTTGCTGGGATACCGCCCGCTGACGTTCTGGCGGCCACCCCCTACCCGGCGCGAAGGCGGTGCGGATCGAATATGATCAATCACCGAGCGAGACGCCTCGGACAAATCCAAGCGCCGGCTCCATATCAGCAGGTCCTCTCGGCTGAGCATGATCGGTGGCCCCTTCCCCGACGTGGTGTCTTTTTCTCACCTCTTTCCCGACTTTCGATACCGTTCTGTCTTTCGTGCGTGCAAATAACGCATGCCTGCCTCGTTCATTAACGCTTGCAGTTCGCGCCCGTTCTCGAGGGCCTTCTCAACCTCTGGCGCCAAATCTTCAGGTACGTAGAGAGATATGCGCTCCTTCCCTCGGCGCCCGTACAGCACATAGCTCCGATGGCCGTCCCCTCTCGCGCACACCTTGCAGTTCTTGCGAATACAGGGGGTCTTGCGAAAGGAAAGAGAGCCTTCGGCCACAGGCCACAAATGCCGTATCGCTTCCTGAAACCATTGCTTAACGTTCTCAGCCGTTTCGTCTTTCGCCATATGTACATGCGCACTATATCGCACATACTATCATTTTGCAACTCCTTTGTGCACTCAGAGCTTGGGCAGCGGAGCACCTGAGGCATCGAACTTCTTGTCGTCGGCCAGAGCTTCGCAACGCTTCGTGGGGTAGGTGACGATGCGCACGATCAAACACATTCCAATTGCAGCAGCAGCTTGCGGCTACGAGCTTTCATCGCAGCCGTACCGCTCCGACTAGCCTCGCACAGAATCTCCACCACTCTCGGTCGAATGCTCGGGTCATTCTGCGCCAAGTCGGCTAGCCCCTGAAGAGCGAAGGTCTTGACAATGGAACTACGGTCCTCCAGATAACTGTTCAATAAAGATGTCGCGAGTTGTCGTTCCTTTGCGTTCAGCACAAGCCGTGGAACCATGACGGCTAGATGCCAACGCAGTTCTTGTTCCTTCGCCTCGATCGTCAAACCCAGCAACTCCTTCTTGTAGGGCCGCAGGAGCTCACGATTCCTCCGCGTAACCTTCTCGGTCGCGTCTGCAGCGCGGATTCGCACGAGGGCATCCTCGGACCACAACCCTGCGATCAGCTCAGGAAACAGCCGTGGGTCCTTGGACACAATTGCCACCACTTGGTCAGAGCGACCGATTGTCCGCCGATCCCCTCCTTCAAGGAAAAGAAGGATGTTTTTTCGCGGCATTGCAAGGGGCCCGGAAAAACATGATATACCGCGAAGGTTTATTGCGGCTCTACCCTGCTAGTGTGGGGACGGGCGCCCTCGCCTGTCCAAGCCGAGCGCAGCTCGGCAGACTGCCTGCGGCCACAGCAACTTTGGCTTCGCTTTAGGTTGCCCGATACCACGACAGAAATGCGCGAAAAGCTGCACCACGATGGCTGTACTGGGCTTTTTCTGCCGCGCTCAGCTCGGCGAAGGTCTTGCCGATTTGCGGGAAGTAGAACAGTGGATCATATCCGAATCCATGCTGGCCTCGGGGCGCATTCAGAATGACGCCTTCAGCGGTGCCGCGGAAGGTGTGAACAGTCCGGCCGTCACGGGCGACAACCAGCACGCAGATAAAACGAGCGGTGCGCTTTTGTTCCGGAACCCCTTTCAGTTCGCGGAGCACGCGCGCGTTGTTGGCTTCGTCATCGGTGTTGCACTCTGCCTTGTGTGGTTCGTCGGCAGCGTAGCGGGCAGAATGAACGCCGGGAGCGCCGCCCAGGACGTCAATCTCCAGGCCGGAGTCGTCGGCTAAAACCAGCTCGCCGGGCACGGCCAGACTGTAGCACTCAGCTTTCTTGCGCGCGTTCTCCTCGAAGCTGGCCGCGTCTTCGACAACTTCGGGCAGAGAAGCAAAGTGCGGGATGCTTGCGATTGTGATGCCGTAGGGGGCGGCGGCTCCGGCGAAATCGCGAAGCTTGCCGGCGTTCGAAGTTGCCACCAGGACGCGACGTTGCATCTTGTCACCCGTGAGTTTTTCTCTGTGTCTCCCTGTGTCTTCTGTGGTTATCGGTTTTTTTAACCACAGAAGACACAGGGGAACACAGGGGATTACACCGGTCGCCCCAGCCGGGTCTTAGGCTGCGTCTTCATCTTCATCCAAGCGGCGACAAGCACAGCCAAGCTAATCAGCGAGAGGATGTTTCCGACGAAACGATCGATCGTCCGGCGGAAATGGATGCGTACATCGCTGTCTCCGGCGGCGATGGGAATGACGATCAGGCCGGTGACATCGGTTTTCTTTGTTGCCGAGGGCTTGCCGTTCACGACGACCTCCCATGCCGGGTAGCTGAAAAGGCGCACGGTTAGATTTTGCGGTGCGGCGGCGTGGACCGTGAAGTGCTTTTCCGTCGGCCCCCACGCCAGCATTTCGCTGTGAACCGCTGCCCCCCTGTCGTCGCTGATGAGGGGCAGACTTTTGTTCAGTTCGTAGGCATCGGCTCCGGCCGGGACGTATTCGTCGGTGCCCTCGTATCCGGTGCCGTCGACGATGGCATCGTTCATCTCGCGGATATCGCCAGCCGTCTCCCACCAGGGGGGCTGGAAACGATAGCCGGCGATGATAACCGCGGCCAGCAGAACGGCAGACGCCGCGAAACGCGAGGTCCAAATCCAACGCTTCGCGGTCATCGCCAAAAGCATGGCCAAAGCGGGGTTCATCGCCAGCAGCCAGCGGAAGGGAAGTTGCACGAAGCGGAGTTCGGGCAAGTGCTGCCAGAGCAAATTGCTCACCGAAAGCATCAGGACCGCGCTGAACACACCCAAGGCGGAAAGCAGCATCCACGGGCTTTGCTCAGCGGTTACCGCGCTGCACGCGACTGGACTGTCGAGAGCCTGGCCCGATCTTGTCGAAGGAGCCTGCCCTGAGCTTGTCGAAGGGTTGGCTGCCCCTGCGCGTTTCACAGGCCAGCGGCACGACAACCCGATCGCGAAAGCGAGGATGCCAATTTCGACCACCGCTACGGTCGAAACCAGAAGATTGAAGCGGTTGTGATCGGGATCGGCGAGGGTGGTGAAAAGAAAATTGTCCTGCGGCCGGACTCCCGGTGACAGCACCTGGCTGACGTTGATCCATCCTTGTTCGTAAATTGCAGGTAGAAGATAAAACGAGGCCAGGCCGACTCCGAGGAGCATCGCCAGCCCCGTCCGGACTAAGGCCCGACCAAGCGGCCGCCAGACCTGTGGACCCCATGATCGTTTATGGGCGAGCTCGCGCGCGCTTCCAGTCGCAAAGAAGACGACCGCCAGCCCGGCCGCCGCGTAATGCATCATCACCGCCGCAGGTACGTTCGTGAGCCAGGCTGCGGCCAGCGTGAGACTCAGCCCCAGCGTCGGGCGATGACCAGGCTCGGCTTTCCGCAAAAAGATCCGTAGAAGACAGAGCAGCAGAAGCGGCAACAGCGCCCCCGCCAGCAGTTCGGCGTATGCGCTTCGCCAGTAGACGATAAGCAAGTGGTAGGGATTCAACGCATAGAACACGGCCGCAAACAACGCGTCCGCGACCGGGAGCCACTCGCGGGCGAGCCGGTACATGGACGCACCGGCAAGCGTGAGCGCGATCCAGCAATACGCGCCCGGCACCATCGTCCAGGGCAGAGCGGCACCGAGCGCGGTGCCCAGAGTCCAGGAAGCCGGGGGATAAAACAAGAAGCGAGCCTCGCCGTATCCCCAGTACGCCAGCGCCGCCCAGCGCGGATATGCGATGCCGTGCTTCCATTGGCCGAGCACTTCCATCCACGAAAACATGTGGAACTCGAAATCATGCCCCGAGGGGCTGCCCCGCCAGAAAAATGGAGTGATGGCCACCAGACAGCAGCCAGCTAGCACGAATGCACGCGAGACCGGACTTCTGAGCAATTTACCCTAACCTCAAACTGACAGGCTGCGAAAAAGCGAAAGGTGGATACGACCCTCAAGCTGCATCTGACATCCCGTAGAGACGCGGCTTGCCGCGTCTCCAGCGTCCCCGAGACGGGGCAAGCCCCGTCCTTACAGGCAGAGCAATTCTATTGCATCAGAAAAATTCTCGAAAAATTAACCGCACCGAAATCATTTGGCAGCGGGTGTCGAGGTAATCTGCGATCAGATGATGTCGAACAAACTTCCGGGGACCGGCCGACAGGGGGAAGTCGGTCAGGTTCCCGGCTTTTTTCTGGGACCGTTTTTGCTGGGATCGTTCTTGCTGGGATCGGGGGCTATTAGGCGAACGCTTACTGGCTGCCTTCTACTGGCGGACGTTTATTGATTGACGCTCGCCGCAGTTCGCTGTTGGTGCAGTTCGGCGAGAAACGCTTCTTCCTCCAGCGCATTGCCGGTCCGCAGCAATTCCAGGAGTGGATCCTCCCCGTAGGTTGCGGCGCTGCTGGTCTGGTCTGGGCCCTGGCCTGGTTCCTGGATTAAATCGACCGCGTTGGCGACGAGAGCGCGAGGAGAAGTTTCCAGTTGCGGAGTGGCGCCGGGCTGGCCCGTAAGGAAATCGATGAACTCGCCGACGCTCTTGCGCTGATCTTCCGTGCGGGCAGGAAATTCAATGCCCATGCCATGTCCGGGATGCATGACCCGGACCAACCCTTCGGTGTGAATCTCCATCCCGGCGGCGCGCAGGCACAGATCGACGGCGGAGGACTGAGGGAAGGGAGATTCGGTCTGCACATAGCAGCCCCCCAGACTAAGATCCGTCAGTTTGCATTGCGTGACCGCGTCGGGTTCTTCGGGCAAAGCATCGTGCGAACGGGCAGCCAGCCACTTGCTCATTTCCTCGCGCTTCTCGGCGTCCATCGCGAGAAAGCGCAGACCGGTTTGACCGTTGGCGGTGCTCCAGGCAACTTCCGCGTCACCTGCAATGCCAGCGCCGCCATCGGGAAGTTCGAAAGAGACGTGAACCAGAGCCGCGGATGGAAGTGGCTTGGCCGCCAGCACATCCATGCCGCCGGTGCTCAGGTCGAGCAGAATGGCTTCGACCGTGTTGCTTTCGTCGATACGAATTGAAACCGCCGCCTGGACGGCAACCCGCAACGCTTGCCGCCGTTCGCGCTTCAGCAGCGCCGTGGCAGCGCGCAAGGTGTTTTGCGCCTGCTCGTAGCTGACGGGCTTGGTGAGGACAAAATGAGCTCCCGCGCCGAGGATCGAGCGGATCTGCGAAGCTTCGTTTAACAAGGCAATGGTGACGGGCGGATTGCGGTCGGGACCGACGCGGCGGCGGCAAGCATCCAGTAGCAACGAGGCCGTTTCAGGATCGTCGAAGTCAACGATGACCTGATCGAAACGCTCCTCCTCCAGTCGTGTCGCGGCGACATCGGCCGCGTTCGACCGATCCACCGCAACCCCGAACTGCGTCAGGGCATGAATCAGCGTTTCCGCAGTCAGGTCATCCTTGGACACCAATAGTGCCTGCAATATCATCGAACCGAGCCTCCCGCCTCGCGCTCTGCCTCTACGGCCAGCGCGGAGTTACGCTACGCCCTGGTTTGGACGCGGCCGGCGAGGATTGACCGCTGGCCTTGGCAGCCATCGCGTTGGAATTTTCATCGTCCACTTCCGTCAGGACTGCGCTGTCGTCCTCGTTGTCATTTTCGGCAAGCAAGGGCGCGACTTCGCGCAACTTCTCGGCCGCCTGCTGCAGCATTTCGATCTGCTTTCCCAGCTGTGTGTACTGCGCCTGCTTGCGGCGCAAAACTTCATGGATATCCTTCATACATCCCCCTGCGCCTGACTGTAGGTTTGGACAACGGCTAGGTCAACGCCAAATCCACCGTGGGCCGTTACCGCAGTAATCGACCCAGAGGACGTGGGGCGGGCTTCAAAGCGCCTCTCGCATCAGTCTCGGCTAAGGACACTAAGCACTGGAGACGGTCCTGAGGAGGGGTTCGGTTCGCCGCGAAAATCGAACCTCTTCCGGCAAAGGCCATCAAGTCGATCAAGCCGCTTCTGCAAAAAATCAAAAGCCCCGCCTTGCGGCGGGGCCATGAGTTGAGTGTTCTGGGCGACCAACAAGTTTAAGCTATCCCCCGATCATCTTGCGACGGAATACTCCAGCGATACCCACAAGCCCGGTTCCGAGAAGACCCAAAGTTCCGGGTTCCGGGACACTGTAGCTCGAGTTGCCCATACGGATGTGCCCGATACCCTGGGTGAGCTGTCCGTTAACCGTGTAGATGTACTGGGTCGTAGTTCCAGACACGTCACGACCGTTCCACAACTGGCCGAAGATCTGGCCGCTGAGAACGTAGGTCAGGTTCTTCTTGCCAGGCGCGCTAGTCAGAGTCCAATCAATCGGACCGACGAACCAGCCGGTGAAGATCGCTACCGGCGTTGTTTTTGATCCCGTCAAATTTTTTGCCCACTTGCCGATGCCCATCACGTCAAAGGTCGAGACGCCCTCGCCCCCGTTAAAGGTTCCGCCATACCGGAGTGAGCCAGTGGCCAGAGCACCAGTCGTGAAACTCACCGAACCAAGAGCGTGTCCAGCAGTAGCTGCGGTGTGCCCCCAGGTCAGCAGTTGCGATCCAATCGAAGTGATGGTTGACACGCCGATCGTTCCCATCCCCCCCGTTCCCGCCATACCCGAAATGTTAAGCCCGCCATTCTGGTTCGTGAAGGGAATCGTGTTCGCCCAAGCGGCAATCGGCAAGGCCAAAGCCAGCAATGCTAGAACTAACACTCGCCTCATGTTAATGCCCTCCCTTTTCGGTTCTTTCCCAAGATTCACCTTAAGATTAAGATTGTCTCCAAGGCACAAGTCGCTCAGGTCGTCCACTGCACTTGTCATTCCAACTGCGCAAACTTGGTTGTTATTACTTATCAATAACTTACAACCATTTTCCTTGCCTCCCAACAATCAAGGACTGCAAGCTCCTGCACACTAGCAACCATCGCCTTCCCTAGATCGTCCAGCGGCTCAATCCCGCAGGCGGTCACGCCGACTACGAAACGGGGCAACTGCGGATTCGGCAGGGGAATCTCGCCACCAGAAAGAAACCTAAGCTTAGAGACTCGCTTCCAGAACCCTGGTGCGACTGGCAGTAACCAATCGCGAGGTGACTGATGTTACCACCGACCCGGCATTTAGCAAGTGGCCCGTTGGTGCCAAGCAATCGCTCAAAAGTGGTATTCCGCTCCCCGATCAGTTGCCATATCTTTTGGGTTGAGCAGTTCTGGGGGAGGGCTGTTCGGGCGTCCCGTGATTCTTGGAATCCGGGGCGCTTCTTATTTGTGGTGAATTTTCCCGGGGAGCCCACGCTCTCCCGCCATTACGGTTGCTTCCAGCATTACCTGCCACGGTCGTCTGAGAGAATCGGTATCTCTTCACTTTTTCCCGATGACAAACTGCGGTAGGCGGCATCCAGAATGAGCTGGTCCTGCCAGCCTTGCTGGCCAGGCACTGGAAACACTTCCCGGCCTTCGATGGCGGCAGCGAAACTGTCTGCCTGTCTCGCATAAGCATGTTGGTTGGAGACGGTTTCTTCGGCAACGCATTGTCCCTCGCGCCACAGTTCCAAGTTAATAGGTCGTTCGACACTCAGCGCATCGTTCGCCCGCAGGACGCCCGCGTCACCGACAATCTCCACCGGCGTGCGATAGCGGGCACGAGTTGAAACCAGGGCCGTGGCCAGCGTGCCCCGCTGAAACGCCAGCGTCAGGATTGCCGCCGCTTCTACGTCGCTCGATTGTTCCAAACCAGGTTCGCCCATACGACGTTCGCCCAACCAACGCTCGCCCAAGCAACGTTCGTCCGGACGGTCGAGAGCGCTCACCAGCCGCGGTTCATCCTGCAGGACGTAACGCAAGGCGTCGATGCAATGTACGCCCACGTCGGCGATGGGGCCACCTCCAGCCATCGAGCGGTTGTAAAGCCAGGTGCGAGCATGGCCCGCGCCGCTATACGAGAACTCCGCCCGCGCAAAGATCGGCTGCCCGATGTCACCAGCGGCGACGCGTTCGCGAAATCTCGCCGTGCTCTCTGCAAAACGAAAGACCTGGGCGACGCCGAGAAGAACGCCGGCGTTGCGCGCCGCTTCGACCATCCGGCGGCATTCTTCCGCATCCATGCCCATCGGTTTCTCGCACAACACCGGCTTGCCGGCGGCAACCGCGGTGAGGACGTCCTGCAGGTGGCAGGCATTCGGAGTGGCAACCAGCACGGCGTCAACTTCGGGGCAGCGGCAAAGTTCTTCCGTGGAGGCGAAAACATGCGGGATCGCGTATTGTGCGGCGGCCGCGCGTGCCTTGTGCGAGTCGCGGCGCGATAGAGCGACCGCCTTGCAATTCTGGGCAAGCGCGAAGCCCGGCATCAGCCGCCGCACGGCGTGCAATCCGAAACCTACGATGCCAAAGCGAATCATATTGTTTTCACCGGCTTCTCTGAACGACTACGTATACGGATAAAAGACGAAAAATAGCAGCGACAACGCGGTCAACGCCCAGAGCGCTGGACGAACATCCCGCAAGCGCCCCGAAACCAGTTTGCAGAAAGGATACAAGATGAAGCCCGCCGTCATGCCAATGCCCACGTTGTAAGTGAAGGCCATCAGGATGACGACTCCGAAGGCCGGAACGAGTTCGGTGAGGTCGTCGAAGGGAATACGGGTGATCGGGCTCAGCATCAGCAATCCAACGAAGATCAGCGCCGGTCCGTATGCCTGGGGAGGGATGGCGGAGATGAATGGCGCAAAGAATAAAGTTCCGGCAAAGCACAGCGCCGTGATGACCGCCGTCAGGCCGGTTCGGCCCCCGGCTTCTACTCCAGTGGCGGACTCGATATAGGCGCCGGATGTGGTGGTTCCAATCACGGCGGCGAAGGTTGTAGCCAGCGCGTCGGCCATCATCGGCCGCTCGATCTGGGGCAGGTTGCCGTCTTTGTCGAGGAAACCCGCGCGCGCCGACACACCAATAAGCGTGCCCATGGTGTCCACAAAAGCCATAACAAAAATCGTGAGGACGACAGGGAAAAATCCCCAGGTAAATAGCGTGTGCAGATCGAACTTGAAAAAAACGGGCTGCAGGCTCGGCGGACGGCTGACCCACCCGCTCGGCGCCGGAGCGACCCCGGTCACAAAACTAAGGAGAGCGGTGGCGAGAACTCCGCTAAGAATTGCCGCCGGGAAGCGCCGAATGCTGAGCACCGTCATCAGCAGGAAACCAAAAATGGAAAGCAGAACCGAAAGCGAAGTGAGATGGCCCGGCCGAACCGGCGTCCCGGGCGTTCCCAGGGTAACAATGCCGGTCTGATTCAGCCCTATGAAAGTGAGAAACAATCCGATGCCGACGGCGTAACTGTAACGGAGCGTGGCGGGAATGGCGTCGACCATCCACTGGCGGAGGCGGAACAGAGTCATCAGAACAAAAAGAATGCCAGCCAGAAACACCGCGCCCAGAGCGCTTTGCCAAGTGTAGCCAAGCACATGCACCACCGTGAACGCGATGAAAGCATTTTCGCCCATATACGGACCGATGGCGAAAGGGCGGTTGGCATAGAAGCCCATCAGCAGCGTTCCGAAGATGGCGGTGAGAATGGTGGCCGTAAGCGAGGCGTCAGTCGGCATGCCGGCGGTTTTCAGGATGGCAGGGTTGACCGCCACGATGTAGGCCATCGTGAAGAAGGTGGTCAGTCCGGCGACAATTTCGCGGCGGACGGTGGTCTGGCGACGAGAGAGTTCAAAAAACTGATCGAGCCAGCGCTTCAAGTTGCCCTCGCGTGGAAAATCAGGATTGTACATTCACCGCGCTCGAAGCACGAATCGCGAGAGAGGTTTCCTCTGTGTACCCCTGTGTCCTCTGTGGTTTCGCCTTTGACCTTGCGAACAGCGCGAAGCCACAGAGGACACAGGGTGGCACGGGGGAAAAACCTCGAGACTGCGAGTGCGTTCCTGAGCGATCAGCGCTGACCCAATTCGGCAAGCAGCGTGGGATCGATATTCCCGCCGCTTATCACGGCGACGTTGATCGCCGTCTCCGGCAACTCGTCGGCGTGGAAAAGAAACGCGGCCGCGGCGACGGCGCCACTCGGTTCGGCCAGCGTTTTCGCGTTCGCACTCAGAGCGCGCATGGCCTCGCGGATCTCGTCTTCCGTGACGCTGACGATGTCGTCGACATAGGCGCGGATGTGTTCGAAATTGATGGCGCCGATGCTCTGCGTGCGAAGGCCGTCGGCCAGCGTCTGCGAGACTTGCTCCGCCGGAAAGGAGACGATCCGTCCGGCGCGCAGGCTGGCTCGCGCATCGGAGGCAAGTTCAGGCTCAACGCCAATCACCTTCACCCCGGGTTGGACAAGCTTGGGTTGGCCAGGCTTGGGATGACTAAGCTCGGCATTGCTGAGCTTGATGGCGGCCGAGACGCCGCTGATCAGCCCGCCTCCGCCGACCGGGACCAGCACGGTTTCAACGTTCGGCAGGTCTTCGAGAATTTCGAGCCCGACCGTGCCCTGGCCGGCAATGATCTTTTCGTCATTGTAGGGGGGCACGATAGCGTAGCCGTGCTCGGCGGCCAGTTGCTCAGCGCGCAGCCGGCGCTCTTCGCTGCTCGGGCCAACGGTGACGATCTCCGCTCCAAGCGCGGCGGTAGCAAGCTTGTTCTTCGGAGCGTTGCCAGGCATGACGATGATGGCCTTCACGCCCAGCGCTCGCGCCGCGTAGGCCACGCCCTGCGCGTGATTGCCGCTCGAATACGAAATGACTCCGCGGCGGCGCTCTTCGCTGCTAAGAGATGCGACCTTGTTATAAGCTCCGCGCAGTTTGAAAGCCCCAATGGGCTGCAGGTTTTCGAGCTTAAGGAAGAGCTTGCGTTGGTCCGCCGCGCCCGTCCATTCGAACAGCGGAGTGCGGACGGTTACACCGTTGAGACGCGTCTGAGCGGTGCGAATGTCGTCGAGGGAAACCATAGTGCTTGAGCGTGTCTTGTCCACGCGTTTTTTGCAAAGGCGTTAATATATTACATCATGAAGCGGACTATATTGACATCATGATGCCTTCTTATATAGCATGAAAAAATGCGGACTACACTTTCGCTCGACGACGATGTGGCCAGCCTGCTGAAAAAAGAGATTCGGCGCTCTGGTGAGTCGTTCAAACAAGTGGTGAATCGCTTTCTGCGCCTCGGATTGAATGCTTCGAAGCAGCCCACTCGGAAACCCTTTCGCGTCAAGCCGTTAAATCTGGGCCTCCCTCCGTTTGAAAAAGTCGAGGAGCTCCTGGAATACCTGGAAGGGCCGGACCATCGGTGATCGTAATTGACGCCAATCTGCTGATCTACGCCTACGATCGCGCTTCAGCAGACCATAAGAAGAGCCTGGTCTGGCTGGAGAACGTGTTGTCCGGAGTAGAAGCAGTGGGATTGCCCTGGCAAAGCATGTCCGCTTTCCTCCGAGTTATCACCAACCGGCGTTTGGCAGGAGCGCGTGTGGCTGTGGAGCAAGCTGTGCACGTTGTAGAAGAGTGGCTACAACAACCCAATGTGCAAATCCTTGTGCCCGGAGATCAGCATTGGTCCGTGTTGAGACGAATGATCCTGGAGGGGCGCGCCTCGGGCCCACTCGTGAGCGATGCGCAGATCGCGGCGCTGACAATTGAGTATGGAGGCGTGCTTCATACAGCGGATCGCGACTTTGCCCGCTTCCCGGGACTGCGCTGGAAAAACCCGCTGATGTAGAAACGAAGATGGGATAACGCGAGACCTCAGATCTCCAGTATCACCGGCATAATCAACGGCCGCCGCTGCGTCTGCCGCGAGATGTAGCGCTTCAGGTCGGTGCGGATTTTCTCCTTGATCACGCCATAGTCGGCTTTCTCTTCGGAGCTGGAGGCATCGAGGGTTTCCATGACAATCTCGCGGGCGCGTTCGATCACGCCGTTTTCGCCGGGCGCGAATCCGCGGGTCACGATCTCGGGCGAAGTTTCGACCAGTCCGGTGAGCTTGTTGATGGCAATGATCGGCATCACGAATCCGTCTTCGCTAAGATGCCGGCGGTCTTTGATGACGATGTCTTCGACCACGTCGGTGCGCGAGCCGGAATCGATGCAGACGCGACCCACGCTGATGCGTCCGGCTTTGCGCGCGCCCAGTTCATCGATTTCGAGGACGTCTCCACTCTCAATCAGCAGCACGTTGCCGACCGAGCCGTGCATGGACGCGGCCAGTTCCGCATGCAACTTGAGCTGCCGGTATTCGCCGTGGATCGGCACAAAATACTTGGGCCGCACCAGGTTGATGATGAGCTTCAATTCTTCCTGGCTGGCGTGTCCGCTGACGTGGACCGGCGGGTAAGAGCCATCTTCATAGATGACGAACGCTTCGCGGCGGAACAGGTGGTCCACCATGCGGAAAATAGCTTTTTCGTTACCGGGAATGATGCGCGAGGACAGGACGACCGTATCGCCCTTCTCGATTTTGGCGTGCTTGTGGTTATCCACGGCCGCCCGTGACAGCGCCGACATCGGTTCGCCCTGCGTGCCACTGATGAGCACGCACACTTTCTCCGGAGCGAAGTTCTTCATTTCGCCGGGCTGAATCAGCATCCCCTCGGGGATCTGGACATAACCCAGGTCTTCGGCGATCTCGGAGGAGTTGTTCATGGAGCGGCCGATGAAACAGATTTTCCGGCCGTGGTCGCGCGCCATGTCGACCGTCAGCTTGATGCGATGAATGGAGGACGCGAAGCAGGAGATAAACAGACGCCGCTGGGTGCGGGCAAACACCTCGTCGAACTTGCGGCGCACCGCGCGCTCGCTCGGAGTGTAGCCCTTGCGCTCGACGTTGGTCGAATCCTGCAAGAGCGCCAGCACTCCTTCTTTGCCGTACTCGGCGAACCCGTGCAGATCGAAGAGGCGGTTATCGGTCGGCGTCGGATCGACCTTAAAGTCGCCGGTATGCAGCACAACGCCAATCGGCGTGTGGATAGCGAGCGCCACACAATCGACCAAGCTATGCGTTACCTGCAGCGGATGAATGGTGAAAGCCCCAACCTTGAAGCGCTCTCCAGGACGGATTTCGCGCAGGTCGGAGTCGTCGAGGAGCTGGTGTTCGTCGAGCTTGTCTTCGACGTAGGCCAGCGTGAACTCGGTGCCCCAGACGGGAACGTTCAGTTCGCTGAGAATCCAAGGCAAGGCTCCGATGTGATCTTCGTGGCCATGCGTAAGGACGATGCCGCGCACCAGCTTGCGATTCTCAAGCAGGTAAGAAATGTCGGGGACGACGATGTCGACGCCCAGCAACTCGGTTTCGGGAAACATGAGGCCGGCGTCAACCACGATGATGTCATCGCCCCAGCGCAGGGCCATGCAGTTCATACCGAACTCGCCCAGCCCGCCTAGCGGAACAATATGCAGTTTCCCTTTTGACATTAGACAAGTCGATGCTAGCACAGCGCGAGGTTCGTGTAGAGACAGGGCTTGCCCCGTCTCCTTTGGACACGGCAAGAGACGTGGCAAGCCGCCACTTTGCGGGAAAACGGAGGCGTCGTCAGGCCCGGCTGATAAACTCATTCTTGAAAATGCCGGACGAGAAAAGCGACGAGAAAAAATCGTGGATGCGGCGGCGCGTCGAAGGTGCGATCCGCCGGGGATTGACTCGCACCTACGACACGATCAGGGTTGATCCCCGGCGCTTCCTGATGCAACTGCGCGTGGCGCATGGGTTGCCGCTGGCAACTTTTCGCGGAGTTTACACGCTGCCAGTGGAACGCCTCGACGATGTGGCGGAGTCGGTGATCCGCGCTGGCATGAAGCTGGCGGCGGCCGAGGGAGCGGGCTTTGGTCTCGGCGGAATCCTGACCATCGTGCCGGACCTCGGCATTCTTTCTGCCATTACCATGCGCACCATCCAGAAGCTCAGCCTGATTTACGGGTTCGAGTTGAACACCGACGACGAAATTGCCGAGCTATGGATTGCAGCGGCCAGCGCCGCCGGGGTCGATATCAGCCGTGAATTGCTGGAAAAAGAAGTGGTCAACCGCTTTGTGCCGCGCGTGATCCAGCGGATTGCCGTCAGGGCCGGCGCCGAGGTGGTGGAAAAGTGGGCCGGACGCCTGATTCCGATTGCCAGCTCCGCTATCGGATGCGCGTTGAACTACTACTTCGTAAAGGCGTGGGGCGAACGGGCGCGGACGCATTTCCGCGCCAAGCACCTCGAAGGGCGGAGCCGGTTTGCGGCGGAGCAGGCGCAACTTCCGGACGCACCGTCGGCCATGCTGCCGTCCTGATCGGGCTCTCGAGTGGTTCCCGATTTGCTGTATGGGGAGGGCAGGAACGGGTAGGGCACGGCTTCAGCCGTGCCACCGAGGGCGGTACGAGCCTCACTTGCGCTACGGGTCTGGTACGCCTCGACCTTCTACGCCTCGACCTTTTACACTATGAGCGTGAAGATTGCCCTGGGCCAGATCAACCCCACTGTGGGGGATTTTTCCGGCAACGCTGCCAAGATCATCCAGTTTGCGCTTCAGGCGCGGAGCGCTGGTGCCGGCCTGATTCTGTTTCCGGAACTCGCCGTCTGCGGCTACCCGCCGCGTGATCTGGTCGAGCGGCCCTGGTTTGTGGCGCGCAGCCGCGCGACCGTCGAGAGGATCGCCGCCGAAACGCAGGGCATTGCCGTGATCTGCGGGACGGTGACCCCGGCCGAAGCGGACTCCGGCAAAAAAGCGATGAACTCCGCCGCCCTGCTGCGCGAAGGGCGCATCGACTTCATCCAGTCGAAAATGCTGCTGCCCACCTATGACGTCTTCGACGAGATGCGCAACTTCGCTCCCGCCAAGAGCCAGCAACTCTTCAGCTTTTGCGGCAAGCAGATGGCTTTGACCATCTGTGAGGATGCCTGGAACGACAAGCGCTTCTGGAACAGGCGATTGTATACCGTAGACCCGGTCGAAGAACTGGTCCGAGCCGGCGGTAATTTCGTGCTCAACATATCCGCGTCGCCGTTTTGGCTGGGCAAGCGCGAACTGCGCCGCGACATGCTGGCGGCCATCGCAAAGAATCAGAAAGTGCCGGTCGCGATGGTGAACCAGGTCGGGGGCAACGACAGCCTGGTCTTCGACGGATCGAGCCTGGTGATTGCGCCCGATGGACAAGTGATCGCGCAAGCGAAGTCGTTCGCCGAGGACCTGATCTATTTCGATTCCCAGAAGCTCGATTCCCAGAAGATCAGTGGAGACATACACCCACAAGTCGTGGGAGAAGAAGCCAGCGTGTACGAAGCTCTGGTTCTGGGCACGCGAGACTACGTTCACAAATGCGGCTTCCAGCGGGCGATCGTCGGACTCAGCGGCGGCATCGATTCCGCGCTCACCGCGTCGATTGCGGCCGATGCGCTCGGCTCCGAGAACGTAATCGGAGTCGGCATGCCCGGACCGTACTCCTCGCGAGGTTCGATTGACGATGCGCGGGAACTCGCCGGCAACTTGAAGATTCGCTTCGAACTGATCTCGATCCAGGAAATCTACGGGGCCGCGCGCCAGACCCTTGCGCCAATTTTTGACGAGCTGCCGGAAGACGTCACCGAAGAAAACATTCAGTCCCGCGCCCGCGGATTGCTGCTGATGTCCATGTCGAACAAGTTCGGCGCGCTGGTGCTTTCGACCGGCAACAAGAGTGAATTGGCCGTCGGCTATTGCACTCTCTACGGCGATATGGTGGGCGGGCTGGCCGTGATCTCGGACGTACCGAAGACGTTGGTGTACCGCCTGAGCGCCTACGTGAACTCGCGGCGCAAAGTGATTCCGGAAGCTACCATCGAGAAGCCGCCGTCTGCCGAATTGCGTCCCGATCAGAAAGATTCGGACTCCCTTCCACCCTACGACGTGCTCGATGCGATTCTCGAAGATTATGTGGAGGAATCGTGCTCGGCCGAACAGATTGCCCACGTTCACAATTTCGATCTGGATCTGGTGCGGCGGGTGATCCGCATGGTGGAGCGCAGCGAATACAAGCGGCAACAAGCGGCGCCCGGAATCAAGATCTCCGCCAAGGCGTTCGGCTACGGGCGGAGATTCCCGATCGCAGCCAAGTCGGAGCTCTAGCACCGTGACCGCCTGATGAGATGTTCGGTGGAGAGACGGGCGTCTCGCCCGTCCAGCAGTTCGGCGGCCGGGCGGGGCGCCCGGCTTTCCACTGGCGAAGCTTCGGAAATGACAACCGCGCTGCTTTTTGTAACAATCGAATGCCAATCGAATTTCAAAATATGACAAGCATGCATCGCACACTGCTCGCTGTTCTTCTGTTGTCCGGCATCGCTATCGCTCAAACCCCATCGGCTTCCCCGGCAAAGTCGGCAGCCAAACCCGCGGCCACTGCACCCGCCGCGGGAAACTCGACAGTTCTGCCCACCGAAGACACGGTCAACGCGTTCCTGTTCCAAATGTTTGGCTACGATCCCACGGTGACGTGGAAGGTGACTGATATTCGTCCTTCCGAGGTGCCGGGACTGGCGGAGGTCTCGCTGGTGATCACCAACCCGCAGGGCTCGAACCAGAATCGGTTGCTGGTCAGCGCTGATGGCAAGCATGCATTAGCCGGCGACATCCTGCCCTTCGGTGCGAAGCCCTTTGACGATGCCCGCGCCAAACTGGAAAAAGGCGTGAGCGGCCCCGCCAAGGGACCGGCGAAGGCTGCGGTAACGATTGTCGAATTTAGCGATATGCAGTGCCCGCACTGTGCGAAGGCCGCGCCCGCGATTGATCAACTGCTGGCGCAAGAGCCCGAGGCTCACTTTGTTTTCCAGAATTTTCCGCTGCCCACGCACGACTGGGCGGCGAAAGCCGCCGGCTATATCGATTGCGCAGGGCGCGCTTCGCCGGGGCAGCCTTCGAACGATGCAGTCTGGAAATTTATCCAGAAGACGTTTGACGAGCAGGCCAATATCACTGAGGCCAACGCCGACGAAAAGCTTAAAGCCATCGCGACCGCATCGGGCGCGAATGCCGGCGAGATCGCCGCCTGCGCCGCCAAGCCGGATACGAAAGCCCGAATCGAAGCCTCTATTGCGCTGGGCAAGTCGGTGGGCGTGACGGCCACGCCGACTCTGTTCATCAATGGACGGAACCTACCCGGCGGCGCGCCCGTCGATCTGTTGAAGAAGATTGTGGATTTCCAGGCGAGCCAGAAGTAGATCGGGTGATCGGGCCATCGGGTGATCGGGTCATCGAAGGTCAAGAGCTCATGGGTTTCAGGTTTTCGATCACCCGATGGCCCGATCACCCGATTTACTTGCTCATCCAGATTTCCGGCGCTTCGGTGCGCTCCGGGCTACGGACGACGTACGGCGTGATCAGGATCAGTAGCTCATCGTTCTCTTCCTGTTTGGTACGCTGTGAGGTGAGGAGGCCGAAGCCCGGGATTTTGGAAAGCGCGGGCAGACCGCTCAGGCTCCTCTGCTCGGACGCGGTAATCATTCCCGCTACGACGGCCGGTTGGCCTTCCTTGAGCATGATCCCGCCCTTGGACTCACGATTGGAAATTATCGGAATGCCATTGGAGTCTGTCGCGCCCAAAGTGCGGAATTCTATATCCAACTCGAGCGCTACATCTGAATTGTTGTGCACCAGCGGCTTCGCCTTGAGCGTGAGTCCGATGTCCTCATAACTGACGGAAGGAAAGGGCGCGGCGTATGACTGATTCCCGACGACCGCCGCGATGGCGGAACTGTTATAAATCGGCGCAAAGCTGGCGTTGAGGATGGGATAGCGCTCTCCCAGCTTAAAAGTGGTGTCCTTTTCCTGGGAGGCGCGCAGGTGGACGTGATCGAGCTCCCGGACGGAACTCTCATTCATGGTAAGCGCGGCGGACAGATGATCCAGGCTAAGCCCCATCAGCGTGAGCCCGCCGCCAAAGGTCGCGAGCGGCTGGCTAAAGATCGAATTCTGCTGCCCTTGCAATTGCGCGAGCAGGGCGGAAATACTCTGACTGCCTGCTTGGTTGATACCGCCAGAGGCAATCAGTTGGTTGATCAGGCTCTGGATGTTTTGTCCGCCAAGAAGCTTGAGTGCGGCCGCCGGAATATTGAAGAGATTGAAATTATCCGGGACGTGCAGCCCGATCATACGCATGTAAGTGTGGCTCACCTGGAAGACTTTCAGATCGAGCATTACTTCCGGACGCGGACTACCGAAGTCTCCGAGAAACTGGGTTGCGGCTTCCAGTGCCGCCTGCGGCCCGCGCAGCGTGATCGTGCTCGAAGCGGCGTTGATGCTCACGAACTTGAACTCAAAGAGCGTCCGCATCGTGTTCATCAGGTCGTTCAAATCCTTGGCAGGATCGCCGCTCGAGATGTAAAACGAGCGCATGCCCATGCGATCGAAGGAGCGGTGGTTGTCGGGGGTGTCAGCGCTAGCAAAAAGAATGGTGTCTTCCAGGGCCACGCTGAAGCTCTTGGTGGCCGCGGAGACCGCCCGCATGGCGGTTACGAAATCGGCATTCTCAATATCGAAGCGCACGCGGCGGCTGGCGAAGGTATCGTCAAAGATCACCTTCAGTCCATAGCTTGCAGCGACGGCGGTGAGCAGACCGCGCGAATCGCCGCGGTAGTGGAAGTCGTGGAGCCCGTCGATCGGTTTAGCGGCGATCGCCTCGGCGCTGGCCACCACTTGCGGCGGGCCTGCGGCGTGCACCGGCACGGGCCCCAGGGCGTCGCTTATTCGTTGCTGCGCGAATTCGTTCTGCGGATCGAGGTTGAGAGCCGTTCGAAACTCCGCCAGCGCCTCCACTTGACGGCCATCGAGCAGGTCGCTGTTTCCGCGTTCCAGATGCATCCCGGCCAGATGTTGTCGCGTCATCTCCCGCGCGGTCAGGTATTCCACGTTTTGCGGGACCAGGCGAGACGCTTCCTCAAATTCGTAAAAAGCTTGGTCCAGATTCTTCGATTTCTCGAGTTTCAGCCCGCGCGCGAAAGCTTGGCGAGCGGCCTTCAGGTCTTTGACAGGACCCTGGCAGGCGGGTGCGCCCTTGGAATTGGAGCAGAGCGATGGCGCAACAGCCGGGGGAGTGTCTGTGGCCAGACACAATCCGGCAAGCAAGAAAACAATGCCTGCTGGTAGCCATTGCATATTACTTACTATAGAATGCCCGGCTGCTGCTGTCTTGCAAGAGAAATCCTGGGTTGGGAGCTATGGTCGTAACGGGCGGAAGAAATAGGCCTCTAATCAACACGCCGCCGAGAAACTCAGGATTTGTATCAGGGCATCGCTTTAGCGATGCCGAAAGCCGCTAAAGGACACGCCCCTTTAGGGGCTGTTATACGCCGACTTTTTCGCATCTGGCATCACCGCAGCATCAGCCGTTCCATCCGAATGGCGCGGCCGGTCCGGTCCTCGCACTCGACCAGCACGGCGCATAGTCGGACGTCGCCGTTGGCCGCTTCGAAGCGCGCTGGCATCCCGCTGAGAAACTTCTCAATCACTAATTCTTTCTTGACCCCAATGACGCTGTCGTAGGGGCCGGTCATGCCGACGTCCGTGATGTAGGCGGTACCCTTCGGCAGGACGGTCTCATCCGCGGTGGGAATGTGCGTGTGCGTGCCCACCACGGCGGTGACGCGCCCGTCGACGTACCAGCCGAAGGCGATTTTTTCGGACGTGGCCTCGGCATGGAAATCCACCAACACGACCTTCGACTTGATCTGTTCCAGAAGCCGATCGGCGTAGCGAAAGGGATCGTCGCTTGACCCCATGAACACACGTCCCTGAAGGTCCACGACGGCATAAGCGACGCCGTTTTTTTGGCCTTCGTACACTCCCCAACCGGGCAGGTTCTGCGGAAAATTTGCCGGCCGCAGCAGGCGGCGCGCCGGACTGTGGGGATTGCCGTCGGCCATGTGGAAGTATTCGATGATTTCGCGTTTGTCCCAGACGTGATTTCCGGTGGTCATCACGTCGATACCCAGATCGAAAAGCTCTTCCGCCAGCGGAGGTGTGATTCCGAAGCCAGCCGCGGCATTTTCGCAGTTGGCGATGACCAGATCCACGGCGTGCTGCTGGCGCAGTTCAGGCAGGCGATCTTTTACGATCGTCCGCCCCGGGCGGCCAAAAATGTCACCGATAAAAAGAATTTTCAAGAGACGATGGTAACACGCTGAAAATTGCGGATGCTTCGCGCACTGGCAACTGGCTACTGGCTACCGATTTCAGCCGTCTTCAGAAAGTCGTAATTGCCCGACGGATTCAGGGTCACGTTCCGCACGCGCCGCGTGTGCACGAGCACGTTATCGAAGTACCACAGATTGATATACGGCTCATCTTGTGCCAGCACTTCCTGAACTTCAAAGTACAGCCGTCGGCGGGCATTCTGATCGGTTTCGCGGCGCGCCTGGTCGATCAACCCGTCGATACGCGGATTGGAATAGAAACCGCGGTTGGCGCCTTCGGGCGGGAATCGGTTGGAGTGAAAGGAGTACTCAAAAATATCCGGATCTTCGTTGCCGCCGATCCAACGCAAAGAATAGAGCTGAAAAGCGCCGCTGGTGACGTCGGCAAAGAATGTGGCGAACTCGAAGGTGCGGATGTCGAGCGCAATGCCCACATCTCGCAACTGCTGCTGCAACACCGCAGCCAGCAGCCGCGTGGACTCCTCCGTAGACGTCTTCATCGTCAGGTGAAAGCGAACGCCGTCGCGAACCCGGTAGCCAGCGGCATCGAGCATCTGGCGGGCTTTCTCTGGATTGTGTGGGTAGGCCGCCACGTCCGCGTCATACGCCCAGCTTTGCGTCGGGAGCACACTCCGAGCCGGTTGCGCGAAGCCGCGCCAGATGTATTCGAGTAGAGGACCGCGGTCGATGGCATACGCGATCGCCTGGCGAACCCGCACATCCTGCAAGGTCCGGTCGCGCAGGTTGAACGCGAGATAGGAAAGCACCGTGCCCGGAGAGCGCTCAACCTGTAAATTCGACTCGCGCTCCAGCGCCACAATGGTGTCGGAAGTAAGTGCATTGATCGCGACATCGGCGCTGCCCTTGCGCAATTCCAGAGCCCGCGTGGTCGCGTCGGGCACGACGGTGAAGCGTACCCTGGCCAGGCGCGCCTTTGCACCCCAGTAGTTGTCGTTGCGCTCGACGACGACCTCTTTGTCCTGCTCGGCGCTGACAAACTTGAACGGTCCTGAGCCCATCGGATTCCGCGTGATCTCCTCGAGCATTCCGTAGGGCACGATGCCGATCGCCCCCTCCGAGAGATTCCACAGCAAGGTTGCGTTCGGCTCCTTCAGATGAAATACCACGGTGAACTCGTCGGGCGCATCGATGTGATCCACGAAACGGTATGCCGCCGACTTCGTACTGCGCATCTTTCCATCGAGCAGCGAGTCGAACGTCCACTTAACGTCGCGGGAGGTAAGCGGGCGCCCATCGTGAAATGTTACGCCGCGATGCAGGTGGAAGATGTAGGTCAATGGATCCGGAATCTCCCAACGCTCCGCCAGGCCGGGCTGAACATTTAGGTGCTCGTCGCGGGTCAGCAGCGCGTCAAAGAGGAGTTCGCCAATGCGCTCCGACTGCGCGTCGATCCCGACTCGGGGATCAAGATTAGTTGGGCTGCTTTCAATAATCATCACCAGCGTGTTGGGATCGGGAGCTGGTGAGCAGGAGAAGAGAGGTAGCATCGATCCGCCGACCAATCCCAAAAGAATTGTCAACCTGAAGAGAATTGTCATCCTGACCCTGAGCGAGCCGAAGGGGAGGGACCTGCTTTTTGCCCGTTCCCGCGCTGCCGCCTCACGCATACGAGATCTTTCCCAGGATCGCCGCCCGCTTCGCTCCCGTAGCCGACGGCACATTGCTTGGCCTCCGATGCCACGTCTCATGCGCGAGCAGGGCAAAAGCCACTGCCTCCTTGGCTTCCGCCGGAAGGCCGAACTCGTCCGAGAAATGCAGTCCGATCCCCAAGGGTGCGATTTCATCGCGCAACATGGCCATCAGCGTCGGATTCTTCGCGCCTCCGCCCGAGACGATCATCTCGTGACCGCGACTCCGCTGCGATCCGAATCGCGGCACCACGAAGCGCTGCACCGCGTCCGCAATCGATCGCGCCGTCAATGCCGTTGCCGTCGCCACCACGTCAGCCTTGCTGGCGCCGCGGCAGATCTGAAGAAATCGGCCCACGTATTCCCGGCCGAATTCCTCGCGACCCGCCGTCCGCGGAGGCTTCTGCCGGAAAAAGTGCGCGCGCAACAACTGTGCGATCACGCCATTCAGTACGCGTCCCGAGGCCGCGACTTTGCCATCGCGATCATAGCGCCGTGCGAATAGCTCCTCCATCGCCGCATCGATCAACATGTTGCCGGGGCCGGTGTCAAAAGCAACCACCTGGCGTAGCGACGCGCCCGCAGGAATCGCCGTCAGATTCGCAATTCCGCCAATGTTCTGCGCAATACGGTCCTGCGCAATGCGGTCGTGCGCGATGCGTCCCACTCGCGCATCGCGATAAAGAAGGAAGTCCAGAAACGGCACCAGCGGCGCGCCTTTCCCCCCGGCCGCGATATCCGCGGGACGAAAATCGGAAACCACGGGCACGCCCAGCCGCGCCGCGATCACCGCGGCTTCACCCGTTTGCCACGTCACCGCCAATCGTCGCCCGAGAAATCGCTCTGGCGTTCCCTGGTGATACAGCGTCTGTCCATGGCAGCCAACCAGGTCAAACTTCACGCGATGCTGGCGCGCTGTCTTCGCCACCGCCTCCGCGTACAGTTCGCCGAGAAGAAAGTTCAGCCGGGCCAGATCCGCAACGTGGGCCAATTCCGCGTTCATCATCTCCAAAATTGCGCGTCGAATCGGGGCAGGGAACGGATACTGCGCGTGAGCAAGAAGCGTGAAGTCCGCGCGCTGGTTCTTGTGTGGGGACGGGCCTCTGGCCCGTCCGGTGTCGGCTGAGAAGCGCACCAGCGCCACATTGATTCCGTCCGCCGAAGTGCCGCTCATCACGCCGGCAACGATCATGCCCACTCTCCTCCCGAGCGAGCAAGCGTAGCCAGCCGAACTTCTTCCCCGAACTCCCAGAGCTGCCGCGTCAGCTTCTCGACTCGTGCGGAAGTGGGAATGGGAGTGCGGTGCCTCGCCACTGATTTCTTATCAAACGCCTTCTCTTTGAACGCCAGCTTGAACGCCAGCACGCGCCCTGCCGATTCCCGCACGCGGCGGGCAAACTTGCCATCGCGCTCCGCTTCGCGGATCATGGCCGCGTGCGCCCGCAGAATGAAATCTTCCCGATGGCAGATCAAACCAAGATCGCCCCCGGCGCGGATGTGCCCGATCATCACTTGTTCGATCGGGCCCGCCGCCAAAGCTCCGCCCATCTCCAGATCGTCGGAACAGATCAGGCCACGGTAGCCAATCTTCTCGCGCAGAATGCCGGTGATCCATTTCTTCGAGAGCGAGGCCGGAGTTCGCTCATTGGTCCGGTCCTTTGTGACGGCCGGAAACGCCGCGTGCGAAACCATGACGAACGGCAATTCGCGCCGCAACGACAACGACCGATAGGGAACCAGATCCTGTTCCCACAATTTGCGCAGCGGTTTTTCCACGCTGGGAAGTTCATGATGCGTATCGAGCGTGGCCTCGCCCAGTCCGGGGAAGTGTTTGCCGCAGCCGAGTACGCCGGCATCGCCTAATCCGCGCAGAAACTCACGGGCGTAGATGACCACCTGCTTCGGATCGTCCGAAACCGCCCGCGACCTCAGCACCGATCGCGAGGCCTCGTAGGCCAAGTCGAGCACCGGAGCAAAATCCACGTTGAAGCCAAGCGCTAGGCAGTTCTCGCCGATCACGCGTCCATGCTTGCGAAAAAGCGCCCGGCTGCCCGTGGCAAAAACCTCGGCCGGAGACGGCGTCCGACCGATCACGTTGCGGAAGCGGTCCACGGTGCCGCCTTCAAGATCGACGCAAGTGAAAAGCGGTGTGGCAATGCACCTCTGGCATTCGCGCAGAAGAGTATGCGTCTGCTCAGCACTGGTGATGTTACGGGCAAACAGAATCACCCCCGCCGGCTGAATTTTCGTGAGCAGGGAAGCGAGGCGCGGAGACATCTCGGTTCCGTCGAAGCCGATGATTAGGAGTTGGCCGATGTTCATGCGTATAGTCAGCAGTCAGCGACTCCTGGATTAGATGGTGAAACCCAACGGACCACAGACCTGAACCATTGAATAATCGCAACAAGAATTATTGTGAATGCAATTTGGCGGGCAATGGAGCCCGCGACCGCAGCGGAGTGCTGCATGGTAGCTGACGAATGAAGGTAATGCAGTGCAACGCGAATCACTTTGTCAGTTCCCAGCAGTACAAAGGCAAGTTTCACAGATTTTGCCGGGAATGAGAAGACAAACAGAAAGCAATAGACCACGTAAATGACTGCGCTGATCTTGTCGAAAACCTGAGCCAAAATTATTTGGTCGGCGAGATTACCAAACACGAGATGACGGGCCTCCCAGATCAGTTGCCAACCGCAAAAAACGAGGAGCAACGCCATCCCGACCGTCACGATCCAATTGCTGTCGATTGCGATCTCTTGTTTTCGCGAAGCCTCATTCTGCTCCATTTGTCTGCCTCGGTCTTCCCGGCGTACTCCGCGTCTCTGCGGTTAGATTTCCTTCTTCAACTCTGCCAGCAAGTTTAGCGCCTCCAGCGGCGTTAGCCGGTTTAAATCCACTTCGCGCAGCTTTTCCAGCACGGGCTGCGAGAGCGGCGTGAAGATGGTCAACTGCGTCGGACGCTCCGGCTCTTCAGAAGAGCCCGGCGTCAGATGCTCCGAGAGCCGGCGCTCGGACGATTCATGTTCCGCTAGCACCTCGCGCGCACGCACCACGACTTCGTTCGGCAATCCCGCCAGCTTTGCGACTTCGATTCCGTAGCTGCGGTCAGCTGCGCCCGGTTCGACGCGGCGCAGAAAAACCACGCCTCCGCCGGTCTCTTTGACGGAGACGTGATAGTTTTTCACGCCGCTCAATTGCTCCGCCAACTCGGTCAGCTCGAAATAGTGCGTGGCAAACAAAGTCTTGGCTCGCACATGCGCATGCAGATACTCGACGGCGGCCCAGGCGATCGCGAGGCCGTCATAGGTGGACGTGCCGCGGCCGACTTCGTCTAACAGGATCAAGGAGCGCGCCGTTGCCGTGTGCAGAATCGCGGCTGTCTCCGTCATCTCGACCATGAACGTCGACCGCCCCCGGGCCACGTTGTCGCTGGCGCCGATGCGGGTGAACACGCGATCGACGATGCCCAGCCGCACGGCGCGCGCGGGAACAAACGAGCCCATCTGCGCCATGATCACGATTAGCGCCGCCTGCCGCAGATACGTGCTCTTGCCTCCCATGTTCGGCCCCGTCAGCACTATGATGTTGTGCGTTGAGGCATCCAGGAATAGATCATTGGGAACGAAGCGCTCGCTTCCTGCCGCCAGTTCTTGCAGTTCGATCACAGGATGACGGCCTTCGACAATTTCCAGATCGCCAAAGTCCTCGGTCTTTTCAGCGTCGTCGAGATTTGGCTCAAACTTTTGCTCGAACTTTGGCCGGCAGTAATTCCGCAGCGCCGCAATGTGGGCCAGGCAGCCGAGTACATCCACTTCAGCCAGTACCAGCGCCGTTTGCCGGATGCGCTTGGCCTCGGCGGCAATGGCGGAACGCAATTCGGCAAACAGACGGCGCTCGATTTCTACAATCTTCTCCTGGGCGTCGAGAATCTTGGACTCATACTCTTTGAGCTCCGGAGTCGTAAAGCGCTCCGCACTCACCAGCGTCTGCTTGCGCTCGTAGTCGGCGGGCGAAAGATGCAGGTTCGCCTTTGAAATCTCAATGTAGTAGCCAAAGATGGAGTTGAACTTTACCTTGAGCGAGCCAATCCCCGTCCTTTCCCGTTCGCGCGTCTCCACTTGCGCCAGGTATTGTTTCGAGTTGCGGCTCAGGTCGCGCAGTTCATCGAGATCTTTGTCGACGCCCGCGGCGATCACCCCGCCATCGCCCAACGTGAGCGGAGGCTCTGGAACCAGCGTGCCGTCGATCTTATCCCGCAGATCGCCGAGTTCGTCGATCGCTTCGTGCAATGTGCTGAGTCGCGATGCCGAGAACCCGTCGAGCACCGCGCGCACCTTGGGAATTCGCGCGAGCGATGCCGCCAGCGCCAGCACGTCCTGTGGGTTGGCTGTTTCCAGTGTGACCCGGCTCAGCAGACGTTCAAGATCAAGAATTCCATCCAACGCCCGCCGCAACTCTTCGCGCCGCACCATATCATTTAGCTGCGCCTCAACCGCATCGAGTCTGCCCTCGATCTTGATCCGATCCAAAGACGGGCGCAGCATCCAGGTGCGCAGCAAGCGCTTGCCCATCGGCGTCACCGTCGCATCGAGACAGCGGAACAGAGTCACGCCGGCATCGGTCCCCGCAAATAGCGGTTCGATCAGCTCCAGGTTGCGCACCGTCACCGCATCGAGCACCAGGCAATTCTGCCGTTCGTAGAAGCCGATCCGGTCCACATGATCGAGCGTGCCGCGCTGCGTTGACCGGATGTAATACAGAATCGCCCCCGCCGCCGAAGCGGCCGCCCGTTTCCCCGCCAGCCCGAAGCCTTCCAGCGAGAGCACGCCGAAGTGGTTCTCGAGGAGCGGGATGGCGTGGTCGGGAGCAAAGATCCAGTCGTCCAAGGGAGTCTCAGCCCAGCCAGAGCCGGAAACCCGGACAACGGGCGCAGTGCCTGTGGAGGGACGGGCGACTGTGTGGGGACGGGCGACTCGCCCGTCCGCGGCAGCAAAGCTGCGCTCCAACAGCGGCGCCGAAGATCCATACAGCATTTCCTTTGGCCGCAATTGTTCAAGTTCTTCTTGAATACGGCGCGCGGCCAGTTCACCCCCGAACTCCGTCGCCCGAAACTCGCCGGTCGAAAGATCCAGCGCCGAAAAACCAACGCGATCCCCGACCGTTGCCACTGCCGCCAGAAAGTTGTTCTCCTCGGCGTTCAGCGAAGAATCTGCTGCCGTTCCCGGCGTGACGACGCGCGTCACCTCGCGCCGCACCAACGTCTTCGCCAGGCGCGGGTCTTCTACTTGTTCGCAGACCGCGACCTTGAACCCGCGCCGGATCAGTTTTGAAATGTAGCCCTCGGCGGCGTGGTAAGGCACGCCACACATGGGGATGGCCACGCCCTTTTCCTTATTGCGCGAAGTGAGCGTGATCTGCAACTCACGCGCGGCCAGCACCGCGTCGTCGAAGAAAAGCTCGTAGAAATCACCCAGCCGGAAGAACAGCAGAGCGTTGGGATGCTCCTTCTTGATGGCGGCATATTGCCGCATCAGCGGCGTCGAGGGCTCAGACATGGGGCAATTTGTAATTGGTAATTTGTAATTTCGTATCTTGCAATTCTATGCTGGAACGGCTTCCGGTGTCGGCAAGTTGAATCGCGGAAGGTTTTCAAATTACAAATCACCAATTGCAAATTACAAATTCTTTTGTTCTCCTTACCCCATGGAACTCCGAAAAGATCCCATCACCCGTTCCTGGGTGATCACCGGTGACGATGTCATCGAGCCCGCTCCACGCTCCCAAGCCTGCCGGTTTTGCGGTGTCTCCGTCGAGCCCGCGCAAGTCATTGCCAACTTGCCCGGAGTGGATGGCAGCGCATGGTCGGCGCGCTCCGTCGTCCATCCCCATGCGCTCTACCACATCGAAGGCGAGGCGACCCGCCGCGGCGACGGCCTCTACGACCGCATGCGCTCGGTCGGCGCGCACGAAGTTTTGCTCGAAAATCCCCGCCACGACGGCCATCTCTGGAATGCGAGCGACGTCGAAGTCTCCCAGTTCCTGCGTCTGGCCGCGCAGCGAATTCAGGATTTGAAGCGCGACAGCCGGCTCAAGTACATCAGCATTTTCAAGGATCACGGCCAGGGCGCCGGACAGGAATTCGAGCACCCCGCTTCCCAGCTCACCGCAACCACCTTCGTGCCGCGCCGCGTCCTCTACGAACTCCGCGCCGGACGCGACTATTTCGAAACCAAGGAGCGCTGCGTCTTCTGCGACATTCTGGCGCAGGAGGAGCGCCAGAACCTGCGCATCTTAGAAATTCGCGGAGACTACGTGGCCTTCTGCCCCTACGCTCCGCGCGTCCCGTACGAAACCTGGATTATGCCCCGCAATCATGAATCTTCCTTTGAACGCACCAGTTCATCGCGCGTGGGCAGCCTGGCCGATCTCGCCGCGCTCCTGCGGCGCACCCTACAGCGTATCCGCACCGTTACGGAGGTTTTCCACCTCGTGCTCCACACCTCGCCCAACAGCCAACATCCGTCGGCAACACTCGGATATTGGAAAACCCTCGAGGACGACTACCACTGGCACATCGAAATTTTGCCCATTCTTGAGGCCAAGGCAAGGTCATACACTTTCAAAGAGATTTATTATTCTCCTGTCACCTCCGAGACCGCAGTGAAACGTCTGCGAGAGGCGAAGATTTAGAAGCAGTCGTTGGTCGATGGTCGTTAGTCGTTCGGGGAGGCTATCAGCTCTCAGCTTTCGGGCCATTTTACTGCTGGCGGCTGAGCGCTGGCAGCTTTTCCATCAAGCCAGCGACTAACGGCCAACGACCAACGACCATCGACTAACGACCGCCCTATGACCATTCGTCGCCTCAAAACCTACACCGGATCGCAAGGCTACGTTTACCAGTACTACTTCGTCGGAAAGCGTCTCGCCGCGACATCCAACGCCCATGAGTCTGACGCTAATGAGTACATCTTCGATGTCACCTCCGACCGCAAGCTGACCTACGCGGTCAGTATTTTCCTTCCGCACCAGGTCGTCGCCGCCTGGGCCGAATCCCACGGACGCCTCCTCGCCGATTCCGAGCAGTACGCCGCCGTGAAGATGCGTCTGTTCCGCGCCTTCGACGAATTGGAAGAAATGCAAGCGCACGGCCGGCAACTGCACATTGATGCGCAGTCTCTGGAAGAATCGCTGGCGTCGTTGGGGGTGGAATAGAGTCGGCTAAAGTCTCGTTATTGGCCTGGTTGATCACGGGTGAGAACGCTTTGGTTTCACCGCCATTTCACCAGTCCCTTTGCCGGCCCGCTCCGTGCCTCCGGGGCAGGTCCTCTGCGCGGCCTCCCCGTGACCCACGTCACACACCCTTGTGACAGCGCACGTTTCCTCTCGCACTCTCCTCCCGGCAAACTATAATCACCCAGGCGGGGTGGGGCGCTATCAAACCGGCCTGCGGAAGCACCCGGAAATAAAGAATAAAGAATGATGACCCTGATTTGGCTGCGCGTCGCGCTCGTCTGTTACGCTGCGGGATTGCTCTATGCGCTGGTGGCGCTGACCCGCACTTCGGAAATCCTCGGTAAGATTGCGCTTCATGCCTCCTATCTCGGCATGGTGTTTCATTTCGTTTCGCTGACCGAAGCCGTCGTGCAGACCGGGCAGCTCGCTTCAGCCTCGGTTCACAACTCGGAATCGCTGCTGGCTTTCCTGATCATGGTCGTCTTCATGATTGCCTACATGGTGTATAAGACGACCACCCCGGGCATCGTGATTTTTCCCCTGGTTTTTCTGCTGACCTTCGTGGCCGCCACCGGTCAGCAACCGCTCGTCTTCGCCTCGGTTGCCGTGAAGCACGGTTGGCTCTTCGTGCATATCCTGATGATCTTTACCGGATACGCGGCGCTGTTCCTCAGCTTTGGCGCCAGCATCCTGTACCTTATGCAAGAACGCGCTCTGAAATCCAAGGGCGCGAGTGGAATGTTCTCGCGGCTGCCCGCTCTCCAGGTAATTGACGACATCGGATACCGCTCCCTTATGATCGGATTTCCCTTCATGACACTGGGCCTGATCGCGGGCTCCGTGGTCGCCGAATCCACTTACGGCCGCATTAATTTCCTCGATCCCAAGATTCTGCTTTCCGTCCTGATGTGGGCCGTCTACCTGCTGATGGTCTTTACGCGCCTGAACGCAGGCTGGCGCGGACGCCGCGCCGCCTTGCTCGCCAGTGTCGCCTTCGTCGCCGCCATCGTCGCCTGGATCTCCAACTACTTCAGCGGAATGCACAGGTTTATCGCCTCATGAAATTCCAGCTCATCGGCGTCAATCACAAGACCGCGCCGGTCGAGGTGCGCGAGCGCCTGGCCATTCCTGAATCGCGTTTGCCCGAGGCCTGCAAGCGACTGTCCGAGCATCCCGCCGTTGCCGAGGGCATGATTGTCTCCACCTGCAACCGCGTTGAATTTATCGCCAACATGAAGAACGGCGCCGGCGACCTGCGCGAATTCCTGCGCGAGTATTTCGAAATCGATCTCAGCCCTTTCGAAAGTCATCTCTACGAATTCTGCGAAGATGAAGCCGTCCGCCACATCTTTCGCGTCGCCGCCAGCCTCGACTCCATGGTCGTCGGTGAGCCCCAGATTCTGGGACAGGTCAAGGAAGCCTACGCCACCGCCCGCGCCGTTGGAGCCGTGCGCGCGCAGCTGGATCAGTTGCTCACCCGGGCGTTTGCCGTGGCCAAGCGCGTCCGTACCGAAACCGCCGTCGGATCTTCGTCGGTTTCGATTGCTTCGGTGGCTGTCGAACTGGCGGAGAAAATCTTCGGGAGCCTGCACGGCAAGAGCGTCTACCTGGTGGGTGCGGGGAAGATGAGCGAGTTAGCGGCCCGGCATCTGCTGGCGCACGGCGCCACCTCTCTCTTTGTCGCCAACCGCACCTACGACCGTGCCATCCGGCTGGCGCAAAAATTTAACGGACAGGCGATCGAGTTCAGCCGGCTTTATGACACCTGCGATCGCGCCGACATCGTGATTACCTCGACCGGCTCGCCCCACTTCATCTTCCGCCCCGAACACGGCGAAAAGCTCATGGCGCTGCGCAAGAACAAGCCCATGTTCTTCATCGATATCGCCGTTCCCCGCGACGTCGATCCCGAGATGAACGAGATCGATGGCATTTTCGTCTATGACATCGACGATCTGCAGCAGGCGGTCAGTTCGCACGTCGCCGATCGCAAGAAGGAAGCCGAAAAAGCGGAGGCGATCGTCAATGGCGAGGTCGCGAAATTCCACGCTCGCCTGCAGACTCTCGATGTGGTTCCCACCATCGTCAGCTTGCAGGACCACCTCGAAACCATTCGCCAGGCCGAGATTGATCGCGTTCGCGGCCGCCTCGGCTCCATGACCACCGACCAGGAACTTGCCGTCGAAGCGCTCACTCGTGGCATCGTCAACAAAATCATGCACACTCCCATCAGCACCCTGAAAACGGCGGCGCGCGATCCCGAGTCCACCACCGTCATCGACCTCGTGCGGCGCCTTTTTAATCTGAAGCACGACGAAGAAGACAAAGCGACCGCTTCGAAGTCCGCCCGTCGCCCGGAAGCGGAAGACTGATGGCCCGCCTGCGCATCGGCTCCCGCGGTTCGCAACTCGCTCTCTGGCAGGCCCATCACATCTCCGATTTGCTGCGCGCGCAGGGCCACACCGTGGAACTCGAGATCATCAAGACCACCGGCGACAAAATCACCGACGTTGCCCTCGCCAAAGTCGGCACCAAGGGCATGTTCACCAAGGAAATCGAGGAAGCCCTCGTCGAAAACCGGGTTGACCTCGCCGTGCACAGCTTGAAAGATTTGCCGACGGAGTTGGCCGCCGATTTCGAAATTGCCGCCATCACCACCCGCGAAAATGCGCGCGACGTGTTTTGCTCCGTAAAGTTCGCAGGC
>CAWCRQ010000096.1:0-13703 GCA_963797885.1 uncultured Acidobacteriaceae bacterium | reverse complement strand
AAGCCGCGTCTCTACGCAATAACGCTAACCTCGTCGCCGACGCGAATCGTCCCCGGCGTGAGAATCTGAGCCCGCAATCCCCCGCGGTGCAGCAGGCCCTTGATCACCGGCTTCCCAGTTAGTCTCTGCAAGTGATCGCAAGGCTCGCATAGGCGAATGCCGCGAATGCGCACATCGCCGATGGCAAACTCTCTCCCCACCAGGTGATTGAGCGGCACATTGCGCGTCACGATGTTGCGGCGAGCATCGCCCGGAGCAAGCTCGACGCGATAGTCGCGCCGCAGCGCCTCAATCGCTTCCGCCTCAATTAGCGTGAGTTCGTAATCCGGCCCGGGCTTGTAGAACGTGCCCAGCTTCAGCGCGTATCGATCCCCCTCAAGCCCCCTGCCCGGAATCGCCGCCGCCTGAGCAACCGATTCCATCGGCCCTTGGGCGGCGGAGGCAAGGTGAATCGATTCCACAGTTCCGTTCAGCATGCGCACCCCGGCGATTATGCGTTCTTCTCCGCTTCAATCATCTTTCAGCGCTCTAAGCTTCAACGCTCGCGATCGACTCTTCCAGCGCATCCATGGCAACGTCGGCTTCGTCCTTGGTGACAATCAGCGGCGGCGCAATACGAATCGTGCTCGGACCGCAGCCTAGAAACAGAATGCCGCGCTCGAACGCCCGCTGCACGATCCGATCGCGCTCGCTGGCGCCATATTCGCGGGTCGTCTGGTCTTTCACGATTTCGACGCCGATCATCAAGCCGCGTCCGCGGACGTCGCCCACAATCTTATGCTTCTTCGGCCAGCTGGCCATGCGCTTCAGCATGTGGTCGCCGACTTCCTGCGAGTTCCGCAGCAGCCCGTCTTTCTCGATCACATCCAGCGTGGCCAGCGCGGCGGCAATGCAGACCGGGTTGCCACCGAAAGTCGACGCGTGCGAGCCGGGGACCCAGTCCATGATGTCGGCCTTGCTCATGGTGATGCCCAGCGGCATCCCGGAGGCGATGCCCTTCGCGATGCAAACAATGTCGGGATGCACGCCCGTGTGTTCGACCGCAAACCATTTGCCCGTGCGGCCCATGCCACTCTGCACTTCGTCCACCACCAGCAGGATGCCGTGCTGGTCGCAGATGCGACGCAGTTCTTGCATGAAGATCGTTGGAGCGATGACGTATCCGCCCTCGCCTTGGATCGGCTCGACAAAAATGGCCGCGACTTCTTCCGGCGCGAGGAGGGTCCTAAACAGTTTGTCTTCAATGAAGCGCGCACAACCGAGAGCCAATTTCTCGGTATCCTGCGGACCACCCGCACAGCCGCGATACACATCGGGATAGCGCACGTGGGTAACCCCAGGCACGAGCGGCGAAAAGCGGCGCTTCTGCTGCGGCTTCGAGGCCGTCAGCGAGAGCGCGCCCATGGTCCGTCCGTGGAAAGCCCCGAAGAAGGCGATCACCTGCTGCCGCTTGGTGTGATAGCGCGCCAGCTTCAAGGCGCACTCGATGGCTTCGGCCCCGGAGTTTCCGTAATAAAACTTGTGCGGCCCCGGCATCGGCGCGATTTTCGACAGCCGCTCGGCCAACGTCACCATGCCCTCGTAATAGAAGTCGGTGCCCGACATGTGGATCAGTTCGCCCGCCTGCTTCTGAATGGCCGCAACCACTTCCGGATGGCAATGGCCGGTCGAGGTCACGGCAATGCCAGCGGAAAAATCGAAGAACTCATTGCCATCCACGTCTTCCACCACAATCCCGCGCCCACGCTTGGCAACCATCGGATAAGAGCGCGTATAGGAAGGCGAAATGTATTTCTCATCTCCCGCGAGAACGCGCTTGGCATTAGGGCCAGGAATCGCAGTCTTGAGCTTGGGTCCGACGGTCAAAGTCTTGGTGGTCATGGCATCCTCCAGATTAGTTCTCAGTTCCCGGTTCTCGGTTCTCAGTGGTTTTTCGGGCCGGATTCGAGCAGCGTCCACGGAGATAGGCTGCTTGGGCTAGAAGCTAAAAGCTACGAGTCAAAGGCTAAAAGCGATCAGCTGAGCAACGAAGGGAAAAAATTAGTCGCAGCCAAAGAGATTGGCGCGCACGTGCGAAGGCAGAAAGGAAAGGTACCGGCGGGGACAAGCGCGCCCCTCGATCCAGCACGCCCCAATAAGCGAAATGTAGCCGTTCGAGCGCATAGCACTTATGAACATTATATCGCGGGCGTGATCGCGGCGTAACCCCCAAAAGGACAAGCCCTACAGGTCGCCTCGCTAGCCTGTGTGGGGACGGGCGCCTCGCCCGTCCAAGCCGAGCGCACCGGGGCCCCCGACAAGCCCGGTGTTGGCTTGACGGGGTGGAGAGCTCGGCGCCTGCTAGGTCGAGATCGCAGCCGGCTTCGCCTCTGCCTCGAACACAAGCCGATCGCTGAGCACAAAATTCACCAGCGAACACAAAACGATCGCAACAACATTCGAAGCGACATAGTTGAACTTCACTTCGCCGACCAGCAGCCGCATCAGCGCCAGGTTCCCGACCATCGAAACCGCCCCGTTGCTGGCGTTGAATTTGGCCAGCCTAAGCAGCAAGTGCCCCCGCCGCGGAGCCGGCCGATCCGCCCAGGTGAAGCGCGCGTGCCATAAAAAGTTGTGGATCACCGCAATCTCAACCGCCAGCCCCGTAGCCAAAAGATAATCGAGTTTCATCCAGGAACGAAAAATGGCCAGCGCAGCCAACTGCACTCCGATGCCGATCGCGCCAACGGCATTGAACTTAATCCAGCGAAGAAAAGTCCGACGATCCCACTGAGAACTGAGAACCGGGAACTGAGAACTGCTCATAAAATTCTCTCTTCCCGGTAAAGCCGCACCGTGTTCTTCAGGGTGACGACCGCGAGCATCAGCAGCATCCCAGCCAATCCAATCGCGCCGCCAATATCAAATAGCCGATAGCGCCCATGAATCACCCACGCCCAACGAAACAGCGCCAGATTGCCCGCCGCCAGCAGGACACGCAACTCGGTCGGCCCGAAGCGCCACATCGAAAGATGAAATTCGCCAAGCGTATACGTCGCCAGATACGACTGGATGGAAAGCAACAGAAACACAATCAGCAACCCAATCGCGATCCCTGGATGCATGTATCCGGAAAGCGCCAGCCCGCCCATCATCGCCACCGCGCCGATGGAATCGATGATGTGGTCCACATAGAAGCCGTAACGAGGCCGCTGCTCTGGCGCACCCGCGCCAAAGTTCCGTCCAGGCTGTCACCGAACCAGTTCACCGCGAGACACACAATGGCCGCCAGCAGCATACGGCGGTCATGGGCAGCCAAGGCATAGCAAACGCCAGTCGCGATTTGGGCGGCAAAGCCAAGCACGGTCAGGTGGTCGGAATTGACCCAGACAGGCACGCGCTCGGCCATCCAGACGAGAGCCCGCTTCTCGGCGGCAGCCAGAAAACTTCCGTGGACTCGCGTAGCCTGCCGAAACCCGGCGCGCCGAGCTTCGGCCAAAGTCTTAGGGTTAGCCTGCTCCGCAAAATCTGCAAATGAGGTAGCCATAGTGCCTCGTTTCTGCGGGCACTATGTGCCTTACGCGGCGGGATGACAATGCACAGCAGGTAAAACGCAGATCAAGCGGCAAATCTATATATTTCAAACATGTAGAGCAGGTTCTCTTCCGCGATCGTGTGGCGCGGGCGCCCCCGCCCGCGTAAGTTGCGAGCACATTTTATGCTGTCGTAGACAGGGTGATTGCAATCATAACGGCGTCGTTAATGAAATGGGGATTTTTCGTCAACTACCAGCTAAATTGTGCTTCCGAGTCGCCGACTAACCTAGAACGCCAACTGGGGCACAGAGATCAGTGAGGTTTCGGAGAATTTGGATCGATTTCTGGGCGGGTGACAGCACCGTCGGGTGCGACATAGTAAACGGCGGTTGGCTGCGTGCCCCGCTCAAAGCTCAGAATGATTCGACCGATGAAGCCAGCGGAATCGGGCTTCGCGATCCACTCGGGGCTTTGTGAGGTCGGTTCCAAATCGAGAAGGCAGCTATCCATAAGGACGGACAGAGTCTCGTGCGGAATAGCTCCAAGAGCGACTACATGAACGAAACGCTCGCCGGTCTCGCTCGCACCGCAATGGCCCTGAATGTTTCCCGGGTTAGAGGCGAATGTGTCTGTGAAGATCAAGAAGTGATTGGAACTCTCGGCAACCAAATGGGCTTCATAAGGAGCATTGGTCCCTTGGCGATAGTCGCTTGGATGGCTGAGAGCAATGCGCTGAGAAGATCCAGCACGGGATTTGATTTCAAGGATTGTTAAACGTCCTTGCTGCCGAAGTGTCGCGGTGCCAGAGCGCACATCTCGAATTGCGATCGCATGTTCTTCAGCAGCACGGGCCATCGGCAACAATCCGACTCCGATTGAAAGCAACGACAAGGTGGTCCGAAAACGATTCATCGTTTTGGTGCAGTGCATGGATTCAGTCCATCATAGCCCTCTACTCTAGAAAGCTTGCCGAAAACCGCGTCAGACGAGGTCGCAAAACGCTCAAGACCACTCGCGAAGCCGAGATTGCTATTTCCGATTCCAGCCCTCCGATAACTCTCCCACCCCTCGCTAGATGCGTTAATCTGCGAAGGATGCGTCTGCTCCGCTTCTTCCGTCCATCGCACCAGCACACCGCCTTCTCGGCAACGCTGCTGCTGATGACGACCATTACGCTCTCGCGGGTGATCGGATACATCCGCGAAGCCTACATCGCCTACGCCTTCGGCGCCGGTCAGCAGACCGACGCTTACGTCGCTGCTTTCACCCTCCCCGACTGGCTCAACTACCTCGTCGCCGGCGGCACCGCCTCGATTACATTCATCTCCATCTATACCCGGTTTCTGGCGGAAAAGCGCGAGCCCGATGCCCAGAAGACCCTCTCGATCATCATTACGGTGATGACCACGGTGCTGATCGCCGGCACCATCGTGGCTGAGATCTTCACGCCGCAGTTCGCCGGTTGGATGTTCCACGGCTTCACGCCCGCGCAGATGCAGCTCTGTGTTCATCTCACGCGCATCCTTCTCCCGGCGCAGATCTTCTTTTACGTGGGAGGCGTAGTTTCCGCGGTGTTGCTCTCGCACCGCTTGTTCCTGTTGCCGGCATTCGGTCCGCTGATCTACAACGTGTTCATCATCGCCGGTGGAGTTATCGCCGGACGCCAGATGGGAATCGCGTCCCTAGCCTTCGGCGCGCTCGCCGGCAGCATTGCCGGACCATTTCTGATCAACGCGCTCGGCGCGGCCAAAATCGGCACCGGCTACCGCCCCTCGTTCGATGTGAAGAATCCCGCGTTCCGCGAGTGGGTGCGCCTCTCCATCCCGCTGATGCTGGGCGTCTCGCTGGTCACCGCCGACGACTGGATCCTCCGTTACTTTGCCTCCAGCGGAATCGGCGACATCGCAAGGCTGAACTATGCCAAACGTCTCTTCGCAGTTCCCATCGCAATTCTCGGGCAGGCCGTCGGCCAGGCATCGCTCCCCTTTTTCTCCCGCCTGTTCGGAGAAAAAAAGTTCGAAGAATTCGCCGCCACCGTGAATGCTTCCGTCTATCGCATCACGGCCGCTTCGCTGCTGATCACCGGCTGGATGATGGCCATCGCCGTCCCGCTCATCGATCTCGTCTATCGCCGCGGACATTTCACCTTGGCGGATTCCGAATCCACCGCTCTCTACTTTTTCTGGTTTTCGCTCTCGCTGGCTTTGTGGTCCAGTCAGGCACTCTACGCGCGTGCGTTTTACGCCTCTAGCAATACGCTGACTCCGATGATCGCCACCAGCCTCATCACTCTCGCCTCTCTACCCATGTACGCGCTGTTTTTTCGGACGTTGTCGGTCACCGGACTGGCCATCGCCTCCGACCTCGGCATCACCGCCAACGCGCTGGCCATCGCCCTGCTCCTGCATATTCGCGGCATGGTGCCGCTGGCCGGTTTGAACTGGAAAGAATTAGGAAAGTCCGCGCTGGTGGGTGCCATTTCCGGCGGATTGAGTTACGAAGTCATGCGCAGCATCACGCTTGACGGAAGCCGGCGCGCCGATCTTCTCGCCCTCGCGCTCGGCTCCTTAACCTGGGCCGCAGCGGTTGCCGCCGGACTTTGGTTGTTGCGTTCAGAATTACCAGCGGATCTTCGCAGGAGAAAATCACCCGCTCTTCCAGGAGTTGCAGCGGCCCAAGCCGCGGAGATCATGGCGTCGGGCAAAGAGCCCTAAGAACCGCGCGTTAGCCATGAGACTTAGGTTAGCGGAACCTCGTGCGCTAACGAACATTCACCCACAAAGCAAAAAGGGCATCGTTAATGCTAAGGATGCCCTCTCACTTTCGAACTAATTCACTGGCCGTAGCCGAAAAGCGACCGTCTCAGCCGCTCTACGCTCTTGCCGACATCGCCGGTTCCGGCGACGCAGTCGCAGGACTCTTCGCCACTTCTTCCGGCTTCGAGTCGGTCTTTGCTCCCGCTGTTCCCGCCTTGCGGATGTCGATGCCGCCCTTGAAGAACGCGCCGTCTTCAATCGAGATGCGCGCCGCCACCACATCACCGGTCAAAGACCCGTCACTGCGGATATCCACCCGGTCGCTCGCCGTCAGGTTACCCCGCACCTTGCCGAGCACCACGATTTCGCGCGCGCTGATATTTGCCGCCACCACTCCATTGCGGCCAATCGTTACCCGATTGCCGGAGAGGTTGATCGATCCCTCCACCCGGCCATCAATATACAAAGACTCGGAACCGGTCACTTCACCTTTGATTACCAGCGACTTACCGATCGTGGCTTGGTCCGAAGTGGTGCTCGTAACCGGGCGCGGCACAGCCGCGGGTTCGCTCGTGCTCATAAGCGGTGCCGTCGTGGCAGTGGTCGTGCTCGTACGCTCCGGCTCACTTGGCCGGGAGGGCGTCGCAGGTTGAGTCGTGGGCTTCCACATTGTCGTCGAAATCCTTTCCTTAGATTAACGGATTTTGAATCACCGCCGCATTTCGGGGGCCAAAGCAAATTGTACTCCCGAGCGACCCCTACGCTTGTGGAAATCCAGCATTCTTATTGATTTTCATATTTCCCATTGTGGTTCCTCTCTCCGAATTGCATCTTCGACCATGCATCGATCATGTAACCCCTGCCGGGCCAGCGGTAATTCTTCTATCGCAATACTTCCGTCGCGATACTTCCTTCGCGATAGTATGGAGCCGTACGGCACAGCTGAATCGCGTGCCATCCCCGACGAGGAATCATGACTTCAACTCAAACGCCTTCAACCGCGACCTCCCGCCTCCGGCCCCAGCCCGGAGAATACTCTCCCTACCACGAGCGCTACATCTCCCTGGTCCATCCGAGCGAGGTCCTGGGCAACGACGTTCTCACCGCGCTCGAGGACCAGCGCCGCCAAATGGTTCTCCTTCTCTCCGGACGCACCGAGGCCGACGGCGATCTCCGCTACGCGCCTGAGAAGTGGAGCCTGAAGGAAGTGCTCGGCCACATCAACGATACCGAGCGCATCATGAGCTACCGCGCCCTGCGCATTTCGCGTGGTGACGCGACTCCGATCGAAGGCTTCGAGCAGGACGACTACGTCCGCAACGCCCCATTCGCGCGCCGTTCGCTGGCCGACCTGATCGAGGACTACATCGCCGTCAGACGCGCCACCGTCTCGTTGTTTCGCAATCTCGACGAGCCCGCCTGGACCCGCCGCGGCGTGGCCAACAAGAACGAGGTAACGGTGCGAGCCCTGGCCTACATCATCGCCGGCCACGAGCTGCATCACCGGAGAATTATTGAGGAGAAGTATTTGAAATAGGGATGGAGAGACGGGCGTCCTCGCCCGTCCGCCCCCTGACACCTGAAACTTAGCACCTGAGACCTTCCCTTGATGCTGTCCGACTCCGCCATCCTCCGCCACATCGCCCGCCAGCCCAAGCAGACGGCGAGCCATAAGCAACTCTTGCGCGAACTAGGCGTCAAGGGCGAAGCGCGCCGAGAACTAACCGACCGCCTGTACGCGCTCGTAAATAAAGGCGAACTGTTGCAAGTCGACTCCGAACGCTACGCCATTCCGGAGCCCGCCAAGGGACGCAACCTGCTGGTAGGCCGCCTGACCATGCATCGCGACGGCTTCGGCTTCGTCTTTCCCGAAGCCACTTCGCTCGATGACAGTCTAAAAGCCCGCCTCGCCGGCGATGTCTTCATTCCTCCGCACGCCATCGGGTCCTCCATGCACGGCGACCGCGTCCTCGTCGAAGTCTCCGCCGTCCGCACCGACGGCCGCGCCGAAGGCCGAATCGTCCGCTCCCTGTCGCGCGCGCATCCAACCGTGGTCGGCATCTTCCACTATGGACACCGCCACAACTACGTCAAGCCCATCGACGAAAAAGTAACGCAGGAAATCGTAATCCCGCCAGGAATGGAAATCCCCAACGTAGCGCCGCTGTCCTCGGCGGCTGTCGCGGGGGCGTCTCGCCCCCGACCGCGAGCGCAAGCGGACGGCAAGCCGCCGGCCCCGCCCGGCAAGTCGCTCCTGCGCGCCCGCTCCCAATCCCTCTCGCGCGACCGTGTTATCGGCGAAGAAGCCGCAGTCCACACCGACAGAGAGGATCTAGAAGGCGTAGTAGTCGACGTGGAAATCACTGACTGGCCAAGCGCCACGCAGCAACCGCGCGGTCGCGTGATCGAAATTCTCGGCGAAGAAAACGACTTCGGAGTCGACGTAGAGATCATGATCCGCAAGTTTCACCTGCCCCACCGCTTCCCGCCAGAAGTGATCGAAGAGGCCCAAGCGATCCAATCTGGCAGCGAATCCGAAATTCCCGCCGACGCATTGCGTCACCGCCGCGACTACCGCGACCTACCCATAGTCACCATCGATGGTGAAACCGCGCGCGATTTCGACGACGCCGTTCACGTCCGCCAACTCGAAAACGGCAATTACGAACTGCAAGTCCACATCGCCGACGTCGCCCAATACGTAACGCCAAATTCGCCGCTAGATCAGGAAGCCCGTCTGCGCGGCACCAGCGTCTATTTCCCCGACCGCGCTGTCCCCATGCTGCCGTTAGAGCTCTCGACCGACATTTGCAGCCTGCGCCCCGACGTCGACCGCCTCGTTCTCTCCTGCATCATGGAGATTGACCACCACGGCGAGATCGTCGGCTATGAAATCAATGAAGGCGTAATCCGCTCCGCTGCAAGAATGACCTACACCGCTGTGAATGCCGTAATCGAAGGAGAAGCCCAAGAGCGAATAGAAGCCCGCCGCGAATACGCCGCCCAAGTCGAGCACTTCGAGCGCATGCGCGATCTGGCCATGATCCTGAACCGTAAGCGCAAACGCCGAGGATCGATCGATTTCGATCTCCCCGAGCCAGTCATCGAGTTCGACGAACTCGGAATGATGAAGAGCATCACGCGATCGGAGCGCAACATCGCCCACCGCCTAATCGAAGAATTCATGCTCTCGGCGAACGAATCCGTAGCGCACTATCTGGAAAACAAACGCATAGCCTCGCTCTACCGCATCCACGAGAAACCCGACGCCAAACGCGTCTACGATTTTGAAGTCATCGCCGCCACGTTCGGATACTCGCTAGGAGTAGGCGCCCTGCCCATTCAGCGCATGCAACTAAAAGCCGACCGCCGCGACGCTCGCGGCACCGGCAAGCGCGTCCGCGAAATCGAAGTGCCCAAAGAAGTCCACATCACCCCGCGCATGTATCAGAAACTCACGGAGAAGATAGCCGGCAAGCCGGAGGAAAGAATCCTGAGCTTCCTCATGTTGCGCTCGCTGAAACAGGCCCGCTACTCCGAAGAGAATCGCGGACACTTCGCTTTAGCCGCCACCACCTACACCCATTTCACCTCGCCCATCCGCCGCTATCCCGACCTGATCGTGCACCGCATACTGAAAGAAGTGCTGCAAGAATCGGCCGAAAAGATGGATGGCGAAGTACCGGTCGGGACGGCGCAGTCCCTCGATGTCGTGTGGAAGCGGGGCTCCGCCCCGCTTGGACGGGGCGAAGCCCCGTCCCCACACGAAGACGAACGGGAAGGGCACGACTTTAGTCGTGCCAATGAGCGCACAAAAAAAACTGGGGGGTTGGCCCCCGAGGGCTCGCCGCCGTCCCCGTGGTCCAAGCGCCGCGACCACAACGCCCATCAGCAGGCGCTCGCGCCTCTCGGCGGCCCAATCACGCCCGAAGAACTCCACAGCATTGCCGACGAATCGAGCCAATCCGAGCGCCGTGCCGACGAAGCCGAACGCGGCCTGATGGAATGGAAGAAAATGAAATTCATGGAGCGCCGCATCGGCGAAGACTTCGACGGCCTAATCATCAGCGTAACCAAGTTCGGCTTCTTCGTAGAACTAACCGACCTCTTCGTCGAAGGCCTCGTCCCCCTGAACACGCTAACCGACGGCGATAAGAACGACCGCTACACCTACCACGAAGACACGAGACAAATCATCGGCCAGCGCTCCCGCAAGACGTACAGTCTGGGCGATCGCGTGCGCGTGCTCGTAGATCGCATCGATCCGGTAGAGAAGAAAATCCAGTTCGCCGTCTTTGAAGAGCAGCCAAAAGCCCGCGAAAAAGCGGCGCTAGTGGAGAGCCGGGCGTCCCCGCCCGGCAGACCGGCGAGATCCCCCTTGCTCCACCGACGCATGGGTCTGACTGTAGAATTGAGATGTACCGGGGAGCAAACAACCATGCCCACACCGAGCGAACCGAAGCCCAAGCAAGATCCAGTCCAAGCTGCAGAGCACGTCGCCAGTGCCCATAAGATTCTGAAGGAGCTGCAGCAGAAGCTCGGAAATCATCCCGAACTCGGCGAGGCCATCACCAAACTGGAGATGGCGCTCAACACCTTGGCGGTAAAGACCGGCGGACTGCTGTAGCCGCGAGCACGTACTGCGGCCTCCGACCTGCTAAAATTCCCCGTCACCACTCTTGGCGCCTGCCTGGGAAGTCAGTTCCATGTCTACCAACTCCATGTCCATAAATTCAATGTCCAGCAGTTTAGAGCCCAGCAATCCCACTCCACCGCACGCACGCGCGTAATGCGCGAACCGCAGCGCGCGGTGTACGATCGCGACGTAGTCAACCAGATTCTCGACGAAGCTTTCCTCTGCCACGTGGGTTTCGCAATCGAAGGACAGCCCTTCGTCATCCCCATGTCTTACGGACGCGACCGAGACGTGCTCTACATCCACGGCGCGCCCGCCAGCCGCATGCTGCGCCATCTCGAACCAGGGCGTCCCCGTCTGCATCACGGTCACGCTGGTCGATGGATTAGTGCTCGCCCGCTCCGTCTTCAATCACTCGATGAACTACCGCTCGGTGATAATTCTCGGCACGGCAAAGCTGGTTGACGATCCCGAAGAAAAACTCGCAGCCCTGCGCGCGCTCAGCGAGCACATCCTGCCTCATCGCTGGGACGACTCGCGCCAGCCCAACGAAAAAGAGCTGAAGGCAACGTCAGTCCTGCGCCTTCCAATCAATGAATTTTCAGCGAAAGTCCGAGTCGGCCCGCCGGTAGACGACGCTGAGGATTACGCGTTCCCGACTTGGGCCGGAGTGATTCCGCTCGAAATGAATTCGGGCGCTCCGATTCCCGACGACCGCTGCAAGCAAGAACTGCCTGCGTACCTGAAGAACTACACGCGCAAGAACAAACCGTAGCCACGTCGCATAAAGCGGCTGTGTTGCTCATATGCCTGAGGATGAGTTAGCCGTTCTGTTGCAGCAACACGATCACCGCGTCATTGGGACGCCGGAACGTAAACCTCGTCTGCCGACACAAGGTCGACGTTGTGCAGCTCGGTCCTCAACTTTACCGGTTGCAGACCGGACTTCTTCTGGGGCTGCGCCAGGAACGTTAACAGGTATTGATGATCCAGCCGATTCGTCGCGTCCTTCAGATAGGGCGAGAAGTCCGGAGCCGCGCCAAAGAATCCGATGTAATACCCTTCGCCTCCGGTTTCTTCTGTCAGCTTCGAGAGATAGATCTGTCCCCAGTAGTTAAGCCAGTAACTATGTCCGAAGTGCCCGGCGCCGGGTGCATAGATGGCAGAGACGAGAATACCGGCACGCTGACAATCCTCGATCGCCGCCGTCAGGTAAGGATCCGACGTATCGCCGATTCCGTAATAGGGGTCGTACCCATTGGTGATCATGATGACTTCGTGGCGATTACCATCTGGCTGCCAGTGCTTCGCAAGGTCGCTGAGAGAGAAGTACGGGCTGGCATTTGCCGCGAAATAGCCCAGTGGCAGGCGAATGGCTTTTGTCGCAAGATCGTGGTCGCTGGTCAGTTTTTGCTCGATGCGAGCGATACCGTCTTGCATGTAGGCGACGCCGACCTGGGCGGTAGATGGCAGGCCAGTAATGAACTTCTTGATGTCTCGTAGCTGCGTGTCGAGCGCGGAGCTGGAACCGTCATCAATCAGGACAAAGAATTCCAGTCCAGCATGGTCCCCTTGAGCTGGGACCCAGTCGGTGACCTGGTCGCGGATCTTCCTTTCGTACACCATCACGTCCTCACGATTCACGACCGGTACCTCGGAGCCCTTCCGGGGTTCGACAGTGACAATCATATGTACCGGAGTGCCATTCGTGTTCGGAGCCTGTTGGGCAAGTGCGTGGCTGCTGAGTGCGGCCCAGATCAGACACGCCATCAAACCGAATCGATATCCTAGACTGTTGACAAACGGACTGTTCACAAACGCCTCCCGGGAAATCCAGATTCCCTTCTCCTCTGGCGCGCAATCTATCTGCATACAACCCATTAGTTTGGATGCATTCAATGTAGGGTGCGCACCAGAATTCCGCCCAGCCAGCACCGGCTTGGGATCACGGCGGCAGCAGCTATTTCCCCGTAGTCTTCCGCCCCATCACTTCGCGAAGAATCCCATTGCATTCCCGCCAGGCAGCCGTTTCGCTGTGTGGGCTGTGCCGCCCATTCTCGATAAAGCGCATCTCCGCGCCGGCTAGCGCTTCGTGAACTCGTTCCATCTCCCCCGGTTCCGTTCGCGGATCGCCTCTCCCGTGCATAAATGTCACCGGCACTTTCAGCTGGCTCAGCCGCCCGTCATATAGATCCTCCCCCAGTCGCGCACTCTGGGCCGCCAGTCTCAACCAGACACGGCAATTCCGCTGTACCACCTTCCTCCATTGCTCCGCGCCATGATCCGCCACCAGCAACTCTTTTACCTTTTCACTTACCTCCTCCGGATGGGTAGCAAATCGCGTGAAGAAACTGCGCGAGCCCGGCTTGTTCCGATAGAAATGAAATGCTTCCAGAATCAGGCGTGCGCACCGCTCGGGCGCCGCCAGCCCGATCATCGCGGCAATAACCGCTCCATCGCTGTGTCCCCAAAGAACCGCGCGCTCAATCCCCAGCGCATCCAATACCAGCAGAGTCTCCTCCGCTGCCCGGCGATGAAAGTCCGTCGGCATCTGCCTCGACAATTGCACCGAGCGTCCATAGCCGGACCGATCCGGAATTACAAAGCGGACGTGCTCCCCCAATGCCTCGATCTGCCGATCCTCAATTTGGCGATCGATGGGATACACCCCATAACCCCACCCTCCATGTAAGAACACCACCGGCCGTCCGCTACCCACATCCCTGTAATGAATCTGAACCGGCCGAACGGAAGGCGCATGCGGCGAGTTTTTCAATTCCACAAACGGCATGGGGT
>CAWCRQ010000095.1:0-71847 GCA_963797885.1 uncultured Acidobacteriaceae bacterium | reverse complement strand
GCGCGCGGCGGGGCCGTGGGTTACGGCGGTCATGGACCAACTCTCTCAGTCCGCAACTGTCGAGCTTCGCTCGACTGGGCGGCCGAGGGCGGCCGTCCCTACGTGTTTATTGCATGAATTCCGCCGGCCTTCCAGTCAACCGCTCGATTCGTTTCGCGGTTGGCGGATGGGTCGAGAACAAGTTGCCGAAGCTCATCCCACCTAGGAACGGCGCAATGATGAAAAGATGCGCGGTCGATGGGCTCGCTAGGAGCGGGCGCTGTTTGGAATAGGCGTCGATCTTGGCCAGGGCGCTGGCCAGGGCGTAGGGATTACCGGTCCAGTGGGCTCCGGTGTCGTCGGCGCCGTATTCGCGGGAGCGCGAGACGGCGAGCTGGATCAGCATGGCTGCGAATGGAGCAAGGAAGATCATGGCAATGGCTGCAATGCCGCCGCCTCCGCCGCGATCGTTGCGGCTGCCGCGCATACCGCCAAAAATCATGCCCCACTTGGCGATTGAGGCGAGCCAGGTGATGGCGCCGGCTAAAGTGGCCGCGATCGAACTGATGAGGATGTCGCGATTGCGCACGTGGCCGAGTTCATGAGCGAGCACGCCTTCCAGTTCGTCGTCGTTGAGCAGTCCGAGGATGCCCTGGGTTACGGCGACTGACGCGTGGTTCGGATTGCGTCCAGTGGCGAAGGCGTTGGGCGAGTCGGTCGGGATGAGGTAGACCTTGGGCATCGGCAGGCTGACTTTTTGGGCTAGGCGCTCGACGATGTTGTAGACGCGCGGCAGATCTTCGCGGCTGACGGGCTGGGCGCGGTATGTGGCAAGCGCGATCTTGTCGGAGAAAAAGTAGGCAACGAAATTCATGACGGCGGCGAAAGCCAGCGCCATCAGCATGCCGTTCTGGCCTCCGAAAGCACGGCCGGCCAGCATGAGCAGCAGCGTCATCGCGGTGAGCAGGAGCGTGGTTTTGAATATGTTGCTCATAAGGAGTGTCTAGAATTAGTTTCAGTGAATTAGATGCTGGATGCAGGGGTTTAGGCTCCTTGTGTGGAAGCCGGGCTTCGCCCCGCTTGGACGGGGCTGAGCCCCGTCACCACACGAGCTATCCCTGCCTTTTCAGGGCGCGCTCTAGCGTTTGGTCGAGGGCTGCTTTGGCTTTTTCGTAATCTGCGGGCGTGATCTTGCCTTGTTTTCTTTCTACCTCGAGTTGGAACAGTTCTTCTTTCAGCGCTTCGAGCAGCATCGACGACTTTGCGGCCGGAGGGCTGGCCGCAGACGTTGCGGGCGTGGTGGTTGGACGGACGGCTGCGCTATTGACGCTCGACACAGCGCCGGGCTTCGCAGCGGAGGTCGCGGCGACGGATGCTCCGGTTTGCCGTTTCGTGACCACCCATCCTCCAATGGCGAGTAGCACGGCGAATCCGAAGAGGATGGGCCAGCGATATTTCTGCAGAGCATCGGGAGCGTCGATAGGAACGCCGAGTCCGCCGCCGGGCCGATTGTCGCTAGAACGATTGTCGCGTCCCTGTGGTTGTTCCTGCTGCTGGGCCGCGCCCGAGGCGGTCTCTCCGGGCGACTCGGTGATAACTCCGGTGCCCTTCAGCGTGAAGCCGAGCGGCTGGCCGGGCTTGGTCTGCTGCGCGACTTCTACGTTGCTGTCGCCCTGGGTGGGATCCTGCATGGATTGGTAGCTGGAGGGGTTCGCGGCCTTGAATTGCATCGTCTTGGGAAGAACGATGACGAGGTGCTGGGCAGAATAGAGCGGCTTGGGATCGATCTTGATCTCGCCGGAGTAAGGCAAAGTGAACTCCACCTGGAACTGTGTTTCTCCGGGGCGCAGCGGGAAGGCGATCGCGTAGCGGTTCTTCTCGGCCTGGGGCACCGCGTCCGCGGCGATCGGTTGGCCGTTCGGAGAGCGGGCCTGTAGTTGCTCGATCTTTGCGCCGGCGGGCAGATAGAACTCGAAGTTGTGATCGTTCATCTGCGTCTTCGGGGGAGAAGAGGTGTTATTGACGACGAACAGACGTATGCCCTGCATGGTTCCGCTGTCGGCCTGGAAGCGAATGACGTCGGCAGTCACGCTGAGGTCGGTGACTTTGGTGGCGACGTCATAGACCTGCACGTCGGCCGTGTTGACGCCGGGAGGCGCCATCTGATGATAGGTAACTCCCTGATGGACGGCGCGGATTAGGTGCGGGCCGGGCACGGTGACTTTGAAGCTGAATTTTCCGGCGCTGTCGACCTTGGTGGTGCCGCCTACATCCATGCCGTTGGCGAGGTTGATGATGATGACTTCATCGCCGACGGCGGGCTTGCCGGTGGTGCCGTTGGTGACGGTGCCGGTGAGCGTCTGGGCGGCTGAGGTTTGGGCCAGCGAGAAGATAATGAGTAGAAGGGCGGACTGTGCGAGTTTGGTCAAAAGAACTCCTTGAGGATTTTCATGCAGATTCCTGCACCGCCGCGATACGTTCCAAAATCTCAGAGAGTTTGGCGGATTGGATGTCCGAGACGTCGATCCCATACACTTCCTTGATTCTGGCAATAAGGACATTGTTTGTCTCATCGTGGTGAAAGTCCCAGAGGCTCGACTCGTCCGAAATCCAAGCCCAGTCAAGATTCAGAACGCGGCGAATAAAGTCTTCGGCCAGTTCAGGATGCGCTTTGACCCGTTCTTGGGGAGCGAATTGAATCGGAACTCGTAAGCCGGGTCGAGGAAGCGGCTTTCCTGATTTGACCCTCTCCGCCTTCGCGCTCGTAAGGTTGTTCTCTAATGCACGGAGGGCTTCCCGCTTGGTGTCGCCTGTGCCAGCTAGACCCCAATTCACTATGGTAGCCGCATATCGATGCTGTTTAAGTCGGGTACCGGTGTAGGTCGGATCGATCTCTTGCTGGCGTATCACAACGGGATAGTCGCCCAGCGTCCAATCGCGTTTGCGTAGCGATAGGCAGAACTTCCAAGCGCCACGGACTTGGTTCTTCACGCGGAGAAGCACGTCGGAAGACATGATTAGTTCCCGAAGGCAGCCGAGAGTGCATGATAAAGCCTATGCCGCCTCACCTGCCACCTGCTCCAGCCGCGCGATCTCGGCCGTGATCGCAGCCGCTTCCTCTTCGAGCGACGCGCGCATGGATTGATAGTCGGCGTCCGGAACCTTGCCTGCCTTGTATTCGGAATTCAGATCGCGCAGGTTCCCGGAAATCAGGCGCATGGCTGCCTCACTGTGCGTGGAGCTCATGGAGCATGTGCTGGCGGCGGACTTTGATTTTGCTTTCGTCCTTGCGGGCCTGTGCGAGATCGTAGGCAAGCTGCATCCGGAGCCAGGTTTCGGGCGTGCTGCCAAAAGCCTTCGAGAGCCGAATTGCCATCTCGGGGCTGATGCCCGACTTGCCATGAATGACGTTGTTCAGCGTTTGCCGGCTGACGCCGAGAACCTCCGCTCCCTCGGTAACGGACAGGCCCAAAGGCTCAAGACAATCATGCCGCACGATGCGACCCGGATGTACAGGATTTTTCATGGGCATTGCGTTTTCTCCCTCTTGCTCTCAGTGGTAGTCGATCAGTTCAACGTCAAAGGCATCCGTTTCCTCAAAGCGAAACACGATGCGCCAATTCGCCCGCACTGTCACGGACCAAAACCCTTTCCGTTCCCCCTTGAGCGAGTGCAGGCGATAACGGGGAAGGTCGAGAGCCTGTGGCGTGGATGCTGAATCGAGGACCATGAGGATTCGTTCCACCGTGTCCAAGAGATCGGGCCGTATTCCGCTGCGATCGCCGCGCTCGTAAAGCCGTTTAAGGCCGCGATGCTTCAAACTCCTGATCATTAAGGATACACTGTAAAGTGTACATTGTCACTTGTCGCAGGTCGCGCCCTATTCTGCAACTTACACCGCCTGCCCCGCTGCCTGCTCCAGTCGCGCGATCTCGGCCATGATCGCAGCCGCTTCCTCTTCGAGCGATGCGCGCATGGATTGATAGTCTGCGTCGGGTACCTTGCCGGCTTTGTATTCGAAATTCAGATCGCGCAGGTTTTCGTAGACCGCTTCCTTGCGCTCGCGGAGATAGCCGAGGCGCGTTTTTTCTTCTCCGGCGTAGACTTCTCCGGGGAAGAAGAAAACGTAGTAGAGACAGGCGAGCGTAACGACGACGCAGACAAAAAGGGTCATGGCGTTATCTCCCTTGCCAAAAATAGTATTGCCGGAACTTGGTGGCATGATTGCTGCTGTTGGCGCTGACAACGGAATAGGTTCTGACGGTAGCGCCGGCATCCTGCCGGCTGTTGGCGTCTCGCCATCGACGCAGTGGGCGAGGGCGCCCGCCGGACAGCCGCCGAGACGGCGGCGCTACGCTTGATCGTCATAGGTCGGTCTCTCTTCTAGCCTTACGACGGAACTCGTCGAGTTCGCTGCCTTGCGGGATGGTGATGCCATCGGCTAGAGCCGGGGCGGGACGATTCTTCCATGCGCGCACGACATAAACTACGAAAGCGATGCCGAGCGCCAAGGCGACGAAGGGCATGATCCAGGCCACGCGATTGAAGCCGGTGGCGGTGGGCGCGGCGATCACGGTCGGTCCGTATTCCTGCACGAAGCCTTGCAGGATGAGGTCGTCACTATTACTGCCGCCTTTGTCGAGCGCAGCCTGCAGTTGATCGCGCATCTTGTCAGAGGACTGGCAGCCGACGTGATTGCATTCGAGCAGCACCTGACCGCATCCGCAGGTGCACATCATGCGATGGCCCAGGTCTTTGAAGCGCGCGGAGTCGTCTCCGGCGCCCATGAAGAGGAAGACGGCGGCGGTGAGGATGAGGGCGTGGAACGCGCGGCGGGCAGCCTTCTTATACATGGGCCAAACCGGTGGCTCGGCCTCTTGGCCCTCAGCGGCTAAAGCCGCGAAGGTTTGGGCGACTGGTGCGGCACGACTAAAGTCGTGCCCTTCCCGGAATCTCTGATCCTGAAGTCTTTGATTCAAGAATTTCATCTCAGTCACCTGCTCCCACCTGCGCCGGAGCGCGAACCGGCGTGGTTACGGCCACCTGGACGGCGGCGGCATTTGGCACGAGGGCGGTGATGGTGCCGAAGACCATGATGATCAGGCCTATCCAAATCCAGGGCACCAGCGGATTCAAGTGCGCTTTAATGATGGGGCGTCCGGTGGTCTCGTTCTTGCCTTCATAGACCAGATAGACGTCCGTCACCAGGAAAAGATCTTCGCGGAAGCTGGGATAAATGCGCGGCAGGGTCTGCGGCTGTTGGCTGGCTTTATAGAAGCGGCGCTCGGGATACATGGTCGTAATCTGCTTGCCGCCGCGGAACACATTGATGATGGCCCATTCGTTGGCGTAGTTGGGATTGTCGTCCTGCGTGTAGGACTGGCAGACCAGGGTGTAGGGGCCGATGTTGATTTTGTCGCCGAAGCCCATTTCTTTTTCAACTTCTTTGTTGAAAGGCGTGCCTAGGATTCCAATTACGACGAGGGCGACCCCGAAGTGAACGATGTAGCCGCCGTAGCGGCGCGTATTCCGATGGTAGAGGTGAATCATCGCGGAGAATAAATTCTGCTGGCTCTTGCCGGCGATGACGCGGCCTCCGCGGAGGAACTCGGAAATGACGGTGAAGATCACCAGCGCCGAGAGAATGGCGGCCATGGTGGCGTAGAAGTAAGAGGGATCCACCCAGGGACGCACGCCGAACAAGATCATCATGCCGCCGATGGCGACTGAGCCGATCGCAGGGAACAAGAAATTTCGCTTGAGGCTTTCGACGGAAGTCTTACGCCAGGCGAGCAGCGGTCCGACCGCGGTGAGCAGCAGGAGCAGCAAGGCAACAGGGATAGCGACGCGATTGAAAAAAGGCGGCCCGACCGTGACTTTGTGTCCTTGAACAAATTCGGACAGGATGGGGAAAAACGTGCCCCACAGTATGGTGAAGCAGACCACGAGCAAGAGGAGATTGTTGAACAGGAAACTGGATTCGCGCGACACCAGCGATTCCAGTTTGTGCTCGCTCTTCAGGTGCGACCGGTTCGCTATAAGGAAAAAGGTGCAGACCGCCAGGGTCAACCCGATGAAGACCAGGAACCAAGTGCCGATCGAGGACTGCGCAAAGGCGTGCACCGAACTGATCACTCCCGAACGCGTGAGGAACGTCCCGAGCATGGAGAGCAGGAAGGTCGCGAAGATGAGCGACATGTTCCAGACTTTTAACATGCCACGTTTTTCCTGCATCATGACGGAATGCAGAAACGCGGTTCCGGTGAGCCAGGGCATGAGCGAGGCATTCTCCACCGGATCCCATCCCCAGTAACCGCCCCATCCTAGGACAGCGTACGCCCAGTGCGCGCCGAGAAAAACGCCGATGGTGAGGAAACACCAGGTCACCATGGTCCAGCGGCGCGTGATCTGAATCCATTTCTCGCCGGGGTACTTCATAATGAGCGCGCCCAGCGCAAACGCGAAGGGAACGGTGAAGCCGACGTATCCCAGGTAGAGCATCGGTGGATGGATAACCATCTCGGGGTACTGCAGAAGAGGATTCAATCCGGTGCCATCCGCGGGGAGCGAGCCCTGCATGATGGCGAACGGGTGCGCCGCGAAATTCAGAATCAGCAGGAAGAAAACCTGCACCGAGGCGATGATCACCGAAGCGTATGCGAACAGCCGCTGATCGGTTTTGTAGCGCAAGCGGAGAACGAACCCGTAGCCGGCCAGCAACAGCGACCAGAACAGCAGCGAGCCTTCCTGACCGGACCACAGCACGGCGAACTTATAGGCGGCCGGCAAGTCGCGGTTACTGTGATGGAAGATGTAGGCGATGGAGAAGTCGTCGTTGAACGCGGCCAGCACGAGAACGATGCCAGCCAGCAGCACCGCGGCGAAAGTGGCGATGCCGGCGCGGCGGGCGGTCTCCCCGAGACGAGCCGAAGCGGCATCCCGGCGGAACAACGCCACGAAGCCTGCCAGGAAACAATACGCACTCAGGCCGAGCGCCAGCAGCAGCGCAAAGCTTCCGATTTGAGACATCGCAGAAAACCCCACAGTACCTATTTGGTTATTTTTTCAGAGAAGCGGGTGGTATGCAAACCGCAGGACGCTCGGAGGTTCAATTTTTTCAGGAACGAACATACGCCGGAGGCGCATGGGGCGCCGCTCGCGACCCTTCATTTACTTCGACTTCTCCAGCGGAAAACCCCTTTCGCGCCAATCGCGAATTCCGCCATCCATGGATATGACATTGGTGTATCCCATTTTTTGCAGGTTGTCGGCCGCCAGCGCGGAGCGGAAGCCGCCGCCGCAGTAGAGTACGAGTTCAGTCTGCAAGTCGGGATACTTGCCCTCGATGTCGCGCTCGATGATGCCCTTGCCCAGGTGGACGGCTCCGGGCAGATGGTCGGCGTCGAATTCGCGGTCCTCGCGGACGTCTACGAGAACGAATTTGTCGCCGCGATCGAGCCGCGCCTTGACATCGTCCACGTTGGTTTCGCGGATGCGCTGCTTGGCGTCGTTGACAATCTTCAGAAAGCGCGCTGGATGCTGATGCGCCATGGTCGCTCGCCTCCCCACTGGGCGGATTCATATTACTCCTAAGAATGATAGCAGGCGGCCGGGCTGCGAGCTTCGAGCCGCGAGCTTCGAGCAAGCCCGATGCCCCGCAGCTCGTGGCTCACAGCTCGGAGCTTATCCGGCGGCGCCAAAGACAAACGATTCCAGATAAAATCGACCAACGCTCTATGACGCTCATCCTTCGCCAGTCTCGCATTCACTCCTATGGTTGCTACACCACGCGGCCGATACGCAAAGGGACGCTGATCGTGGAATACGTGGGCGAGCACCTCACCTACGAACAGGCCGATGATCTTTACGACGACTTTGAGAACACGTATTTATTCGGCCTGGACGGTGGCAAGCGCATTATTGACGGCTACGGCGTGGCCGCCTTCGTCAATCATTCCTGCAAACCGAACTGCGAGACCGATCAGATTCGCGGCAAGATGTGGATCATCGCACTGCGCGATATTGCGGCCGGAGAGGAATTGACGTACGACTACAACCTCTACGATGGTGAGGATGAAGCGCTGTGTTTATGCGGGGCGGCGCGCTGCCGGGGAAGTCTGTATTCGGCGACGCACCTGCGCAAGCTCGCCAAGAAGCGCGCCAAGGCTGTGGCGGCCGCGGCTCGTAAGCTCTGGTCCGGTAGAGAGCCGCAACATTTTCCGATGCTACAATTATTCCTTTATTCCTACCGATTGCTGTTCTGATCGCGTTCGCGACTCTGGAGTCATACCTTGAACCGTGCTGCCGCCGGACTGGAAACCATCATCGCCAAAGCTCTTCGTCGCGCGCCGGCGGGCGAGAGCGCGTTGCTGGCCTGGCCCATCGCGTGTGGCAGTGCGGTGGCCGAGCGGACGCGGGCGCTGACTTTTTCCGATGGTGTTCTGCGCGTGGAAGTTACCGACGCGGGATGGCGTCGGGAACTCGCCAACCTGGCGCCGCGTTATGTGGCGTTGATCAACAAGTACGCCGCGACTTCGGTTAAGCGGATTGAATTTGTGGTGAAGGCGTAGGCTGTTAAGGTTTTTTGTCATCCCGTGGGATCTGCAGTTCTCCGACAGAATGCAGATCCCTCGCTTCGCTCGGGATGACAAAATATATGAGGGATTCTAAAGGCTACTTGCGGCTTTATGAAGGTTACTGATAAAGACGTTGCCTACGTGGCTGATCTGGCCAACCTTGAGTTGACTGAGGAGGAACGCGCACGCATGTTGCGCGATTTGAACTCCATTCTTGAATATGTCGAGCGGCTTAGCGAACTGGAGACTGATAAAGTCCCGCCCATGGCGCAGGTCTCGGACTGCTATGGCGTGGACGAGTCGCGGCACGGAAGCGATCGGTTCGCTTACGCAATCCGTGAGGATGTGAAGGACGGTCTGCGGGAATCATTGCCGCATGATGTCGCGATGAAAAATGCTCCGGACACGGACGGGACATTTTTCGAGGTTCCGAAGGTGATTGAGAGATAGCGATGAGAGATAGATGGTGTCGGAATTGACGATTGATGACGTTCGGAGCGCGATCGCCGGGCGGCACACGACCGCGACCGATCTGGCTCGGGATTTCTACACGCGCATCCGGAAAGACGATCTCGAGATTGGCGCGTTTCTGACTTTGTGCGAGGAGCGCGCGCTGGCGCAGGCCGGGCGCATCGACGCGATGGCCGCGGAAGGCAAGCCTTTGCCGCCGCTCGGGGGAGTTCCGGTTGCAATCAAAGACGTCATGGTGACGCGTGGCGTGCGCACTACAGCCGGTTCGAAAATTCTCGAAAATTTTATTCCTCCGTATGACTGCACGGCAGTGGCTCGCCTGGAAGCGGCGGGCGCGGTGATTCTGGGCAAGCTCAACTGCGATGAGTTTGCCATGGGCTCATCCAATGAGAACTCGGCGTATCACGTCGTGCACAATCCGCGCGACAAGAGCCGCGTGCCGGGTGGATCGTCGGGTGGCTCGGCGGCGGCCGTGGCTGCGGAGATGGCAGTGGCGACGCTTGGCTCCGATACCGGCGGATCGATTCGCCAACCGGCGTCGTTTTGTGGCGTGGTTGGTTTGAAGCCTACCTATGGGCGGGTGTCGCGCTACGGTCTGATTGCTTTTGCTTCGTCGCTCGATCACATCGGTGCGTTTGCCAAAACTGTGAAGGAAGTCGCGCTGGTGCTGCGCATAATTGCCGGCCGCGATCCCATGGATTCGACCTCCGCCGAAGTGCCCGTGCCCGACTATGTGGCGGAACTTGAGAAGCCCGTCAAGGGTTTGAAGATTGGCGTGGCCAAGGAATATTTTGGCTCGGGGCTCGATCCCGAGGTCGGCGCGGCGGTTGAGGCTGCGATCCAGGAGCTGGCCGGGTTGGGATGCGAGGTTGTGCGGTTGAGTTTGCCGCACACCGAGTATGCGGTTCCCACGTATTACATTGTGGCCACAGCGGAAGCGTCGGCGAATCTGGCGCGCTTTGACGGGGTGCGCTACGGCTTCCGGGCCAAGGCGGGCACGCTTTCTCAAATGTACCGCTTGACCCGCGACGGCGGATTCGGCATGGAGGTCAAGCGCCGCATCATGCTCGGCACTTACGCGCTGAGCGCTGGTTACTATGACGCGTACTATCTGAAGGCGCAGAAGGTGCGCACGCTGCTGACGCGCGACTTCAACGAGGCCTTCAAGAAAGTGGATGTGATCGCGGCGCCGACCTGTCCTACACCAGCATTCCGACTGGGCGAGAAGGTGAATGATCCGCTGGCCATGTATCTGGCCGATATCTACACCGTAACTGCGAACCTGGCGGGCATTCCCGGAATTTCAGTTCCCTGCGGCGAGAATCACGAGAAGCTGCCGATTGGGTTGCAGTTGTTTGCGCGGCACTTTGACGAGGCTACGCTGCTGCGGGTCGCTCATGCATATGAGCAGGAGAGATCGTCGTTGGTCGTTCGTCGTTAGTCGTTCGCTATTCGCTGGTCCGCTGTTCGTCGTTCGCCCTATCGAACTTAGCCGTCGTTGCTTGGTACCCCCTCCCCACCCGGTATATTAGAATCAAGACTTTAGAGATAATCTCCCGCCAAGGTCTTGAGCGCAAGGGAGTTAGAGGCAAAGTCTTGACAACAAAGGAGTTGGGATTGACTTTTTCAGAAAGCCATCCAGCCTAGCCCAAGTTATCCCTTCTTAAGTAAGTTGTCAAAGACCAAGCGACTGCGGTGCGCTGAGCACTTACTTCTATTCTAACAAGGGATGTCAATAGGGATTCGACAGTTTGGTAAGGGCGGGTTTGATTTGCGGGGTATAATTTCGCGCTACAAAATAGGAGGACGTTGACCAATGGCTGAGAACGAGAAAAACGAGAAAGAATTACTGGCGGGATTTCATCACACCATCTCGGAACAGCTCAACGCAAGGCTTTCGGAAAGCCCGAAATTCTTTGGCCTTCTGGTTGTCGTCACTACCGCATACGGTTATGTGCTTGCGATGCCGGACCCGGCGAAGCACGGAGAGTTGTTTGCGCTCGCCAGTTTGGTATCGTGGGCGTCCGTCTTGTGGGCGATCTGGTATCTTGCCGCTCTCGGATACGCCTTCAGGTTTCTACAGAACATCCAGCACTGCATAGAACGTGAGTTGGGATGGAACCCGAAGTACGTACCCAAATCAGAGGACGAGAGGGAAACCGGGACACCGCCGTGGCCCACCACGAAGTGGACTGACACGTACTGGTTGTTGCCCGGTATCTATCACGCTCATGCGGCTGGTCTTGGTGCATTCCTTACGGTGATTTGCGGGGCGTTCTGGTTTCACGCCGGGAGTTGCTGGCAGCTCTGCTGGCAGCGTTGCCTTGCATTGGCTATCGCTATCATTGCGACATTCACAGGATTGGTATGGCTTCGTTGGATAAATCGGCACTACCTGAAGAAGTTTGCGAACAGGCGAAACCCCGGAACGCCTCTACGTAAGAGTCAGTAAGCACTCAACGCGCTTTTAGACGCCGCCCGACAGTTCGACCTCATCTGGGCGATGAGCTTCCCCAGCCTATAGCGGTTCGTAGTACTTTTCGCCGGCGCAAGCCCTGCAAAGCACGCGCCCGCCGCGCAAAACTTCGCGGTGGAAATTGATGCCTTCGCCGCATTCGGCGCAGACGATGCGCTCGCCTTTGTATCCGGGGAACTCTTCCGCGGGGAGTTCGACTTTCACCCACTGCTTCGTGAATAAATCGTCTTCCGCCATCTCGCGATAGGCCAGCATCTGCTGCTGGTTCTTGCTTTCGATTTCGGGATGCATCGCGCGCGCCAGCGCCTTGGACGATTCTTTCGCGGCGATGCGGATGGCTTTGCCGGTGCTCACGTCTTTTATTCCCAGATCAACGAAGGTCGCGGCCATCTTTCCCCAGTCGCGAAATTTCAGAGCGCGCTTTCCGAGACGGCATCCGGTGACCAGGGATATGGCGTCGGTGGCGCAGCGGTCGATTTCGACGAACGTGACCAGACGTTTGCGATCTTCTTTGTTGCCGCGCGGGTCTGCAATGCCCAGCTTCTCCAGCCCCAACATGGCCAGGCGCACGCCCAGTACCTGCCCGGCGCAGAGATGGCCGTGGGCGACTTCGGCTTCGCGGAGATAGTCGTCAAGGGTGAGCATTTGTGATTTGGACATTGTAGTCGCGGAGCTAGGAGCTTGGAAACGCGCTTCGGGGAGAACGCCTCGCAGCCTGGCTGGAATAGTTGGCGGAGTAGGGGTCCCTTCGGCAGGCTCAGGGCAGGCTCTTCGACTCCGCATGCTCCTGCGCTTCGCGCAGGCGCATGTTCCGCTCAGGATGACAGTTTTTAGGACAGCCGGCAAGATGCCGGCGCTACTTTCTTCGCCACCGTACACCGTCTTTTGTGTTCTCCACGATGATGCCGGCCGCGGTTAGTTCGGCGCGCAGTGCATCGGAGGTTTTAAAGTTTCGCGCTTTTCTTGCGGCTTCCATTTCGGCCAGCTTTCGATTGACTTGTTCGTCGGCGAGTTGTGCGGAGCCGGCGATGTCCAGCAATTCGGGGCTGATTTCCTTTTCGCGCCCTTCGGCGCGAGCCCAGTCGAGGATGGCTTTCATCTTAGGCTGATCGTCATCTTTCAGCACGCCGAATATTTCGTCGAACTTTTCGAGCGCACAGAGCAGCGGCTTCACGTCGTTCTGACGGACCTCGTTCTGGCCAGCTTCCGCGGCATCGAGCGCGGTGTTGGTTTTGCGCAACATGTCGAACATGGCGGCTTGCGCCTCGGCGGTGTTCAAATCGTCGTCGAGAGCGCTCTTCATGCGCGCGATGGTTTCTTCCGCCAGTTGCGCCATCGGCTGGGTCGCGCCGGCGGGGAAGTGCGTGCTCGTCAGGCGGAAGCGGAAGTTGCGCAGTTTCTCCACCGAACTGGCGGCGGACTTCAAGCCATCGAAAGTGAAGTTCAACTGATTGCGATAGGGCACCTGGGTCAGCAGCCAGCGGATCGATGATGGCTTGTGCCCGCGCAGCACGAGGTCCCGGACGGTGAAAAAATTCCCGAGACTTTTTGACATCTTCTGGCCCTCTACCAGAAGAAAACGCACGTGAAACCAAAAGCGCGCAAACTGCTTCCCGGTGAGCGCCTCCGACTGCGCGATTTCGTTTTCGTGATGCGGAAAAATCAGATCCTCGCCGCCGGCGTGCAAGTCAAAGCTCGGCCCGAACTGCTCCATCGACATCACCGAGCATTCGATGTGCCAGCCCGGGCGCCCGCGCCCGATCGAGGTTTCCCACGAAGCTTCTCCCGGCTTCGCGGCCTTCCAGAGGGCGAAATCGCGGGCGCTGTCCTTTTCGTATTCGTCCACGTCGACGCGCGCGCCGTCGGCCATGCCGGCAAAGTCTTTTTTCGAAAGCTTGCCGTACTCGGGGAATTTCGCAATGCGGAAATAGTACGAACCGTCGTCGGTGCGGTAAGCAAAGCCTTTCTTCACCAGTTCGGCAATAAAGTCGGCCATCTGCCTTGATGTGTTCGGTCGCGCGCACCAGAATCGGTTGCTCGATGCTCAACGTGGCCGAATCTTCGAGAAAGGCCTGGGCAAATTTCGCGGTGTATTGCTGCACGTTGACGCCGTCGCGCGCGGAGTTGCGAATGATTTTGTCGTCGACGTCGGTGATGTTCATGACGTAGCGGACGTCGTATCCGCTTTGGCGCAGAAAGCGATAGAGAAGATCGACGGCGATGAATGTGCGGAAATTGCCGATGTGGCCGTAGTCGTAGACGGTCGGTCCGCAGGCATACATGCGGACGCGGTTGCCGTCGAGCGGATGGAAATCTTCGATCTTCCCGGAAAGAGTGTTATAGAGACGCAGTGCCATGGATGAGTTCGCGAGCAGAGTACGAACTTTTCATTCTAGGGTGCCGCTGGAAAAGGGGTCAAATGGGGTGCGCGGATAGTTACGGCCGGGTGCAATTCAAAGTTTTCCACGCTCGTGCGTTCGAGCTGGGCGTTAATCAGCCGGCACACTGCTTCCTTGCGATTGACAATACCGTCTCTGCCTACTAGATTTCGGGACAGTGACTCCTCATTGAAGGGCGATATCCCAAACCAGTTGCTCCGCCGCAAAATGCCCGAATTGGACACTCTCCGCGGCGTTGCGATTCTCGCAGTTGTTTTTTACCACGGGTTTTCGCAATGCGATACCACGGGCTTGCCAGGGATCGTGCGCGCCGTTTTCGCTGCTACTCGCTTTGGCTGGTTGGGAGTGAACCTTTTCTTTGTACTCTCGGGCTTTCTGATCACGGGCATACTCTTGGACAGCAAGGGAACGCCGCGGTACTACAAGAGTTTTTACGTTCGACGAGCTCTGCGGATTCTGCCCGCCTACTTGCTGCTTCTGCTGCTTCTCTTGCTGCTGCCGCGGATTGGTATTGTGGAAGGTCGAATCTCGTGGAGCTTTGTCGGGTTGAGCCTCATTTACTTGTCGAATGTGACCAACTTCTTCGGTGTAGCCATGCAATACGGGCCCTTATGGTCGCTGGCAGTGGAAGAGCAGTTTTACTTGCTTTGGCCCGCGGCGGTGCGCAACCTTTCCCAGCGAGCGCTGGCGTTCTGTGCCCTCGCTGTCTTTCTCGGCTGCCCTCTTTTGAGGGCCATCGCATTTGCATACGGACACCCGGCGGAAGTCTGGTACACGTGGATGGTGGCCGATGGGCTGGCGAGCGGTTCACTATTAGCGATCTCGAGTCGGACCCTTCTCACAGACCGGCGGTCGATGAAATGGTTTTCTGCTCTTTGCATTACAGCATCGCTCTTGCTGATAGCCCTGGGGGCGCGGTTTGGCACTCTTTCGCCCATCCCTCCAACCACTCTCTTGGGTGCATCGCTTCGCTGGACGCTGTTCAATGTGCTGTTTACGGGAATGTTGGGCACTGCGCTTTTGCTGGGGGCGAGCCGCTGGGCGCAGATTGTACAGCGTCCTGTGCTGCAGTTTTTCGGAGAGATCAGTTACGGTTTGTACCTTATCCACACTCTTGTATTTGAAGTGACCGGCCATTTCGTAGCGCCGGTTGCGATGCGTCTGGCGCGGTTGACAGTTCAGGGCGACGCTCCACTGACGCTCATACTTATACGCTTCTTTGTCGGCGCGGTGGCTGCAACGCTCATTGCATTTCTGTCGCGCTGTTATTTTGAAGAACCCTTCCTCAAGTTGAAGGATAAGTGGGCCGCCGCAACTGTAGAGTCCGCTCCCCTGCCGAACAAGGCGCCGGTCCTGACTGTGGCGGCCCAGCCTGCGATGCAAACCAGCCGGGCCGAGGCGCATTGCATCCCTGGGGACTCGAGTTGCTAGATTGCGGAGGGTGGCGCGGGCGCATGCAGCCGGTGCTGCACCAGAAATGCGTAGTGCACGGCGGAGACGATGGTGAAGATAAAGGTGGCGCGCAGGAAGGTGGTGCGCGCGATCCACACCCAGCGTACGGGCTCGATGAGCAGCAGCAGCACGAAGAAAATCGCGGCCACTTGCGCGAAGGTGTTGGCTTTGCCGAAGATGCTGGGGCGAAAATCGCGCAGGCCGGCAATCATGAACAGCACGCCGCTGATCAGCAGGATGGAGACGTCGCGGCTGAACACCACGACCGTATATTTCCAGGGAATCAACCGTTCGATCGAGAGCACAAGAAACATTCCGCTCATCAGCAGCTTGTCGGCGATGGGGTCGAGATACTGGCCGAGCAAGGTTTGCTGATGCAGCGTGCGGGCCAGAAGGCCATCGAGGCCGTCGCTCAGTCCGGCGAGAATGAACAGCGCCAACGCCCATTTGAAATCGTGCTTGACCAGATTGATGACGATGAAGGGCAGGAAAATCATCCGCAGCAGCGTGAGCTGGTTGGGCGCGGTCAGGATCTGCCGGTAGTTCACCGCTCGTTTTCTCCTCGGGCCCCTGCTCCAGTGCTGTCGAGGAACCCGCTCACCAGGAGCGGGGCGGGATCCTGTCCCGTCTTCTGCGCGAAGCGCTGGGCGAGCGAGAGGAGGTTGCCCTCGGGAAGATCCAGTTCTATGCGCTCCACGCGGTGCATGGGGAAAAAGACGACGCCGGAGGTGAAGGGTTCGCCGCTTTTGATCTGCGAGGCCAGATCGTCGAAGGACGCGACATCGACCCCGCGCAGGCTGAGGCCTTCGGCCGAAAGGTGGAGAATCGCGCCCCAGAATTTTTCGCGCGGGTTGGCCAAGGTCGCGATCACGAGCGCGCCAGGACGGAAGGGGCTGACAGCTTGCGGTTCCTGATAAAAGCTAGTGCTGGGCACGATGCGATTGTCGTATGTGGGGGACAGAAATTGCAAACGCAACGTTACTACGACCGCAACGTGCGGACGCACCACCATCTCGACTCACATTAGAATTGTCATCCTGAGCGCAGCACGGACTTCACGAAGTGAAGTCCGCGCGGAGCCGAAGGACCCCTACTCCCTTATCCAAAGCAGTTTTCGCCACTATTCTTTACGAGAAATCGGAATCGTCGAGATCGAATCGGAGTGGACAGCAAGAGATCGGGAAGCAAAAACCTGCGACGGACCAGCCCGAGTGTTCCTCCACCCAGAGCCTGCCCTGAGCTTGTCGAAGGGTTAGCGCCCAAAGAACGGACGCGAACCTGGGGCACCAGGCGACATCAGACAGCCGGAATGGATCGCCACAACTGGGACAGCGACCTCACAAATGACGTGCCGTCTTGAGGAACGATACGAGTTTCTTGACCAGACCGTCTGTGCTCATCTCGAATACACACTCCTCCGGGTCAGTTTACCCACAAACGCTTGCCGGTAGCATTACGACCGTAACTTGCGGCGTTACTGAGGGGCATAGTCAACTACCAGTCTGGGAGATTGCTATGAAGAAGCTCGGGTTATTACTGCTGCTCGCGTCGCTGTCGTGCTTTGGTCAAGTGGCACGCCCCACCGTTTACATAGAACCCCAACAAGGGTTTGAAACCTACTTAGCTGCGGCGATTTCTAAGAAGGCCGTTCCCGTTGATGTGGTGACGGACCAAACGAGGGCCAACTATGTGCTCAAAGCCGCACCTGTCGAAATCAAGACGGAATCCACGGGCGGGAAAGTCGCACGCTGTCTATTCGCTTACTGCGCCGGAATTGAGGACAAGGGGAATGTTTCCGTGCAGTTTATAGATGCGAGTTCAACCAAGGTTCTGTGGGCGTACTCGGTCAACAAACAAAAAGGCGGCAGTAAGAACTCTCAATCAATGGCAGAAGCGGTCGCCAAGCATCTAAAAGAATTTGTTGAGAACTCAGGGACTATCCTGGCCACGGTGGTTTCCCCAGAGACCACAACGGCGCAGCCGAAGCTTCTACCCATCGCAGATAACGCACAGGCGGAGTCACAGGTCGATTCCGGACCTGCGACGGAGCTTGTGAGCATAATCGTAAAGTCCACGCCTCCGGGATGCGACATAAACGTAGACGGGAAGTGGATGGGAAGCACTCCATCAACCATCCGATTGATCCCCGGAGACCACAATATCTCAGTTGAGAAAGATGAAATGAGGGCGTGGCAGCGGACAATGACAGTCACCGCTGGTGGAAGCTCTACCATCGACGCCACGTTGGAGAAGCCCTAGGAAGTAATCTTAAATCTGGGAGGACGCTATGAAGTCGTTGTTCCTATGTGTTGGAGTTCTTCTAGCCTGTGTCGGCTGTAACAACAATTCCCAAGTCGCCGCGCCCCAACCCGCTCCGAAAGTGTTCAGTGAAGCCGATGTGACACGCGCTCAGGCGGACATCAAGTCCCACTACGAGGATCAAGGCTTCGAGGTACAGCAGGTCAACTTGATCAAGGACTCTGACCGACATCTCTCTGGCTACGTCAAGATCAGGAAGGCCTCGGGCATAATCAGACCTCAGTTCACAAAGAACTGCGCTGCCTCAATGGACGTGGATTCAGGGAAGTCGATCTGGGAATGTAAATAGGCGAGCGCGCTGGTGCCCCAGGTTCGCGCCCGTTCTTTGGGCGCTAACCTGGGCCCCTGACCAAGGCACTTCGCGCACGCTTCTTTCGAAGAGCGGAATTCCACACTGCCGAAACCCACCGAGCTCCTCCCAATGCGTTCCTCCCAACTTTTTTCATCACATTTTTCCCGTACCCTCATCACAGACTTGCACCACAATCGCTGCGAAGATACCTCGACAGTGCTCCATCGAGAAGTGCGCCAGTCCCCAGAGACGAACGCATTTCCGGTCGCAAACTTTCACGTGCTCTTTGACAACAATTGGCCCCGGTCAGCACCCCCGCAAGTGCACGCCAAACAACAAAATGCAACGCTAAGTCCCATCTTTTGAATATTTTGCCTATAACTATTTTACTATCATCGACTTAACTCATTTTGGGGGGAGGGGGGTACCCCCCACAAATTTCTGAATTCTCACCCGCCCGTTGGCCCACATCCCGGTTGGCCCACATCGTTCGTGGAGACGAAATAGCCGGAGGCGCGCCACTTTCTCGCGCTTTTCGGAATATCCTATCCGGGGCTGCCTTCGCTCTTCGCCGCTTTCAGATCAATTCCCACCTGCTCGGCCTTCTTGTAAAGATGCGAACGCTCCAGTCCCAGCGCACGCGCCGTGTTCGAGATCTGATGATGATTGCGTTTCAACTCCGCCAGGATGGTTTGCTTCTCGAAAGCGCGCACGCGGTCGGCTAGCGGGCCCGTGCCGGCCGATGCGGAATCGGGCGCGGCAACTGATGCGGGCAGTGCCAGCGCCACGGTTTCGCCGTTGACTTCATCGGAAGTTGCGAGCAGCATCAGCCGCTCGACTGCGTTTCTGAGTTCGCGGACATTGCCCGGCCACGGATGTTCTTGCAGCGCGGCCATCGCACTTTCGGTGAAGCGCATGGGCTTCCATCCGTTGGTGGCGCTCACCTGAACAGCAAAGTGATCGATCAGAACCGGGATGTCTTCGCGGCGTTCGCGCAACGGGGGCAGGCGCAGGGGGAAGACGAACACGCGGTGAAATAAATCCTGCCGGAATTTTCCGTCGCGCACTTGCCCTTCGAGATCGCGGTGCGTGGCGACGACGACTCGGACATCCACGGTGATGGCGCGCTCGCCGCCTATGCGCTCGACCTCGCCTTCTTCGAGCACGCGCAGCAGCTTGGCTTGCATGGTGAGCGGCATGTCGCCGATTTCGTCGAGAAAGATGGTGCCGTGCTGGGCTTGTTCGAACTTGCCGAGATGGCGGCCGGCGGCGCCGGTGAACGATCCTTTTTCGTGGCCGAACAATTCGGATTCGATCAGCTCCGCCGGAACCGCGGCGCAGTTCAGGGTGACGAACGGAGCGCCGGCCCGCGGACTGCGCTCATGCAGCGTGCGCGCCACCAGTTCCTTCCCCGTGCCGGTCTCGCCGAGAATGCAGACGCGCGTTTCGCTCGCGGCCACGCGTTCCACTTGCGCCATCACGCGGCGCATGGTCTCGCCTTTCCATACAATCTCGTGTTTGCCGAGGCGGCGCTCCAGGTCGCGATTCTCGCGCTCGAGCCGGCCAAGCTTCAGCGCGTTCTCCACGGTGAGCAACAGTTTTTCGGTGGAGATCGGTTTTTCCAGAAAGTCGAGCGCGCCGAGGCGCGTAGCGCGCACGGCCATCTCGATGTGCGCCTGGCCCGACATCATGACGACGGGAGCCGACACGCCTTGCGCTTTGAGTTCCTCGAGAAGCGTCAGCCCGTCTTTACCGGGCATCACGACATCGCTGAGTATCAAGTCGAAGGATTGCGATTTGGCCAGTTCCAGAGCCTTGTTTGCGTTGTCGCAGACGGTGGCTTCATGACCCTCCAGGCGAAACGCCCGCGACAGCGAGGCCAGCGTGTTGGCCTCGTCATCCACGATCAGCAGGTGCGCTTTTTGCGCCACGGTTATTGACCTCAACTGAAATGCAAACCCAAATCTACCGCAGAGACGCCGAGTACGCCGAGAAATCGCACGGCAATTCGATTCGAAACGTCGTGCCTTTTTCCTTCGTGCTCTCGACGGAAATTTTGCCGCCGTGATCGCTTACCACCGATTGCACAATCGCCAGCCCGAGCCCGGTGCCATGCTGCTTGGTCGTGTAATAAGGAGTGAACAGGCGCCCACATTCTTCCTGGGTCAGGCCGGAGCCGGTGTCGGAGACCGAAACTTCAATCCGATCGCCCAGATCGCGGGTGCGAATCGCCAGCTCTCCGCCTTGCGGCAGGGCGTCGATTGCGTTGAGCACCAGGTTTTGCAGCGCACGATGCAGCAGATCGGGGTCGGCGGAAATCTCGGGCAAGGCCTTGGCGAGCTCGGTGCGCACTGCAATCTTATTCTTCTCTTTATCGGTAGCTCGATCGGTAACTCGATCGGTATCTCGATCGGTATCTCGCAATTGTGCATGAAAGACGCGCAGCACCGAGCTCACTACATCGTTTACTTGGATTGGCCGGCGCTGGGGCTGCGGCATCTTGGAGAATTCGCTGAAGCGGCCGATGATGGTTTTCAGATTGTCGATTTCCGCCAGCAGGGTCGCGGTCCCCTCGTGAAAAACTTCCTCAAACATCTCGGGCGATTTCTGTTTCGCGCGCAGCAGATTCTCAACCGTGACCTGCAAGGGGAAAAGAGGATTCTTCAATTCGTGCGCCAAGCGCCGCGCCAGTTCGCGCCATGCGGCTACGCGCTCGGCCTGCAGAGTCCGTTCTCTTTGCTGCACGAGATCTTCCGTCATGCGGTTGAACGACGCCGCCAGTTCGCCCAGTTCATCGCTGGATTCCACCTCGACCTTGGCGCCGAGATCGCCCGCGGCGACCCGGCGCGCAGCCTCAGCCAGCGAGACGACCGGGCGCGTGACGCGGGCTGCGAACCACAGGCTGGCTAGCACGGCCACGAAAATTCCTCCACCGCCGACCAGCAGGGCGGTGGAGACGATCTGCCTCTGCAATTCGATCAGCGGACGCCGTGAACTGCCGACGAGCAGAACGCCCATCAGTTGCTGATTGGCCGGACTCTGATTCGCGGCCGGACTTTGATTCAGCGAACCTTGATTTGGCGAACCTTGATTTAGCGAACCTTGATTCAGCGAAGCTTGATTCGTTGCACTGAAGATGGGTCCGGTCAGTGGGATGGCATGAAAAACTTCGGCGTCGGCGGAATCGGAAGTCCAATGGATCACGCGCTGAGATTCCTGCAGTGTATCGCGCACCTGTGCGACCAGCGGAGCGATCTGGTCGACGCCCGCGGCCGGCCCGTTCAAATCGAGCAGAGATTTTGGATTCCATTTTGCGTCCAGGTTTTGATAGAGCAGTACACGTGTCCCGGCGGGGATGTCGAGCGTCGAGAGGAAGCCCTGATCGAGCCGCTCGCCGCCAATCACGTACAGAGGTTGTTCTCCGACGCGGGCCACCCGCACGGCAAACAGGCCGAGGGTTGCGCCATCCGGCAGCTCTTCGCGTTTCAGAAAGGCTCCGGCTGGGACAGCAGGCCCGGGAGTCATGGCTTGGGGAGGCGTATCTTGAGGAAGCGTAGTTTGAGAAATCGCGGCTTCGGGATATCCGAATTTCGCCTGCCACTGCGCGGAGGAGAGGATGGCGCCGCGATAGTCGACAAGTTCGAGAAAATCGAGGTGCTGCTGCCCCGCGAGTGTGTGCGCTTGGCCTACGTACTCGCCGGAGTCAGCAGCACCGCGGTTCATCTCGAGAGCGATATGCTGCACAGTTTCGCTGGCTGTCACCGATTCGACCTTGCTCGAAACCTCCCGACCTCGCCGCTGGAACTCAGATCGAAACTGAGCGGCGACGGCACTCGCACGGTCCTGATCTGCGTGCTCGAAGGTGCGCCGGATAGTGCTGTACACCGACGCCGATATGACCGCGACGCAGAGCAGGACCGTTGCCGCAAACAGCAGAAGAAGTTTCTGGCGAAAGGTCATCGCGACTCTGCCTCCGGCCGCAAATCGCCCAGCCAGACATTATCTAGCCAAACATCAGCCAGCGAGAGCTCCGACCCGTTCCAATCGCCCAGTCGTCCCCAGTCATGCACGCGCGCGCTCGCGGTACTCGCCACCGGCAAATGAAAAAGCGGGATAACGGCGTATCCCGCAAGCAAACCGCGCTCGGCTTGATACAGATCGTCCAAAGAGTTGCTGCCAGGCGTCAGCGTGAGTGCGGGCTGCGGCAATCCCAGTTGCCGCGCCGCTTCGCCGAGCGACGTGGCGGGATCGGGACTCGGCAGCGCTACTCGCATCAAGCGGATGTCTTCTGCTCCCGACAACGATACTTGCACGGTGATGCCAACTTCGCGCGCGTTGAGGGCAATGCGCTCTGCAATCAGTTGGGATTGCGAGTCCCTTGGATCGTAGCTTAGATTGAGCGTGGGTAGCCGCGAGCCCGCGAGCAGAGTTCGGGCGCGTTGCGGGTTCGCTTGCGCGGAAAAGACGGCGCTGTAGCCCGTCATCCAGTTGGGAAGAATGCTGGCGGCGGGCTCTCCCGCGCCTTTCAAAAGCACGGACTGGATGGGCTTGCGATCAATGGCGAGTGCCAACGCTTCTCGCAGGCGAGGGTCTTGCACCTTTGAGTTCGCGGAGAAAACCAGCGCCAGCAACTCTACGGGCAGCGACAATGAAGACGAGGTGCTGTGCCGCGGCGATCCGTTGGCTGCTTGCGGGGCCGCTTCTATCACGTCGGTCTTGTCCAGTTCTAGCGCGATGGCCTGGTCGTGCAGCGATTTGCCAAATTCGATCTCGACTGCATCCACAAAAGGACGCCCTGCCCAGCTATCTTCATTCGCAGCCAGCCTGAGCCGTTTTGCCGGCTCCCACTCGGCGATGAGGAACGGGCCGGTGCCGATGGGGAGATGATTTGTATTGCGCTTGAGCAAAAGATTGCGCGGCAGCGCGAGTTCGGCGAGCAGCGCAGGCATGCGCGTCTCACTCTCGATCGATACTGAATCCACCGCTGCACGCACAGTCCAGCCTGAGTGGATTACGCCCAGAATCTGCGCGATGGCTGCGGGCGACGCCGCGCTGCCGTCGTGGAACTTCACTCCACGGCGGAGCGTGAATTGCCAATGCCGGCCGTTCGGATCACTCTGCCACGCCACAGCCAGCGCGGGCTGCGGGCGGGCTTGGGCATCCAGTTTTACGAGAGTGTCGCCGATCAGCGAGAGGGTGCGCGCGGCGTCCCAGTAGTCGGCGGGCGTGGCAGCGGCGGGAAGGTCGAGTGTTTCCGGCGCCGATTGCAACATTACGCGCAGAGTTCCGCCGTAGTGCGGACGGGTCGCCGCTGACGCGGTCGTTGCCGCCATTAGTGAGATGATCAGGGCCGCGCCCGATAGGCAATGAGAGATCCAAAGTTGCCGTAACCTCCGGCAGCTGCCGAGCTTTGCTCGGCTTGGACGGGCGAGGGCGCCCGTCCCCACACGGGCATCTGTCCCCACACTAGCGCCCGTCCCTCCACTAGTTGATTCGGGGCTAGTTGCTGCACGAAATCGATATTCGATACGCCTCATACCATCCTGTGTCTTTTCGTCTTACTATTGCCGTTGCGCCATTGCCGCCGCTTTCCGGCCACAGCGCTACGATTCGCCCATCGAACTCTACCGCTGAACTGGCGGCCACTGGGTCGCGATCGGGGATCTCGAACGCGCGCAGGCCGTCGCGCTCGTTATCTCCGTGCGCTAAGTTGTAAACTTCTGAGACCAGCAACTGCGTGCCCGTGCCGCATGTGGAGACAACCGCCGCCAGATCGCTGCCCCATTTCCCGCCGCGGATTACCTGGTCCGTCATCCCATCCACTAGATGCGACGATCCATCCACCGCGGCTAGCACCCATAGCGTGTACATCGATCGCGGAAGGGCGGCCGCCGAATAGAACGAAGGAACGTTGGAGACTTTTCCGATACCGGGAGATAGTGCTCCGGTGAAGAAATTGCGCGAGGCGGCAAAAAACGCGCGCACGCTGCCGTCGTCCGGCGTCAGGGGCCAGGGATCGTCAGTATCATTGCAGATGAGGAGCGGCGCGCTGGAGTTCGAGCGGCAGAACGTTCCAGGCAGGTAAGCGTCGAAGAGGTGATCGCGGCGCAAGAGCAGGCGCCCGCGCACATCGCGGGGAAAAGCGCGCGAGTGAGCGATGGGCGACGACGTTTCGAATTCCCACGCTCTTGCCAGATTCGACCCGGCCGGATTCGGCGCGGCAGGATTCGCTCCCTGATGACGATAGATCGCGACCTTGCCGTCATCGAGCACGATCAGGCGAGATCCTCCCGGCATTTCGACGAGGGAGACATCGAGCATTGGCTGTTCTTGCGTGAACAGAAGAGTGGCTTTCAGAACGATCGGCATCGCGGCGGCGAATGGCGTTCCGGTTGGCGACCGCGGCAACGAGACCATGGCGACCTTCTTCTCGTCGGACCCGATCACAATCTCAGCCGTCCAAACGTATTCGCGTAAGCTCTCGGAGAGTACGACCTCGACTGCTCCCATCGCTTGCTCGGCTTTGGTGGCGTGCACGCCTTCGGCGTGCAACTCGGCTTCGAGCGCGCTGCGCACCTCGCGCACGGATTTGTCGTCGAGCGACGAACGGTTGGCGACCTCGAGTGCGAAGGCGCCGGGTCCGGCGGCGGCGGCGATCTTGTGGGCCAGTTGCCGGGCGGTGTCTCCCAGGTTCGAAGCGCATAAAGAAGATGGAAGAAAAACCGTCGCGAGCAGGAACGACGTCAGCCAGGCTAGCCGCAGACCGCTGGACGTTCGAGTGGACTCTCGCGCTTCCATGTGTGGAATGCGCTGATTATAGCGCGTGGTTGATAACGGCTTGTTCATAAGAAAGTTCTCAGTTTCTCAGTGCTCAGAAAAATCTCTGGCCGCGCGATTTACTAAGAACTGGGAACTGAGAACTGTTGTCCTTCGGCTATTGTTGCGGTCTTCTATCGGAGGGTTCCACGTCTTCCGCCTGGCTCACGTGATTCGGAGCGCCCATGCCGCGCAGCACATCGTTGGTAAAGAAAAACTTGCCGTCCGCTGGGACCATCATGATCTGCAACTTGTCGGAGAGGCGCTCGGCTACGATCTTATTGATCAGCAGCGGATTCTGCTTCAGGATCGCGCTCTCGCTCGTCATGCGCTCGGCGTCGGCAGAGGCGGTCAAGCGGATACGTTCGGCCTCGGCCTGCGCCAGAAGTTTGCGGCGTTCCATCTCCGCTTTGCTGTCGATGAGTTTCGCCTCGCCGGCGGCCTCGGCATTCTTGACCGTTGCCTCCTTGCGCGCTTCGGCTTCGAGCTTCGATTGCTCAATCTGTTTCTGTTTCAGCGGGAGCGTGTATTGCATGGCATCGGACTCGCCCTTGGCTTGCAGCACACGGACGGCGGCTTGTCCTTCGGCCTGTTTCACTTCTTGAACCTTGGTGGCTTCGGCGTCGGCTTCGGCGATTTTCACTTGCTTTTGGTGGATCTCGGTCTCGACGCCCATGCGGTCGTTCTCTTGTTCTTTGAGCAGAAGCGACTCGAGGCCCTTGGCGTATTCCTGCGGAAGTTCGATGTCACGCAGCATGACTTCTTTCACCACGATGCCGTCGGCGGCCAGCCGTTTGCGAATCATTTCGGCGGAGCGCTGGCGAACTTCTTCGCGCTTGGCGGAGAAAACTTCGCGAACCGTGTAACCCGGCACCAGTTCGCGCCATGCGGTGGCGACCACGGGCGGCACGATTTCTTTTTCCAGCGGTTGCGGCAGGTTGGCTTCGATGTAGTCGAGGCGCTTGGGGTCAATCTGGTAACGGACGGTGATGGCGAGGCCCAGGGTGAGTCCTTCTTTAGCTTGGACGCGCAGGGCTTGGGCGTGCGGGGCTTGCACATTCAAGGCTTCGCCTTTCGCCGCGCCTTTGGCGAGCGAATCTTCGCTGATGCCGGTGGTGAATAACTGGTCGCGCGTGTTGAACAGTTCGACGCGCTCGACCAGAGGCATCACGAAGTGCACGCCCGGATACAGAGTTCCGGCCAGCGTGCCTTTGGTCTGGCTCACGCGCACGCCGGCCATTCCGCTGGGGACGATCACGATGCCCGCCGAGATCAAGAGCGGCGCCCAGGCCAGCATCACCAGCGCAGCCGAGGTGCGCCAGCGCATGGCAGGCGCTGGGCCAGGCGTGCCCGCCTCGGGATCGGGATGCAAACGTCTGCGCTGCCAGGCGATTAGCAGGTAAGTGTCGTAGGTGAGAATTCCAGCGGAGATCACGAACATCGCGATTCCCGCGCTCAACAGGAAATACTTCAGTAACAGCATGGTAGTGCTCCTTTCAATTCTTTGGCTCGTGTTCTGAAAAATGTTTAGGAGTTTCTGGACGGCGCGCGAACGCGACGCGGACGATTCGTCCGAAGATGAGTTCTTCGATCAGCAGAGACGTGGCTAGCGAGAATGTCAGACCGCCGATGATTACCAGACCTTGCAGCATCGTTTCCATGACCTGCCTCCGTAAGAGTTAACCGCCCGGAGACGAGGCAAGCCTCGTCTCTACGAGAAATGTTGTGCCTTATTGCCCGTTGCCCGGGCTCTTTTCCGTCTCGACCTGTGCGATCGTCTCGGTCGCCGTTCCGGCTCCAGCTCTAGTTCCCGTTCCCGTTCCCGTTCCAAAGACTGCCGCGATTTGCTCGTCGCGTTCCGCGCAAATCTGGACCGTGTCGCCCACGTCGACGATGGCGAAGAGTTCCTCGAGATCGTGCTTGCCCATGCGAATGCATCCCGTCGATGCCGCTTTACCGATCGAGTTGGGCTGGTTTGTGCCGTGGATTCCGTAGCCCTTCGCGCTCAGCCCCATCCAGCGCGTGCCCACCGGGTTGCCCTTGCCGGCACCGATGACCTGGCCCTTGTGGTAGTACGTCGGGTTAGTGACGCGGCTGACGATCTTGAATTCGCCAGCTGGACTCGGGGTCGAAGTCTTCCCGACCGCGACGCGATAGAGGCGGACGACCCGTCCGTTTTCAAACAGCGCCAGCTTGCGGTCGGGAATGCTGACCAAAACCCAGTGCACGGTGGTCCTGGCGAGCGCGGCTTTGGCGAACTCAGGAGCCTGGGGACGCGGCGGGGCGGGGGACGGCGTCTGCAGGGCCGCGCTGACGGTGGTCATTTCTAGTACTGCTCCGAGTACAGTTCCGAGAACCCAGATCGCTTTTTTCTGCCGATTCGCTTTGCCGTTCCCTAGCTTCATTGCACTGCTCCTGTTTGCTGTCAGAATAAAAAGCAAGCGGGGAGCCAGGAGCTAGTCGATTGAAAAGAACGAAGTTAAGATCGCAAGCAGGAGGGATTGCGTGTGTGTACAAACGCGGGCGTGTCCGGCGTGACACGAGGTTTAGGTCAAGATCGCTGGCGTTCCTAATTCGATGGGTTTCACTTTGCGCGCGTGCGGCACCAGCGGGACGTTACAGCCTCTAGCAGCGAGGACTCGATGAGACAGAAGAAAAAAGCCGCCATCGGATTTGCGCTGATGGCGGCGAGCAAAGGAGCACGAAGAAAACTTGACTAGCGACTACGTGAACAGCCGATAGCGTGTTAGCCGCGCAGCTTGCGTCGTATCGTTCCTGCGATCCCGATCAGGCCCGTCGAGAGCAGTATCAGGCTACCCGGTTCCGGGGTGGTGGCATGCGGCGCTTGGTCCCCACCCACCCAGTTCTGGGCTTTGCAACAGCTCGGGTCATACCCCCGACCCGGGAGAACGACGCGCCCTGTTCTGGTGGCCGTGCCATTGCTAAGCATGACTCTTCCAGAAGACAGCCCGTTGAGGTGAGCATTCCAGCCCGACGTGTGGCTGCTGACCGCCTCAAAGTTCATGGGCGTGGTCTTCACACGATTAATCGAGACAGTGAAGGCACCGTGGACGCCGGTGCCGGAGTGAAGAATCAGATTGACCGGGATGGAATTGGCCAAGGCCAGCGTGGAGAGGAAGAGGACTACGACCAGAGACGGGAGAAAGCGGCGGCGCGACATGGGAGATCCTCCAAAATCAAATTCGAGCTCGAATAGTCGAGTTCTCGGTAAGTGTCCTGGAGGGGAGGACGCGACGTAAAGTGCAATTGCGGGGCCAATAGGCGTGTGAGTTTGTGCTTACTGCTACAAGCACTTGCCCATGGCTAGAAACGGGAAAGTGAAAAACTGTGCAGAGGTTTGTCCGCATTGAATTCACTTGGCACTAGTGTAGTGTCTTGGTGATCACGTAATCACAGTTCGACGGTTCCATTTGCGCTGACGAGGAACACTACACTTCCGCTCAAAACTATTGTTGACTTGCCAGTCAGTCATTGATAATGTTACTGCGAACACGGGAGCTTGAATGTCACCGCGGACTGAGCAGCAATGGGCCGCAATGCGATTGAACGCTTCCGAGAAAATTGTCTCGGCAGCCCTGGAGGTTTTTAAGCAAAGAGGCTTCCACCGAGCCTCGATGGAAGAGATCGCAAAACATGCGGAGGTTTCAAAGGGCCTTGCTTACAACTACTTCAGGAGCAAGGAACACTTGCTTGCGGCGGTCATGGAGCGACGCTTCGATGAAGCGGAAGGGCTAATCCAAGGGATCGACGAAATATCCGGGGCTCTCAACCAGCTCGCCACCATCCTGGATCGTCTTTTCGCCGAGGTGAAGAAAGACACCATGCTTTATAAGTTCTACCTGACGGTCTTTCTGCAGCCCGACGCTCCGGCAGCGATTCGACGCATCGGGAACACGTCAGAGAAGATTCGGAGCCAGTGGGCAAAGATTTTCGAAGTTCATCGAGCAATCTTCTCCGAACTCGGGGTTATTGATCCAGAGGCGGAAGTGATCTACTTTCGCTCGCTTACTACAGGCATAGTCGCCGAATATGTTATGGAACCCAAGAGTTATCCTCTGGAAAAAATGAAAGCGCATGTCCTTCATATGTACGGAATGAAGAAAGGAGGAGGAGAATAAGATGACGCAGTCGGAATGCATAAAAGTTCGCCTGAAGCCTGGGATGACTAATAAATTTTTGGAATGGGCTAAGCAGATTCCGAACCGGATGGAGGAAGCTAAACTGTGCATGAGCGACCAGGGAGTCATTGCACAACACATTTTTCTTGACCGGTCTCCGGACGGAGACTTCATTATTGTTTATTGGAAGGCAGAGGATCTGGCAAAGGCCAGGGCTGTGTTTCAAAGCTCCAGGAGAAAGATGGATCTGGAGATGATCGAAATGGTCGAGTCGACCTGGGACCGATCGCAAGTGGCTAGACTTGAGGCGGTCATGGAGCTTTGATCGTCCCGGTTATCATGCGAATACGCCGCAGCGACTTCGTCAGAGCGCGAGCGTTTCGCGAGCACTTTTCTCTCTTTCGGCGGTCTCTCGGAATACTGCTTGCCACGCCTGCGGCACGTAGCGTGACAAGAGCTCGATTCCGAGCGCGGTCATGCCGCCAGGGAGGGCGACCCGCCGGATTACCTCCCCCGGGTTCATGTTGGCTTCTGCCATAAGGCGCAAAGTGGCGGTGGCCGTTTCCTGCACCAGGCTGAGAGCCAGTTCGGGTGGAAAGTCAGGATGGCTGCGTGCGGCTTCCTTCGCCATCGATTCCAGCAGGTACGCTACAAACGCAGGACCGCCAGAAGCCAAGCCGATGGCCGGCCGCGACTGTGATTCTCGGATCAGGATGGGATGACTGATGCGTCCAAGCAGATCCTCTAGCAGCCGGTGGTCATCCGCCGTGGCGCGAGAGCCATACATCAGCAAAGCGACGCCGGCACCGATCTCCTGCGTGATGGAGGGGATGAGCTTGGCGGTGCGGCAGGGCACGCGATTCTCGAGAGTTTGGAGTGGAATCTGGCTGGCGGTGGTTACCAGCAACTGTCCGGAATGGAGCTCCGGGTCCATCTGGGCGAGCGCACTGGCCGCGTCTGGAGCTTTTAGGCAGAGAAAAATCAGATCGCAATTGGCGGCTAGTGTGCGGCTGCTGGCGACGTGGATGCCGGGAAACTCGGCGGCCTGCGCTGTCAGCTTGCCATCGGAGCGATTCGCCGCCCAAACGTTTTCGACGGCGAGCGCGCGGGAGCGCAACAGCGCCCGAACCAGCATGCCTCCCATGCTGCCTATGCCAATGAAACCGGTGTTCATAGTTAGTTTCAGACCTTGATGGTACGCTTTGCGGAGGACGGCGCGATGTCCAAAATTACTCGGTTCTGAACATAACAGAAGACCACAAAACTAATTTGCAATTGACTCCATTCCGGTTGCTCATGTCATTATTGCCTGCGGGGGTGGCGCATGCAGCTAGAAGCGCAGCGGGTGGGCCCGGTCAGCCTTTCAGAACGCATTCTTTTTATCGATGTTCTGCGGGGCATGGCGCTGTTCGGAATTCTGGCTGCGAACATGCGCGCTTTCTTCGCGCCCCTCGATGTTTACGGGAACATCGGGGCTCTCTTTCACAGCCGCGCCGACGTGGTGGCGCAGTTCTTCATCGATGCCCTGATCCAGGGGAAATTCATCACGATTTTTTCATTTCTCTTCGGGATGGGTTTTGCCATACAGATGAGCCGGGCGGAAGCGCGAGGCGTGCGCTTCCTGGGCTTCTATCCCCGGCGACTTCTAGCCCTGGCGCTGTTCGGCCTGATCCACGGGCTGCTGATCTGGGCGGGAGACATCCTGCTGACCTATGCGTTGTCGGGGGCAATTCTGTTGCTCTTCCGCAAACGCCAACAGAAGACATTGCTGTGGTGGGCAGGAGGTTTGTTCGCGCTGCCCATCGTACTCAGCACAGTTTTCCTGGCCATTTACTTCAGCCGCTTCCGTCGACCTTGGATGGTACCCAAGCCGACGGATTTGAAGAAGATGTACGCGATCATTAATATCTACGCGCACGGAACGGTGCGGCAGATCATGGCGCAGAACTGGGTGGAATGGAAGCAGCAGCTACCCTTCGAGTTGTTCGCAATCTATGCGACGGCGCTGTTTCTGCTCGGCATGTGGGTGTGGCGAGCCGACATCGTACAACGGCTCGAGGAATACCGTCCGGTGTTGAAGCGGGTGTGCGCGTGGTGCCTCTCGATAGGCCTGATCATCAATATTTACGGGGCGGCCGTGAGAGCAGTGATTCCACCCGACAAGGTTTCCCTGTGGAATTGGTCTGCTGGAGTTCTCTGGCTGCCTGGATCCCATATCTTGAGCGCAGGTTATGTTTCGGGCCTGGCGCTTATCTTCATGCACGAGGATTGGCGACGCCGCTTACTCCCGTTTGCTGCGGTTGGGCGCATGGCATTGACCGACTATTTGATGCAATCCGTGGTGTGCACCTTGTTCTTCTACCACTACACAACCGGTCTCTTTGGACGCATCGGACCAGCGATCGGGCTGGTGACCACGTTCATTCTTTATGGGGCGCAGATTGTGTTCAGTAATTGGTGGTTGAACCGATATCGCTTTGGCCCCATGGAGTGGTTGTGGCGCGGCATGACCTACGGCAAGTTCCCGTCGATGAGCAAAGACGAGCCTCTGCCGGCGATCGAAGCGCCCTCGCCGGCGCCCTCGCTCGCGTCCTCGCTGGCGTCCTCGCCAATCACGTTCTCTGCGGTTGAGGGAGAGCACACCGCAACCGCAGCCACGCCTGACAAAATTGCTGAGTGAGCACTAATCGACCGTAGAGAACGACCACCGAAGCGGCGGGCAACTCGTATTCTGTTTCCTGGTCTGCGTTTAGCTTTGCCTGTACGAGCGGGTCCCAGTGATAACGCCCAATTGTGTTCGCGGGATCCGCCTTGGCCGCGACACAGAGTTCACGGGAGAAGTTTCCAAGAGCGCGGTGCGGGAACTGGCCCGGCCTGTCGCAGTCATGTGAACTGTGAGGGTGCCCAAATTCTGCTGGGATGGGCACCCCTCATAGTTAGGACCGACAGTTAGGAGGGACGCGAAGGCCGGGCCGTCCGCCCCTTCTCGCTAGCCGCGGAAACGTGCGCCGACCGTAAGGACAGGGCACGTCGCCTCGCAGGCCACCTTATAAGCGACGCCTGCGCCCAGGTGTTTGGTAAAAGCCGCGGGCCGTTTCACGCCTAGCACTATCAAGTTAACCGACTGCGCAGCGATTCTCACTATCATCTCAGCCGGGGGACCAAACTGCACCATGTACTCGGGCTCATGCCAAAGCGTTGTTCCGTAGGGAACCAGGTCGCGGAGTTGCTTCTCCGTGGAAGCAACCACCTCTTCCGGGTCAACCACGGGCATCGCTCCCGGTTCTGGTTCTGGCAGAACGACACCAGGTTCGGGCGCCACATGCATGAGGGTCAGGCGAGCCCGATTTTCCTCTGCCAAGGATATGGCGTAGGGCAGGCCGTGTACCGACTCCGGCCCGAAGTCGGTGGCATACAGAATGTGCCGCAGTTTGCCATCGATCTCCCAGCGGGTAGCATGCGGACCCACCGTGAGCACGGGGCACTGGGCATTGCGAAAGACCTCTTCCGCCACCGAGCCCAGCAGCACCTTTCCGAATCCTTTGCGGCCGCAGGTGCCAATGACGATGAGGTCAATGTCATACTTCCAGACCAACGTGTCGAGCACTTTCGCAACTTCGCCCTCCTCAATCAGTTCCTTGTGCCGAATGCCCTTGAACGACTGGGAGCCCACTAAGGCAGCCATTTGTTTTTCGGCCAACAGCCTGATTTGCTCCGGATCGGGCTGCGGCGCTTCGACAAACGTCAGGTGTGGCAGCACGTTCACCACGTACACCTCAGCATCGTAGCGGTGAGCCAGGTTGAGGGTATAGGACAGAGCTAATTGCGCGGATGGAGTGAAGTCCGTGGCGAACAGGATGTTTTGCAGTTTAACGCGGGTTGGAGCAGTTACAGTTGGCATGACAACCTCCTTCTGAAGCCGGAGGCACAGTGCCGGCAAGAATCTTGTCAGACGCCGCCGTCTCCGGCTTCGATGTTGCCTGCAGGCATCCGGAGTGTGGATGCTCCTTGTGCCTGAGGTCGGGGAGAAACATTACGTGACACCTGGGTATGACTGCGGAGGGTCACTCTGCCAGTTCCTCTTCCAGTTCGTGCGTGACCGCGGAATTGAATTCCGACACTGGGGTGTGGGTCGTGACATACTCCGTCTTGCACGCCGTGCAACGCACGCCCGTGTCGCGGATTTCCCAGGTTTGGTTGCCACAGCTGCAGGTATATAGATCAGCCATAAAATACCTCCTCCAAGAATGTGACGCCCTTCACCACCATCAGAGCGGTCAGCGGCCTGCATTGCTGCCTACAGGAGCACGGGCATGCGCTTCCATTCTGACGGTGGACGACGGGCAAACGGTTGGGGATCTTGAGCGCCATACCTCTCCCTTCGAGGTGGAACTCACGAATAGGCTGATGGGGGGCCACAGAACATCGCGGCCAAATGCAGGAGTTTCTTTTCGCCGCTGCAGGGTTCAGGCGGACAGTGTCTTCTCGCTGCTCGCTCGTCACAAATTATACTCATTTCCAGTTCCGATGCGGTGATACATGTCACTACGCCGTGTGAGAGTCTGAGATCGCGATCGGGACAACCATTGCCATGGTTGCCGCGATCAGGTGAAAGTTGCTCGGCGGAAGTTTTTTCAACCGCCAACCCCTTTTGTGGCAATAAGTTATGCGCAGCTACCATTTTTGCCGAACACCCGCAAAAGGCGGATAATGAATGTAGAGGGATGGGGATCCTTCACAAAACTCCCGAAGTTGAACCTTAAGAACCGCGTCTCGTTAGGCGCGGGGAAAGGAGGGAGCGATGTCCATTCGCAGAGTCTTTTCACTCGTTGTTCTCTTCATTTGTCTTGCCGCATTTGCTGAATCTCAGCAAAGGCAGATCAAGTATGCGCCGGTGAAGCCGACGTCGCCTGCGTCGGGTCAAGAGATGTACACCGCATATTGCGCTGTCTGCCACGGCCAGGAAGGCAAGGGAAACGGTCCAGCTGCTGAGGCGCTAAAGGTCCCACCACCGGATCTCACGATTCTTGCCAGAAAGAACGAAAATAATTATCCCTACGATCGCGTTAGAAGCGCGATAGCGGGTGACATACGCTTGCCGACACACGGCGCGAAGGAGATGCCGGGTTGGGGCGAACTCTTCTGGTGTATGAGCCAGGGACACTCCTCCGAAGTACAGTTGCGCATCAGCAACTTGAATAAGCACATCGAGTCGATGCAGCGGAATAACTGAAACCTGTTCTGGGCGACTCTGTTCTGGCGGGCCGCCCACCAGGAACATCTTAGAGATTTGGACCCCGAGATCCCCGTCCTGCAGGAAGCGTTGAGCGTTCCGCCGGGCGGGTAGTTCCCTGTTGCATATCGCCCCAACCTGAGTGTAAAGTCGCCGATACGGTGGCGCCGCAGCCGGTGTTCGGTCGTGCGGATTCCACCCTCCGCGGAAGGGGGATTGGCGATGCCCACAGCGATTCCACTCTACGTCAACGGCCAGGCAACACGGGTGACGGTCGATGATCCCGACATGCCGTTGCTCTATGCTCTGCGCGACAACCTGGGACTGCACGGGCCGCGCTTCGGCTGTGGCCTCGGGCAGTGCGGATCATGCACCGTACACCTTGACGCCAGGCCGGTGCGCTCCTGCGTGACGCCGCTCTCGGCGGTCGGCAAGAAAAAGATCGTGACCCTGGAAGGCTTGGGCACAACCGACAAGCTGCATCCCGTCCAGAAAGCATTCATCGAAGAGCAGGCCGCGCAGTGTGGCTACTGCATCAATGGCATGATTATGGAAGCGGCCGCCCTTCTCGCTTCGAACAAGAAACCCAGCGATGCTCAGATCAAGCAGGCGCTCACCCACAATCTGTGCCGTTGCGGTACCCACCTGCGCATCGTGCGCGCCGTCAAGCGCGCATCTGCTGGCGTGTGAAGGGAGGACGACCATGCAGTTCGCAAAGCCAAGCCGCCGCGAGTTCTTGAAGAGCACGGGCATCCTGATCGTTAGCTTCTCCCTGCCCTCTCCGTTTAATGCAGCCTTCGCCCAGAGCGGAACTCCGGCAAACACAAAGACAAAGACAAAGTCCGTCGCACTTGACGATGTCGATGCTTTCCTGGCGATCGACTCCAGCGGGGGCGTGACGCTCTATTCCGGCAAGGTCGATCTAGGCACCGGCATCGGCACGGCGTTGTCCCAGATCGTGGCCGAGGAACTGGACGTCCCGTTCGCGCGCGTGCACGTCATTGAGGGGGACACTGCCCTGACGCCCGCGCAGGGCAAGACCTGGGGCAGCCTCTCGATCCAAAACGGCGGCATGCAGATCCGTCAGGCTGCCGCCACCGCCCGCCATGCCTTGCTGCAGGAAGCGGCCAAACGTCTCGGCGTGCCGGTCGAGGATCTCATAGTCGAGCAGGGCACCGTGCGGTCGCGCAGCGGCGGCAAACAGACCACCTATGGCGAGCTGATCGGCGGCAAAACATTTTCACTGAAGCTCGACAAGCAGGCGCCGCTCAAGGACCCAGCGACGTACAAGATCGTGGGGCAGCCAGTTCCCCGCTTCGACATCCCGGAAAAGATGACCGGCCAGTTCACCTACATGCACGATTTCAAGGTGCCCGGCATGCTGCACGGCCGTGTCGTGCGGCCGGCGGCCATCGGCGCCACGTTGCTGAGCGTCGATGAAAGCTCGGTCAAGGACGTTCCTGGCCTGGTCAAGGTTGTGCGCCAGGGTAATTTCCTGGGTGTGGTGGCCGAGAGCGAGTGGGGAGCCATCCGGGCGGCGCAAAAACTTAAGGCGAGCTGGTCCAAGTGGGAAGGCCTGCCAGAGCAAAGCAAACTGTGGGAGCATGTCCGCGCCACCAAGGTCAACAAGGACGATGTCACCAGCAACGTCGGCAACGCCGAGCCGGCGCTCGAACAGGCCGCCAAACGGCTCAGCGCGACCTACAACTTTGCCATCCACACGCACGGCTCCATCGGGCCTTCCTGCGCTGTTGCGGAAATCAAGGACGGCAAACTCACCTGCTGGTCCTCCAGCCAGGGGACGCACGATCTGCGCCAGCAGCTCGCGGCCATGCTCTCCATGCCGGACACCGACGTGCGCGCCATCTATGTCGAAGGCTCCGGCTGTTATGGCCGCAACGGACATGAAGACGCGGCCGCCGACGCCGTCTTGCTCGCACGCGCCGTGGAGCGGCCAGTGCGCGTGCAGTGGATGCGCGAGGACGAGCATGGCTGGGATCCGAAAGGACCGCCGACGCTGATGGACCTGCAGGCGGGGCTCGACGCGAACGGCAACGTCGTCGCCTGGTATTCCCAGGTCTACGTCCCTGAAAGCGCGACTGGCAGTGTCAATGTCAAGCTGGTGGCAGCGGAACTGGCCGGGCTGCCGCATGAGACCGGAATGGTTCCCGGCAACATCATCCAAAACACAGCCATACCCTACACGTTCCCCAACGTGCGCACGGTGGCGCACCGGCTGGCTGAAACCCCGTTCCGTCCGTCTTGGATTCGCGCCCCGGGACGCATGCAGAACACCTTCGGTAATGAATCGTTCATGGATGAGCTTGCCGCCGCGGCCGGTGCCGATCCACTGGAGTTCCGGCTGCGTTACCTGAACGATCCGCGCGGTGTCGAATTGTTGAAGCGGCTGGCCAGCTTCGCCCAGTGGCAGAGCCGCAAGTCGCCGAAGCAAAAGAGTGGCGACGTCGCCTCCGGTCGCGGCCTTACCTACATCAAGTATGAGCTTGCTCGCACTTATGTAGGGGCGGTCGCCGACGTGGAGGTGAACCGCAAGAGCGGCGAAATCCGCGTCAAGCATTTTGCCGTCGTGCAGGATTGCGGCCAGATCATCAACCCCGACGGCGTCAAGAACCAGGTCGAAGGCAACGTGACGCAGACCGTCAGCCGCGTACTGAAGGAGGAAGTCACGTTCGACCGCTCGCGGGTGACCAGCCTCAACTGGGCAAGCTACCCGATCTTGACCTTCCCGGAGATGCCGGACGTGGACATCGAGCTGATCGACCGGCCGACGGAGAAGCCTTGGGGCGTGGGCGAGCCGTCCGCTGCCGTCGTGCCCTCCGCCATTGCGAACGCGGTGTTCGATGCGGTAGGGGTGCGGCTGCGCTCGGTGCCCTTCACCCCGGCCAAGATGCGTGCCGCTATGCAGAGCGCCTGAGGTACGAAGGTCTTTGGGGGGCCGTGCCGGCGAAGTGGGAAGGCGCGGCTTTTAACCCACCTGGTCGCTCCATCGCTTTCAAAACAGCATCTTCGGACGGCACTTCGGACGGATGAACGTACCGCGCTGAGATTGCAATTGAGCTGTGCCCGGCGCCGCGGGCCAACATCGGGATCTTTTCCCCACTACTCAATATCGAAACAAGAGGGGGAAATCAATGTTCAGGTACGTGTGAGTCGGGCGCTGGAAGGCGCTCAACAGTTACTTTCACCGTCGCCACCATCAAGTTCTCGCAACACCGGAGCGCGCGGGAGCGCCGCTTCTGAATGAAAGGCAACCGAACCATGGATGACAAGCATTACCGGGCCCGTATTACCAGGCGCGTCGATTTCGCGCCCGACCTCTGGATGATCCGCATTGATCCCGGGGCCGAATTCCGGTTCACGCCGGGGCAGTACGCCACGCTCGGCGTCGAGCGTGACACGCGCCGCGTGGAGCGGGCGTACTCGATCGCCTCTTCGCCCTACGAAAGGGAACTCGAATTCTTTTTCGAATTGGTGCCGGAAGGCCTGACCACCCCGCCCCTGCACGATCTTCTGCCCGGGGACGAGGTGCTCATGCGCAAGGTGGCCAAGGGGCTTTTTACCTTGGAAACCTCCCAGCCTGCGCGCAAGAACCACCTCATGATCAGCACCGTGACCGGTGTGGCGCCGTTCGTCAGCTACCTGCGGACACTGTTCGCGGACTGGAAGAAAGGCAGCTTCACCGGCGATCACAGCCTGTTTCTGCTGCACGGCGCCAGCCGCTCCTGGGAGTTCGGTTACCGCGAGGAACTGGAGAAGTTTGCCGAGCAGGCGCCCTGGTTCACCTACGTGCCTACCATCAGCCGCCCCTGGGAGGATCCGAATTGGAAAGGCGAAATCGGCCGCGTGGATGAGTTGATACGCAAGTATGCCGACCACTGGGGATGCACGGCGGCCAACAGTATTGCGTATCTATGCGGGCATCCGGAGATGATCGAGCACGGCAAGGGCATCTTGAAACGTATCGGATTTCAAAAAGAGAACTTCAAAGAAGAGGTCTACTGGATACCGGCGAAGAAGGCTGGGTAGGGCCATCCCCTAGTATTAGGACTCGATCACGCTGAAGCGCTGCGCCGCCCAAACTCTACCAATTGCGGTCGGAGTCAGGTGCATCATCAGCGGCCTGTCTGAACTGATTGCGTTTGCGATAAACAATAAAAATCATGCCCACCGACATAATGGTTGGAGGGACGATAAGAATCAGAATTCCACTGCGCAATGCCTCAATCATCCGAGCACCGGCAGAGGCCGCCTGCGTGTAACAGAGCGCACAACTCTGGGAGAAGGCCGGGAGCGGGGCGGAGAGCATAACCAGCGCAACCAGCGCAATACAAACAAGCAGGAACGGTCTCTCGACCCGCACCTTTGCTCTTAGCTTTTTACCTAACATCGCTATCTCCATCGCCATTCCCTTACATAAGTCATCTTGAAAATGGCGCGCCGATCAGCATCCGGAAGGAGTCGGTCCACCCATATTGCATCCCCAGCAGGACAGAAATCGTAAAGATGAGGACAAACCACAGAAAGGTCCGCTTTTCCGTCCAAAGATGCATGAAGAACAGTTCCGCCAGCCCCGCCTCGACGCAGGCGACCGTCAGCATGCGCCAGAACATCTGCGATGCGTCGATCTTCTGATAGGCAATTACGAATTGCAGGCCGGCCAAAACCAACAGGCAAACATAGACGACCAGGTCTTTGCCGATTCCGTCACTCTTATGCGCTTCCGCGGTTGTCATGGCATTCTGCTCCCAAGCTTCTTGTCTAATGGGCGAGATTCAAAAGGTAGACCAACGGTACGACGAACATCCAAACCAGATCGACGAAGTGCCAGTAAAGGCCCAGAACCTCGATGTCATCGGCATTGTAGCGGCCGCCCTTGTAGCGCACACCCACAACGATTAGAGCGATTACGCCGCAGGTGACGTGCGTGAGATGCAAGCCCGTGATGCTGAAGAATGACGCCCCGAACAATGCGGTTCCCCACGGATTCTTAAAGAGCGTCATGCCTTGGTCAATGAGCTCCAGCCATTCCCGAATGTGCAGCAGGGCGAAAGCAATACCGAGAGCCGCGGTAATCATGGTCCAACGGAACGCTCCGGCTTTGTCCCCCGCCCGCGCAGAGCGCAGTCCGATCAGCATGGTCAAGCTGCTGGTCAGAAGAATGAAGGTCATCAGGGCGACGTTGGTGATGCCGGGGAACGGTCTGGGCCAGTTGGGAGTCCCATTGCGCAGAAATCCGTAGGCCACCAGACACGCGGCAAAGGTCATGGTGTCGGCGATGATGAACAGCCACATCGCCAGCTTTTTTGTAGGAAACGAAAACGCCGGTCCTACAGTAAGAGCTGTCGTGTGCCCTTCCATGGTCAAATCCGCTTGGCTCACGGAGCCTCCTAATTGCCGAGTCGGTTAAAGTTTCATCCAAAGCAGCAACAGCAAGTACACCCAAAGAATGCCCATGAAATGCCAGTAACGCGCGGTCGCCACTAGCTGATTCCGCTGTAGGACCGACTTACTCAGCTTGCGAATGACATAGATCAGTCCACCCAACCCGCCCAGCACGTGCAGCGCATGCGTGACGGTCAGCACATAGAAAAAAGAACTGCTGGGATTCGTGGCCAGATAGAGCCCCTCGGCCCTTAGTTGCGACCACGCGACATACTGACCGCCCACAAAAAGCAAACCGAGGAATAAGGTTATGTAGAGCCAGCGTGCCGGGTCCTCAACCTGACTTTTCATGCCGCCCATGAAAGCGGCGACGCGGCGACGCGAGACTTCCAGGGTTACGCTGCTGGCAAGGAGCAAAAAAGTGTTGAAGTAGAGGACCGACGGCAGCGTGAAGGTCTTCCAGTCGAGCGATGAACCTTTACGAACGAACAGTGCGCTGGTGAACGCGGCAAACATCATCGTGACGGCGAAAAGCACCACCCAGATGGCACTCGAAGATGGTGGCGGCGAGTAATCGAGCGCCACGCTCCGGTCGCCATCCGCCGGAACCAGGTTCCTCCAGCCGCCGTTTCCCGAGTGCCCGGGATCGGGCAAACGGCGCGGTTCGATTTGCGGCGGTTCATGTACCGTAGTTGCCATAAGGAACTAAGCTCCCCTCAGATGCCAGCGATCTTTGCAGTTACTGTGCTAGTACTTCTTCCGAGTTACTTCTCTTCGTGTTCCGTCTTGACTTGCTCCGGCGAAGCCTGCATGACATAGTCGCCAACCGAGCTCTGTACTCCGTATTGATAGGGATCATGGTAAACCACCGGATGCTTGCCGCCAAAATTGTCCCACGGCGGCGGCGTAGCCGTGCTCCACTCCAGCGAAGTGCCTTCCCACGGGTTATCGGGCGCCAGCTTGCCCCAGAACCGGCTGTGAATCAGGTTGTAGACAAAAATAAGCTGGGCCGCACCAGTAACGAGAGCAGCGACGGTGATGAACTGGTGCACCGGAATCAGCGGCTGCAGGTAGTCATCCACGAAGGTCGAGTAGCGGCGGACATTTCCCGCCATGCCCAGGTAGTGGAATGGCATGAAGATGCAATAAGCGCCCACGAAGCTTAGCCAAAAATGAATTTTTCCGAGAGTCTCGTTCATCATCCGTCCGAACATCTTGGGAGCCCAGAAGTAAGTTCCGGCAAAGATGCCAAACATGGCCGCGACGCCCATCACGAGGTGGAAATGGCCCACCACAAAGTAAGTCGCATGCAACATGATATCGATCGAGGGCTGAGCCAGAAAGAAACCGCTCACGCCGCCGCTGACGAACATCGAAATAAAACCCAATGCGAATAGCGAAGCCGAGTTGATGCGCAGCTTGGAGCCATACAGACTGAAGGTCCAGATCAGTACCACGATGGTGGACGGGATGGTTATGACCAGCGTGGGGAAAGAGAATGCCAGCGAGGAGTAGGGATTCATCCCGCTGACAAACATGTGATGCCCATAGACCATGTAGCTGAGCACGGCCAGCGCTCCCATGGAATAGATGAGTACCCTCTGGCTAAGCATGGGTTTGCGCATATTAGTGATCAGGACATGGGAAACGATGCCGATGCCGGGCACGATCGCGATGTAGACCTCCGGGTGTCCAAAGAACCAGAAGAGGTGCTGCCATAGGAGAGTCGAACCTCCGGAGTGGGGCACCAATTGGTCGCTGACGACCAGGCCCGATGGGACGAAGAAGCTGGTACCGGCTACGTGATCGAGGATAGCGAGGATACATGCCGGCATTAACACCGCAAATGCCGTCAGCCCCATGCATGAGGTAATGAACCATGCCCAGGCGGTGAGTGGCATACGCAGCAGGCTCATGCCCTTGACCCGCAGATCGAGCGTGGTGGGGATGAAATTCAATGAGCCCAACAACTGGCCAACACAAAACAGTGCAATCGACGTCATCCAAAGAACCACGCCCGTACCCTGGCCGGGGCCTGCGACCGAACCCACGGCATTGAGCGGCGCGTATTGCGTCCAGCCACCCAGGGTTGGTCCGTCGCTCACGAAGAATGACGCAATCAAAACCACGAAGCCTGTGAATGTGACCCAAAACGACATCATGTTAAAGTGCGGGAAGGGCATGTCCTCGGCGCCTACCTGTATGGGCAGGAAGAAATTACCGAAGGCCGCGAAGGGCGCGGTCGTGAGCACGAAAAAAACCATGATCGTGCCATGCATGGTCATCAATTGCAGGTAGTACTCCGGCGTTATCACTCCGCCAGGAGCGCCATTCTTCGAAAGCAATTGCAGGCCGGGGATCGCGGCGGCGTTCCATGCCAGGTGGATGCGCATGAACCAGGAAAGAATCATTCCGACAATGGCGGCGAGCAGCGCCAACCCGTAATACTGCTTGCCGATTACCTTATGGTCGAGACTGAAGACGTGCTTCCGAATGAAACTTGTCGGAGGAGCGTGGTGCGCCGCGTGCGCTGCTACGTCGTGCATTTCCTCACCTCAAAAGAGTTGTCTTAATCCACTCGCGCGTGAAGGCGGATGGAAAGAGATTACTGCATGGCCGCTTCCTTCTTCAGCCAGTCGTCGAAGTCTTGCTGGGACATTACCTCCAGGTACGCCTTCATGTTGTAATGTCCCAAGCCACAAAGCTGGGTACAGACAATTTCGTACTTACCGATCTTGGTGGCCGTGAAGTGCAGAGAAACATCCAATCCGGGAACAAAATCCTGCTGCACCCGCAACTCCCGCACATAGAAAGAATGCCCAAGATCCTTCGAATGCATGAGCAGATGGATTTCCTTGTTCACCGGGATCGCCATCTCGGCGGTCACAATGTCGTCTTTGGCATCCTGATCGTGGTCGAGGTCGAGACCAAAGAAATTCTGCGTGCTTTCATTAATGAGCTCTGGGTGCAAGGAGCCGAACATTCCATCAGGACCGGGGTAGCGGAAATAGAAAGCGAACTGCCCGGCTTGGACTTGGATGGGCATGGCGTTGGCCGACGGCGGAATGAGATACACATTGGCCCATGCCTTGATCCCGAAGATTCCGAGGGCTAGGACTTCTACGCCCACCACCAGAAAGGCAGCAATCACCAAACCTGTGGCGCCGCCGGGAAAATTCTTAATCTTCGCATCCGGGCCAGGGTTGGAGAACTTCCAGACGAAAAACCCCAAAACGAACTGGGCGGCGAGAAAGGCGATCCCAGCCTCGGCCATGGTTTCTGACATCTGCTCATCGATCAGGCGGCCATGAGTCGAGATGTCCTCCGGCGCCACCCAGGTGTGTCGCAGGATGGGAATCGCGGAAAGGATTGCGATTACGATGATGGTGACCGCAAAGAATTTCGCCATGATGTCCTCGCCTTGACCGGTTTCAGTTCATGTTCATGCGTCCGTTGCAGGAAGGATTGGTCGCCTCTCCGCGGCGGACCTAACGATAAACGCCTCGCGAAACTGATGCGCTATGCCACCCCTTGTGACGGTCCGGCAAAGGATTTGATCGCGCTCGTCTCGTCCTTTTGAATATCGAAAACGGCAGACAGCCGGGTCAGTTCGAGCAAATCATGTACTCGCTTGTTCAGATTGGTGAGCTTCAATTGCCCACCCTGATTCCGAATGGTGGTGTGCGCCTTGACCAACTCTCCGACACCAGAACTGTCAACATACTGAACTTCGCCGAGGTTCAGCACGATCGCCTTGGCGCCTTTTTCCGCCAGATCTCGAACAATCTCGCGGAGAATGACATTTCCCTCGCCCACCGTAATTCTTCCGCTGATGTCCAGGACGGTCACTCCGCCCACCTGGCGGGCGGTGGTTTGCATCTTGACGGGGCTCCGTCCTTCCATTCCGATTCCCAGCCGGTCAAGAACGGCGCACGCGGAACTCGCAAGTTCCTTTGACTCTGTCCGAACCACAATCAGCGAACGTCCTTCTTTGAGCACTTCCTGGAAGAATGCCACGTCCTCAGAGGACTTTTCAGCCGTTGTCGGCTGCGGCGTGTTCGCCTCGTGGGTTGCCGCCGATCCGGCGGCGGAGCCCGCACCCGCGCCCGCACCTGCACCTGTGAGCAGCGCGGCAGCGCCGATTCCCAGCGCGAATACCGTCCCGATCCCGGGAAGAAGCAGCGTTGCTGCGACCACCCCGGTGGTCAACCCGGCGGCTCCGCCCACGAAGCCTCCCACAAATGCGCCGAGCTCCTTCGCGATGGTTTTGGCTTCGCTTTCCGAGCGCGTTAAGAAAACGATGGATTCTTCCGGCACCCCCCGCTCCCGCAACTCCTTGACTGCCTCCTCCGCGTGATCACGCGAAGCAAATACTCCGATTGCAGTTTCCATGTACCCTCCTGTGCCATGGCTGAAGGCTCCGCAGCATCTCCGGCTCTCGCCCGCTCCTTTGCGGAGCGTCGGAAACGGGCGGATTGGCCAGCTCTCGGATTGATTTTTTACCCGAGAATTCTCACTTAGCCTTGAACGTGAAATTGGCGGTTGCCGCTGCCCCCGCCGCTACCGTCACCTTCTGGGTCTGCGTACCGTAGGTTTCCTGCCACGCCGTCACCGTGTAATTTCCAGCAGGCACGTTCTGGATCGTGTAGGAACCATTCTCATCCGTAGTCGCGTACGGACCCTTTACCACCGCGAACCAGCCACTCATCCACGGATGGATATTGCACTTGACGTGGATCATTTCTGGAGTTTTCCAACTCTTAACCACCGGCGCAGCCCCTGGCGGTTGCGACTGGTTCCAGGGAATATTGCCGGTAAGAGGATTGGGTTCCGGGTGGATATTGTGGGCCGTCGCATCGCTGGTCTCCACTTTGAATTCCTGGCCTACGTCCATCGCCAGCACGTGGGGAGTGTACATGCAGTTCTTCTGGTCGAATACGGGGACTTGGGTGGGTTTCATGCTGAGCTCACTGGCGCTCAACCCTTCGGAAATATAGAGAACAACATTCTCCAAACCGCCGCCCTTGCCGACAACGACATTCTCAGAATGGGCGGGGTTGTCCGCGTGCGCCTTGGTGCAATACGGGTCTTTTGACATGTCGATACCCCGCATGTGCGGGGGGGTGCCGTCGAGCTTGACGGTGCCGGTAATTTTGCCCTCAGCGGCCGCACTCACCTTGTGGCTAATCATTAACGATCCAAGACCGACCAACACTAGAGTGGCTAAGATCGCTGCCCACCCACGGTTGCGTTGATGCTTCATGGCTTTTCTCCTAAGTTTGGACTCCTAGGTCCGGAAGGGTTACCCTCCCAATTACTGTGCTGGTGCATTTGGATTCACCGGTTTCAACCCCAGTTGTTTGGCAATCTCCTTTTCTTTGGCATTGAAGGAGTTATGCGGCTGCAGCGAGCGCAAATAAAACACCAGGTCCCAAGCCTCGTCTGGCTTGATGTTATCGGCGAATGACGGCATGGGCGTCCCGTCCAAGCCGGTCATAAAAATCTTGTAGATATCCTGATCCGTGCTTCCGCACAGCGGTCGCGAGCCGTCCGTGAAGTTGAACGGAGAAATAGGCCGCCCAAGGTCATCGGTGAGGGTGGAGGAGGAAGGGCCATTGGCCATGCCCTGGACGCCGTGGCACTTCCAGCATTCCATCTTCCGGAACACTCCTTGACCAGTCTTGACCCTGTCCGGAGTGATTTCCGGCGCTGGAGGGATCTGGATGGGCGTTCCAGCTTTCTCATTCTGCCAGCGCGGCGAAAAGTGTTTGATCCATGCCACCAAGTCGGCCCGCTCCTGCTTGGTCAATGGGTTCCACGACGGCATATTGGAGCGATCCAAACCGCGCCCGATGGTGTTGAACAGGTCCTCGTCCGTGGGCAACGTCCCGGTGGGAGTGGAGCGGCATTTGAAAATCGCGAGTTGGAAGTCACGCGGTTTCGGGTTGATCCATTGCATGTTTTCCCCGTTACCGTCCCCGAGATCGCCGTGACAGCCGACGCAGTACCGGCGATACGGCAAGGCGGCGGCGCGGGCGTCGCCGCTAAGGTTGCCGATGTGGCTGGACGCCGCTGGCGAATGCAACCACTCTTGCTGCTGATAGGTGGTGAGTTGCGCGTACGAGGCAGCGGACAAACAGAGAGCGACAACCACGCTCAACAACAGCGACCGCTTGGGTAAATTTGTATGCACAGTCATCCCCCTCTTTAGAAGTCGAAGTCAAATCCGAACAGCAATTCGCTGGTGTTTATGTTGGTGGCATTGCCAGCCGAGTTGGTAGGCCCGGTACCGTCCTGGTGGAACAAGTTGAATTCGCCGTGATAGGCAAAGCCGGCCCGGCTGGTCATAAACGGGTTGTAGCGGTAGCCGATTACATAGTTGGTGATGTTGCCCAGGCTGGACGCGGTCCCTGGAGTTGCTTGTTGCGACATTCGTTCCGCCTCATACCGGGTGAGGAAAATCAGCTGCGGACTGTACACGTAGCGAGCTTCGACCGTGACGCCATTCCAGGTGGGCGCCCGCGCTCCCGCCAGAAGCGGCGGCGACGTCGGCAGAAAGTTAGGCCCGGGGGTGCTGCCAGGAGTTCCATTGCTTGGGTTAATTGCGTTGCCATAACCCTGCCCGAAATATACGTTGTCCTCGCCGTGCTGAGTAACTACGTTTACGTCAAAGTGGGGACCGAAGTAGAATTGTCCGGTAAAGCCCACACGACTGAATCCCTTGTTGCCAATTCCCGAACCAGGGATCGGTGTCCCACCATTAGTCCGATAGAACGTCGCCGCCTCTCCTACAAAGGCGTACATCCCGAGACGATCCACCCCCAGCTTGCCGGTATCAATACCTTGGTCGAAGGTAAAGAATGCGCTATAGGAGTTGGCTCCGGTAAGCAAGCCCGTGTTCCCATCATTCGAACTGAGCAGGGCCGCGGAAATACGCGTCCGATCGTCCAGCGAGTGCCCTAGGTACTCCACGCCCAGCTGGTTGGCCCCCATCTGCCCGAAGATGTTCCCGTCACCCACCGGGATGAAGTGATAGGTCTGATAAACACCGCCGTTAGCAGTCAGCGACAGAATGCGCTTTTCAGAGAGCAGGTTGTTGAGCTCGAATTTACCTAGCTTGATATTGAGCCAGGGGCTATTCCCAATGTTGTCCACGCGGGCCATGGCCGTCTCAAAATGAAACGATGCCGTTGGGTCGGACGACGGAAGCACATAGAACGAGATGTTCTTCTCCAGAGTTCCACCGGTATGGAAGTCGAGCCCGCTGAGGTCAAAGCCGGACGCACTGATGCGTTGCACCGTCGAACCTGAAATCCCGCTGCTGCTGTATGTGTCCACCTGCTGAAGGCTGCTCACCCGGTGCCAGATCGGCGTGATACGGAAAGTCACCGGCCAGTACGAGGGATTCTGCCAGATAGGAGCATCCCGATCGTTCATCAACTGATAGCCATTGTCTCGGAACTTCAGCCCGAAGTTGTTCAAGGCGGGCCACGACTCGTGGCAAGCCGAGCAACGTAGTCCATACTTCCTGGCGAAGGCGGGTAACGCGCTCGCCGATTGGCTGCTGCCGAGGAGCAGAAAGATTAACGCGAATGCAGCGGCGAGGACCGAACTTAGCCGCTGCGGCTTCTGACAGAGATGACACTGCGCCCACATACGCATGCAGCACTCCTCAGACCAACGTCACAAATTCTTGCAAAAACGGAATCCCCCACTACACCCAAACCAGAGCGCGCTGGAAGCGGCTAAGCGTGCGGAGAAGCGTAAAGACCACGGCTTAGTAGCTCTTGCGCTCGACCCAGAAAGTCTACGGTTGGGTGGTCCACTGACCCTACCACCCCCACCGGCGCGGAATAGTACTACCGTCAGAAGCGAAGTGCAAGTGATTTGTAAATTTTTTTTTACAATCTTTTGACATGCCGCCCGAGCGTGATCAGAGAAACGGCAAGTAGAGTGCTCGCTTCGCCAGTTGACAGCGATGAACCCAGCGTAAGAGACTCTTGCAACAGGAACACCGGAGCCGGTCGTGATGTGGGACAAGATCTTTCGCGGTAAGGGGCTGGTTCGCTGGGATGCGTTTCGCGGGATGATGTTTCATCGAGCTGCGCTTTATCTGCGGGTGACCGCAGTATTTCTTCTGCTCACAGCGGCGGCAATTCCCTCGCGCGGCCGTGAAAAGAATGTTCTCGTGTACGGCGAGGGCCTGATTCTCAGTATCCCGCTGCCGGAGCCCGAAGTGGCGCAGGTGGTGGAAGAAGTGGCGCAGAACACAATTATCCGGGGAACCAAGGAATACGACAAAGACGAGTACGTCAAGGGAGCGGTCGCGGCCGCGTCGACGCCGGTTTTTCCGCAATGGACGGAGGGCGGCAAGGTTTTCTACAAGGTGCGGAAGCACGCGCTCGATCCGCGGAATTTCAAAGACAGCGGCGACCTGGGGACGCTGGCCGTGCGCTACGTGGTGCAGGTACAGGGCTTCGAAAATACCGTGTTGCGCATTGACGCTGTGTTTGTGGAGGATTTGCGGCACACCGTCCATCTCTCGAGCGGCTCGGTGGAAAGCGAGGAGTACAAGGACATCCGCGAACGCCTGGACGCGGTCGAACTGATGAAAAAGGAAAACGCCGAAGCTTTGCGAGTGAAACAGGAACGCTTGGCGAAGGAAAACTTCGGCCTGGGCAGTGACACGGTTGTGTTGAGCACTCCGCCGCCGGAGACGTCCATCGAAAACACGCATGGCGAGAGCCCGATGGGGGCCACGCGCGGTCAAGCGGCGGCGTACGAACTGCCCGCTCAGCCGCTGGAGCAACGCGTCGCCGAGCTGCGCAGTCAGGTGGAACGGCTCGTCAAGAAGCCTGGAGCTGCGCTCAAGTCTGCTCCCTTCCACACCGCAAGCACGCTGAAATCGCTGGAGCCCGGAGTCGAAGTCCTGATTCAAATTTCTACGACTTACTGGTACGGGGTTGAAACCCGCGACGGACAGCACGGATGGATTCAACGCGACCAGTTGGAGCAGGTGCCATGACCGGGCAAGGTTTACCAAGCGCTAATTTGCCAGTCACTAGTCTGCCCTACGCTCGCCGAGCCCTTCGCGTCGCGCTCTCCGCAGTTCTCCTGGTCGTGCTTCCAGGGGCGGCGGCGCAGAGCGGCCGGGCGCCAACGAGTCCGCAAGCCGGGCCGTACGAGCGCACCTACAGTCAGTCGAAGAGCGCGGTGGAAAAGGCGCTGAAGGAGTTGCAACCCTCCATGCGTGGACGGCTGCCGGTGCTGGAAGGATTCGCCTTGCCGGGCGATCATCCGTTGAACCAATACCGGCGCGCTTATTACCAATCTGCCGTGCAGGTGAGTTCGACGGCATCGGGTGGATCGGTGGTACGGGTGAATAGCAAGGTGACGGCCTGGTACACGGATTCAAACCCATCTCGTTCGGGATACCAACTGCTGCCTTCGAATGGCCGGATCGAATCCGACCTCCTTGACCAGCTATCCGATCTGCTAGCGAGCAGCGCCGGCGCGACGAATTCGGGCGGGAGTTCTAGCGGAAGTTCGAGGGAAGGTTTTCCGGTGACCACTCCACTGGCGGCGCCCGGCAAGCGGTCAGCAACCGCGGGCATCGCGGAAGCCGGGATCTCGGCGCCGATGCCCCAGTTGCCGGAAACCGGGCGCGCGTTCTCGTCTTCATTGGAACCGGGCCTGTCCAGTCAGCCACGGGCGGAGACGAAAAATTCGCAGACCAGAGCTGCCGATCAAGCGGAAGCCAGGTTGCGGGAGGAGGTGGCGAGCTTGGAGGAAGTGCTCAAGAACCAGGCGCATCCGAAGAATCTGGTCGCCATAAAGAAAACCGGGACGCCAGTAGTTGCGTCTCCCAGTTTGGAGGCCAAGCCTTTGTTTTTGGCGACCGCGCACGATGAATTTGAGATGTTGGATTTCAATGCGGACTGGGTTCACGTGCGGATTTCGGGCTTGTCGCGGGGATGGATTTGGCGCACCAGCCTGGAGATGCCGGAGGGCATTTCGGACGTTCCGTTGGCGAGCACGAAGGCCGCGCCGGTTGCGGTCGATCTGTTTCTAGTGTCGCGCGAGGAAACTGCGCCCTTCCCGGGAGATTGGGATGCGCTTCGGGGCAAGAACGTGAAAATCATCTCGGTGCAGAAGATCCAGGAAAACGAAGCAAACAGCGGTGCGCAAGCAAAACTGGAGTTCGCTAAGTCTTTGCTCGACAAGAGCTATGCGGAGCTGGCGGCAAAATCACAGGAGCTCGCCGGAGTGGTGTTGATTTTCGATTCGGTCGATGGCGGCATGATCGCCATAACGCTGCCCACGGTTCAGCAATGGAAGGCCGGCAGGTTGACCGATGCGGCCCTTTGGCATCGGTGTTATTTCGATCCGCCCGAGACCTTCAGTGCTTCCAGTTCTGCGGTCTCCAGTTCTGCGGGCAACCACTAACGGTCGGCGCTGGTTGCCCAGGATTGCGTTTGAAGATTGCGTTTGACCCGAGCAGCGTGAGAACAAAACTCGGTGGCGCTTTAGGTTTTTGACTTGACATTGAACCGATGACGCGGTACCAATGCTGTCTTCTGACTTTCGCCGATCCAATGTCTCGTGGGGAGTTTATTGGAGCGATGCCGGTTTGAGTTAAACCGCCGGATGAGGGCGGCAGGGGCAAACGGGCGAGTGTGGGGTCCATGTTGCAAACATTTGTCTCTCGGTTGCGCGATTACGCCAAGCTTACCAAGGCGCGCATTACGACTCTGATCGTTCTTACGGCGTGGTGCGGCTACTTCTTTGGCGCGCACCGCTTGGGGGTTTCATCGTGGTCGCTGGGCTTGTTGCACGCCCTGTTGGGTGTGGCCCTGGTTTCGAGCGGAACGGCGGCGCTGAATGAGGTGCTGGAAGCGAGCGTGGATGCGCGGATGCGGCGCACGGCGTCGCGTCCCTTGCCTGCGGGAAGGATGACCAGGGCCCACGCGGCTATAGTAGGACTGGCGCTAACTCTCGGTGGTTCGGCTTATCTCGCAATCTATGCCAACTTACTAACTGGGTTATTAGTGTTTTTGACGGCGCTGGTGTATCTGGCGGCCTACACTCCACTGAAGAAAGTTTCTCCCGTGTGCACATTTGTGGGCGCGTTCCCGGGAGCAATGCCGGTGGCGCTCGGTTGGACGGCGGCGCGCGGAAAACTGGAAGTCGAGACTCTGATTCTCTTTGCCATCATGTTCGTCTGGCAGTTTCCGCATTTTCTTTCGATCGCATGGCTCTATCGCGAGGACTATGCGCAAGGCGGCATTCGCATGTTGCCGGTGGTGGAGTCCGATGGGAAGTCCACAGTATGGCGGATTTTGGCCTATTCCGGAGCGTTGATTCCGGTGAGTGTTTTGCCGGTTGCGCTGGGAATGGCGGGACGCTTGTATTTGGTCGGCGCGATCCTGATGGGCGCGGCGTTGTTCCGTGTGTCCATGGGAATGGCGTATCCGCAACTGCTGGCAACGGCTCCAGCATCCAAACCGTCGGCTCGGCGTTTGCTCCAGGCGACGATTATCTATCTGCCCGCGCTGTTCGCGCTCATGATGGCTAACTCGGGCAGTTAAGATAGGCTTCTCCACGAGAGTCTATCCTGCATGTGGGTGATTAACGTGGGTGATTTTTCCGCAACATCTCGATGACCTGATGATCCCGGCGTCGCTGGAGGAGGCGTTCGAGGTGTACCTCACGGCTCGGCAGTTTCGATGCTGGCGGCCTCATTTTTGAGCGTATCAAGGTTGGTGTTCTTCGTTTCCTTGGAGAGCCACAGCGCGACAAAAGTCAGTACCGACAGGAGCGACAGGTAAATTCCGACGAAGCGCACCCCGAAGTTTTTTGTGAGCCACACGGCAGCAAAGGGAGTTAGTGCAGCGCCAAGAATCGATGCGATGTTGTACGCGACGCCGGAACCTGTATAGCGCACGTTGGTCGGGAACATCTCGGGCAGGATGGCGACATGGGGCCGAATTCCAGGCCCATCAGCGTCATGCCGATACACAGGAACAGCAACATCAGGCCCATATTCGCGTTCTTGCCCATGCCCATGGTGTGAGGGTTTAGGAACAGGTTGAACGTCAGGCCGAACACGAGAATGACAGCCGTCACGACCAGCAGTGTGCTGCGGCGGCCACACTTGTCCGCGAGCCAGCCGGAGACCGGAATCATGCCAGCAAAGAACAACACGGAAACGAGCTGAAGCACTAGGAAGTCACGGTACCCGATGCCCAGGAAGCCCAGCGCCGTCTTGCCGATAGCGTAGGCCAGTATCCAGGTCGTCATCAGGTAAAACAAGCCGTAAGTGGCCACCATGATGAAGGTACTCAGCACGAGTTCCTTTGGGTACTTCTTGAACAACTCAGCCAGAGGTGCCTTGAGTTTCTCGCCACGGGCCACGGCACGGGCGAACGCCGGGGTCTCTTGTAGCCTGAGACGCACATACAGGCCTAAGACCACCAGGAAAATGGAAACAAGGAACGGGATGCGCCAGCCCCAAGCTATGAAGTTGCCCTTAAGCTGAGCCTCGGCAGAGCTGTAGTTGAACCTGATTGTGAGCAGCAGAAAAAAACCATTCGCCAGAATGAACCCGAATGGGGCTCCGAGCTGTGGCCACATCGCTGCCCACGCACGCTTGTCCTTTTCGGCGGTTTCGGTTACCAGCAGGGCCGCGCCTGACCATTCTCCGCCGAGGCCCAGGCCCTGGCAGAAGCGCAGAATGGTCAGCATGGCAGGAGCCCACAGGCCAATCTGCAGCATCGTGGGAAGCAGCCCGATCAGGAAGGTGGCAATCCCCATCGTGAGCAGCGAGCCCACCAGGGTAGCCTTTCGTCCGATGCGGTCGCCAAAGTGCCCGAAGAGAATTGAGCCAATCGGACGGGCCACGAAGGCAACGCCGAAGGTCGCCATGGATGCCAGCAGTGCTGCTCCCGAGTCGAACTGCGGAAAGAAGAGCAGCGGAAAGACTGAAACGGCGGCGGTGGCGTAGATGTAGAAATCATAGAACTCGATGGTTGTGCCGACCATGCTGGCCACTACGATACGCTTTCGCGGGACGCCAACCTCGTCAGGGGACTCGATGGCCTTGTGGGTTGGCACGGAGTTGATCCTCAGAACGATCAATGGCTGGGAGATAATGTAGTTGAAGCTTGAATCCGTCGCAACCTAACTCCTCACATAGCCTTCACACGATGTGGAACCAGCCATCGCCGTGCTGAAAGCCGAGAGTGGATATGCGGTTAGGCGATCTTCTGGAGGAGGCCAAGCCTCAGCCGAATGCCTCGCTGGATCTGATACTGTCAGATAATCAGTGTGGAGGGCTCGATGTGGCCCAAAACCAGTGGCATCCTTGAATCTTCTTTGTACGTGAGCGATCTGCCTCGTTCCATTCGCTTCTACCAGGACACGTTTGGATTCTCCGTCATCAGCGAGTTCGGCGAGCGCGGTTGCGCGATGCACGCAGGTGCAAGCCAGATATTGCTGCTGTTTAAAAAGGGGGCTTCTCGCGAAATCTCATCGCCACACGACGGGTATGGCGAATTGCACCTTGCGTTTGCTATCCCAACCGCTGAATTGGCCAACTGGGAGTCGTTCCTTCAAAAGAGAGGAATCGCAGTGGAAGAGAAACGCAAGTGGGAAGAGGGCGGCTGGAGCCTCTACTTTCGAGACCCCGACCGCCATTTGCTCGAACTCGCCACCCCAGGCACTTGGTCCATATATTGAAGCCGACATCCTGGGCCTAGGCGCTCTTTGCTACCGATGTTGCCTGGCTCGGCCTGATGTTTTGGTTGAGGCGGAATAAATTGGCTGGATCGTACTTGTTCTTCAGTGCGACCAGCCGCGCATATTTCTCTCGGCCATACGCAGCCTCGATCCGTCCCCGACGCCCTCGTCGAGCTCCCGACCCAGATAATTAACGTATACTCCGCCGGTCGACCAGGGTTGCGTGGCATTCCAGAACTCCCGTGCCCATCGAGTGCACTTCTCCGCTTCGGCCACGTCGGCGCACACACCTAGACTCATGAAGCTGTAGTCTGCGTCCCGGTGGCCGAACGCGGTGGCGTCCTGGTCTACACGCCTTACCGCGCCCCCTAACTGGTGTTCGATCAGGCCGTGGCAAATCGGGGAAGGGCGCTTGGCGCAGTACTCCACCATAATATCGATCACCTCATCGCTGATCGTCCTAAGAAAGCTCGACTTCCAATAATTTTTGGAGCCCCCACCCAGCACCTGGCCGACCGTGTGGAGCTTGTACTGGATTGCTCCACGAAATCGCCAGAACCCGTTAGGAGTCCTGCTTCACGAGATGACGTCGGGACGCTCCTCTCCCCTATTGCAACGTCTCCGCGTTTTTCTGATCAAGCACGAGTGAATTCGTTCCTGATTTCAGGTCCACGCGCACATCCCACGAAAGCGCCAAGTGGTTGGCATGAGTTGTGCCGAAGACGTAATACGAGCCTGCGGGCACGCCCGGGAAAGTCGCTTTGCCTGAAGGATCGATCTTGACCACGCCTGCCATACATGGCTGCAAGCTGGCGAGCGCCTGCGCACATTGCGGTGACGCCTTTTGGCAGGCCAGGTCCCAGCCCTGCAGCGGCGTCTTCCCCGCGGGAGGATGCATGCCATTCTTCATCAGCACGTTGTTGAAGTCGTCTTTCAAGAGAAACAACGGATGTCCGGCCAGGGGATTGGCTGCGCCAGACTGCGGCGGGAAAACGCTCATGGAGAGAACAGCGTCTCCAGTCGCGGTGCGGTTCGTGGGCATGCCCGTGCCCGAGGAATTCGCCGAAGCCATCATGCTTGAAGACCCGGTGGGAATTGGCCCCGGCTTGAGCACTGCCAGAGTGCAAGCCTGATTCAACGGCGCATAAACGAAGTCACCGTCGGCGTTCTGTCCGGTAATCCTGCGGCCCTGCACTTCGTATTGTCCGGAACCGGGGTCGAGCGAGTTATCCGGCTTGAGCGCCATCACTACAGGATGACCGGGCGCATCTACTCGAACCGCCGCTTGCCCGCCACCGGCTAAGATTGAATAAGGATAAGCACGGGCGGCCGCGCCACATCCCAGAATCGCCGACTCCGGGAAGAACTCGACGTTGAATCCGGTCGGAGCAACGTAGGCGCCGTGCATCCGCAACCCCGGAGGAGTGGGCGGAGCGCTCTCGCCGCCGAGCATCGACTCGGTCAAACCCTTGAGCGCATCCAACTGGGTTTTGCCCGCGCTCTTCAGAATTGCCGTGCTGCAGGTTTCCGTTTTGGCCACGTAATTGGGCCCGCTGTAAGTGGTCGTGCCCGGCTGATAACTCGTCGAGGTGTTCGTGTTTGTCAGCGTGTAGTACTGGCCGTCCGTGTGCAGGTTCGATTGGCCGGAGTACTGCTGCGCTTCCATCGGCGTAAGCGTTTGCGTCGTAGTGGATTGCGAGTTGACCCATTTGCCGTTGGTGGTTGTCACACTGCCAGACCCGGCCACCACTCGTCCGTCCACCACCACCGGACCCTCGTCGGCGAGCGTCCCATCCTGCCGCATATAGAGAACGAACGGCTTGGGCGTGATGTCAATTTTGATCGCGGCCTGATTATTGACAATCCCGATGGTATAGAAACGCTGCTCCTGATCCAGGTCGCCGCAGCTCATCATGGCGGAACGATCATCGAACTGCATTCGCCAATTGCCGCCGCCCACATAGTTGCCGGAGATCTCGAGTCCTGGCGGCAACGGCTTGGTCGCCTTCGAAAGCTTATCGGCAGAACCCGGCGCTATCGCGTTGGCCATAGCAACGCCGTTGCCGATGGCACCTTCAAACCATTTGCCTAGGCCATTTTCGCCGCAAAGCGTCGGTGACCGTCCTGCCGTGATGCAACGGGTCGCCGTGCGCTCATCGGCCGACTGCGTAGCCGGATTGATATTGACCAGAGTGATTTGCGACGCACTGTTACCCGTTTTGGCGGGCGCGGGAGTATTCACCGCGGCGTTGTACTGGTCCTGCCACTTTTTCTGCGCATCCTGTACTCGTGCCACCGCTTTCGCCGACGGCTGCTGGCAGGTGGGCAACAGCTTCTTCAGCGTTCCGCGCGTTTCGTTGGTGTACGTCGGGAAGCCGTTCGGCCTCATCTTGTCCGGGTGTGCGACCATGCAGGTGGAGTTGTCCGAAAGGTCGCGCACGTTGCAACTCTCGACAAAAAGACGTTCGCCATTGCAGACGTACGTCACATGGGTCTGTATATCGTCGGCACTTGCAAGAGAACAGAACCCAACCAGAGCAGCAATGCTGAAGATGTGAAGTCGAACGCTCATGTCTGTGTCTCCCTTCGGATATTGCGGTAACGCTTCAAACGCTGACCTGCGCAGTGGCAAAAGTGAACTCGCTGACGTAGGAACCCCGTTGACTGCGGATTATACCGCCATTGTTCTGACCTTTACATAACATCGCGTAAGCGAGCGGATCGTCACCGCTATTTGAGTCAGTCGGGATTAGTCCCGATAAACGGGGCGGACGACCACGACCCTGTAATCTTGCGAGAGCGGGCCCGGGAACGCTTTTCAGGCCGAAATCGATTGAATTCCCATAGCGCCCCGCGTCCGCCGCACCCGCGAGCGGCTTCCTTCAAACGGCTGTATCGAAAGCGAACTTTCAGGTCGAAGCTAACCGAAAACTGTCGCGCTGGTTCGCTTCCGATACAGCTCTAACGTGATCCGGGCACAACCGTCAAGGTACTTAGAAAAGGTCACATTCTGGTTTTGCTGAACATTTGGCGTGCAAAGTGGGCTTCCCGAGCCAGTCTTCTGGTTTTAGCGGTTGAGTTCGGCCTGCCAATTTACCACTAGGTTCAGACCAGTCGCATTTTGCTGGGGCGGAATGGCCATCAGGAAACGCTGGCCGTCGCCAGAGACGTGGAAGACGTTGCCACTATCCAGCGGTAGCTGCTTGAGTACTTGGGGCTGGCCCAATTCCAGACTGTCGCCCCGTGCCGTCACTTCCACCAAGGCAACCCGGTTGCTCGAATCCACGTAAAAGAGTTCCTTGCCATCGCGTCGCCACGCCGGATTGATTCCGTCGCCCACCATAAACTTCCCGCCCGGTTTAGGGAAAGAGGTGATATAAACTTGCCACTTACCGTATTCGTTGGAAAAGTAGGCCACCCACTTCCCGTCCGGCGAAATCACTGGCGAGCGCGTCGCATACTTTTCCTGCAGTACCGGAAAGGGCTTGCGCTCACCCGTCATTGGTATAGCCCAAATATGTATGTCCTGACCGCTCAAGTCCTCATAGGCCACATACTTTCCGTCTCCCGACCAGCTACTTGGATATTTATCAGTCTCATCTTTATAGAAAAGCTGCTCCTGCTGGCTGCCGTCGGCGGGCCGCTCATAGATGTCGGTGTTCTTGCCGCTGCGGGAGGAATCAAAGATGATCTTGCTGCTATCTGGCGACCACACCGGATCATCGTCCCGTGATTGCGCAAACGTGAACTGGGTCTTCGTGGAGCGTGCGAGGTCGTAAATCATAATTTCCATACCACGGCCCGGATTGTTGCGGCTTGCCGCCACCTTCTTGCCGTCGGGAGAGAAATAGCCGGTGACAAAAGTTCCGCGGTCGATGGCAGCAATCTGTTTGCCCGCGCGGTCAAAAATGCCGAGGATGGAGGCAGATCCTCCTCCGCCAATGAACGCCAGCTTGCCGTCACCCGAAAGCGAAAAGGCCGCCGCTCCCCTGTCGTCCATCGCCACCTGCTCGGCAATGGCAACCGGCTCGCCCACCAGCCCTGGCTTTTTCAAGTCGAGCGCCTGCGCCAACAGGTTGCCGTCGCGGATATAGGCTAACCGTCCATTGGAGTATTGGGCCCGCGCGGGACATTGCACTATCTGTGGGGCACCGGGGAATCCAGTGAGCCCAAGTACAGGGCGCCATTGCTTATGGTTAGTGCCCAGAAAATAAAGTGTCGCCCATCGGGTAGGAATGAAGGCCAGCGTTGAGAGATGGGCGTGGTTTTGTCGGCAACCGTTACCTGCCTTGGTGTTCCTCCACTATGCGGAATGCGAAAAATGGCGGAGGACGCTGCTGGCGCAAACAGAATAGTGCCGTCCGGTCCCCAGGCCCCGCCCCTGCCCAGAGGAGCATCTGCAAGTGTAAGGACGGCACCCCCGCCGGCGTCCACGGTTTTCAACTTGCCTGCGGCAAAAAAACCGATGTACCGGCTGTCCGGCGACCAGAAGGGGAAATTGGCGTCTTCCGTCCCTGCCAGTGGTTGAGCTGAAGGGGAACTCAGGGAACGTACCCATAGCTGCGTCCCCTCCTCGGAGTTGGAGGCCACAAAGGCCAACTTACTTCCATCCGGCGCGAGGGCAAAGCTGAATGGCTCAAAAGAACGTTTCTCCGGGGCGGGGATGGTGGCTCGGAGCACGCGGGCAGGCTCAGGCGCCCGACGAATGAAACCCATAGCCAACAGCACAGCCGCAACTGCCACCACTACCGTCGCCGTCCAAGCGAGTTGCTCCCGTCTCCCCCTTCGCGCTTCCACTGGGACAGGTGGACCTGCCGGGCTGCCAGTCTCGGCGATCCACTTCAATTCTCCCCGAATGTCGGCTACGCTTTGCCAGCGGTCTTCCGGGTTCTTCTCCATCGCGCGCTGGATCACATGTTCCAGAGCAGGCGGCGTCATGGGATGCGAGGCACTGATAGGCTCCGGGTCCTTTTCAAGAATCGCGGCCAACAACCCAACCTGCGACTTTGCCTCAAACGCGCGCCTACCCGTGGTCATCTCGTAAAGGGCACACCCGAAACCGAAAATATCGGAGCGGGCGTCCGCCTCGGCTCCTTGCAGTACTTCAGGCGCCATGTACTGAAACGTGCCTACGATCATGCCTTTTTGCGTGAGGGGTGACACGGGCGAGGTAGGCGAAAGCACATTCATGGTTGGCATGGAGGGCGTCAGCGGCCCGCCGATTGTGCCTGCCGCCATTGCCGCCGAAGGCCCTTGTCCCTTTGCCAAACCGAAATCCATCAGCTTAGCCCCCGACTTGGTCAGCATGATATTGCCGGGTTTCAAGTCCCGGTGAATGATGCCGTGCCGGTGTGCTTTATCGAGGGCATCGGCGATCTCAATGGCAATCTTAAGAACCTGATCCGGAGGAAGTGACCCTTTCAGCAGGCGGGCTGCTAGGGTTTCGCCCTCCAAATATTCCATGACCAGGTACTCGATGCCGTCCTGATGACCAACGTCGAAAAGCATGCAAATATGCTCATGCTGCAGCGAGGAAATGGCTCGGGCTTCGCGTTCGAAGCGCACTTTCAGATCGGAATCAGATTGGAATTGTTCGGGGAGGACCTTGATGGCCACAATCCGGTCCAGCCTGGTGTCGCGAGCCCGATACACCTCGCCCATGCCGCCTGCACCGAGGGGCGATTGAATTTCATAGGGGCCGAGTTTGGTGCCAGAGGTGAGCGCCATGCGTGCGCGCAATTATAGCCTGAACGTTACAGAGGATGCGACGATTCTGGACGTCGTGGTCGGCAACCCTTCCCTTACCGGATTATGTCAGGGTTGCCCGTATGCGACCGGAACGGACATGATCCGTTGTGAGTTAACGGCGGTAACCTCAGACTGATCGTGTTGGCTCAGATGGATATTCACTACATGAGCGCAACGACGCGCGAGAATCCAGCAGAGCCAGCTTTGATCTTCACGGGAAAGCAAGACACTGTGAATCCCGTCGCTGGAAGGAGTTCCAAATTCGCTAGCTTTTCGATTTGGCAGTAGGCTCCTTTGCGCCCCGCTTTGTGACCTTCCCAAATAATGGAAGGATCCCGCTCGCAAGCCAGGAAAGAGGCGCATTTTTTAGAGTGTCCGCTATAGAAGCAATGATTGTATGCGCGCCCAGAAACTGCCAATCTGGGCCCGAAAAAGGTTGGGTCGGAGGATGGCCGAGCCAGGAGGGAATAAACCACCACACTCTTCCAACAGCGTCGATCGACGCCGCTGCAAGAGCCCCGACAAGCACATCGCGTCCCACCAAGGGATCCCGAGCGGATTGAGGCTGACCAGCGTCATCCCGGACACACTCAGCGGCGGGTGACGCTCTGCAGAATATCCCTGGCGCGCTCGGCCAAAGCTTCTTGACCGCTCCGGGCCGCTCGGCAAACCCTCCGCTAGGAAGGAAGGTGGAGGTTAGGAAGGCAATTCAAAATCTACTTGACGTAGACCGGCATTCTCATGGAAGGCGTTTACACTCTTTGACCCCGGCCAGCCCAAGGAGGGGGTTTTGAGCGTAATCGAGATTTATCGTCAACTATCCTCTTGAGAGCGCGCCAACCCCACGGCGTTTATTGACTTGCCGGGTTCACCGACGTAAGATTTGCCACGCATGATGGGCCAGACCATCTCGCACTACCGCATCATCGAGAAACTCGGTGGTGGCGGCATGGGTGTGGTGTACAAGGCCGAGGACGCCCGCCTGCACCGCTTTGTCGCGCTCAAGTTTCTGCCCGATGACGTCGCCAAAGATCCTCAAGCCCTTAGCCGCTTTCAGCGTGAAGCCCAGGCGGCTTCCGCCCTGAACCACCCGAATATCTGCACCATCTATGACATCGGCCAGGAAAATGGGCAAGCTTTCATCGCCATGGAGTTTCTGGACGGCTCGACCCTGAAACACATGATCGAGGGCCGTCCGCTCAAAACTGCACAGCTGCTCGAACTGGGCATTCAGATCTCGGACGCTCTCGAAGCGGCGCACTCTGGCGGAATTGTGCACCGCGACATCAAGCCTGCGAATATCTTTGTCACCCAAAGAGGTCAGGCCAAGGTCCTCGATTTTGGCTTGGCGAAGCTCACCCCGCAAGGGCATCGCTTCGTGGATGGGTCGGTCCCCACGGTAGGGGCCGCAACTGCCGTCAGCGCCGATCAACTGACCTCTCCTGGAACGGCGATGGGAACCATTGGCTATATGTCGCCTGAGCAGGCACGCGGCGAAACACTGGACCAGCGCAGCGATCTGTTTTCTTTCGGTGTGGTGCTCTACGAAATGGCAACCGGCAAGCAGCCCTTCTCGGGAGCTACGTCGGCTGTGATCTTTGAAGCGATTCTGAACAAGATACCCGCGCCGCCAATCCAGTTGAATCCGGGACTGCCGGAACAAATGGAAATTATCCTGAACAAGGCGCTGGAAAAAGACCGGGAGTTGCGTTGCCAGAGTGCGGCCGAGCTTCGCGCCGACCTGAAGCGTCTGAAACGTGACACCGATTCTTCCCGCGCCGGGGTGGGCGGTGTTGCGCCGCCAGCGGGAACTAGCGGCGCGAAAGAAGCTGCCGCCATCGTTCCTGAGAGCCCGCGCAGGAGCGGTCCACTCCTGCCGCTGCTGATCTGCTGCGGTTTTCTCGTTGCTCTTGCAATCGGCCTAGTGGTGGGCAAACACGTGTTGGGATCGTCCGCAGCCAGCGCACCCCTATATCACGAGATTACTTTCCGCCGCGGCGAGATTCGCTCCGCCCGCTTTGCACCGGATGGGCAGACCATCTTATACAGCGCCGCGTGGCAAGGGAATCCAGTGGAGACATTCTCCGCGCGCCAGGGCATGGTCGAGTCGCGTTCTTTGGGACTGGGCCGCGCCGAGCTTCTAGCCATTTCATCGACGGGTGAGATGGCCCTTTCCTTAGGCAGCCATCCCGTTGGAACCTGGATAAACGTGGGTACACTGGCCAGAGCGCCGTTGGCGGGCGGCGCACCCCGGCCAGTTCTCGAAGATGTGGAGTGGGCAGATTGGGCCCCGGACGGAAATAGCTTAGCCGTGGTGCGCAATGTGGGTGGCCGCGACCGGCTCGAGTATCCCATCGGCAAGGTCCTCTACGAGACCAGCGGCGGCTGGATCAGTTATCCACGAGTTTCCCCTAAGGGCGACTTCGTTGCCTTCATGGACCATCCCAACCAGGGAGACGATGGCGGCTCCGTTGCCGTTGTCGATGTTTCCGGTCACAAGCGTGAGCTGACACGGGAGTGGTATGGTACGCAGGGTCTTGCCTGGTCGCCTGACGGCCAGGAAGTCTGGTTCACAGCCAGCGAATTGGGACTGTTTCACTACATCACCGCCGTCAGCCTGTCGGGGAAGCAACGGTTGGTGACACGGGTACCCGGTTCTCTGGTTGTGTTCGATATCTGGCGCGACGGACGGGTGCTACTGGCTCGCGCCGACCGCCGACGCGAAGTGATGGCTCTTTACTCAGGCCAGACCAAAGAGCGAGACCTTTCCTGGCTTGACTACTCCTATCCCGCCGACCTTTCCGCCGACGGCAAGACCCTTCTTTTTGATGAGGAGGGCATTGGCGGCGGGGTGCAGTACGGAAATGCACAGGAGTTGACTTACGCAGTTTATATTCGTAACACCGATGGCACACCGGCAATTCGACTCGGCGAAGGTGGCGCCACCGCCCTGTCTCCCGACCAGAAATGGGCCATCGTGCAGACGCCAAGCTCGCCCGAACAACTCCGGCTATTGCCGACCGGGGCAGGTGAAACTCAGTCGCTTACGAACGATTCGATTAACCACCAGTGGGCACGATGGTTTCCCGACGGCAAGCGCTTTGTCTTCTCCGGGAACGAATCCGGGAGCGGGGTGCGGCTCTATGCGCAGGATATCTCGGGAGGAAAACCGAAAGCGATTTCTCCCGAGGGGGTTGACGCAGTGGCGTTTGCGATTTCGCCGGACGGCCAATTGGTCGTGGGGATTGGCCCCGACCAAAAAGGATACTTATTTTCTTCGACGGGAGGTGCCCCTCGAATCGTTAACGGTATGGAACCCGGAGATATTCCCATCAATTGGAGTCAGGACGCCCGTTCCATTTACCTTTACCGGACCGGCGAGGTGCCCGCCAAGGTTTATCGATTGGAATTGGCCACGGGAAAGAAAACCGTCTGGAAGCAGATTGCTCCGCTCGATCCCACCGGTGTCTCCACCATCGGACCTATCCTGATGACACCTGACGGGAAGACATATGTGTATGGTTTCCATCGAACGCTCGGAGACCTCTACTTGGTGGAAGGCCTAAAGTAGATTTCATTCTGCTTACGTGGCGACGGTGAAGGTTTTGTCAGACGCTCCCCAGCCGGGGAACATCGAGCCACCGCTTTACAGATTAGCCCGCATTGTGCGCGGATGACGCTAGTGCTTTTTCGGAGGCGCGCCCTCGGAGTCGAGGCCATGAGGATAACCACACACACGATGAGAAGGCTTATCTGCTTCCAGCTCCTCATATCCACCTCCTTCTACGGACCTGTCGCTGAAGGGGCCTGACTTTGGTGAGGGAGAACATATTACAACGGTTTACCACGTTTCGCCAGGGCGAATCCAAAGATGGCTACCCACTTCTCCGGGAAGGATCTCGGGCGGCGATTATGAAGACGCCCTGCACCTTGTTGGCGGCGCGCCGACTGCTCACAAAGCCGGACGCCGCTTGTTGTCGTAAAATCCCGATTTCACTCATTGATCCCCGACCCGGAGTTTTGAGTGAGCGCCCGTCGGCTATTGCCGCTGAGGATAGAAGTGGACAGTCTCGCGCTTCGTCTTCGGGTCGTAGTGGGTGTAAGTGACGGGGTGGTCGCCGACGGCGATCGGTTCAACATCGGCGGGGATGATCCAGATTTTGTCGGGATCGATGACGATGCTGTTGTCGTAGAGGATCGTCTGGCGATCAAACTTGGTTTTGCACTCGTCGCGCTCTTGGGTTGCAGTCTGCAATGCGGCCTTCGTGGTTTCCAGTTGAGCTTGCACCGGGTTCTTTGCCAGTTCAGCGGAGAGTTTCTGTTGCGCCGCTTTTTCAGCGGACTCAGCCGCAGCACGCTTCGCACTGGGTATGAGGAGCATGTAGAAGATCAGAATCGTGACGAAGCAGCCTGCCGCGAACCAGAGCACGTATTTCTGCCACGGGCTCTTTTCCATGACATCGGTGGTTCCACTGGTTTCAAACATTTCCGCCTCCCTCGGCCATGAGGATTGGCCTCCTCCGAGCCAGTCTATACCGCAAAGCCGGAAAAGGTTTTTCGATGGTTGGCGTAACAGTGCGCCGTGAAAAGGCGCTGGACTTCAGCGGGTGCAACTCCCGCCCACCTTCCCATGTCCAGTCGGTTAGGCGAACCTGCTGGGTCAGTGCGGTTTCGTCGGGGCGATGATAATTGTCCGGCATTACCATTTCTTACCTACGGTCAACAGGAGGAATTTTCATTGGCTCCAAGGGTTCTCGCCCGACTACATCTTCCCCAAGTGTCGGGCCTACATAGTGCGGTATGCACTGAATCTTAAACCGCGAATCATTTAGCCCACATTTCCTTTTTGAACTCCGCGGATAGGGTTCATCGTGACCAACCTGGAGACACCCAGAGGACGCTACTCCGCCTTGAGCACTGCTCTCTCAAATACTGTTTTTGTTCAACCACCTAATCACTTCGTAGGCTGTGCTGCAATACGTTGGGAAGAGTTGGAGGAGCGCAAATGCCTCATCGCGCTCGACCGGGCGGCCTGTGGGATGTCCAGCGTCATTTCTGGTTTTGTGAATCAAGTCAAATATCCCTGAAAGCTCCGCCGTGATGTCTTCTTTTTTCAATGCAGCTGAGATCGTTTCCATATCGGATCGAGTTTCTTCCAAATTTCGTCATACACACGTTTGGTGGTCCGGCCCTTTGTGTCAGACGATTTCCTGGGGAATGCGGTAATTACCCTCAAACGGTCTTGACTCAAGCGTGCCCGCAGCAACCGATTTACCTCGGACGCTCAACGCGATGTCATTCAACTGCAAATCCAAGGAGCCGGATTTCCCCTGCTTCAAAAATTCGTAAATCCAAGCTTGCAGCTGACTACGTTCTAGTTTGTCACTCATTTTGACGATCTTCCCCTGCGAACATTCAGAAGGTCTCTAAGTTTACGGCGATCGCCGGGTCCACACCCTTAAAATCCATATTTGTCTCTTCTGAGCTTGAAAGCTTCCTCCTTTCCCTCTGTGGCTGCGGTGATCTCGTCCTTGATCGGCTTCGTGTCTATCGCACCCGCGCACTTTATCTGGCGGAATTCTTCTGTTGTGCGCATTGAGATACCGGATCGTGTTCTCTTCCAATGTGCGCGAATGGTCATATTTCAAGCCGCAAACCGCCATACCCTTTTGACGAAGGAACTCCACCCAATCGCCTATGAAATCTACTCTCAGATTGCTTGGGGCCAATTCACCAATGGCACCCGTGGCGGGTTCAGCCTGGACGCCAGAAATCCGCTTTGCTGAGAGATGGAAGTAAGGGCCGAGCGCCTGACTGCGCCCCATTGCCGCACCCATCGCCGCCGCTGCCGCGTAGGGGCTGGTATTTGAATGAACCACAAACGTGCGCGTTTTTCCTTTCAATTTGGCCAGGAGCGCACTCTTGCTCATAATCTCCCACTTTATCAGCTTTCGGCCATAATTCACCCGTCGGGCTCTTCTTCTCGTTGCCGGAACGTCTTTCTAACGGGTCATGGCCAGCTTGGTGATCTTCCGTCCCCGTCGCATTCCCAGGTGCAGAGACCATTCGGGCTATTTATTCGTCGTGAGGTGCGCGAGATCCCTTCACACTGCCAATCTGTGCCAGATCGGTAACGAGCGCGTCGGTCATCCCTCCGAAGTTCCACACCATCGACAAGGCGGCCCACACGAGTTGGACTCACCAGGCCCGTTAATTCTTCGATTCATTTTTGGGAGACTTCTTGTTCAGCGTAGCCAGCAACAAATGTGCGGACGGAGGGGCTGCCACCGCGCCGTTGAATACAATGTCCTTCGCGCTCACCTCTTTTCCGTAGAGATTCTTGTTGGCATCATTGTCCGGACGAAGGGTCGATCCCGCGAGAGAGATTCCGGCAAACAGCCCCCGAGCGCGAGAGTATGAGAGGATCTCGGCCCGCAGGGTTACGTCGGTTTCGGCGGAAGCGTTCCTTCCCACTGGACCTGCCGCAGCGGAGGCATCACCTCCCAGCTTGACCTGGCTAGTAAGGATGTTATCGGCAGATCGAGGGCTCATCAGCATCAATACGAAGTCGGTCGCCTGGCCGCCCAACTGCAAGCCGAAGCTCCCGCCTTCTAGCGCCATCATAGTCGGTGGACCCCAGCTACCTTGGAAATCCTTCCCGCCCCGGCAAGTCATAACTCCCCGACCATAGCTCCCTCCGATGCCGATTGCGAACTTCAGGACCGATGGCAGTACGACGACGCAATCAGCCTTGTCAATCACGCTCTGGGGAATATCGTCGGGAATGTCCATAATCTCTTTCATCACTTTCCCAGCATTCTCGACTCGATCCCGTTCTTTACCTTGCCCAAAAGCGGGCGACGCAATCACGGCAAGCAAAACCATTCCCAACCAAACTCTCTTCATATGGTCTCCTCCAACAAATGTTTGAAAAACTCTGTTGCCACGTTGTGCGGAACCAGCAAAACACAGTGCCATGAGGGCAGTCACGATGCAACACACATCGTAACTCTCTTCGCGATGGTCTGTGCTTTCCAGAATGACTGGATTTCGGGTCTCTACAGTGAATTAATGACGCTTTATTTTTTCTTTTCGGCGGCAGTTCTTACCGCCGGCTCGGCGGGCTTGTCTGCTGGGAAATTCGCGCTCAGGTAGTCGACAAACCTATCCTGATCGGCGGGGTCAACGAGTGCGCCCCACTTGACCATTTTGTCGACTTCCTTGGCCCATACTACTTTGCTGAGACGCTGCTGCAGAATGATGCGCGACTCGTGGCACTCCGTGCATGCCGTGGTCACTTTGTTTTGTGCCGCGCCTGCGGGAAGGCTGGGCGACTGCGCCGCAGCGACGGATCCACAAAATACCGCAACCGCGATACTCAATCCCCTATGCTTGAACATGGATTTTCACCCGATCGATGGCGTTGTAGAGATAGCCGCTGGGATTCCAGACCGCCGTTTGCGGCTGGGTGCGACCCTGACTGTCGGTGGCACGAGACATCACAACGTAGTCGCCCGCACGATTTGGTCTCCAGTCATAGCTCCACAAACGCCAGGCGTAGTGTGCCTGATCGTTGCCGAGCTGGGCCTGTTGCCAGGCTGCGCCGGAATCGGTCGAGATGTCGACGCGGGCGATATCCGCTTCTCCCGCCCAGGCTGCGCCATGAATCTGGATGGCATGCTGCTTAGGCGTCGCGCCGTCGCTTGGACTGGCAATGAGCGATTTCACTGCGAGCGCGGTTAAGGGATACGTCGCATCTGGATTGACGGACTCTCCTGGCTTCGCCGGTTCGTTCGGCATGCGGTAGGCGGGTTTCATGAAGTTGCCGTCGAATTCCTTGTCGAGCACCTTGATTTCGGTAAGCCATTTGCACGAAGCCGCTCCGACCCAGCCCGGTACCAGGGCGCGGGCCGGAAATCCATGATGCTTGGTCAGCGCGGCCCCGTTCATTTGCGTCGCCACCAGCGTGTCTGCGTCCATTGCTTTTTCAATGGGAATGCTGCGGATGAACGGCGGCACTTTTCCGGGGACTTCGTCGAGGCCATGGAACATTACATGTTTGCCAGTTGGCTTCAGTCCTGTCCGCTGCAACAAATCCTTTAGACGCGGACCCGCGAATCGGCCGGTGCCCACTGCTCCTTTTTGCCATTGAACCCCAGGGACGTGCGGTTGGTAGAGCCCTCTGCCATTGCCCGCACATTCAAGAGTATTGGTAACGGTGTGCGATTCGATTTTGCGCAGGTCCGCCAGGCTTAGGGTGAGTGGGTTTTCCACTTCCCCGCCAATGCTGAGTCGCCAGTCGCCCGCATCCAGCGTGCTGGGCTCGTGCATGTGATTGCGGACGAAGAAATGCTGCACGGGTGTGATCCAGGAGTTGGCATACTCGGGGGGCATTTCCAGGTCGAGAAAACGGTAGGACCGCAGGATCATTCCGTCTTTGCCCGGCACTGCCACGCTGTCGTCCGCGGCCCATGCGAGCCATGGAGAGATTGCCCCTGCGGCGACAATCGCTCCTGAAACTCCCTTGAGAAGATCGCGGCGTGAAATCATTTTTCCTCCGCTCTGAGATGAGTACTGTAGGAGTTTTGCCGTACCGCCACCACCAACCTTGCGCAGAACGCGGTAACGAGAAACCGTCTGCCTCACAGGTTGGGACGGCGTGGCCTTGCTGCGAATGTTAAGGCGAACTTTGTAAACGGTCAACCAAACCAAGGGTATCCGTTACGTTCTCCTCAGCAACCGCGCGGGATGCGTAGGAATCGTATCGGCGCGCGCTACTGATTGTGAGCGATTCAACCTGCAACCTGGAAGTTATGGAACGCGGCGTAGCACCTGATGGTCTCCCTCCTCATGATTTGCGCCAATCGTGAGTACTGCAGGAGTTTTGCCATACCGCCACCACCAATCTTGCGCAGAACGCGGTAACGAGAAACCGTCTGCCTCACAGGTCGGCGTGGCCTTGCTGCGAATGCGGCTTTCATTGACTTGCCGGGTTCACCGACGTAAGATTTGCCCCTGATGATCGGCCAGACCATCTCGCACTATCGCGTTATCGAAAAGCTCGGCGGGGGCGGGATGGGCGTTGTCTACAAGGCCGAGGACGTAACCCTCCATCGTTTTGTCGCCCTGAAGTTCCTGCCTGACGAGGTCGCCAGAGACTCCCAAGCATTGGCTCGTTTCCAGCGAGAAGCGCAAGCTGCTTCTGCGCTGAACCATCCCAATATCTGCACCATCCATGAGATCGGGCAGCAAGATGGCCAGCCCTTCATCGCCATGGAGTTTCTGGACGGGCTGACGCTGAAGCACCACATTGCTGGCCGACCGATGGAAACCGAGTTGATTCTGTCGCTGGCCATCGAGATCGCGGATGCACTGGATGCTGCTCACTCCGAAGGCATCGTCCACCGCGACATCAAACCTGCGAATATCTTTGTGACCAAGCGCGGACACGCCAAGATTCTCGATTTTGGACTGGCCAAGATCGCACCCACGACCAGTTCGTCAAGCAAAGTTGCGGCAGCCAACACGATGACGGGCACGATTGACGAGCAGCATCTCACCAGTCCCGGTTCTGCGCTCGGCACTGTCGCTTATATGTCGCCGGAACAAGTGCGAGCCAAGGAATTGGACGCACGCACAGATTTGTTCTCGTTCGGAGTTGTCTTATACGAAATGGCGACGGGCACGCTACCATTCCGGGGGGAAAGCTCGGGAGTTATCTTCAAAGCCATTCTCGACGCTGCTCCCACGCCTGCCGTGCGGCTGAATCCCGACGTGCCAGCCGAACTGGAACGCATCATCAACAAGGCGTTGGAGAAAGACCGTGAGCTCCGCTATCAAGGTGCGGCGGAAATGCGGGCCGACCTGAAGCGCCTGAAGCGGGAGACGGAATCGCGCCACGGCGTACCAGCTAGTTCGGGCACGGTGGCGGCAGCGCAGGAGGTTGGACTTCCGGCGGTAGCCGCTACACCACCGCCAGCCTCGGGGTCGGCTCCTGCTGTCAGTACCTCATCGTCATCGGCCACTGCGAAGGCCGTTGAAGTTCCTGAAGTTGGGAGAGGGAAGCTCGGGCGCGTGGTTGTTGCCGGCGTCGTGGTGCTGGTGGCTGCACTCATTGCCGGTGGCCTCTATTTGCGCTCGCGGTCTGCGACGCCGGTAACGAAGGCTGCACCGCTCACGGAGAAAGACACGGTCGTCCTCGCTGACTTCGTCAACTCCACCGGCGAGCCGGTCTTCGACGGCACCCTCAAACAAGCCCTCGCGGTCGATCTGGAGCAGTCTCCGTTCCTCAACATCCTTTCCGACCGCAAAGTCAGCGAGACGTTGAAGTTGATGGACCGCGCGCCCACCGAGCACGTCACCGCTGACGTGGCCCGGGAACTCTGCCTCCGCACCGGCAGCAAAGCCGTTCTGAGCGGATCGATCTCCAACCTTGGCAGCCAGTACATCGTCGGCCTCGATGCCGTTGCCTGCAATACCGGCGACAATCTGGCCAAAGAACGCGCCGAAGCCGCCAGCAAGGAAGGCGTGCTCAAGGCGCTCGACACAGCGGCCGCGGCCATCCGTCCGCGCCTGGGCGAATCGCTTGCGTCCGTGCAGAAATTTGACGTGCCCGTGGAAGCCACCACGCCCTCCCTCGAAGCCCTGAAGGCTTACAGCATGGGCATCATAACCGGCCGCACCAAGAGCGACGCCCAAGCGATTCCGTTCTTCAAGCGTGCGATTGAATTGGACCCCAATTTCGCCGTCGCCTACGCGAGTCTAGGGGTTCATTACAGTAATCTTGGACAGGCCAGCCTGGGTGCGCAGAACATTACCAAGGGCTACGAGCTGCGCGACCGAGTAAGCGAGCGGGAAAAATATCGGATTCGGCCCTGTACTATCAAGACGTCACCGGGGAACTGGAGAAGGCTAGCCAGATTTACGAACTGTGGGCACAAACCTATCCCCGGGAAAGGATGGCCCACTCCAACTTGGGAGTCATTTACAGCGGTCTCGGGCAGCATGAGAAATCCGTGAAGGAGACTCACGAGGCCATACTGCTGGAGCCGAACGACTTGAATAGTTACGGCAATCTCGCAGCTTCTTACCTTGCCTTGAACCGTTTTGATGATGCGCAGAAAGCTCTTGCCCACGCCCAAGCACTCAGTCTCGATGGTGGATGGCTGCGCCAAGTCATGTACTTCGTGGCATTTCTGCGGAACGACACGACGCAAATGGAGCAGCAATTGGACTGGGGGGCAGGCAAGCCAGGGGATGAAGATGTTTTGCTCTTGGCGCAGTCCGACACCGAGGCTTATTGCGGGCGGCTGACGAAAGCCAGGGATTTCTCGCGACGCGCTGTGGACTCGGCAATCCGTGCCGACTCCAGGGAGACGGCTGCGGCATGGGAGGTAAATGCCGCCTTACGAGAGGCGGAGTTTGGCGATGCAGAAGCCGCGAAACAGGACGTCACCAAAGCGCTGTCCTTGGCTCCTGGCCGAGATGTCAAGATGCTAAGCGCCTTGACCCTAGTGCGCGCTGGCGATGCAGGACGGGCGAAAGCCCTGGTCGAGACGGTGGAAAAGGCCGACTCCTCGAATACTGTGCTCAAACTCTATTGGCTGCCGACGCTCAAAGGGGCCATTGAACTTAGCGCAGGTAATTCAGCCCAGGCTCTTTTGTCCCTTGAGGCCACCGCTCCCTATGAATTGGGCGAACCACCACAGTTCCAGATGGGAACGATGTACCCCGTTTATGTCCGAGGTCAAGCTTACCTGCTCGCCCACAACGGGACCGCTGCCGCCGCCGAGTTCCAAAAGTTCCGGGACCATCGCGGCGTCGTGTTGAACTTTCCGCTGGGTGCTCTGGCGCATCTAGGCCTCGCCCGCGCTTATTCCATGCAGGGCGACACTGCCAAAGCGAAGAGTGCATACCAAGATTTCCTCACCCTCTGGAAAGACGCCGATCCCGACATCCCGATCCTGAAGGAAGCCAAAGCGGAGTACGCGAAGCTGCAATAGTTCTCTGCGGAGCAGAAGGATGCATTGCGCTTGAATTCTACCCACAGTCCAACCCACAACGCCGTGCCCGTGCGGCTCGGGAAGAAGCACAAGCGTTGCTGCGGTGTTGCGACCAAGAACGAGTCTCGAAGGTGAATGGTTTCGTCTATGGCGATCGTCAGATTAAGGATTGACGTTTCCGGCACGGTGGGCGATGAAGCCTGGCGCAAACTGAAGCAGTTTGACCAGATCCAGAGTGCCGATTTCGGTCCTCAGTTCGGCAGTGGCGGGCGTTGCAATCATCCGCTCAACGGGCCCCACAACAAAGGGGAATGGATCGGCGCTGAGATCCGGCTCCAGACGCCGCTTCTAGCCCAATACGCCGTCTCCCACTATCTGGAGCAGGACCGCGTGCTGGATGCAGATGTGGTGGCGTAACGCCTGGAAAGACCCAAACCGGCGCAAACAGGCCACGCCTGAAGCCACATTCCGCCCGCGCCTGTCCTGCGTCCATCGGTGCGCGCCTGGTTGACTCGGCTTCCTTACATCCTTACTATTGCACCCTGAGTCCCAACGCCCATTCATGATCGGCCAAACGATCTCGCGCTACCGCATCGTCGAAAAGCTCGGGGGCGGTGGTATGGGCGTCGTTTACAAGGCCGAGGACACGGAGCTTGGTCGTTTCGTTGCGCTCAATCCCATCTGATAGCGTCGTTGACAATTGTTGTGCGAGCAGGTCAGTCATGGTTCGAAGATCGCCACGCTGCTATTGCAGCTTCGCGTATTCCGCCTTGGCTTCCTTCAGGATGGGGATGTCGGGGTCGGC
>CAWCRQ010000094.1:0-18450 GCA_963797885.1 uncultured Acidobacteriaceae bacterium | reverse complement strand
GCTCTCCGTGCCGGCGTTGAGATCGCGTTCCAGCTCAAGGGCTTCCTGACGCAGTTGTTCTTCGAACAGGGAGTAGAGGACGACGGCCGAGGCGCCGGCATCTTCGAGGCTGCGGATCCCGGCGATTTCCTGCGAAAGCGGGGAAGCGGAGGCGACCAGCGGCGTGCGCAACTGCAGGCCAAGATATTTCGTGCTTAGATCCATGATGTTTCCTCTTCGAGATGTAAGTCGCTTTAGGGTAAGTCGCTTTGGTGCGAGCCGCTATTTCCCCGTTATCACTGGTATCTGGACCGCCTCCGCGGGAGCCGCAGCCTGCTGCGGTCTGCGCTGCGCCATATACTCGTACAGGCGATAGCGCGCTTCAGCATCTTGCTGCGCCTCCAGCCACAGAAGTTTGGCGTGTTCAGGATGGCTCTTGAGCAGCATCTTGAAGCGCGTTTGCTGCTGCAAATAGTCTTTAACTTTGCGCGTGGGGGTGCGGGAATCGAGTATCAACGGATTCTCGCCGGAGAGGGCGCGCTCCGGATGGTAGCGATAGAGCAGCCACTGTCCCGAATCGACCGCGACTTTCTGGTCCGACATTGCCGTTGTCATGTCGATGCCGTGCGCGATGCAGTGCGAGTAAGCGATGATTAGGCTGGGGCCGTCGTAGGCTTCCGCTTCCAGGAAGGCTTTGAGCGTGTGCTCGTCCTTGGCGCCCATGGCGACGCTGGCCACATAGACATTGCCGTAGGCCATGGCCATCAGCCCGAGGTCTTTCTTTAGCCCCGGTTTGCCTCCCGCCGCGAACTTTGCGACTGCCGCGCGGGGCGTGGATTTCGAGGCTTGGCCTCCGGTGTTCGAATAAACCTCGGTGTCGAGCACCAACAGGTTCACGTTGCGGCCGCTGGCGATCACATGATCGAGGCCGCCATAGCCAATGTCATAAGCCCAGCCGTCGCCGCCGACGATCCAAACGCTCTTCTTCACCAGCATGTCGGCGAGCGCCAGCAGTTGCTTCGCATCCGGGGAGTCCTGACCCTTCAACTTTTCCTTCAGCAGTTCGACGCGCTGCCGCTGCTCGTAGATGTCCGCCTCGTCTTTCTGCAGACTCTCCAGCAGAGCGATGACCAGTTCGTCTCCGATGGAGGCAGACTGACGGCGAACTAACTCGCGGGCGAATTCGGTCTGCTTGTCGATGGAGAGCCTGAATCCCAGGCCGAACTCGGCATTGTCTTCAAACAGGGAATTCGACCAAGCCGGTCCGCGACCGTCGAGATTCTTAGCCCAAGGCGTAGTCGGCAGGTTGCCGCCGTAGATGGAAGAGCAACCGGTCGCATTGGCGATCACGGAACGATCTCCGAAGAGTTGGGAAAGCAGCTTCAGATAGGGCGTCTCGCCGCACCCGGAACAAGCTCCCGAAAATTCAAATAAAGGCTCCTGTATTTGTTGCTGGCGGATACTTGTGCTCTTGATCTTCCGGCGATCGAGCTCTGGAATCTTGAGGAAGAAGTCCCAGTTCTCCCGCTCCGGCTCGCGCAGCGGCGGCTGGGGCACCATGTTGATCGCTTTCAGGCGAGTCTCGCTCTTGTTCTTTGCGGGACAGATGTCGACGCAGATGCCGCATCCGGTGCAATCTTCCGGCGCAACCTGGATGGTGTACTTCAGGCCCTGCCAGTCTTTGTCCTTGTCGCGCACCTCGGTAGATTTGAAGGTCGTGGGCGCGCCCTCCAGTTGATTTGAGTCGTAGACCTTGATGCGGATCACGGCGTGCGGGCAGACCATGGCGCACTTGCCGCACTGAATACAGATCTTCGTATCCCATGCCGGAATTTCAAGCGCGATGTTGCGCTTCTCCCATTTGGCGGTGCCGGTGGGAAAGGTTCCATCGACTGGGAACGCGCTCACAGGGATCTCGTCGCCGTGGCCGGCGTAGATTACGCCGAGCACATCGCGCTCAAACTGGGGCGCCTGCGGAGAAAACGCCGGCGGCATTTCGGCTTGGCTCGTGACCTTGTCGGGTACGCTGACTTCAAAAAGGTGGGACAGTGTTTCATCCACGGCGTGCAGGTTCTGCTGCACGATCTCGTCACCTTTCCTGCCGTAGGTGTCGCGGATGGACTGGCGAATGGCTTCAATAGCTTGTTCGCCGGGCAGAACCTTGGAGATGGCGAAGAAGCAAGTCTGCAGAATGGTATTCATGCGCGAGCCCATGCCGGTATCGCTCGCCACCTGATAGGCGTCAATGATGAAAAATCTGGCCTTCTTGGCGATCAGTTGTGTCTGGACTTCGCGCGGCAGATGGTCCCAAACTTCGTCCTTATTAAAAGGGCTATTGAGCAGGAAAACGCCACCGGAAACCAGGGCGCTGAGCATGTCGTAGCGTTCGAGGAAAATCCATTGATGGCAGGCCACGAAGTTGGCCTTCGAAATCAGATAGCTGGAGCGAATCGGCTGCGGCCCGAAACGCAGATGCGAAACCGTCATCGCGCCCGACTTCTTGGAGTCGTAGACGAAGTACCCCTGCCCGTAGTTGTCGGTGTTTTCGCCGATGATCTTGATCGAGTTCTTGTTCGCGCCCACGGTGCCATCCGCGCCCAGGCCGTAGAACATCGCTCGCACCACGCTCTCGGGCTCGACGGAAAAATCGGAATCGTAATCCAGGCTGGTATGGCCCACGTCGTCTTGAATGCCGACGGTGAAGTGGTCCTTCATTTTGAATCTTTGAACTTGGCTTCGCCAGGTTGTCGTACACGGCTTTGACCATCGCGGGCGTGAATTCTTTGGAAGAGAGTCCGTAACGTCCACCGATGATTACCGGCGCGACCTTCAGCGCTCCCATAGCCCAGCCTGATTCCTTCGTGAATCGCGCTGACGACGTCAAGATAGAGCGGCTCTCTGCCGGCGCCAGCTTCCTTGGTGCGATCGAGAACGGCGATCTGGCGCACGGTTGGCGGAAGAGCCTCGAGGAATCGCTGGACGGAGAACGGGCGGTACAGCCTGACTTTCAGCAAGCCAACTTTCTCACCCTGCTGATTCAGATGGTCCTTATTCAGATAATCCTTATTCAGATAATCCTTATTCAGATAGTCAACCGTCTCGTGCGCGGTCTCTGCGCCGGAGCCCATCATGACGATCACGCGCTCGGCATCGGGCGCGCCCACGTAGTCGAACAGGTGATACGAACGCCCCACGACCTGGGAAAACTTATCCATCACCGCCTGGACCTTATCGGGACAGGCGTCGTAGTAAGGATTGCAGGCTTCCCGCGCCTGAAAGTAGACGTCGGGATTTTGTGCGGTACCGCGCAACACGGGATGGTCCGGAGAAAGCGCACGCTGCCGATGTTCGACGACACGATCCATGTTGATGAGGGCGTGCATGTCGTCTTCGGTGAGCATCTCGATCTTGTTGACTTCATGCGAAGTGCGGAAGCCGTCAAAGAAATGCAGGAAAGGGATGCGGGTTTCGAGCGTGGCCGCGTGCGCGATGAGCGCCAAGTCCATAGCCTCCTGGACCGAGTTCGACGAGAGCATCGCGAATCCCGTAGTTCTGCAGAACATCACATCCGAGTGGTCGCCGAAAATCGAGAGGGCGTGGGTTGCAACCGTGCGCGCGCTGACGTGGAATGCCGTAGCCGTAAGTTCGCCGGCGATCTTGTTCATGTTGGGGATCATCAGCAGCAGGCCTTGCGACGCCGTGAAGGTCGTGGACAGGGCCCCGGTCTGGAGCGCGCCATGAACCGCACCGGAAGCGCCGCCTTCGCTCTGCATTTCGATCACGTGGGGCACGCTGCCCCAGAGGTTGGGCACTTCTTCCGACGCCCATTGGTCGGCCCATTCGCCCATGTTCGACGAGGGGGTGATGGGATAAATGGCGATGACTTCATTGAGGCGGTAGGCGACATATGCCACTGCCTCGTTGCCGTCCATGGTCTTGAATTTACGCTTCATAGAATCCACCTCTGCCTTCTTTCTAACCGCTCGTTCTGAGGAAATGGTTAGGTAAAGCATGACGGAATAAGGTGATATTGTCGGGAACGCTGCTCACAGCGACGTGTGATTTACGTCACAAATGAGAAGAAATAAGAAGCGGCCGGACGGGAAACATCAAGCTGCCTTTTCTTCTTTACCTCGGGTTAAAACCTCAACCAAAAGACGAGGGTGCACACCCAGTTTATCGCTCCGCGTCCTCGGGGTAATTTTAAATAGCGCCGATTTTGTTTTCCGTGACTCTGGTCACACTCGGGTAAATCGTCTAGAGGTCCAAGGTTGCCCGCAGCGAAGTTAGATCTTCATCCATGTGAATATGAAAGCCCAGGCGCTTAAAGACGGCTCGCATCGCTACGTTGTCGGGCAACATTTCCGCGGACACTAAAGCTATCTTTTCATCGCGGGCAACCTGGACGACACGGCGGAGTAATTCATATCCCAAACCCCGACGTTGATACTGATCTGAAACCAGCGCCGCGACCTCCGCTTCATTTCTAGTGTGTAACTTGTTCATACGCCCGACGCCCATGATCCGGCGCTCTCCGGTAGCGGGATCGGAGTGCTCGGCGACCAGCACCATTTCGCGGTCGTAATCGCCGAAACAGATGCGCAACAGCCGTTCATGCGCCACCCGCCGAATCAGGCTGAGGGAGGAGAAGTAGCGCAAATAGACGCTGCGATCGGAAAGCGTCTCGTGAAACTTAACGAACAGCGGTTCATCTTCGGGGCGGATCGGGCGAATGTTAACCTGAGTTCCATCCTGCATTGTCCAGGACGAGACATACTGCGAGGGATAGGGACGGATGGCGGGCTTGGGCAACTGGTCGAGGGATACGTTGGGCCCATGCAACACGATGCGGGCATCCAGGGCCAGTATGCGCTCTGGCGAAGCCAGCAGAGGATTGATGTCAATTTCTGCGATCCACCGCCGTTCGAGCACGAGCTGGCTGAATCGGACCAGCAGGTTCTCCAGGGCTACCATGTTGACCGGCTTGCGGCCGCGGACGCCCTGGAGCGCGGTGAAGATACGGGTTTGCTCCATCAATCTTTGCGCCAGCGTTGTGTTCAGTGGTGGAAGCGCCAGAGCGCGGTCGCGATACACTTCGACCAGCTGGCCACCAGAGCCGAAGAGGACGACGGGCCCAAACTGTGGGTCCACGCTGCTGCCGAGGATTAATTCGTAGCCATCGAGCTTCACCATTGGCTGCACCACGACGCCCAAGAATTGCCCTGGGCCGGCTTTTTCCGCAACCGAAGACTCGATGGCGCGATAGGCGGAGCGCACCGCCGCTTCATCCTGCAAGTTCAGTTTGACGCCGCCAACATCCGTCTTGTGGGTGATGGTCTCGGAAAAGACTTTCAGCACCACGGGAAAGCCAAGCTCGGAAGCCAGCTTGACCGCCTCGTCCTCGCTGGCCGAAGCGCGCGTCTCCACCGTGGGGATGCCGTAAAGCGACAACAACTGTTTCGATTCCACCTCGGTGAGCAGAACGCGGCCCTTCCTGCGCGCATTCTGAATGATTTGACCGATCTGATTGCGGGATGCGCTGTTCACGTCCGACTGATCAGCCAGTGCGGGAGTCTCGTAGAGTCCGCGCAGATTGTAGTTGTAGCGCAACATGTGCGTGAAAGCCCGCGCCGCCGTGTCGGGATAATGAAACGTTGGAATGCCCGCCGAATTCAGGACGGCTTCGCCGGCAGCAATGCTGTTGCCTCCCATCCAACTGGCGAGCACGGGCTTGCCATATCCTTTGGCATAAGGTTTCATGCTTTCTGCAACCAGCAAAGGATCGGCCATGGCTTGCGGGACAAGGATGACCAGCAGTCCATCGCTGTTCGGGTCTTGCGAAGCAATTTCGAGGGCGCGAGCATAGCGCTCGGAATCGGTATCGGCGAGAACATCGATAGGATTGCCGTGACTCCAGTGGGGAGGCAGGAACTCATTCAGGCGCCGGAGGGTCTCCGGAGAAAGCTCGACCAGTTCTCCACCGCTGGCTACCAGCGCATCCGTGGCCAGGACTGCCGGGCCGCCCGCATTGGTCAGAATCGTAAGCCGCGGACCCTTGGGGCGAGGCTGCCGGCCGAGTACTTCCGCCATATAGAAAAGATCCGAGATGCTGTGTACGCGCAAAACTCCGGAGCGGCGGAAGGCTGCCTCCAGCACTTCGTCGCTGCCCGTGAGCGCGCCGGTATGCGAGGCTGCAGCCCGCCTGCCTGGTTTCGTGTGGCCGGCTTTAATCACGATGATCGGCTTGGTGAGCGCGACTTCACGAGCTGCCGACACGAACGACCGCGCATCCCCCACCGATTCCATGTAGAGCAGGATGCTCTTGGTATGCGGGTCGTCGCCCAGGTAGTAGATCAAATCGCCCCACCCCACATCGAGCATCGAGCCGGTGGAAACGATGGCGCTGAAGCCAACTTGTTCGCGGCCGCTCCAGTCGAGGATCGCGACCAAAAGCGCTCCGCTCTGACTCAGGAACGCGACGTTGCCCGCCTTGGGCGGATCTTTTACGAAAGTGGCATTCAACCCGATGGTCGGGTTCATGATGCCCATGCAGTTTGGGCCCAGCAAGCGCATGGTACCGCGCCGCAACTGTTCTTGAATTTGCTGTTCGAGCGCGGCGCCGTCCGCGCCCCGCTCCCTGAATCCAGCGGAAATCACAGCCGCAGCCTTGGTGCCCGCATCCGCACACTCTGCAATGACCTGCGGGACCGTTACTGCCGGGGTGGCAACGATAGCCAAATCCACCTGTCCGGGGATGTCGCGGATGCTCGCGTAGGTTTTGAGCCCCAGCACTTCCGGATGCTTGGCGTTGACGGCATACACTTTTCCCTGAAATTTACCGGACAGCAGGTTCTCCAGAACGGAGCGGCCTACGGTGCCGGGACGACTGGTCGCACCGATGACGGCCACCGAACTGGGAGCGAACATTGCGTCCATGCCGTAGCCCATTGGTGCTGTATGTTTCTCTTCACGATTCGGCGGCCGTCCCACCAGACCAGCCTCGGTCGAACTCATAATGGTTCCTCGTCCCTTAATTTTGCCGCGGCGAGATCTTTGCCGCGGCGAGACCCGGCAGCTCAAAGGATAGACTATGAGGAAGACTATCGGCGAATGTGGGGGGATTCTCTGCGCGTCCCGAGAACTTCAGGAAGCACGACGCCGCGCAACCGCGACGTGAAAGGCGACCGCATGACTGGGGATGTCGTCTTCCCGGTAATGGCGAAATCATGCGTCTAGCTCTCGGAAGCACGGGCAGTGTCTCGGTTTTGAAACTGAGACACTGCTGAAGCACGCCAACCGTTGCGGTTGCGCGCTTTCAACGGCAACGGTCTTTGTCAAGAACTGGCGAAGGTTGGCTAGCTTCCATTCGTGGTTCACCCACCTGCACGCTTGGTTCAAATCTCTGTTCGACCGAGAGGGCGCGAGACACCAGGCAGAGCTCCTTAGCCTTGTGTAAAAGCTTGATGGCCCGTTCCCGTTCCTCTTCCTGCGAAATCGTCAGATTCGCGTGAATCGACACCTCGCCAAAGCTGTAGCCGGTGGCACCCTTGCTGATCACACTCTCCGCTTCCACCTGCAGGTCTGTGTACTCGAACTTCGAGTATTCTGCGAGCGTGCGAAAGGTAGTTGTATAGCAACTGGCGACCGCGCAGAGCAGCAAGTCCTCCGGTGTCCACCTGCCTTCCAATCCGCCAAAAGCAGGCGACGAAGTGAAGTGGATGGCATTGGGCGCGGAACTGGATTTTGCAATGCCAGTCCGGCCAGAGGCCCACCAGGCCACTACTCGAAACCGATGTCCTTCTGCCATGGTGTCATCACCCTTCTTTTTCCGCATTTGCAAGTCACAGAGACATCAAGAACGCAGTCGGAAAGCTCGAAATTTTACGACTTTTGGCCGCAACTTCGGGTGCGGGGTAGTGGGGGGCGCTCATGGAGACCTTCATCTGCACAGCTTCCACACATTCCCGTGATAATAGATTTTGCTCGCAGATTGCTTTCGAGACCATGCGCAAAGTCACGTTCTTTTGTGATTCTGATCACAGGTCAGTGATACAATTTGCGCGGAAGAGGGTTACGAATGCGCGCGCCCTACGGGCTGAACATCCTCGACAACTGCCTCACCTGCCCGATGCGGGAAGAGTATTTATTCTGCAATCTGCCGGTAGTCGCGCTACACAGGTTGAATGAGATCAGATCCACCGCAGTCTACCCAAGATCCGCGATGCTGTTCATTGAGGGACAGCAGCCTCGTGGGATATTTGTGCTGTGCACGGGGAAAGCGAAGCTTTCGACCTCATCGGCGGAGGGCAAAACCGTCATCACCAAGATCTCCGAACCGGGTGATGTCCTGGGGCTCAGCGCCGCGATTTCCAACCGGCCTTACGAAGTGACCGCCGAGATGATCGAGCCAGGCCAGGCAAATTTCATTACCCGGGATGCCTTGCTGCAATTCATGCGTGAATATGGAGAAGTGGCGGTGCGAGTGGCGGAGCAGCTAAGCCGCAATTACTATACGGCTTATGAAGGGATCCGCGCCTTGGGACTCACCAACTCCCCTTCCGAGAGATTCGCACAATTACTGCTCGGATGGTCCAATGCCGTGGCCAATGGTGATCCTCTGCAATTGAAGCTGACGCTGACGCATGAGGAAATCGCCGAAATCATTGGCACGACGCGTGAAACCGTTAGCCGCTTGTTCTCGCAGTTTAAGAAGAAACAACTCGTGCAATTAAAAGGCGCGACCCTGATTATCCGCAACAAAGCCGGGCTGAAAGAAATGATTCATTCCTGACCACCGGGACTTCCTGTTCCGTTGTTGCGCTAAAGTTGTTGCGCTAAAGTTGTTGCGCTGAAGCCTGTGCCGGCTATTTGCGCTTTGCAAGGGTTCGTGCTGCTTCGATCCGGCGGATCTCCCGGAGCAGCCAGTTGCGCAGGGCCTCTTCGATCTCTTCTTGTGTGCCGGTGCGGTAGAGGGACTCGATCGTCTGACCTTTGTCGTTCAGCGGAATGAATCGGCACGGCACATCTTTCTCTCGGAATTCCGAGGGAACCAACTGCGTCAGCAGGCATTCACTGCAGGGATGGGGCCGGGCGGGATCCGCAAAGTTCAGGCAGCTGGGAGAATCCTCAAAAATGTATGGGGCACGCCAGGGCGTGAAGGGCGCGCCAGCATACCCACCCTCTTCCAGAAATTTCAACTCGAGCCGCAGGATTTCAAGAATATCGCGATTCTTATGTGGCATGTGTTTAAACTTTCATGCTTTCTTGGATGGTACGCTCGTTTCCCCGAAAGCTGGGTCCGCGACCACCTGTTCGTAACCGACCGAGGCATAGTAAATTGCCCGGTCAAAAAACTGCTCCAACAATTGCAGCATTTCCAGTTCGCCGAAAACTTCCACCGGGTGTTCCAGAACCGATTCTTTCTTGATGAACTCCCACAGGTTATCCTTCGTCAAAACGATCACCCAGATCACCTCGCTCATCGGCACCCGCTGACCGGCCCGCCGCGCGCCAATTTGCAAATAGCGCTGCTCCAGCTGGAGTTCATCCTTCCCCATGAGCCACTCACCCAGATGACGGTAGATCTCGGACACCCGTTCGTTCAGATCTTCAGGTGGGACCTTTTGTTGGAAGTGTTGGGTCAACTTGGAGTTCCGGACTTGATCGAGAAGGCAAGCAGCCAGTGCTTGGGAGTGGGTCTCGATCAGCCGAACGAGACGATACAACATCATCATGACTGTCCTCCCGTCCTCAACTTGTTACCAGTCTCAGAGCCCGCAATGCCTGCAGCCATGACGGGCGGGTACATTCTGTGATGAGTATCGCAGAGGGAATGCCTTGTGGGAAATAGAAATAGAGACCGGCCGGCAGCGCTGTTACGGCCAGGATTTTCTGGCCTCTGCTTCAGGCCGTCAGGGCCTCTACGAAGTGCTGGCAAAGCGAGGTTTCCACGCGGTAGTGCTTGAACGTGTGGTCAGATAGCCGCTGCACGTCCTGACGGGTGTTGGCGGAGGCGACTCCAAGAAATTAAGATACGAAACAGCACGAAATAGAAAGGCTGGATTCGATGACTCCCGTAGCCTCGGTAAACTCTCCGCAGCATCATACTTCCATGCAGCCCCTGACGCCCGAAGAATTGCGCAAAATCGACGCCTACTGGCGTGCGGCCAACTATCTTTCGGTCGGTCAGATTTATCTGTACGCCAATCCACTTCTCCGCGAACCGCTGAAGATCGAGCACGTCAAGCCGCGGCTGCTCGGCCACTTTGGGACCACGCCCGGTCTGAACTTCATCTACGCCCATTTCAATCGCTTGATCAAGAACTACGATCTGAATGTCATCTACCTGGCTGGCCCCGGCCACGGCGGCCCCGGAATGGTCGCGAATACCTACCTGGAGGGCACCTACAGCGAGTTTTATCCGAACATCACCCAAAACGAAGAGGGCCTGCAGAGGCTGTTCAAACAGTTTTCCTTTCCCGGAGGAATTCCGAGTCATGCAGCGCCCGAAACTCCAGGCTCGATCCACGAAGGCGGGGAACTGGGGTATTCGATCATGCACGCTTGTGGCGCGGTGTTCGACAACCCCGACCTGCTCGCCTGTTGCGTGGTGGGAGACGGCGAGGCGGAAACGGGCCCGCTAGCTACGAGCTGGCATGGCAATAAATTTCTGAATCCCGCGCGTGACGGTGCCGTGTTGCCGATTCTTCATCTCAACGGCTGGAAGATCGCGAATCCAACCGTGCTGGCCCGGATGGATGATCAGGAGCTTACCAATCTCTTCACCGGCTACGGCTGGAAACCCTATTTCGTCGAGGGGCACGTGCCAGAAGAAATGCATCAACTGATGGCCGGAACTTTGGACACGATCGTGAAGGAAATTCGCTCGATTCAAGAAAAAGCTCGTAAGGTTGGGGATGCCAGTCTGCCCGCCTTGCCGATGCCCGCTTGGCCGATGATAGTCCTGCGCAGCCCGAAGGGTTGGACGGGGCCAAAAGTGGTCGATGGAAAGCCCATAGAGGGTACATGGCGCGCGCATCAAGTGCCGGTGGCCGACCTGCAGTCGAAGCCAGAACACCTGAAGATCCTGGAAGACTGGATGAGAAGTTACCGGCCCGAGGAATTGTTTGACAAGAACGGCAAGTTAATTCCGGAACTCGCGGAATTGGCTCCCAAGGGCGAGCGCAGGATGGGGGCGAATCCACATGCCAACGGCGGCTTGTTGTTGCGCGATTTGGTCATGCCGGACTTTCGCAATTATGCCGTCAGTGTTCCGAAGCCCGGCACCGAGAATGCGGAAGCGACGCGCGTACTCGGCACCTTCTTGCGCGACGTGATGAAGCTGAACGCGGATGCCAAGAACTTCCGCGTCTTCGGCCCGGATGAGACGGCCTCGAACCGGCTGGACGCTCTCTTTGAGGTTACCGACAAGGAATGGATGGAGCCCACCCTCCCGGTAGACGAACATCTCTCGCAGCGCGGCCGCGTACTCGAGATGCTAAGTGAGCACATGTGCCAGGGCTGGCTGGAAGGCTATTTGCTCACCGGGCGGCATGGCTTCTTCTCCTGCTACGAGGCGTTTATCCACATCATCGATTCCATGTTCAACCAGCACGCCAAGTGGCTGAAGGTTACGCGCGAGATCGAGTGGCGGCGTCCGATCGCATCGCTCAACTATTTGTTGACTTCTCATGTGTGGCGGCAGGATCACAACGGATTTACCCATCAGGATCCCGGCTTCATCGATCATGTGATCAATAAGAAAGCCGACATCGTCCGCGTTTACCTTCCGCCCGACGCCAACTGCCTGCTTTCCGTCGGCGACCATTGTCTGCGGAGCCGGCACTATGTCAACGTCATCGTCGCCGGCAAGCAACCGGCATTGCAGTTTCTCGACATGGAGTCCGCCATCGAACACTGCACCACCGGGATTGGCATCTGGGAGTGGGCAAGTACAGACAAGGGTGCCGAGCCCGACGTCGTAATGGCCTGCGCGGGGGACGTCCCCACGCTCGAAACCTTGGCCGCGGTCGATCTTTTGCGGCAGCATTTTCCCGACATCAGGATTCGCGTGGTCAATGTTGTCGACCTCATGACCATTCAGCCTTCGAGCGAGCATCCCCACGGTCTCTCCGATCTTGATTTCGATTCCATGTTCACGGTGGATAAGCCGATTATCTTCGCCTATCACGGCTATCCCTGGTTGATTCACCGCCTCACCTATCGCCGGCACAATCATGACAATCTCCATGTGCGCGGCTATAAAGAAGAAGGAACGACCACCACCCCGTTCGATATGGCGGTTCTAAACGATTTGGATCGCTTCCACTTGGCTGGTGACGTAGTGGACCGCGTTCCCCGACTGCAGAAAGTCGGAGGCCACTTCAAGCAGTTGCTGCGCAACAAGCTGGTCCAGCATAAACAATATATTTACGAACGCGGAGACGACTTGCCGGAAATCCGCGACTGGACTTGGCCGTACTAGTAGCGCCGGCATCTTGCCGGCTGTCCCGAGGGCGTTTCGCCCTTGGCGCGGCGGGCGAGGACGCCCGCCGGACAGCCGCCGGGACGGCGGCGCTACTCTCAGTGGTGAGACGGTACAAATCGCGCGGTCACGGCACAAGCGTTATGAGTTAGAGAAGTTCACTGCAAAACTCAGAGTAACTTGTGGGCCGAACCGAGATAGCTTCGAATGAAAGTGCTAGTACTCAACTCCGGTTCCAGCAGCCAGAAGAGCTGTCTCTACGAAATTGGGGATGCGCTCCCAGACAATCCACCGGCCTGCGTTTGGGAAGGTAAGATCGAGTGGGCGGATCATCAGGCTCAATTCTCGATCAAGAACTCCCGTGGCGTTTCCCGAAAAGACCAGACGTCGGTGGGCTCTCGCGGGGAAGCCATTGAGCGCTTGCTCCTCAGTTTGTGGAGCGGCGAGACGCAAGCGATTTCCGGCCCTTCCGACATCGATGTGGTGGGACACCGGGTGGTCCACGGCGGTCCGCAACATTTCGAGCCCGCGTTCGTTTCCACGAAGGTTAAGACGGCAATCGAAGGCGTTTCCGTTTTTGCGCCCCTCCACAATCGCGCCGAACTCGAAGGCATGCAGATGGTCGCGAAGTTGCTGGGTCCAGTGCCGCAGATCGCCGTCTTCGACACCGGCTTTCATCGCACCATGCCTTTATCGGCAGTCACCTATCCTGGTCCTTACGAGTGGTTCGAGCAGGGAATTCGCCGCTACGGGTTCCATGGGATCAATCATCAATATTGCGCACAGCGAGCGGCGCAGTTGCTGGGCAAGAACCTGAATTCGCTGAAGCTCGTGACTTGCCACCTGGGGAATGGCTGCTCTTTGGCGGCGATTCGCGAAGGTCGAAGCGTGGATACGACCATGGGTTTTACTCCGCTCGAGGGTCTCATGATGGGCACGCGCTCCGGCTCCGTGGATCCCGGCATCCTTACTTACCTGATGCGACAGAGAAAGCTCTCGGGCCAGCAACTTGATGAGGTCCTCAATCAGAAGTCGGGACTACTCGGCGTCTCGGGAATTTCGGGCGATATGCGGCAGATTCTTGCCGCCAGCAAGAGCGGCGACGAACCCGCAAAAATGGCGCGCGCAAAACTGGCACTTGATATTTACATCCATCGCCTAAGATCGGGAATTGGCGCCATGATCGCCGTGCTGGGCGGAGTTGATGCCCTCGTATTCACTGCGGGAGTCGGCGAGAACTCACCCGAAATTCGCGCTGCGGTGTGTGACAATTTTGCCTTCCTTGGCGTGAAGCTCGACCAGGAGAAGAACGCGCCATCGCCGTTGGAAAACGCATCGCCTTTGAAAAATGACAAGGACATTTCCGCTTCGGATGCAGCCGTCCGCGTTCTAGTTATTCGCGCCGAGGAAGACTGGATGATAGCTCGGCAGTGTTGGAATCTCGTCAGGCAACAGTCCAGCGGCTAGTGCAATTAGTTGCCAGCGCCTATAATTCACAGAAGAGAACACACAGTATAAAATTTCTACGGTTCATATCGCGATTGCCTGGGTGCGGGGTTCGCACGTTTCCCACGGTCAGCCTCCAACGCATTGATATGACGTGACTTAGCCGTTTATTTTGAGAACGCGAAATGGCATTCGCCGTGCTTTAAGTAGGAGCGCGACTAGTTCGCAGACTTTTATCGGGATCTAAAAACAGATTTCTGCACAGAGCAATATTTGGCCAAGGAGCCTTGAACCTATGAATCGCACCTCGTTGAGATTGACCCTAATGCTGGCGGCGACACTGGTTGCAACGATCGGATGTTCCACCAAGAATTACGTTCGTCAACAGACCACGCCGCTGATCAATAAGACCAATGAACTCGACGACCTGACCGCGAAGAATTCGAAAGACATCAAGGACGTCGACCAGCGCGCCCAAGCCGGAATCCAGGACGTGCAGACCCGTGCGGCGGCGGCAGACCAGAAGGCGATGGCCGCGGGCAGCGAAGCCGATAAGGCGCAACTGTCGGCGAACGGCGCGTCCCAGCGGGTGGACGCTCTGACCAACGCGGTCGTCAACCTCGATAACTATCGCCCGGTGGTGGAGACGGCGGTGCACTTTGGATTCAACAAGGACAATCTAACGAAGGATGCCAAAGAAGCTATCGACCAGCTTGCCGCCAGCGTCACCACTACCAAGGGATACATCATCACGATAGAGGGTGCGACCGACTCGGTGGGCAGCGCCGAGTACAACTACGAACTGAGCCAGCGCCGTGCCGATGCCGTGATTCAGTATCTGGCGGCGGAGAAAAGCGTTCCGGCCTATAAGATTTATGTGATCGGTCTGGGTAAGGACAAGCCGGTCGAAACCAATAAAACTGCCAGCGGCCGCGCCGAGAACCGGCGCGTGAATATCCGCCTGATGACCAACACTGGGGCGGCAACGACACCGGCGCCCAGCGACCAGACGCCGACGGCGAGCGCGAATCCGCCGTCGTTATAAGTATAAGTTTCCCCTCCTCCCCGGAGGACTTTGCCAAACCAGGCCGTCCCTTTTGTGGGCGGCCTGATTTTTTTGGTTCCTTGTCTGGAGTTTCTGCCCATCGGCCTTTCGACCACGACCGAATCAACGAGCGTAAACGCGATATTGCGTCAACAACCCTTTTGAGATGCCGCCAACTCCGCGGCTTTCATTGACTTGCCCGTTTCATCCACGTAAGATTTGCCCCTAATGATCGGTCAAACCATCTCGCACTACCGGATCGTCGAGAAATTGGGCGGCGGCGGCATGGGTGTGGTCTACAAAGCCGAGGACACAAAGCTGGGCCGCTTTGTTGCTCTGAAATTCCTTTCCGGAGAGCTGGCCCAGGACCGTCAGGCACTCACGCGATTTCAGCGGGAAGCCCGCGCCGCATCGGCGCTCAACCATCCCAACATTTGCACTATTTATGAGATTGGCGAGGACCAAGGGCAAGTCTTTATTGCCATGGAATTCCTGGAGGGACAGACACTCAAACACAAGATTGAAAAACGTCCCATGAAACTGCGGGACGTCCTGGAATTTGGTATTCAGATCGCCGATGCACTGGACGCAGCACACGTGGCCGGCATTGTGCATCGGGATATTAAGCCAGCCAACATTTTCATCACCCCGCGTGGGCAGGCAAAGGTGTTGGATTTTGGCCTTGCGAAGCTCACGTCCCAACCCAGGGTGGCAGCAACCGTTGGGGTATCCGCCCAGGAAACAGCCGTGCCGCAAGAAAACCTGACCAACGCCGGCGCGGCAGTGGGTACGGTCGACTATATGTCGCCGGAGCAGGCCATGGGAGAGGACCTTGACGCGCGAACCGACCTTTTCTCATTCGGGGTGGTTCTATATCAGATGGCCACGGGTTCCGCACCTTTCACAGGCAACACATCGGCGGCAGTTTTCAACGCCATTCTGAACAAGGCGCCGATTCCGCCGATGCGCCTGAATCTGGAACTGCCGGCGGAACTCGAGCGCATTATTAACAAGACGTTGGAAAAGAACCGGGAACTGCGCAGTCAGAGTGCAGGAGAAATCCGCTCTGACTTGAAACGCCTTAAACGCGACATAGAATCCACCAGCTCTGCACTGGCTGCCGGAACCAGCAGCTCGGTGGCGGTCTCGACCGTTGTTGCAGAATCGCAGCAACTGCAAAAAAGAAAATTCACCTCCGCCTTGTTCCCGGCGGTTGGAGTTTTGGTTGGCTTGGCACTGGGCGCATACGCAGGTCGAACTTGGCTCCAGCAACCTCTTCCGCCGCCTCCGGTTTATCGCCAACTCACATTCCGCCGAGGCAGTGTGCGTTCGGCAAGATTTGCGCCCGATGGGCAAACCATTTTGTACAGTGCGTCCTGGCAGGGAAATCCGGTGGAAGTCTTTACCGCCCGCAAGGAAAGCTCCGAATCGCGTGCTCTGGGAATGAACCGCACCCAACTCATGTCCGTTTCCGAGACGGGCGAAATGGCGGTGTTGCTGGGAAGCCATCCCATTGGAACCTGGGTGAGTGTGGGCACGCTTGCCCGGGCACCGCTGGCGGGAGGCGCGCCGCGGGAGGTTGTTGACCAGGTACAATGGGCGGACTGGGGGCCTGACAGCAATAACCTGGCCATTGTTCGAGACGTGGGCGGCCAGAATCGTTTGGAGTATCCGGCCGGCAAAGTACTCTACGAGACCGGGGGATGGATCGGCCACATACGGGTCTCTCCAAAAGGTGATCGCATTGCGTTCTTGGATCATCCCGTCCAAGGGGATGACAGTGGGTCCGTGGCCGTAGTAGATCTCGCTGGCAAGAAGACGACGCTGTTCAACTGGGTGGTATAGCAACCAGGGGTTGGCGTGGTCGCCCGATGGGCGCGAAGTCTGGTTTACCGGAAACAAATCCGGCATCGATCGCGCGTTATACGCGGTCACGCTCTCCGGCAAAGAGCGTCTGGTAGCTCGAATGCCTGGGACGTTGATGTTGCTAGATCTATGGAAAGACGGGCGCGCACTTCTGAATCGCGCCAGTTGGAGGCGCGAGTTGACTGCCGCATCCAGCGATGGCAAAGAACGCGACCTCACTTGGCTCGACTATTCCTATCCCGCAGATATTTCCGCGGACGGCCAGACACTTCTTTTTGATGAAGAGGGTGGTGGTGGCAGCCTGGCATACGGGAAATCCGGTGGGCTTAGCTATGCTGTGTATCTGCGGAAAACCGATGGCTCTCCCGCAGTTCTGTTGGGCGAAGGCGCGGCTGTCGCCTTGTCTCCGGACGAAAAATGGGTAGTGGCGCAAACTCAGGATTCCCCGGCGCAACTGATTCTGCTGCCAACAAAAGCGGGGGATTCCAAACCGCTCACTCATGATTCCATCAACCATGCGTGGGCACGCTGGTTTCCAGATGGGAAACGCGTCCTGTTTTCCGGTAACGAGCCCGATCATGGCGTGCGGCTTTACGTGCAGGATGTGGACGGAGGCAAGGCCAAGGCAATCAGTCCCGAGGGTGTCCATGCGACAGCTTTTTTAGTTTCGCCGGATAGCCAGTCCGTTGCGGCCATTGGCCCCGATCAGCAGGGATATTTCTATCCCGTCAGCGGAGGAGAACCACGGCCCATCCGCGGCCTGGAGGCGGGAGAGCAGCCGGTCGCCTGGTCGCTGGACGGGCGATCACTGTACATCTATCGTCCCGGAGAACTTCCGGCCAAGGTTTACCGGCTGGATTTGGCCACCGGCCAGAAGACTTTTCTGAGACAGCTGATGCCCAGTGATCCTGCCGGCGTCGAGACCATTGGTCCCATCCTGCTTACGCCGAATGCCAAAAGCTGTGTCTATGGCTACCATCGAACCCTTTCGGATCTCTACCTGGTGGACGGATTGAGGTAGGCCTTTCTCCACCAGACCATCTGAGTCCAGTCTTCTCGGCTTGCCGCCGTCATGTGACTAATCCCGATCTTTGACGCAACCAGGCGATTTCGCTAACGACGTTTCCGCTCATCGGCCCTGCTTCGACCGCGCTCTGAAGCGATACAATTGAAGCGTGCGTATTCGATTCCTGATTGTTTCCTTGGCGCTGCTGACGACTCTTTCACTGGCGCAGGATGCGTCAGACAAGACGGCTCCGGACAAGGCCGCCTCGGACAGGGCTGCCGCCCGCAATCGTGAGGCGGAGGTAAGCTCCAGTCTCGATACAAGAATCGATATCAGCGCGCCTAAGGACGATGCCAAGAACCATCCTGCCAGCAGCTCTGCCGTCGGGGATCTGGACGTCGGCGACAGTCCCGACACCTCCGGCGTCCAGGAGTTCCATCCCTGGAATCCGATGAAGGCGCTGAAAGACATTGAGGTCGGCGATTTTTATTTGAGGCGCAAGAACTACCGCGCTGCGCGCGATCGCTACAAGGATGCTCTCTACTACAAAGACAACGACGCCGTCGCCAGCTTCCGTCTCGCCGAGTGCCAGGAAAAACTCGGAGATAAAACCGAAGCCAGGAA
>CAWCRQ010000093.1:0-46705 GCA_963797885.1 uncultured Acidobacteriaceae bacterium | reverse complement strand
CAGCGCTGCTCCGGCCGGGGTTCTTCTGGCCTATGGTTCAGGCCGTCACGGCCTCTACGAAATGCTGGCGAAGCTTGAAGAGCGGACCGGCGTGGTCAGATAGCCGAGGTACGTCCTGACGGGCGTTGGCGGAGGTGACTCCGAGAAATTAAGATACGAAACAGCACGAAATAGAAAGGCAGGATTCGATGACTCCCGTAGCCTCGGTAAACTCCCCGCAGCATCGCACTTCTACCCAGCCCCTCACGCCCGAAGAGTTGCGCAAAATCGACGCCTACTGGCGCGCGGCCAACTATCTTTCCGTCGGCCAGATTTATCTGTACGCCAATCCGCTTCTCCGCGAGCCGCTGAAGATCGAGCACATCAAGCCGCGACTGCTCGGCCACTTTGGAACCACGCCCGGTCTGAACTTCATCTACGCCCATTTCAATCGCCTCATTAAGAACTACGATCTGAATGCCATCTACCTTGCCGGCCCCGGCCACGGCGGCCCCGGAATGGTCGCGAATACGTATCTGGAGGGCACCTACAGCGAGTTTTATCCGAACATCACTCAAACCGAAGAGGGCTTACAGAGGCTGTTCAAACAATTTTCGTTTCCCGGAGGAATTCCGAGCCACGCTGCGCCCGAAACTCCGGGCTCCATCCACGAAGGTGGGGAACTGGGTTATTCGATCATGCACGCTTGCGGCGCGGTGTTCGACAACCCCGACCTGCTCGCGTGTTGCGTGGTGGGAGACGGCGAGGCGGAAACGGGCCCGCTGGCCACGAGCTGGCATGGCAATAAATTTCTGAATCCTGTGCGTGACGGTGCCGTGTTGCCCATTCTCCATCTCAACGGCTACAAGATCGCGAATCCAACCGTGCTTGCCCGGATGGATGATCAGGAGCTTACCAATCTCTTCACCGGCTACGGCTGGAAACCCTATTTCGTTGAGGGACACGAGCCGGAAGAAATGCATCAACTGATGGCCGGAACTTTGGACACGATCGTGAAGGAAATTCGCTCGATTCAAGACAAAAGCTCGTACGGTTGGAGATTCAAGCCTGCCAGCCTGGCCGATGATAGTTCTGCGCAGCCCGAAGGGTTGGACGGGGCCGAAAGTGGTCGATGGAAAGCCCGTAGAGGGTACATGGCGTGCGCATCAAGTGCCGGTGGCCGATCTGCAGTCGAAGCCGGAACACCTGAAGATCCTGGAAGACTGGATGAGAAGTTATCGGCCCGAGGAATTGTTTGACAAGAACGGCAAGTTGATTCCGGAACTCGCGGAATTGGCTCCCAAGGGCGAGCGCAGGATGGGGGCGAATCCACATGCCAACGGCGGCTTGTTGTTGCGCGATTTAGTCATGCCCGACTTTCGCAATTATGCCGTCAGCGTTCCGAAGCCCGGCACCGAGAATGCGGAAGCCACGCGCGTGCTTGGTGTATTGTTGCGCGACGTGATGAAGCTGAACGCGGACTCAAAGAACTTCCGCGTCTTCGGCCCGGATGAGACGGCCTCGAACCGGCTGGACGCTCTCTTTGAGGTTACCGACAAGCTGTGGATGGAGCCGATCCTCCCGGTGGACGAACATCTCTCGCAGCGCGGCCGTGTACTGGAGATGCTCAGTGAGCACATGTGCCAAGGCTGGCTGGAAGGCTATTTGCTCACCGGGCGCCACGGCTTCTTCTCCTGCTACGAAGCGTTTATCCACATCATTGATTCCATGTTCAACCAGCACGCCAAATGGCTGAAGGTTACGCGCGAGATCGAGTGGCGGCGTCCGATCGCATCCCTCAACTACTTGTTGACTTCTCACGTGTGGCGGCAGGATCACAACGGATTCACCCATCAGGATCCCGGCTTCATCGACCACGTGATCAATAAGAAAGCCGACATCGTCCGCGTTTACCTTCCGCCCGACGCCAATTGCCTGCTTTCGGTCGCCGATCATTGTCTGCGGAGCCGCCATTATGTCAATGTGATCGTCGCCGGCAAGCAGCCCTCATTGCAGTTTCTCAACATGGAGTCGGCCATCGAACACTGCACGACCGGGATTGGCATCTGGGAGTGGGCAAGTACAGACAAGGGGGCCGAACCCGATGTCGTGATGGCGTGCGCGGGTGACGTGCCCACGCTCGAAACCTTGGCGGGGGTTGATCTTTTGCGGCAACATTTTCCCGACGTCAGGATTCGCGTGGTAAATGTTGTCGACCTCATGACCATTCAGCCTTCGAGCGAGCATCCCCACGGTCTCCCGGATGTTGATTTCGATTCCATGTTCACGGTGGATAAGCCGATTATCTTCGCCTATCACGGCTATCCCTGGTTGATTCACCGCCTTACCTATCGCCGGCACAATCATGACAATCTCCACGTGCGCGGCTATAAAGAAGAAGGAACGACCACAACCCCGTTCGATATGGCGGTTCTGAACGATCTGGATCGCTACCACCTGGCTGGGGATGTGGTGGACCGTGTTCCCAGACTGCAGAAAGTCGGAGGCCACTTCAAGCAGTTGCTGCGCAACAAATTGGTCGAGCATAAACAATACATTTACGAACGTGGCGACGACTTACCGGAAATCCGCGACTGGACTTGGCCTTACTGATGACGATGAACGTGCTTGTTCTCAACTCCGGCTCCAGCAGCCAGAAGAGCTGTCTCTACGAAATTGGGGATGCGCTCCCAGACGATCCGCCGGCCTGCGTCTGGCAGGGGAAGATGGAGTGGGCCGATGACAAGGCTGAATACTCGATAAGGAACTCCTGCGGAGCTTCAAGAAAAGACCTGGCATCGGCGGGCTCTCGTGGGGAAGCCATCGAGCGCTTGCTTCATAGCTTGTGGAGCGGCGAGACGCAAGCGATTTCCGGCCCTTCCGACGTTGAGGTTGTGGGACACCGGGTGGTCCACGGCGGTCCGCAATATTTCGAGCCCGCGTTCGTTACCACCGAGGTCAAGTCGGCGATCGAAGGCGTTTCCGTTTTTGCGCCCCTCCACAATCGCGCCGAACTGGAAGGCATGGAGATGGTCGCGAAGTTGCTGGGTCCAGTGCCGCAGGTCGCCGTCTTCGACACCGGCTTTCATCGCACCATGCCGTTATCGGCAGTCACCTACCCTGGTCCATACGATTGGTTCGAGCAGGGAATTCGCCGCTACGGATTCCATGGGATCAATCACCAATATTGCGCACAGCGAGCAGCGCAGTTGCTGGGCAAGAACCTGAATTCGCTGAAACTCGTGACTTGCCATCTGGGAAACGGCTGCTCTTTGGCGGCGATTCGCGAAGGTCGAAGCGTGGATACGACCATGGGGTTTACCCCGCTGGAGGGTCTCATGATGGGCACCCGCTCCGGCTCCGTGGATCCCGGCATCCTTACCTATCTGATGCGAGAGAAACATTTCTCGGGCCAGCAGCTTGATGAGGTCCTCAATCAGAAGTCGGGATTACTCGGTGTATCGGGGATTTCGAGCGATATGCGGCAGATTCTTGCCGCCAGCAAGAACGGCGACGAACCCGCAAAAATGGCGCGCGCAAAACTGGCATTTGATATTTACATCCATCGCCTGCGATCGGGAATTGGCGCCATGATCGCCGTGCTGGGCGGAGTTGACGCCCTCGTATTCACTGCGGGAGTCGGCGAAAACTCACCCGAAGTTCGCGCTGCGGTGTGTGACAATTTTGCCTTCCTTGGCCTGAAGCTCGACCATGAGAAGAACGCCCTCGCCGAAACCATCGCCTTTGGAAAATGATAAGGACATCTCCGCTTCGGATGCAGCCGTCCGCGTTTTAGTTATTCACGCAGAGGAAGACTGGATGATCGCTCGGCAGTGTTGGAATCTCGTCAGGCAACAGGCCAGCGGCTAGTACAATCAGTTGCCAGCGTCTATAATTCGCAGCAGAAAACAAAACAGTATAAAATTTCTACGGTTCATATCGCGATTGCCTGGGTGCGGGGTGTGTACGTTTCCCACAGTCAGTCTCCAAGATGTTGATATGAAGTGATTTAGCCGTTTATTTTGCGAACGCGAAATGGCATCTCCCGTGCTTTAGCTAGGAGCGGGTCCAGTTCACAGACTTTTACCGGGATCTAAAAACAGATTTCACACAGAGAAATAAAATATTTGGGCAAGGAGCCCTGAACCTTATGAATCGCACCTCGTTGAGATTGACCCTAATGCTGGCGGCGACACTGGTTGCAACGATCGGATGTTCAACCAAGAATTACGTCCGTCAACAGACCACGCCGCTGATCAATAAGACCAATGAACTCGACGACCTGACCGCGAAGAATTCGAAAGACATCAAGGACGTCGATCAGCGCGCCCAAGCCGGAATCCAGGACGTGCAGACCCGTGCGGCGGCGGCAGACCAGAAGGCTATGGCCGCGGGCAGCGAAGCCGATAAGGCGCAACTGTCGGCGAACGGCGCGTCCCAGCGTGTGGACGCTCTGACCAACGTTGTCGTCAACCTCGATAACTATCGCCCGGTGGTGGAAACGGCGGTGCACTTCGGATTCAACAAGGACAATCTAACGAAGAATGCCAAAGAAGCCATTGACCAACTTGCCGCCAGCGTTGCCACTACCAAGGGATACATCATCACGGTAGAGGGTGCGACCGACTCGGTGGGCAGTGCCGAGTACAACTACGATCTGAGCCAGCGCCGCGCCAATGCCGTGATTCAGTACCTGGCGGCGGAGAAAAGCGTTCCGGCCTACAAGATCTATCTGATCGGTCTGGGTAAGGACAAGCCGGTCGAAACCAATAAAACTGCCAGCGGCCGCGCCGAGAACCGCCGCGTGAATATCCGCCTAATGACCAACACTGGGGCGGCAACGACACCAGCGAGCGCCCAGCAACCAGACTCCGACGGCGAGCGCGAATCCGCCGTCGTTATAAGTATAAGTTTCCCCTCCTCCCCGGAGGACTTTGCCAAACCAGGCCGTCCCTTTTGTGGGCGGCCTGATTTTTTTGGTTCCTTGTCTGGAGTTTCCGCCCATCGGCCTTTCGACCACGACCGAATCAACGAGCGTAAACGCGATATTGCGTCAACAACCCTTTTGAGATGCCGCCAACTCCGCGGCTTTCATTGACTTGCCCGTTTCATCCACGTAAGATTTGCCCCTAATGATCGGTCAAACCATCTCGCACTACCGGATCGTCGAGAAATTGGGCGGCGGCGGCATGGGTGTGGTCTACAAAGCCGAGGACACAAAGCTGGGCCGCTTTGTTGCTCTGAAATTCCTTTCCGGAGAGCTGGCCCAGGACCGTCAGGCACTCACGCGATTTCAGCGGGAAGCCCGCGCCGCATCGGCGCTCAACCATCCCAACATTTGCACTATTTATGAGATTGGCGAGGACCAAGGGCAAGTCTTTATTGCCATGGAATTCCTGGAGGGACAGACACTCAAACACAAGATTGAAAAACGTCCCATGAAACTGCGGGACGTCCTGGAATTTGGTATTCAGATCGCCGATGCACTGGACGCAGCACACGTGGCCGGCATTGTGCATCGGGATATTAAGCCAGCCAACATTTTCATCACCCCGCGTGGGCAGGCAAAGGTGTTGGATTTTGGCCTTGCGAAGCTCACGTCCCAACCCAGGGTGGCAGCAACCGTTGGGGTATCCGCCCAGGAAACAGCCGTGCCGCAAGAAAACCTGACCAACGCCGGCGCGGCAGTGGGTACGGTCAACTATATGTCGCCGGAGCAGGCCATGGGAGAGGACCTTGACGCGCGAACCGACCTTTTCTCATTCGGGGTGGTTCTATATCAGATGGCCACGGGTTCCGCACCTTTCACAGGCAACACATCGGCGGCAGTTTTCAACGCCATTCTGAACAAGGCGCCGATTCCGCCGATGCGCCTGAATCTGGAACTGCCGGCGGAACTCGAGCGCATTATTAACAAGACGTTGGAAAAGAACCGGGAACTGCGCAGTCAGAGTGCAGGAGAAATCCGCTCTGACTTGAAACGCCTTAAACGCGACATAGAATCCACCAGCTCTGCACTGGCTGCCGGAACCAGCAGCTCGGTGGCGGTCTCGACCGTTGTTGCAGAATCGCAGCAACTGCAAAAAAGAAAATTCACCTCCGCCTTGTTCCCGGCGGTTGGAGTTTTGGTTGGCTTGGCACTGGGCGCATACGCAGGTCGAACTTGGCTCCAGCAACCTCTTCCGCCGCCTCCGGTTTATCGCCAACTCACATTCCGCCGAGGCAGTGTGCGTTCGGCAAGATTTGCGCCCGATGGGCAAACCATTTTGTACAGTGCGTCCTGGCAGGGAAATCCGGTGGAAGTCTTTACCGCCCGCAAGGAAAGCTCCGAATCGCGTGCTCTGGGAATGAACCGCACCCAACTCATGTCCGTTTCCGAGACGGGCGAAATGGCGGTGTTGCTGGGAAGCCATCCCATTGGAACCTGGGTGAGTGTGGGCACGCTTGCCCGGGCACCGCTGGCGGGAGGCGCGCCGCGGGAGGTTGTTGACCAGGTACAATGGGCGGACTGGGGGCCTGACAGCAATAACCTGGCCATTGTTCGAGACGTGGGCGGCCAGAATCGTTTGGAGTATCCGGCCGGCAAAGTACTCTACGAGACCGGGGGATGGATCGGCCACATACGGGTCTCTCCAAAAGGTGATCGCATTGCGTTCTTGGATCATCCCGTCCAAGGGGATGACAGTGGGTCCGTGGCCGTAGTAGATCTCGCTGGCAAGAAGACGACGCTGTCGACTGGGTGGTATAGCAACCAGGGGTTGGCGTGGTCGCCCGATGGGCGCGAAGTCTGGTTTACCGGAAACAAATCCGGCATCGATCGCGCGTTATACGCGGTCACGCTCTCCGGCAAAGAGCGTCTGGTAGCTCGAATGCCTGGGACGTTGATGTTGCTAGATCTATGGAAAGACGGGCGCGCACTTCTGAATCGCGCCAGTTGGAGGCGCGAGTTGACTGCCGCATCCAGCGATGGCAAAGAACGCGACCTCACTTGGCTCGACTATTCCTATCCCGCAGATATTTCCGCGGACGGCCAGACACTTCTTTTTGATGAAGAGGGTGGTGGTGGCAGCCTGGCATACGGGAAATCCGGTGGGCTTAGCTATGCTGTGTATCTGCGGAAAACCGATGGCTCTCCCGCAGTTCTGTTGGGCGAAGGCGCGGCTGTCGCCTTGTCTCCGGACGAAAAATGGGTAGTGGCGCAAACTCAGGATTCCCCGGCGCAACTGATTCTGCTGCCAACAAAAGCGGGGGATTCCAAACCGCTCACTCATGATTCCATCAACCATGCGTGGGCACGCTGGTTTCCAGATGGGAAACGCGTCCTGTTTTCCGGTAACGAGCCCGATCATGGCGTGCGGCTTTACGTGCAGGATGTGGACGGAGGCAAGGCCAAGGCAATCAGTCCCGAGGGTGTCCATGCGACAGCTTTTTTAGTTTCGCCGGATAGCCAGTCCGTTGCGGCCATTGGCCCCGATCAGCAGGGATATTTCTATCCCGTCAGCGGAGGAGAACCACGGCCCATCCGCGGCCTGGAGGCGGGAGAGCAGCCGGTCGCCTGGTCGCTGGACGGGCGATCACTGTACATCTATCGTCCCGGAGAACTTCCGGCCAAGGTTTACCGGCTGGATTTGGCCACCGGCCAGAAGACTTTTCTGAGACAGCTGATGCCCAGTGATCCTGCCGGCGTCGAGACCATTGGTCCCATCCTGCTTACGCCGAATGCCAAAAGCTGTGTCTATGGCTACCATCGAACCCTTTCGGATCTCTACCTGGTGGACGGATTGAGGTAGGCCTTTCTCCACCAGACCATCTGAGTCCAGTCTTCTCGGCTTGCCGCCGTCATGTGACTAATCCCGATCTTTGACGCAACCAGGCGATTTCGCTAACGACGTTTCCGCTCATCGGCCCTGCTTCGACCGCGCTCTGAAGCGATACAATTGAAGCGTGCGTATTCGATTCCTGATTGTTTCCTTGGCGCTGCTGACGACTCTTTCACTGGCGCAGGATGCGTCAGACAAGACGGCTCCGGACAAGGCCGCCTCGGACAGGGCTGCCGCCCGCAATCGTGAGGCGGAGGTAAGCTCCAGTCTCGATACAAGAATCGATATCAGCGCGCCTAAGGACGATGCCAAGAACCATCCTGCCAGCAGCTCTGCCGTCGGGGATCTGGACGTCGGCGACAGTCCCGACACCTCCGGCGTCCAGGAGTTCCATCCCTGGAATCCGATGAAGGCGCTGAAAGACATTGAGGTCGGCGATTTTTATTTGAGGCGCAAGAACTACCGCGCTGCGCGCGATCGCTACAAGGATGCTCTCTACTACAAAGACAACGACGCCGTCGCCAGCTTCCGTCTCGCCGAGTGCCAGGAAAAACTCGGAGATAAAACCGAAGCCAGGAAATACTACGAGCAGTACCTCAAGATTCTGCCCGAAGGCCCGTTTGCCAAGGATGCGCAAGCTGCGCTCGACCGGCTAGGGAAAGCGCAATGAGTGCCTCGGGCTGCGGGCTACGAGCTTCGAGCTTCGAGCAACCCGGTTCCTGCTCGCTCGCAGCCCGCAGCTCGTAGCACGACGCAATTTACTCCCACAGGTGAGGAGCCACTATGAAGGTATCTGTCTTTATCGGGACCAGCGTCAACGGTTTCATCGCGCGGCCGAATGGCGATCTCGACTTTCTGCCGGAGGGCGGCGGCGAACCCCACGGCTATGACGAGTTCATTGCAAGCGTCGATACGCTGGTGATAGGTCGCAAGACGTTCGAAACGGTTCTGACCTATGAGACCTGGCCGTACGGTGACAGGCGCGTGGTTGTCCTGAGCAGTCGGCCCCTCGACTTCTCCGCGGTGCGCGGAGGCGTTGTGGAACAAATGGCTGGGCCTCCGGCTGAGGTCGTTTCGAAACTCGCGGCCAGCGGCGCCCGCCACGTCTACGTCGACGGAGGGATCACGATTCAAGGATTCCTGCGCGCAGGCCTGGTTCAACGTCTCATCATCACCCGTGTGCCTGTGCTCATTGGAGAAGGAATTCCGCTCTTCGGCTCCTTGCCGCGCGATGTGCGGCTGCGTCACGTAGCGACGCAGCACTATCCGAGCGGCTTGATTAAGAGCGAGTACCAGGTTGCCGCCTGACCGTCGCCACAATAATCCCAGCGCCCCTTCGCTACGAGCTATGAGCCGCGAGCTTCGAGCAATCGGTTCCTGTTCGCTCGCAGCCCGAAGCTCGTAGCCCGAGGCAGCTCACTTCTCCACCCGCGAAAACTCCCCGGTCGATGCGTTGACCGCCACCCGCAGCTTGGCGGTGTCTCGGTCCGTCCCATAGATTACGTGCCACAGGAGTTCGTTCGTCTGCCGGTTCCAGTCCAGCACATAGAGAACACGCGTGTCGGGTTCTTTCTCCAGCAACTTTTCTCCGCCGTGCTGCTGGGCGACGGCAAAGGCCTTGTCCGTATCTACTTTGAGAAACTGGACATTGAAGACCTGCGTACTGGAGTTCGTCGGGCTGTAGGTGTCGTCAACGCCGTGAGAAATATCGCCGTTTGCCCAGGTATAGAACTTGGTCGCGCGCTGCGATGGCGAGGCGAATCCGGCGCGCCACTCTCCCGCCTTACCGTCGCGGCCCTTGGAGTCCGTGGCAGGTTGCGACTCCACCCGATACGGTTGAGCATCCTGCGCCCAGCCGCGCGCGGAGATATAGCACTTATAGAACGCGCTGCTGCCGGTGATTGCCTCCGGGGCCTTCGGTTGAGGCTTCTCCACCGTTGCCGGCTTGCTCGGCTCCGAAGAGCACCCGGCCATCAATCCTGCTGCTAGAATTGCAACTGCAACGACGACGATTGGTTTTTTCATCGACGACTTCCTGATCGAGCTTTCCGTAGTAGTGTGGCCTTGGTTTCGCGATTCGTCGTTTCGCGATGCTTCTTCGGCGAATCGTCGTTTCGCGACTCATTGTACTGAATCGGCGCCATGGATTCCTATCTCGAACGTTTGCAGCGGGAACTCGAAGATGCAACGGGCGGTGCCACTGCCGCCGGTTTGGCGCACGCTCCTGCCGGAAAGTGGAGTGCGGCGCAGATACTAGAGCACCTTTTGCTCACCTACCAGAACACCAACCGCGGATTGGCAAAATGCCTGGCACAAGGTGCTCCGTTGGCTACGAGCGCCACGCTGAAGCATCGCTTGGCTGCGCTGTTGGTCGTGAATCTCGGGTATCTCCCAGCAGGCCGCAAGGCCCCGGAACGTGTGACCCCGCGAGGAATGCCGCCGGAAGAGGTTCAGCAAGCCATCGCGCCTGAGCTGCAGAAGATGGACTCGGGCCTGGACGATTGCGAGCGCCGGTTCGGCGCCCATACGAAAATCATGGACCACCTGTTTCTCGGGCCTTTGACGGCTAATGAGTGGCGCAGGTTCCATTGGGTCCACGGGCGGCATCACGCGCGCCAGATTCGGGAGCGCATGGGGAAATCCTGATCCCCAGGGCAGGGAAGACGATCTAATCGGCGATCTTTACTCTTTGTCCTTGTTGTTGTCCTTGCCGCTGTTTTTGTTGTTGTCTTTGCCCATTGCATTCTCTGCAACCCCGGCCTTGCGCGCCTGCTCCTGCATTTCGTCGAGTTGCTGCCGGGCGGCATCAAGCGCTTTCTGCTTGGCGTCGATGTCGCTCCTGTACTGCGCCTCGTGGATGGCGAGGGCGCTGGCGCTCGAATCGCTATACTGTGCGGCCACGCGCAGATGAAGTTCGCGCTGGTAGAGGTCGATCTCGTGGTTCAGGGAATCGATCTTTTCTTTCTGCTTGGCGATCTTCTCGCTCCACTGGTCCGCGGTCTTCTGGCGTTCGGCGTCCGCCGCTGCAGAGCGATCGACGGCAGCCGCTTTCTGCTCTGCTTTGGCATCAGCCCCCGGCGGCGGCCCGACCACGCTAAGAGTTTCGTTGGTAGGCAGGTTGTCGTTATCGTAGTGGCGGGTGGTCGAACTCGTTTCGGCTTTGTTCTTGCGAGCCGCACGCGCGTAATCCCCCAGTGACTGAGCGGCTGCACCGCTGGCCCCGAGCAGGAGCAGAGTAACGATTGCCATAAGTTTCGTGTGCTTCATGTCCTCATCCTTTCGCAAGCCCGCGATTTTGATCGCGGCTTGCCCTCGCTAATATCAAAAACTCGTGGATACAACCCCGACGCCTCCCAGGAAGCTGCCAATGGTACGGTCCAATTGCGCCGCTTCGTGGGCGATGCCATCCGCCAAATGGCGCGCCAGTTCCGCATCCCGGCTGCACGCCAGTTGCTGCGCGTATCCCGCAATCGTAGTCAGGGAATGGCGCAGTCCCAGCGCAAGTTCCGAAGAGATTTCCTGATGCACCTTTTGATCGTGCCGGATGCGCTCGATGTCGGTCTTGTCCGTCAGCACAAGAGTCGTGCCCATGAGACTGGCGTCTTCGGCCAGAACCGGAGAGGCCGCCAGTTCGAGTACGCGGCTCTCTCCATCCCGTGTGAAGTAGTTCAGCACCAACCCTCGAATCGCCGACTTCCCCGCCAGAGCGGGGGCAAGAGCTTGCTCGACGGTCGCTTCTGAAGAGGATCCATTCTTTTTCGGGAAATTGTTTTCCGGGCGCAACGTCGCCGTGCGGAAAAGATCGCCGGCATTCAGTCCCACCGGCGAGGCGAACCCCAATAGCTTGCGCGCCGCCGAGTTCGCTTGCCGCACCAGTCCGTTGGTATCCAAGAACAGAACGCCGCAGGAAAGGTTCGAGAGTATGGTCGAGCTCAGCGAATCGGAGGCCTTGGCTTTTCTGCGTTCCGAGAGTTGCCGGCTGGTGAGCTCATGTTTCTGCTGCTTTAGTTGCTGAATGACGGCGTGATAGGCGTGCACAGGCAACCCCTCCGCCGCCAACGGAACGTGATTCAGCGATTCGGATTCTTGGGAGAGATTCTTCCGCAGGCGCCGAATCAAGAATATGCCCAACCCGAAAGCTGCGATAGCGGCGACGAGAAGCAGGACCATGCGCAGTATCAGCGGATTCGCCAGCAGCCTCACAGCGCCCTCCAATACCACTGTAGGAGCCGGTTGCCAAAGAGGAACGACAAAATCGCCATACTGCCCAGAAACACGCCAAACGGCATCTCGTAAAAGCGGAGCACCATGCGCGCCGATTGCCACGCGCGCCGCCGCGCCTCTTTAGAGGAAATGCCCGAAGAAATGCGCGAAGAGGCGCCGCGCGCCTCAATCCGGCGAAGGCGTTTGATCCAGACTGCGAGAACCATGCTCAGTCCAAATATCGAACCCGCCAGCGACGCCGCAAAAATGGTTAAGACGGTGAGCTTGGTTCCGAGGAACGCGCCGATCAACGCCATCAGCTTGACGTCGCCGAATCCCATCCCTTCGACCCCGCGGGCGCGCAGGTAAATAGCTGCCGCGCCGTAGAGAAACGAGGCGCCGACCGCCGCTCCCAGCAAGGAGTCTGACAAGGACCAGATGCGCCACGAAATCTCGCTTCTCATCGCGGGCGAGACCATGCCAGGCATGATTCGCGAAGCCAAATCATTCACCGGAACCACCAGACTGAACAAAATTCCCAGAGCCAGCCCGGGCAGAGTCAGCGCGTCGGGAAGAAGCTTGGTTTCCGCATCGGTGAAGATCAGGCCCAGCAACAGGTAGCCGAGCACGGCGCATTTCAGCATCCCGAGCGTCAAGCCAAGATGCGTGTAACAGCCAAGAAAGAGCAAGCCCGTGAGCAGTTCGATCAGAAGGTAGCGCGGGGATATGGGCTGCTTGCACGAGCGGCACTTTCCCCGAAGAATCAGCCAGCTCAGTACGGGCACGTTGTGGTAGAGCGGAATCAAGTCTCCACAATGCGGACATGCGGAGCGCGGCGTTACCACCGACTTGCCCCGCGGCAGCCTGTAGATACACACGTTCAGGAAGCTGCCAAAGCACAGCCCAAAGGCGAAGATCGCAGCTGCAAGAAAAGGTTCCACGTCGGCTAAGTGCTCAGTCTGCTTGGACTTGGATGATTATAAGCCGCTCGGGGCGGGGCCTTCTAAGTACGAAGGTCACTGTACTTCTGCTGCCTCCAAGTCATTGTGAGCAATGAGGAAAGCGCGGCTCATGGCGCTGGGGTAAGAAGATGAAGAACACCGTTCCGGTCGCGCGCCCGTCTGCCCGGCTCCGCACCCGAATCGATCCCCCGTGTTTCTGCACAATGCCGCGCGAGACCCACAATCCGAGCCCGGTCCCAGTTTCCTTTTTCGTGGTGTAGAAAGGTTCGAAGATCTGGCACAGTTTGTCGCGGGCAATCCCGCTGCCGTTTGTCGGCCACCGTAATGCGGATTCCCTCCGTGCCGCTCGACCAGTCGCGGCCCATCGTCACGCGGACTTGCAGAGAACCTCCGTCCGCCATCGCATCCACCGCATTGACCAGCAGATTGGCCAGTAACTGCTGCAACTCGCCAGAGTAGCCAGCGATCTCGCAACTGCTGCGGTAGCGTCGGGTCACGCGGATCTGCCAGCCTTGGAGTTTGCCGGAATACAACTGCAGAACTTCGTCCATGCTGGCGGCAGGATCGATTCCGCGCGATCCAATTCTTCAGATTAGCCCCAATTTCAGACATTTCTTAAAACGCTGCCGGCTCCTGCCAGCGGGCAGAGTGCGGTTAGACCATGTGGGCAACAGTGCTTTCGATGTCCTGAGAAAATTCTAGCAGCAGCCGGGGCGCTGCGGCAACCGCCGCGACCCGCGTCGGTTGACAGGAGGGAAAGAAACGCTGACGCAGCAAGCCGCTCGCGTTTGGCCGCGTTTGCAGGTCAGTGCTGGTGGAGAAACTTGTAATCGAGGATGGAGGCCGCCAGCCCGAAAGCGTCTTCGGTATTGTCAACCGCGTCCTTGACGCGAATCAGCCTCCCCTGGCAAAGTACATTGCTGTTCTTTTGGCCGGAGATTTCTTCGGGCATCTCAAAGATCAGTTCCACCAGCGCATTCGCCGGCAATTGCTGCGGGCCGTGAAACAGTACCCCCGACTGGCTGATGTTTTGGATCATCCCCTCGTACCAGATATGGAGATTCTTCCCGCGGTATCGCAGCGGAACCTTCGTTCGCAGGCGCCGTGCCCGGGGCATCCAGGTCGGTTGCCTTTGACTGGAGCGCTGCCGGACGGCGGCGGTCTCCGCCGTCACTTCCACCCGGCTTCCGCGACGCATGGTCTTCCAGTCATACTGGTAAGTGGTCGCGCACAGCAGGCAGATTTGGTAGTACTCTCCATTCGCCGCACGGCGCGGCCAGGAAAACTCGTGCGAACAGTGTCCCAACATGAGAACGTCCATGAGTTTCTGCGGCATGATGACGAGTGATGCCTCGTAATTCGACACATTCATCTTCCGACGGCCTAGCCGATCTGAATAGGTTACTTTCGTGTATTGCGGTTTAGGCCTTATGCTTTTCCATATGGCACAAACCGAACTGTCGCGCATGGGTTTTCTCCTCGCCGGAGGCAAGAGTTCCCGTATGGGTATGAATACAGATAAAGCCTTTCTGGATTTTGGCGGCCAAACACTCTTGGATCGCGCGCTCACCGTGATGGGCGCGGTCTGCGGCCGGGTGACGATCGTCGGCGACCCTGCCAAGTTTGCGCAATATGGATCTTCCAAGTATGGATCCGTCGTGGCCGACATTTTTCCCGGATGCGGTCCGCTCGCCGGTATTCACGCCGCGCTCGTGCACTCAACAGCCGAGCTGAACCTGATGCTCGCCGTGGACATGCCCTACGTCTCCAGGGAACTGCTCGCGTTTCTTTTCGCGACCGCCGAAGACGCAGATAACCGTGCCACCGTCACCGTGCCTCGCACCAGCAAAGGATTCCAGCCAGTCTGTGCGGTCTATCGACGCGACTTCTCCACCGCCGCCGAGCAGGCTTTGAGGGAAGGGAAGTACAAGATCGATGCAGCATTTTCCAGCGTGTCCGTCCGGGTGATCGAAGAGGATGAACTAGCGGCAGCCGGATTTTCCGAGCAGAATTTCTTCAACGTGAACACTCCGCAGGATCGGTTGGCAGCCGAGGGCCGGGATTTCGACTCCCCATCCTAGATAGTTAGTGGGTGGATCTCCGGTTTTCCCGGGACACGACCAGAATCGGGACCCTCTCCTCGTCGGGAGCGCTAACGCCTGATAATGGCAACTATGCGATAGAATCCTCACAGCCATCAGCTAAATATGCGGTCAAACCTTCTGATGGCCAGCAGAGATTGGGGGGACAATGGCACCCGTCTGTTGTGGTCAAAAAGGAGGTCCCAGGTGATTCGTTGTGCAGTAAATTCGCGGTCCGTCGTCCCCCTGAACGCGCTCCTCACATTTTTTCTCTGTTCCGCCATTCTTTCCGCGCAGCAAACGTCTGATCCTCAAAAGCCGGCAGAACCGCAAGCCAGTGCCTCAAGCTCCGCCGTCGCTACCTTCAGGACCCAAGCCGATTTGGTTCTCGTGCCCGTCGTTGTCAAGGACAGGAAAGGCAGGCCCGTCGAGGGTCTGTCGAAGGGCGCATTTAGGCTGGAAGAAAACGGCAAGCCGCAGGCGATTTCACATTTCGAGGAATTCCACTCGCCCGTCGTCGGCGCCACACCCTCCGCAATCCTCGATCAGGGCTATTCCAACCTCGCTTACAACAATGCGAGCGAGCTGCGCCTTACCATCCTCGTTCTCGATCTTCTGAACACCAGTCCGTTGCAACGGACCGACGGCAAAGACGACTTCATCAAATTTCTAAACAAGGGCGTGGAAGCCAACCAGCCGGTCTCGCTCGTCTGCATTACCAGCAAAGGCCTCAAGCTGGTTCAACCGTTCACCACGGACACAAATGCCATGATCGAGACCCTGAAGAAGCTGCCCATTGGGGCGGAGACCATCATGGCCCGGGAAAACCGGGTCTTCAGCACCATCTGGCAGCTTCGCGACATCGCTCAGGCCTATCTCGGTGTTCCCGGACGCAAGGCCATGATCTTTGCCGCCGGCTACGTTCCCGACCTCGTAGCCGAGGGCTCGGTCGTGGAGTCGAGCCCCTACGCCGCCAGCCTTCACCGAATGTGGAAGAGCCTCGTGGACTCCAACATTTCCGTCTACCCTATTCGCCTGCTGGACTGGACCAGAAACCCGGCTCGTCGCGGACCCGCGTCTGCCCTCGACATTCGTATGCACGAATTCTCCGACGCCACCGGCGGCAACGCCTGCCTGGAGTCCAACCATCTGATGGGCTGCCTTTCCGAAGCCATCGACGACTCCCGCTCTTACTACATGCTCGGATTCCTGGTTCAGCCTACCGATCGCAAACCGGGGTGGCGCAATCTGAAGGTAAAAGTCGCAGCCGAGCACGTGGAAGTCCGCGCCCGCGACAGCTTCTATTACGGCGTGCCCCCGTTCGCTGACACCAAATCAGTGCGCGACGAAGAGGTGAATGCCCTTGCTTCTTCGTTGGGCTACAGCGGCGTGCCGATGTTTGTGAAAGTGCTCCCGCCAGACGCCGCGCCTGCAGACGCCGGAAAAACTGTGACGGCTTTCCTCATGACCATTCCCGCGACCAGCGTCAGAATCGATCCCTCCCGCCCTAATCCCTTGGATCTCGACGTCGGCGCCATCGCTCTCACCAGGGATACGCGCGAAGCGGCAGAGATTTTTCATCCCGTCCACGGCAATCCAAATGCCGAGCTTCTCCGGCAATGGACACGCGAAGGCATCAAGCTGCAAGAGAAGTTGCAACTTCCTCCCGGTTCCTACGACGTCCGCTTTCTTGTCCGCGATAACAACGCCAGCCAGATCGGGACCGTCGTCTTCCCTCTGGATGTTAAGTAAGGTGAATGCACTCGGTGGTCTGATTGCGGCAGCGCTCATTGGCGTAACATCCCGATAACGCTCAAAACCACCCAATCGCGTCGATCAAATTTGCGTCGGCCAAGCCGGGCGACCCCACCAGCAAAGCTTCGAGAGCTGCTCCTCGATTCTGGCAAATCTTGTCAAGCCCCTGTTTCGACGGTTTTCCGCGTAAGTCAATGAATTGGCTAGCAAAATAAAGTCGGAAAAGTTGGCGGTCAGGTGGGTCGGAATTGATATAATAAAGAAAAGGGCGCGGAGTTGCTTCCGCACCCTTTTTCATTTGGTGTCTTGAGGGCCTTGTCCCAGCCGGTCGGTAGCTAAGGTTTTACTGATGGCTGACGGCTGAAAGCTGACGGCTGCCCCCTAAGTCCTTATTCCGGAATATTTTACAAATAAGTCCTTTAAACCCAAAGATTTGAAAGGAATTGTCCGCCAACGGCAACAAACGGGTTGGCGCACATGTGTGCACTTAGTTGCCGTGACAGGGTTGCTATTTGGTTCAGTCTGCTTTGCCTACCATCAAAACGTCAACAACCTTCCAGTCATCTTTGGAAACGACCTTGGAAGTGCTGCCCTTAGGAAGTTGAATTGCTATCGGGTTGAGGTCGTCCGCTTTACGGCCTCCGTCTTTCACCATGGAGATGTTCCCAGAAAAAGATGTACCGCGAATAGTTGTGTCTCCTATGGTGGAGCGATACCAGATGCACCCTATGACAGTTGGTTTGATTACCCCCGTCTCCCACATTTCTTTTGTAATTTTCAGCGATGCCCCACCGTTGTAGGCCATCGCCCCTGGGACAATCGTGCAAGGCCAGAGCTTTACTCTAGCGCGATCCTCGTCACAAACCTTCTGGACATCAGCGAGCAACTGCGCCCCATGACGTGGGTAATCTGTTTTGTTGTTGAACACTTTCGTACCGATATCCACGTTGGCAGGAGAATGCCCAAAATTATTGATCGAATAGCGGAACACAACCATGTTGGACCCCGAGACCCCACTGACTACGAAATTCAAATCCCTATAAGGGGCGATACTTTCTTGATTGGCGGTGTCGAGTGCGACCCAAGGTCGTTGTGCAATTCTAAAATTCTCCGCGGCAGTGTTTACGGCTCGCTCAGTTTGATCCGCGGCTTTGGCAGCAGCATCAGCAGATTTCTTGATCTCAGGGTACTGCTTGATGATTTCCCCGAGTTGACCTTGCATTACCTGAAGTTGGCCATGGTAGACGCCAGCAACATAAAGCCCGATGAAAACCGCAGCGGTTTCAAGAATCATTTTCCACCATGGCGTCTGATCGGGCTTGCAGTGAGTAGTTTCTTGCTTACTCTCTATGGGTGGTGGTACCTGCGGAATGAAGTCAGGATTGCGTGGGGGCTCTGCTGGTGGTGTACTGGGGTTGCTCTTTGGATCTACACTGTCGGTGTCTGGACTCATACAGGTACTCAATGAAACAACCTGAATACATCGAAGGCCCGAAAGCACTGGAGAACTTTGAACAGTTTGGACGGGCAATTCTACAGGCTCCAAAGCCCAAGGGAAAGGCCAAGAAACAGGCTAAGGCAGATGCTTCGCGGAAACCCGAAAAGGCCGACAGAGACTAGAAGGGGATTGATGTTTCCCCCGCCCCTGTCGTGGGCGTGTGGAGCGAGTCTGTGTCCTTACCTGTGAGTTGGGCATAGGTTAGCCGTTTGCCAGCGACCTGAGACATGGCCAGAGCGAAGCGGTCAGCGTCGGTTTTGTTCTTGCGATTGTTGAATCTAAAAACTTGCTCGTCAACGTAGCGTGAAAGATGAAACGGTTCCACAGCAACGTATGTTCCGCGCAGAGTCCGCTTGAGCAGGCTCCAGAAGTTTTCAAGGCCGTTTGTGTGGACACGGCCATTGACGTACCGTTCCGCATGGTTCACAACGTCATGGACAAAGCGATAATGCAGCTTGTCATAGCCGACAGCGTCATCCGTATACACGGTAGAACCATACCTGACGTTGTTCAAAACTTCATTTTGCAAAGTCTCGCGTTTCACGTTCGGTACAACCTTCGCTCGGACTTCGCGCAGATCGCGGTCAAGGATGCCTTGGACAATCGTCTTGCCAACGAACACGCCGCCTGTGTCTTCCTGCTGGACGCGAAGCCTACGGATCCTGTGCATGTTCTTCGACAGGCCACCCACGAATGTTTCATCGGCTTCCAATTCGCTGCCCGGTCCACCGCCAAGCTTACGCCCGGTTTTCTTCACCTTGAGGACTTCCCGGATGCGCTGGAGCATGAACCATGCCGACTCCTGATGAATCCCCAAGTCCTTTGCAAGTTCATAGCTGCTGATACCGTTCTTGCAGTTCGCCAGCATCCAAAATGCCGTCATCCACTTGTCAAGGCTGATCGGCGAATCTTCCATGATCGTATCCAGTTTCAGGGTGAACTGCTTCTTGCAGACGTAGCAGAACCAGATACGCCGCGTCTTGATGAACGAGTGTTTAGCCTTTTGACAACGCGGGCAGGTAACTTCGCCATTGGGCCAGCGCAGGCTCTTGGCAAACTCAAACGCGCGGTCAGGATCGGAGAAGTAAACGATGGCTTGTTGTAGTGTTTTTGGGCTGTCCATGCACAAATACTACACTAGAAGCACATGTGTGTCAAGCCGTTTCTTGCCCCTGTAACTCCATGATTCCAATAGGCACAGGGGGGAGGGGGGTACCCCAACGAACAGGTTAGACTACCGCTCAACAACCAAGGACCCATCACCAAACGGCCACTCACAACCCCGGAATCGGATCATCACCGGGCGGTTTGCGGATACTCGAAAACTGGCCGACTGCGCCTGCCATACGCAGCTCTTGAGCCGCGCGGGCTTCTCATGCCATGCTGGTAGCCATGGCTGCCGCGGGCACACTATCTCCCTACATCGAGTTTAAGGACGTCTCCAAGGCATTTGGAGATCGGGTCGTTCTCCAGGACGTCAGCTTCGACGTATTGCCGGGAGAGATGGTCTGCATTCTCGGGCGCAGCGGCGTCGGAAAATCGGTGGCGCTCCACAACATCATGGGCTTCCTGAAGCCGGATTCGGGCCGCGTCATTGTTGCTGGCCAGGACATCACCGGCTACAACCAGGAACAACTCGAGGGAATCCACAAGAAAGTCACCATGGTATTCCAGAACGGCGCTCTCTTCGATTCCTTATCGGTCGGTGAAAACGTCGCCTTTCCCCTGCGCGAAAAAAGAGAGCTTTCAGAAGACCAGATTTACCAGGTCGTCGATGGCCTCCTCGAAATGGTTGGAGTCAAGGAAATGCGCGAGCTGTTGCCTTCCGACCTTTCTACCGGTATGAAGCGTTCCGTCGCCATCGCGCGAGCGCTCGCCGCCCAACCCGAGTGCGTGCTCTACGACGAGCCCACCACCATGGTCGATCCGCTGATGGGGAATCTGCTCGGCGACCTCATCGCCCGGCTGAAACTGCAATTGCACCTGACCTCAGTGGTGGTCACGCACGACATGCGCCTGGCCAAGAAGTTGGCCGACCGCATCGTTTTCCTCTACGAAGGCCGCGCGATTTTCTTTGGACCCTACAAGGATATGGAGAAATCCACCGAGCCCATCATTCGTGAGTTCCTGGAACTGGATGAGTTGAAACTGGAAGCGTAAAGGCACGCGCACACAAGGAGCAATAAAAATGGGAGTAAGAGAGAACAAGCAACTGATGCAACAAATTTTTGAGGAACTGTCAAAAGGCAACTCCGAGCCCTTGGTTGCAGGCATGGCGGACGATTTCCGCTGGACCGTTACTGGCACGACGAAATGGTCAAGGACGTATGAGGGGAAGCAGTCCGTGCTGGTGGAATTGTTCGGTCCACTGCGCGCCAGGATCGACGGCAGAATGAGGACAACGGCGCATCGCTTGATTGCAGAAGATGACTTCGTTGTGGTGGAAGCGCGGGGAAGCAATACGACGAAGAGCGGAGTGCCATACAACAACAACTATTGTTTTGTCTGTCGCCTTTCTGACAACCAACTGAAGGAAGTCATCGAGTACTTCGACACGGAACTGGTGGCTGACGTTCTGGGCCACGCAGAAGCGTAATGTCGAGTTCTTGCCGGACTTAGATTTAGAACCCCTGCCTGACCAGTTCCTCGACGGTGATCGAACTCTGCGCCGACTCAGTTTTCATCATCTTCTCGACGTACTTCGCGATCACATCGGCTTCCAGGTTCACAGGGTCTCCCGGCTTCAGCGAGCCAAGATTGGTCAGTTCGACCGTATGCGGAATGATCGCGATCGTGCAGCGGTTTCCTTCGAGCTTGGCCACCGTAAGGCTGATGCCCTCGATCAAGATCGACCCTTTGTACACCGTGTACTTCTCGATCTCCGGCGGCAGTTCAATGTGCAGCCACCAGTTCTCGGAATCCCGGCCGTCCGAGTCTACGATGCGCTCGAACTCGATCACTTTGCCCACGCCATCCACGTGCCCCTGGACGATGTGGCCATCGAAGCGCCCGTCGGCCTTCATGGGCAACTCCAGGTTCACCAGTGCGCCCTCGTGCATCCGTGAGAATGAAGTTCGCACCCACGTTTCCGGCGCCAGGTCCGCGCAGAATGATTTTGCTTTGATATTAAGCGCCGTCAGGCAAACGCCGCTTACCGAGATGCTGTGGCCGGTTCCCAATTGTTTCGGAGTACTCGCAGCCTCGATGGTGATCCGGCGGTTCTCACCGCTCTGCGCGATCTTTACGACCTTGCCTACTTCTTCAACAATTCCGGTAAACATAAAGAGCTATACCTCCTAAATCCAAATTGTCAGCAATTCAAATTGTCATCCTGACCCTGAGCGCGGCCGAAGGGGAAGGACCTATGCATTCCGGCGCTACAAACAAATGCATAGGTCTTTCGCTGCGCTCAAGATGACACAATAATGTCACGCGTACGGGTCGCGGAGATAACCTTCCAGCGCGAAGTCTTCGCCGAAGCGGCGAAATTCGAAATGTTGCACGCACTGTGGTTTCCCGCGCAGGTCTTCACCGGCAATGAAGGGAACCGCGCTCCCGCCAAGAATTTTCGTCGCATAGTAGAGGAACACCTTGTCCACCTCGCCCGACGCCAGGGCCGCCCCGTTCACTAGCGCTCCCCCTTCGAGAAGCACGCTGGTGATCTCCATTTCTCCCAGGGTCTGGACAATCGCGCGGAAGTCGGGCCGTCCTTCCGCATTGGCCCCAGAAATTTGCATTACGCGAATCCCCTTCGCTTCGAGCGCCCGCCTGGTCTCGTCCTCCGCCGTGGAACACAGCACCAGAACATCGCTCTCCGCCGTCTGGATCACTCGCGACGCCGGTGGGATGCGCAAGTAGGAGTCCAGGATCACGCGCAGCAGCTTGCGCCGGCGCGGCAGGCCACTCCGGTCGGTCAGCAGTGGATCGTCCGCCATCACCGTCCCCACTCCGACCAGGATCGCGTCGTTCTGATGACGGAGTTGCTGCACGTGCGCGCGCGCCACTTCGCCCGTGATCCAGTGGTATCCGCTGCGCGCACCCTCGGTCACAGGCGTGGACGAGCGAGCTTCTGAACTGTGCTCCGCGCCGGGTTTGGTGGCGTCAGCGATTTTCCCATCCAGGGTCATCGCCGATTTCAGCGTGACCAGCGGTTTGCCCAGCCGGATGTACTTGGCAAAACTTTCATTCAGTTTCTTGGCTTCCGCCTCGAATAAGCCGACCTGTACGCTGATGCCCGACGCGCGAAGCTTCGCAAAGCCCTGACCCGCCACGCGTGGATTCGGATCTTCCATGGAGCAGATCACGCGGCCGATTCCGGCCGCGATCACGGCATCGGCACACGGCCCGGTCCGGCCCTGATGCGAGCATGGCTCCAGATTCAGGTAGAGACTTCCGCCGCGGGCTGCATCGCCTGCCTGCTCAAGCGCGAGAACCTCAGCGTGCTTCACGCCGTCATAGGTGTGCGTGCCCGCCCCAACTTCGCGGCCCGATGCGTCCACCACAACCGCGCCCACCGCCGGATTGGGCGACACCAGCCCAATGCCCGCTCGCGCCAAGTCCAGCGCCCTCCGCATGTATTGTTCGTCAGTTGTCATGCAAGAACCATTTCACCACGGAGACACAGAGACACGGAGAAAGGCAATTCACAAACTGCGAGGGGGGAAACTGCGATTCTCGTCCTCCTCATCGGGTTCTGCCAATGCTACCGCGCCAGATCGATTCTGCGGACCACGTCTTTTTGGCGATGGCACACCCGCCAAAGGATCTTCAACTGATTCGGAGGGCTCTCGAGGACGGAACAGGTTCCGCACGAAGCGTAGAACAAACCACAAGACCACCGCAACAATTGCCAGTTGCCACCAGACATTCATCGGTTGCTTTCCTCCGTGCCTCCGTGTCTCCGTGGTGGATTCACGCAAACAGGGAGTCCACAAAATCTTTTGCATCAAACGGCAGCAGATCCCCCGCCTTTTCGCCCACTCCTACATATCGCACCGGCAAACCCAACTCCCGCGAAATTGCGACCACCACCCCGCCTTTGGCCGTGCCATCAAGCTTGGTCAACACAATCCCTGTGACTCCGGACGATTGCGTGAACTGCCGCGCCTGTTGCAATCCATTTTGACCGGTGGTGGCATCCATCACCAGCAAAGTCTCGTGCGGAGCGCCCGGCACGATGCGTTGCGCCGTACGCCTCATCTTTTCGAGCTCGAGCATCAGGTTTTGTTTGGTGTGCAGGCGCCCGGCGGTATCGACGATTACGTAATCGGTTTTGCGCGCGGTTGCCGCCTGCAGCGCATCGAACAACACCGCGGATGGATCGCCCCCGGCTTTCGTCTTGATCACTTCCGTTCCCGTGCGTTGTCCCCAAATCTCGAGTTGTTCGATCGCCGCTGCGCGGAAAGTATCGGCCGCGCACAGCAGCACCGTCTTTCCTTGCGCACGAAAGACCTGCGCTAATTTTCCGATGGTGGTGGTCTTGCCCGTGCCGTTCACGCCCACCACGATGATCACTTCCGGCGTGCCGTCCACCTTGGTCACGGGCCGTGCCCCGGTCGAGGTCAGAATCGCCAGCAATTCCTCTTTCAGCAGCCGTTTGAGTTCATTCACATCTTTGATCTGCTTGCGATCGGCTTTGTCGCGCAGCTTCTGCAGAACCTCATGGGTAGTAGTGGTGCCCAGGTCCGCGCCAATCAGGGTGGCTTCCAGATCGTCCAGCGTAGAGCGGTCAATCTCCTTGCCGATGGAGACGACATCCTCGATGCGCTCGGCCAGGTTCTCGCGCGTGCGCGAGACGGCCTCCTTCATGCGCTCAATAAAACTTGGTTTCTGTTCTTCGTCCAGACTGCCAAAAAGGGTTTGAATCATGAGGTGTAACGATTATAGGAGAATCGGGCAGGACAAAATTGGTAATTTGTAATTGGTGATTTGTAATTGGTAATTTAAAACTCAATTGACTTGGTTTGAGATTACCAATTACAAATCATCCAATTACCAATTGTTTTCAAGTGCGGGTGGTTTCGACCGTCAGGGGATCGCCGGGATCGAACGGCGCCGGAACCGGGACGGCCGATTCCAGCATGATCGTCTGCGTCAGGGGTTTCTGAATACGTATTTCTCCGCGCTCAAACACCGCCAGCAGCGCGGCCACGGCCTTGGGGTCAAGGCGCTTTCCCGAGACGTTCTGAATGATGCGCAGAGCCTCTTCGGGTTCGTGTGCCTTCTGGTAAGGACGGTTCGTGGTCAGGGCGTCAAAGGTGTCTGCGACCGCAATCACACGTGCCAGCAGAGGAATCTCGTCGCCCTTTCGACCGTAAGGATATCCGCGCCCGTCGAGAGCCTCATGATGCAGTTCGATGCCGGGCAGCATCTCCCCCAACTGCCGCACCGGACGCAGGATGTTCGCGCCCTTGGTGGTGTGTGTCTTCATGATCTCGAATTCTTCCGGAGTCAACGCGCCCGGTTTTTTCAGGATGCGGTCTTCAATGCCGATCTTGCCGACATCGTGCAACTGCGCAGAGACCCGCAGGATCTCTAGAAATCCCGGATCCAGCCCCATCTCTCTCGCGATCATCAGCGAGTATTTCGTTACCCGGTCGGAATGGCCACGCGTGTAAGGATCTTTTTCGTCGACCGCGCCGGCCAGCATCTGGATCGACCCCATGAACAGCGCCTTGTTTTCATCGGCGGCGCGCCGCAGATCCTCGACGAACTGTTCCAGTTCTTCCGACATCGTATTGAACGTCGTCGCCAATTCGCCGATCTCGGTGCGGGTTTTCAGGTGCACGCGCTGGGAAAAATCACCGCGCGCAATGGCTTGGCTGGACTGCGCCAGCACCTGCAACGGGCTGGTGATCCGCCGGGCCGACAGAATACTCAGACCCACACTCACAAACACCGCCAGCCACGCCAGCAAGCGCCCCGTGCGCTGCATCTCGTAGATTCCTCGATACGCTTCTTCGCGCGGCTTCTGCACCACTACCGCCCATTCCAGCGAGGTCACGGGACTGTACGTCCCCAGCATCTCGGTCGCGTTTTTCCCATCGCGAATCGTGAACTCGCGGGTCGCCGCCAACTGGACTTTCGAGCCTTCGCCCACAAAACTGCGGACGATCTCGAAGTGGCTCATGTCCTGCCCCGTAGCATATTGGCCCGTCGCCGCCGCCACCAGCCTTCCCTGGCTGTCCACGACGTACGGCATCAATCCGCTCAGACTGACTTGCTGCAGCCGCCGGATCAGGTAGTCCATGTCTACCACCGATCCGATCATCCCCAGAAAGCGTCCGCCATACATGATCGGCGAGCTGACCAACATGACAGTTCGCCCCGATTTCCCGTTGCCCACCATCAATGGCTGCCCGCTGTAGACGCGGCCTTCGCGCGCGGCTTGATAGGCTCGCTCCAGTTCCCGCTGCAGAAAAGCGTCGGGCTCCATACGCCCGGCGGAAACTCCTCGGGCATCGGCATTCAGCAGCGTGGCATAGGCAATGTCATTCGACGAAGAAACAAAATTCTCCAGCATGGCCCGCAGTTCTGGCGTCAGAAATTTCTGCGCGCTAAGATCGCTCCCGCTCGGATTGGCCAGCATCATTACCTGAATCGACGACGACAAATTGGCCAGCATCATGCGCAGCGCTTCCTGGTGCTGCGAAATGTCGTCGGCCAGCGAACGCGTGACCGTGTTTTGCAGCAGCATTTCGTTGGTTTTCAAGCGCTCCCGATTCATGGTCTCGATCTGCGCCGAGTAGAAGTACATCGGGAGGACACTGATGGCCAACAGCACACCCAGGATGACGTAAAGCAGTGGAATGCGCGCGGGAATGGGAAGCTTCAATGGCAAAAGGCAATCCTGTCGGCCCAAGCCCGGGGAGGAGCTCGTCCTAGCTGCATCCATTCTAAGTTGATTTCGAGTGCTGACCTCAGGTGCTTAAAGTACAACGCACCGTTACGGAAGTACTCAAGTAGCTGGTGACCGTGGGGAGTTCTCAGTTCCCAGTTCTCAGTTCCCAGCAGAGCGTGTTTCATAAGTGGTTTTTGGCAGGGAAGAGCGGCCCTTCAGGACCGCGTAAGCCTGAGAACTGAGAACTGAGAACTGGGAACTACTTCTACGCCGGTCTATAATAATGCCAGTCGGCCCGGGGTGCTCCATGCGGTCCTTCCACGTTGACTTCCTTTGTTATTGTCTGTTGGCGATCCTTCTAGTCTTCTCCGCGCGAACGCTTGCCGAGAACACTCCGCCCCCAAGAATTTCCAAAGAAACCCGAGAAGAAATTATCCACGCCTTCAATGCAGAACTGGTCTATATCCGTACAAATTTTCCCATGGGGAAGATTGGACTGACCCTCAGAAACGGCACCGTGACCCCCAGCGGCCCGGAACTGCAACGTTTGATGGCGCTCTGGGGACCGGCCGTGAAGCCCGGCGACCGGGCCCGCATCAGCGACGTCGTCATCAAAGCAGACCACATCCGCTTTGAGATCAACGGGGGTCCCATCAAAAAAAAGAAGTGGTACCAGGGCCTCGAGATTTCCGGTGCGAACGCAGGTGGGCCGATTGCGCCCTCTAATCCCTCCGCCAACGCCCGCGGCTCTTTCGTGGATCTCTACTTCGACAAGTATGTTCCGGAAGTGACCGGGCCAGAGCTGAAGCAGTTGCTGCGTCCGGTGTTTGATTTCGATGCCAAGTCGGCGCTCGAGGCCTACCTGGAAACGGTTTCTCCCAAGGTCAAAGATGCCATCAAAAATCACCACGTGCTGGTGGGAATGAACCACGACATGGTGATCTATGCCAAGGGACGTCCGTCAAACAAAGTGCGCGAACATGCCGGCGGAGTTGAGGACGGAGTTGAGTACGAAGAATGGATCTACGGCACGCCCCCGCAGGACGTGGATTTTGTGCGTTTTGTTGGCGACGAAGTCGTGCGCGTCGAGACCATGAAGGTGGATGGCCAGAAAATCGTGCGCATCGAAAAGGAAGTCGATCTGGGTGCGCCAACCGTTGCCAAGAAACAGGAAGATCGCCCGGCGACCGCGCCCACGTTGAGACGTCCCGGAGAAGAAATGCCGGAGTCCAACCCTGCAGATCGTTCCAGAATGCCCCCGATGGGCGCGCCTCCATCGACCGGTCCGGGGTCGGACCCAGGCCCCAACTGGGCTAAAATTATTGAACCATTGAGCGATTGAGGCATTGAATCATTGACATTCGGAGGCTCGTGGGTTTCAGGTTTTGAATGATGCAATGTTAGTAATTCAATGCCTCAATAGTCCAAGCTTCATGCTTGGAGGCGGACCGTTTCTGTGGTAGGGTTTTCCTACCGGCCATGTCAACCCATAACACTGCTCTCGAATACATGACGACGACCAAGATCGGCGAAAAGGGACAGCTCACGGTCCCCAAGCAGTTCCGGGAAGATCTCGGGCTGGGGATTGGCGCGCCCTTTGCCGTTCTGCGTTTGGGCGACGGCCTCATTCTCCTGCCGGAGCAGCGGCGCTTTGAGCGGCTTTGCGAGCGGGTGAGTTCGAGCCTTACGGCTGCCGGGCTGAGGTCAGAGGATATTCTCGCGACGATTCCTGAGGCCCGCAATCGCGTATACGCCCGTCGCTACGGGAAGAAGGCCCCCGGTAGTGTCTCGCATCGCCGCTCCCGCAGCAGTTCGCCCACTCATTCGCAAAGAACGCGAAGGAGTGGGGCACCCCGCGGGAAGTGACCAGCCCACGTAGAATCCGATTGTTCTTGGACTCGAATGTCCTGACGAGAGGGATTGTCTCCCCCTGGGGCCTGGACAAAGCTACGCTGTCGCTCTGCGCCGCCAGGGTGTGCAAGCTGGTGCTGGCCGAGGTGGTTCGCGATGAAGTGGAGGAAAACCTTTTCCTTCACGCGGAACATTGGCCGTCGCTCGATGCCGAACAGTTGATCGAGGACTATCGCCACCTCATCAAGTTGACCAATCCCGAGCTTGTTCCGTATCCGGATAAAGATCTGGTGCATTCGAGCCGGCACTTGATCCGGCACGAGGCGGATGTACCGGTGCTACTGTGTGCGACGGCGAGCACACCCGACTGGTTGCTGACGCACAACACCAAGCACTTCACAACGGCCGTCGCGCGGCGCACCTCGCTGCGCATCGCAACGCCGGCAGAGTTCTTTCGTGCGCTTTCGGCCCTGTTCCGTTAGTAGCCGGCGGTGAAACTCCAGCGCCTAAGACCAGCGGTTCTACCTTAGCCACTCTTCCAGCTCAATCCCGCGCTCCGTCTTCTCGTCGCGATACTTAACGATCACCGGAGTGTAGAGCGAAAGATTCCAGTCGTCGGATTTGCCCTTGCCTTTTTTCACGGCGCGCGATCCGGGAACGACGACCGCGTTTTCCGGCACTTCCAGGGGCCGCTCCGCTGACGCCCGGTAGATTTCGCCGCGTACCAGATCGTAGAGCGGCGTGGATCGGGTCAGAATCGTTCCCGCTCCCAAAACCGCGTGGGCGCGCACCAGCGTGCCTTCGTACACTCCGCAGTTGCCGCCGACCAGCACATCGTCTTCGATAATCACCGGAGCGGCGTTGACGGGCTCCAATACGCCTCCGATCTGTGCGGCGGCGCTCAGGTGCACACGCTTGCCGATCTGCGCACAAGAGCCGACCAACGCATGCGAATCGATCATCGAGCCTTCATCCACGTAGGCGCCGACGTTGATGAACATAGGAGGCATGCAGACAACGGACGGCGCAACGTAGGCCCCTTCGCGGATGGAAGATCCACCAGGCACCAGGCGAACGCGATCGGCGAGGGTGAGCCGACGGGCGGGGAAAGTGTCCTTGTCAATAAAGGAAAGTACGTCTCCGTCCGACATCTTTTGTAACTCGCCCAGCCGAAAGCCCAGCAGGATGCCCTGCTTCACCCAGGCGTTGACCACCCAGTGTCCGTCGACTTTCTCGGCGGCGCGAACCTCGCCCCGAGTCAGAGCGGCGCGGAATTCGAAAAATACGGGACGGGCTTTGTCGGGATTGTCGATCGTTTCGCGCGTCGATAGACGTTCAATGGCCGATTTCAGAGTGAGAATCGAGTCTGGCATAAGATGGCTAGGAGCCTGTCGTGAAGCTTGAATTCCCAAATTCAGCGCATGAAGGCAGTTGATCCTGATGCACCAGGGGCATGCCTGAGGCATCTCCTGATATGAATCACCCGCACAAAGGACTGCAAGAGAAACAGAAAGCCAAGAGCTAGAAGCCAGAAGCGAAAGAGCCAAGAGCCAAAAGCCAAAAGCTGCTCCTACCCCACGCACTTGCATTCGCTGCGAATCAGCACACCGGGCATCTGATGGGTCGCCGCGCGCGCTTCGGCGAGAGTGCCATATGGTCCGTGCCAGCGCGAATGATTGGGATCGTGCCCGGCGGGGCGTCCTTTGCCCGAACTGCACTGGCCGCAGGATCCGCGGTGCAGCATCGCTTTGTGCGGGCCCGCCGCCCAACTTTCATAAATATAAAATTCGGTGGCAGCGGCCGGCGGGGCCGCGGGCCGGGCAATCAATCCGACGTCGGTCGCAACCTTCTGCAGCTTCGATCGCGTGTCGCGGCGCATGGGAAGCAAGGGCAGGCGATAGACCTCTTCGATCTTACCCATCATCGCCAGCACGGCCTTCACCGGCAGCGGACTCGACTCGATGAAGTTGGCCAACATCAGCGGAAGATATTTGCGGTGGATGGTGCGCGCCGTGTGCCAGTCGTTCCCGAGAGCAGCGCGCGTCATCTCCGCCATTTCGCGGGGAATTTCGTTGGAGGCAACCGAGATCACGCCCACGCCGCCGAGCGCGATCACCGGCAGTGTGACGGAGTCGTCGCCGGAAAGTACAAGGAAACTCTCCGGCACCGAGTTCAGCACCTCCGCGATCTGCGTCATGTTCCCGCTGGCTTCCTTCACGCCCGCGATATTCGCGACCTCAGTCAACCTCGCCAGGGTCGCGGGTTCGAGATTGGCGGAAGTGCGGCCTGGCACGTTATAGACGATGACAGGCTTGTTGACTGCTTCAGCGATCGCGCGGAAGTGCCGGTACTGGCCTTCCTGTGTCGGCTTGTTGTAGTACGGCGAAGCGGTGAGGATGGCGTTGACGCCCGGCCGTGCCGCCACTTCTTTCGCTTTGGCCACCGCCTCCTGCGTCGAGTTGGAGGTGGCGCCGGCGACGATCGGCACGCGTCCGGCAACGACTTCGATGGTGACGTCGATGACGCGCAGCCACTCATCGTGGTTGAGCGTGGGAGTTTCTCCCGTGGTGCCGCAGGGAATCAAAAAGTCGATGCCCGATTCGACCTGCCAGGCGACAAGATTACGCAGGGCGTTTTCGTCGACCGCGCCGTCCTGAGAGAACGGCGTTACCAGAGCGGTACCACATCCTCGCAGTTGCATGGGTTAAGGATAACTCTTCTCGTACACGCTTGCATTTGCCAACGTGATGCCCTTCCTCCCGCGCGGGAGGAAGGGCATTTTCGAGGCTAAATGCGCGTGGGGTGGGTGAGGGCCGACGGTTATTTCTTGCTGCTCAGTTTTGACAGTTCCGCGATGGTTGCCCTGTCGTCGTAGACCCCGGCAGCCACCACATACTTGGTTCCTTTAGCACTCAATCCATAAGCGAGCTTGCGGGAGCCCTCCTTCTCGCCGGGTTTCGGCCACCAATACTCGAACCAGACGCCGGAAGGCTTCTTCGCCGCATCGCAAAAATCTGCCGGGAAGACAGTCTTCCCCTTGGTGTCCTTCAGCGACACGAAATCTGTGCCTACCAACTCTGGCTTGATGGGGTGAGCCGCTTGGACCTTCTTATCACAGTCCTCGACAAAGATGTATGTGTCTTTCCACACCCACGGACCCTGTTTCTGCTGAAACGGTGACAGGTCACCCGTCTTCGATAGGGTGCTGGCCGCTTCCCTTACCTTGGCGATGACCTCCTGAGGAGTTGCGTGGTCCTGCCCAACGGCGACAGTGCACAGAGCGATGTTGAGGAGCGCCATCGTTACACCGGCGAAAATCTTGCTGCTTTTCATTGTGAATCTCCTTTTTTACTTCATGCTGGTCAGCTTTGACGCTTCCGCGATGGTTATCTTGTCGTCGTACACCCCGGCGATCACCACATAGGGAGTCCCTTTGGCATGCAAGTAATAGGCGACCTTGCGGGAGGGCTCCTTCTCGCCGGGCTTTGGCCACCAAAACTCTTTCCAGACGCCGGAAGGTGTGTCCTTCACAGTCTTGCAGAAGGCTGCTGCGTCCGGGATGATGATTTTTCCCGATTTCGCGTCCTTAATTGTCGAGATCTCCTGGCCTATCATCTCCGGCTTGATGGGGTGAGCCGCCATGACTTTCTTGTCGCAGTCATAGATGAAGATATAAGTGTCTTTCCACACCCACGGACCCTGCCTCTCATCAAACGGTTTCACGTCACCTGTCTTCGAGAGGGTGCTGGCCGCTTCCCTTACCTTAGAGACGACGTCCTGAGGGGTGGCGTGGTCCTGCCCAACGGCGACGGTGCACAGGCCGACGCTGAGGAGAGCAACCGTCACACCGGCGAAAATCTTGCCGCTATTCATGTGGAACCTCCTTTTGTGGCTTGAAAAGCGGCACCAGTCTACACCCATCTCGCGTGTTTGCAACATTGCGAAAGTATTTTGTCTGGAGGCGATTTATGCAATGCGGACCAGCATTGCGCTAAAGCTCGCGCCATACCTTGCGGAACTCGTAGAACCCTGATTTCCCCGCCAGCCACTCGGCGGCGCGCACGGCGCCTTCGGCGAATCCGCGGCGCGACTTCGCGTCGTGGCACAAATAAATTCGATCGCCGGAGGAATTGAAGATCACCTCATGCATGCCGACCACGTCACCCTCGCGAAAGGAAACGATCTCGAGTTCCTGACCTCCGGCCTCGCGCACAATCTTCTGGATCGTGACGGCAGTTCCGGAAGGAGCGTCTTTTTTTTGCGCGTGATGACGTTCGAGAATCTGCCCCGAGTAATCGTACTTCAGGGCGGCCGCTGCGGTTGCGACAATCTCGAAGAACAGGTTCACACCGATGGAAAAATTCGACCCGTAGAGGAAGCCCGTCTTTGCGGAGAGCACCATTTCCCGCAAGCGCGGCAATTGTTCGTACCAGCCGGTGGTACCGACCACGAGGTTCTTTCCGGCGCGGATGCAGGCCTCGGCGTTGGCGATGACCGCGGAGGGCGTGGTGAAGTCAATGGCCACGTCGAAGGGGGCAAGGAAAGCGGGAGTGAGGGCGGAGGCATTCGCGTTTTCGTTGACGTCCAGGGTGCGGACATGATGGCGGCGCGCGTCACCAACTTCCGCGACCACCGAGCCCGTTTTGCCACGGCCGAGAATTAGGAAGTTCATGGTGAAACCGACTTACGCAAACACTTCCGGATCGACTTCGGCAAAAAATGCGTGGTGCAGGCGCCGGATCACTTCAGCCGCGTCGTCTTCTTCAATTACGAAGGTCAGATTAATTTCGGAGGCGCCCTGCGAAATCATCCGGATCTTCACATCCTCAAGAATACCGAAGACCTTGGCGGCGATTCCGGGGGTGTCACGCAAATTCTCGCCCACCAGACAGACGATCGCCTTCCGCCCCTCGTACTTCACGTCCGCCAGCTTCGCCAGATCGGCGGCCAGCGCCGGGATGGCTTCATTGGTCTCGGCCGTCACCGAAACGCTGACTTCGGAGGTGGAAACCACGTCCACCGCAACGTTGTGGCGATCGAAGGCCTCGAAGATGGACTTCAAATATCCGTGCAACAACAAACGGCGCGGCGAGGCAACCTCTACGAGCGTGATCTTTTTCTTGAGCGCAATAGCCTTGAAGATATTCGAACAACGCGGGGCGCGAGCCGTGATCTTTGTTCCTTCGCAGGTGGGGTTCAGCGAGTTCAGAACATAGACCGGAATGTTTTGCTGAATTGCGGGCAGCACGGTTGCCGGATGCAGGACCTTGGCGCCAAAGTAGGCGAGTTCCGCGGCTTCGTCAAAGCTGATGACCTTGATGCGGCGCGCCTCGGGAGTAAGGCGGGGGTCGGTGGTCATCATGCCGTTGAACGTCGGTCCAGATTTCGATGCGTTCGGCATTGAGCCCGGCGCCAAAGATAGCCGCCGAAAAATCCGACCCTCCACGGCCGATAGTGGTGGTGATGCCGGCGCGATTCGAACCAATGAACCCGCCCATCACCGGAACCTTGCTGCCGTCGAGTAAAGGCTTGACCTTCTTGCGCAGGCGCTCGTTGGTCTCCTCGAACTGAGGAACCGCGCGGGTATAGGCGCTGTCTGTGAGCAGACATTGGCGCGAATCCACGTGCGCACCCGGCAATCCGCGGGCAACAAAAGCGGCAGCGATGATCTTGCTCGAAAGCACTTCGCCGAAAGAGGCAACGTAATCGTAGGTGCGGGGAGTGATTTCACCGACCGCGCCAATGCCACGCAGCAATTCGTCCAGATCTTCGAAATCGGCGCCCAGATCGCCGTGAAATTCAGTGAACAGGGCGGTCCCGAGCAGTTCTCCGGCAGTGTCATAGTGGCGTTCACGCAAGGCGCGCGCCATTTTGAGAGCGGTTTTGCGATCGCCGCCACCGGCCGCCTTTCCCATGGCGAGCAGGGAATCGGTGACTTTGGCCATGGCACTGACCACCACCACGGGACGGTCCGCCAACCGCCCCTGGACGATGTGGGCGACGCGATCGATCGCTTTTGCGTCTTGTACGGAAGTCCCGCCGAACTTCATGACGATCATGGGCGGGCGTGCTCCTCAAAGCAGCAGCCAGTAGCCAGTTGCCAGTTGCCAGACAAACCTGTGTCGGCACGGCTCTTACTGGCAACTGGCAACTGGCAACTGGCAGCTGTTTTCACCCGAGATACCCCTTCGCCTTGAGAAATTCAGCATTGAGCAGTGCAGCCCCGGCCGCGCCGCGAATCGTGTTGTGCGACAGCACGGTGAATTTCCAGTCCAGCACATTGCACTTGCGCAGGCGTCCAACCGCAGTCGTCATGCCGGCGCCGAGATCAACGTCGAAACGCGGCTGCGGACGATCGGGGGCTGTCATGTACACCACGGGCTGAGGCGGCGCGCTCGGTAATCGAAGTTGCTGCGGTTCTGCTTGAAAATTATTCCAGGCGGCGATGATCTCCTCCGGCGCGGCCTTTCTCTTAAATCGGACGGCGACCGATTCCGTGTGGCCATCTTCCACCGCCACGCGATTGCATTGCGCGCTCATCGCAAACGGAGCAGGGTCGACGCGCGAACCGTTCAGCGTCCCCAGCAACTTTTGCGTCTCCTCTTCCATCTTCTCTTCTTCTTTCGCGATGTAGGGAATCACGTTGCCCAGGATGTCGAGCGAAGCAACACCAGGATATCCCGCGCCGCTGACCGCTTGCATCGTGACCGCCATCACGGTCTCAAGAGTGAAAGCGCGATGCAACGGAGCCAGCGCCAGCACCAGGCCAATCGCGGAGCAGTTGGGATTAGTGACGACATACCCTCCCGATTGCCTGCGCCAGGATTGTTTATCGATCAACCGAATGTGGTCGCCATTGACCTCCGGAATCATCAGGGGAACGGCTGGCTGCATGCGCAAGGCGCTCGAGTTGGAGACGACCGCGCAGCCGGCGGCGGCAAATTGTGGTTCCAGTTCACGGGCGATGGCCGCATCCAGCGCGGCGAAGATGATCTTCGGCGCGCCTTCAGGTTTGGCCGGCGAAACTGTCATGTTTGCGATCCGCGCCGGGATGGCAGTCTTCAAACGCCAGCGCGCAGCGTCGGCATACGTCCGGCCTTCCGATCGGTCGGACGCGGCCAGCCACGACACTTCGAACCACGGGTGCTGTTCGAGCATCTGGATAAATCTCTGCCCAACGATGCCCGTGGCACCGAGAATTCCTACAGGAAGTTTGGTCGACATGATGAACTGTAATTTTATACTAGTGACTTTTCTTAGGGGAATGCCGCCGCTGATCCAGCGGCGAAATTCGATGCGCGTGGCCGCCCTTTTCTCGCGAGATGTGGAATACGGCCCTCGCTGTCTGTTCGACTCTCGAGCGCTGATGTAGGCTTTCCCTAGAGCTGGTTTCATAAATCGGTTTTGGGTTGGGCCCGGCTTCAGCGATGCCATTCAGGGCCTGGAAGAATGCGGTCTTTAGCCCTGAGGCACGTGCCTTCCGCGCTGAAAGGCATTTATCAAACCAGCTCCAGGAGTGACTAATGTCAGAACTACGCCAGAATTTTGCTACTAAGGAATGGGCTGTCATCGCAACCGAGCGCGCCCGCCGTCCGGAAGAAATGGCGCGCCACCGCGAGCGCAAGCCGGTGGCATCGTTTGTCGCGAACTGCCCTTTTTGTCCGGGCAACGAGAAGCTGACTCCGCCGGAAGTTCTGCGCGTACCGGCCGCGATGGATGTTCCGTGGCACGTGCGAGTAATACCCAATAAATTTGCGGCGCTTTCCCGCGAAGCATCGCCGACACGCACGGTACACAGTTTGCGCCGATCTAAACGGCTTCGGGGTTCACGATGTGATCGTGGAGACGCCCGACCACTCTCAGGTTCTGGCCCTGCTGCCCGATTCCTACGTGGCGGAAATTCTCCATGTCTATAAAACTCGCTACGATGAACTGAGCCTCGATCCGCGCATCGCGCACATTACGATCTTCAAGAATCACGGAATCGACGCCGGCACCAGCCTGGAACACCCGCACTCCCAGATGATCGCGACCCCCGTGACCTCGCTTCAGGTGCGCGAGCGCTTTCAACAAGCTTTGCGCCACTTTGACGACTATGGCGATTGCATGTTCTGTCAGATGCTGGCAGAGGAATTGCAGGAACAAAAGCCGCATCGTCGCGGTTTCCGAGCACTTCATCGCGCTCGAACTGCATGCCTCGCCGGCTCCGTTCTGTACCCACATTTATCCGCGGCGGCACATGGCCAGCTTCGGCAATGTGAGCGCTGCCGAGATGAACGATCTGGCGCGCATGTTGCGCTCGACGCTGGCCAAGCTCTACCACGGGCTGGCCGACCCGGATTTCAACTTTACGATTCGCAGCGCTCCCGCCGAGAGCACCGGCGTGAAGTATTTTCACTGGTATCTGAGCGTGATCCCGCGGTTGACGCGAGTGGCCGGATTTGAGCTGGGCTCGGGAATGTTCATCAACTCGGTGCTGCCGGAAGCAGCGGCCGAGTTTCTTCGCAAAGTCGATGTGGAAAGCGTGAAAAACGCAGCCTCGGCGGCCACCTCGTAGAGGTTCTGCCTCCAGCACGCCGCCTCTGCAGAGTGCGAAAAACTCGATCTCGCGTTGATTTTGGGTGGCGCTGCGGTTACCGCTGCGATAACTGGCTCACTCTCATCGACGGCTTCAGCCGCTGAGGGCGACTGCGGCGCGAAACACGATTTTTTCAGCAATCTGTCTGACCGCGCAGGCGCGTCAGGCGGCAGCGGTCCGCGCAGGAAGACCGCGAGTTTGGCGCGCCGGCTCTTCCAGAATGTCGAAGCCTTGCGAGGCGACGTTAGATAGGTTCGGATGGCACCCCACCCCTCTGAACAACTCGCTCCTCGTGTATGCCTCATATGCGGCACGGTCTTGCCACGTGTACACGCCACCGAACGTGTTGCTGGCCGGGTCGGAGAGCCAGACCTTGGAGATTAGCCCCGGCAGTGCGGCAAATTGCGGGGCCAAGGCCTCGCAGAGCTTTTCGAATTCCGCCGGCGTCGTGTTCTTCAAATTGAAATTCACTATCTGAATGTACATGGTTGCACCCCGATTGTGCTGCAGTATAGCCACGGCGAGCGGAGGCGTCAACGACGAAGCGCAGCGGCGGGAGGTCACTCCGTTTACCACCGGGTCAGAATTCAAATTGGCCCGCGACCGCCCTTTCCCAACTCTTGCGGAAACGAGTACTCGTTGAGCGGCCCGAATCTGCGCTTTTCCACGTAGATGCGCCAGCGGCGCCAGACGATCCGCAGACTGGCCATCACTGGGATGGAAAGATAGACCCCAAGTATTCCCGCGATTTCCCCCCCCGCGAGAATGCCGAACAAAGCCGCCAGCGGATGCAACTCCACGCTGACTCCCATGACTCGGGGAGAGATTACGTAGTCTTGCACCATCCGCCAGACCAGCAAGAACAACAACAGATAGGCCCAATGCGGATACCCGGCCAAAACGGCGACGGTCATCATGGCAGCGCCTGCCAGCAACGGTCCTGCCATGGGTATGAATTCCAGCGCGCCTCCGACGGTACCGAGCATCAGCGCGTAGGGCACGCGCATCGCACTCAAAAATGAGGTGTAGGCCAGCAGCGACAACGCCGCCAAGGTCAACTGGGCGCGAATGAATTGGGCGAGCATCTGGTTCAAATCCTGGAACACATCCTGCAGAAACTCACGTTGCGTGCGCGACTGCACCAGCGCCAGCAGCACTTCATGAAAGTTCCCACCATCGCGCAGAAAGAAAATGGCAAGGATAGGCACTAGAAACAGCAACCACACTTGCTGCGCCGCTTCGGCCGCGCGAATGCCGATGCGCTGCGCCAAGCTGGACAAGTCTCCCCGGCGACTTATCAAGAAACCCTGAATACGCTTCTGGGTCGTAGCGCTCCAGCCGTGCTCGCTTCCGATCTGTTCGGCAAGCTGGCCGATCTGGCCGGAGAGCTGGCCGGTGCCGGCCTGATCCATCAGTCCAGGTAGCGACGATCCCAGGCGCGTACTTTGCCGGGCAATCCTCGGGCCGACAAGAAAGCCGCACACCCCCAGACCAACCAGAAGCAGAAGGTAAATGATCGCGATCCCCCAGACGCGGCTACGGACCAGTTTCTCCAGTCGCGCCACTGCGGGATTAATGAGGTAGGCAAAAAAAATGGCAAAAAGGAAGAGAATTAGCGTTCGCCGCGCCGCATAGAGGAAGCCCAGCCCCACGGCGAACAGCAAACCCGTGAACAGCACGCGCGACGTGCGTGAATCAAGAATCGTCAAGAGTTATCCCAATCGGTCCGGTCCCGCATGCGAACGACTTCTGCTCCAGCGCCCACCCCTATCCTATCGCCTGAGATGGACAGCAATCCAATTCCGAAAGGGGCTGACCTTCAAGCACGCCAGGGTTTCGTTCATCCCGGCTAATCGCGCTCGACTTCGGTGTTCTCTCCTACAACGGATATCTTCATCACCTTGAATTGATCGTCGAGCCAGAGTTGCCACGTTCCCACGTCGCTCTTTATTTCCATTTTGAGCAGCTCCTGCTGCTGCCCGCTCTTCAGAGTCACCTTTTCCCGGCCCAGGAACTCCGCGCTCAGCGCCGACGAAGAATGTTCGTGCGGGTTCATGGTTCCGAACTGGGCGCGCTGCTTCACCGGGCACTGCAGTTGCCCTTTTTCCTGCTTGCAGGCGGCGCCTAGATATCTCCAGGCCAACACTTCGCGGTGGATGAAAAAATAGTCGTCCAGGATGCTGGTCGATAGGGGCAGCAGGTAGGGCTGTTCATGCTCTTTGTCCTGCGGTCCAGTGCGCCACTTCTGCGTCAGAAAATCGTCACTCGGAAGCACCACCGATTCCGCTTGTTCCGGGCTCAACTCCTTCCACTCGTAACGCCGGATATCCCCGCTCGCGGTAAGCTGCATAACCGAAGTTTGCACGGCCGCGGTGGGAGCATTCTCCGTCTTGAACTCGGAGTGGATAACGCTGCCGTTGCTGGTCTGATAGATCGAGAACGTCTCGGTTCCTACACGATGGCCGTTCTGGAACACGCCGAAGGACCCGGAGTCGATGTTCTTCCCCTCGTGTTCCTTCTCCTTCTCCTTCTCCTTCTCCTTCTCCTTCTCCTTTGGCAGGGGAGTGGCGCTTGCCCAGGCGCCCGGCGCCGCCAGGCACCAAACCAGTGCCATCATGAAAGCCAATAGCCGATAAGACAACTTCACCGGGATTCTCCTCTTCCGAAACTTGTGCGATCAATCCGGGTCAAGCCCGGCCCCGCGTCTTCCGGAGTTCCTCTAAGTTGCAATGCACCTTCGATCTCGACGCAAATCGAAGCCAACTGCTTGCCCGTCGTCTCCACCACCACGCTCGCCTGGCGATACAAGGGAAGGCGTTCCGCGTACAGGCGGGCGAACTGTTCCGGATCGCCTCGCAGCGGCCGCTTCGACGCCATCCGTCAGGCTCCGTTGCCAAAGTTCGGATGCGGGCGCTTCCAAGAAAACCGATGGCCACTGCCGCAGCAATTCCCGGTTCCTTTCCTGTGCGAAAGCCCCGCCGCCGAGCGCGACCACGCTGTTGCGTTCGAGCGACGCGGTCAGCAGATCGCGAAGCGCGCTGGTTTCGGCGAGCCGAAACCCGGCCTCCCCTCTCTCCCGAAAAATCTCGGGAACGGTTTGCTGCTCACGAGACTCGATGCGGGCATCCAGATCCACAAAATCCCACTCCAGCCGCCGGGCAAGTTCCTGCCCCACGCGGCTCTTGCCGGAAGCCATGAATCCCACAAGAAACACCGCGCGCACTCCCATGGCACTCCCGGGCACGTAAAGGGCGATGTGGTCAGGCGATGTTGTCAGCCCAACTTCCGTGCCCATCTGCGCCCATTGATTTTCTTCGGTTCAGCGTAGCTTGGGTTCAGCGTTGCTTGAGGCGGATTTTACCACTGAAAGAGCGCAGCACGACTACCGATGCTGCCTGGCCGGCAGTACCTACGAAGGAACGACCCGCTTCCACGGTAAACCGGGAGTGCCTGGGTTGGAGAGGAAAATCGTGTTGCACCCGGCCCAGCACCGAGTGCGCTCTGAAATCGGCCGAGACATCCGCCGGCGCCAGGGCCTCGATATCACCGGTGTGGGTGGTGAACCGATAGTTGCCGCCGGAGCCGAAATCACCATCGTAGAAAATCTTTCCGCTGCCCGGAATTCACCTGCACCAGCGGCCCATCGACCGACTTCAAATGGACGTCGCCGCTGATGGAAGCGATCTCCACGTGGCCGTTGCGAACATCGGTCAGCGTGATGGGTCCGCGCATCGTCCGCACGTGGACATGACCGTTTCCGACGTTGCGCACATTCACCACCGCATCCGTGCCTTCCAGGGTTAGATCGCCCTGCAAGCGCTCCACCGACAGCGGACCGGTCGAAGAGCGGAGTGTGAGAGTAGCGTCGGGCGGAATCAGCAGTTCGTAGTCGACTTGGCCCGCTGGCTGGTCCAGGCCCCGCAGCAGGTGCGACGCGATTTCAATCCGGTTGCCATTTTGCTGCTCGTCGACTTCCACGGTGTCCGATTTGAGCGTGGCCGTCACCAGCACCTCATCGCTGCTCCCAGGCTTTACCGAAATCGCTCCGTACTGCGTATCCACGGAAATGTTGGCGTTGGGGCCGACCGCGTAACGGTATTCCTTGTTGGTCTCGGCATAGGCCGCCGCCGACAGATAGGTTGCCAGAACCAGGGTTACGACCGCAGTGTATTGAATGCTCACCACTTGAATACTCGCCTGGTGGATGCTCGCCCGGTGAACACTCGTTTGTTGAAGATTCGCCTTCTGAAGCCTCGCCATAAAAAACGTCGCCCCTGCGGTCCCGGGAACGCCGGCCCGCCCTTCCGTTATTGAATGCGATCCAACGCGATCTGGTAAAGAAGTGCTTTTTGTTGATAAGCGTCCATCAGGTGCTGCCGGGCCTCTGCGTCCCCCGGATTCCGATCCAGGTAGGCCTCCACTTCCCGTATGTGGGCATTCACCGATCTCAGTTGACTTTCATACGTCGCCCGCATCGAAGGAGCACGCGTGGAAACTACACTCAGAAACTGTTGATCTTCCGCGCTAGGCTCGGGTTCGACAGCGGGTTTTGCAGCCGATGCCACCACGTCGGTTCGCTTAGCGGACTTCCGCGCCAGTTGCTGGGTAGCCGAAGTGGGTGCCGAAGTGGGGACCGAAGAAAGAGCCGAAGTAGCGGCCGAAGCAGACACCGAAGCCGAGGTAGCCGCAGGAGGCACTGGAGCCGGGGTCGTCACCGGGGCTGTCAATGGAGTTGCCGGAGCTTGCTGCTTCGCCACTTGCGGGGCACGCTTATGGCTTACCACGTAAGAGCCCGCCGCCAGCAGCGCAACCGCGACTGGCGCCAGCCACCACGCGCTCCAGCGCCGTTGTCGAGAAGTTGGAAAAAGTATGGGCCGGTTGGGTGTTCAACTCGGGCTCACGCGCCGGATCAAAGATCGCCGGATCAAAGACCGCCGGATCGCGGATCAGCCCTTCGGCCTGTAATTCCGCCGCAATTCGCACCCACACCCGCGGCGCAGGTTCTTCGCTTGCTGCCAGTTGCCGGGCTTCGCTCGAGATCAACTTCAAGTCCGAAATCAGATCCGAGCAAGCTGGACAGGACTTGACATGAGCTTCAAAGTCAGCCGGAAACACACCCTCCGGGCCGCCGTCGAGGAATTCCGGCAGAACTCGCCGTACATCTGCACACGTCATAGCCAACCTCTCCCCAATACCGCAACTACCCTTTACCCAGTCTTGGCCTTTTCGGCTCTCATGAACTTCAGATACTCCCGCAACTTCAATCGCGCTTTATGGAGCTGCGATTTGCTGTTGCCGATCGAGCATCCCACGATTTGGGCAATTTCGTTATGCTCGAACCCTTCCACGTCGTGCAACACAAAAACCGTTCTATAACCCGGCGGCAGCCGGTCAATGGCCCGCTGCAATTGCAGGCGATCGACGGCGCCCGTCAGCTTCACATCCTTGGTACCGAATTCCTTCCTGGGAGCTTCGTCTTCCGCTTCCAGCGTTTCTTCCAGCGACACCACAGGAAGACCCTTCTTGCGCAATTGCATCAGCACAACGTTGACCGTCATCCGGTGCAGCCAAGTGGAGAACGCAGATTCCCCGCGAAAGGTTCCGATCTTGCGAAAGAGCTGAAGAAACGCTTCCTGGGCCAGATCCTCGGCCTGCGCGGGATTGGAGACCATTCGCAAACATAGCGAGTACACGCGGCGTTTGTGCAGGTGATACAAGACTTCGAACGCAGCTTCGTGGCCCTGTTTCGCCTGCTCAATAGCTTCTGCTTCGATGATGCTTTGCTTCGGGTCGGTCAAGTCGCCTTTTCCCGGCCGCTACTGGCTCTGATGCGGCTTCAAACTCTTTTCGTTGTACGAATTTGCCGAGGCAGTCGCGGAAGCGCTCTTCGACCGTTCTTGGTAGTCAGAATACCAAAAACCGTAGCCTGCGGAATGTTCTATCCGACCAAAGTGATCGGCCAAGATGGCCCATAGATCACTCTCGTAACGCTCAAGTGTCTCGAAGTGGTCCGGCGATTCAGGCCCAGATCTTCGGATCTAGGGGTTTCCCTGTGTTCTTTCCCCTGTGTTCCTCTGTGCCCCCTGTGGTTCTGCCCCTTCTCAGTTACCGCAACCCGCTCCGGCTAAACTGGGTGAAACCGCTCTAGCCGCGTCTCTGCCGGAAATCAGATGTCCTTATCCCTTAGCCGTGATCGTCTCCAGCCCATGACCACGGGGACCAAGCTCCCGCTGCCGCAGCAGGAAGGCAAACAACACTCCCAAGAATCCCAGAATCGAAAAGATCCACATCCCCATCCGGTATCCCGCTGGATTTTCCGCGCTGGCCTGGCCGTGGTCGTTTGCCCACCCTATCAACAAGTTAAACCCTGCCAGCCCGATGTTCTGGATCATCGTCATCAGCCCATAAGCTGTGCCCAGCTTGGACTGGTCAACGATATAGGCGACGGAAGGCCACATCACCGCCGGGATCAAAGAAAAGGCGACGCCCATCATCGCCATCGGCACATAAAGGCTGACATGCGTGTAGCCCATCATGAGATAGACCGGGATGAGCAGCAGCGATCCCAGCATCATCAGTAGAGCCCGTTTGCCGATCTTGTCCGCGAACAGCCCGAAGGCCGGCGTCCCGAACATGGTGAAGGCAGTCAGAATGCTGACCAGGAACCCTCCGAGCTCACGGCTCGTCCCGTGAGCCTCGATGAAGAACTTGATGGCAAAAGTCTCGAACGGAAAGATCGCCGAATAAAACACGATACAAAGCGCGACAATGTACCAGTACGACACGCCAAACTTGTAGACATCGCTGAAGACAACCTTGTCGGTAGATCCCGCGTGGCTGAGTTCATACCGCCTCTCCGCATGTGCTTCCATTACCCAGTAGGCGATCGCGCCGGTCACGCAGAAGGTTGCAAAAACCACCGAAATCAGCAGCGGCGAGCGCCAACTGCCGTAGGCGGACTTGGCCCAGGTCGGGGAGTTCTGTGCCAACCACGAACCGAACCGAGCAATCATAAGGTTGATGCCGAAAGCGAAACTCAATTCCTTGCCGCGAAACCATTTCGCCACCGCCGTGGTCACCGCTACGATCAGCGACTCGGCCCCCAAGCCGAAGATCAGCCGTCCGGTCGCCATCACCGCCAACATGCCGGAGAGCGCGGTCACCACCGCCCCGATCAGGCAGATTGTTCCGAAAATGAAAATGGCCTTACGCGCCCCGATGCGGTCCACGATGTAACCGCCGATCAACACCATGAAGACGTTCGGGATACTGTAAATCGCTTGCAGCAGGCCGATGTTCGAATCGGAAAACCCAAGCTGCTTCGAGAGCAAGTCGGCGATGGGCGCAATGCAGTCATAGACGTAGTAGTTCCCAAACATCGCGAGACTGATAACGATCAGTACCATCCAGCGGTAGAGGCGGGACGGTTCAATACGTGCAATCTCAGGCATGAAGACAATCACCCCCGGCGCGCAGCGCCGCCTGCCCTTCATTTGTGAAGAAGAGCAACCGCAAGAAGATAGCAGATTGGGGAACGAATGGCTCGCCAACGTTACAGGATTGCGTAACAGAGTTTGGTGCAAGTGCGATTTGCGTCAGCGTATGCCCTTTAGGCATACCGTCAGTGCCGTGTTATGAATCGGCCTTTAGGCGCTGGTTTTGGACGCTGGAGTTCACCACAGCCAACTGGGATGAAAATCCGCTAACAAATAAAAGGCCCTCGGCCTCCAGAAAAACGTGGCGGCCAAGAGCCGAGAACTGACAGCTGAGAGCTGACAGCTGAGATCTGCCCCTACATCTTCTCCCTCTTATCGTCGTATTTCACCGTGCCGTTTTTGTCGTTCTGGCGCGTGACGTCCCCGTTGTTATAGACGCGAGCAGCTTTCTTGAAGCCCTTCACGACACTCGTCGAATCCGTGGTGCGCTCCCGTCCGGTGAAGAAAGTCCAGTCGCCGCGCGCTTCTGCTCGTGCGCCGTGCTCTTCACGTTCACGCGAACGGGCTTCCCGAGGACGCTCCTCCCGTGGATGTCCTTCAAACCCACGTTCTTCGCGCATCGCCTCGTGCATAGGGCGACCTTCGCGTCCAATCGTCTCCGGCCACAGATGGACCTCCGGTGTTATCAGAGGAGCGCCACCCTGGTACCACACGGCCACGGTATAAACCGAGCTGGTCTCTCCCTCAACCTGCGAAAGCGTTGAGTTAGTCGCGCCGGCGATCAATCCCGTGGTGGCGTTGCTCGCTCCCACCGGATTCGGCGAAAACTGCTGCAGGGAAATCTCGGGTGTAGTCAGAAGCGGGATAAACGGCCCGCATCCATAAACGCATGGGCCGTAACCGGGGTGAAAGGGCTGCTGCCCAAAAGCCGCTACTACCATCAAAACCGCCGCCATCAGAATCAAATAGGGTCGCATACTGCCTCCACAGAGTACTAACACATCCAAGGTTTGAGTGCAGTTTTCTGGCCAGTCCCCGCTGCGACGAAAACGGGCAGGATATTCGGAGATTCGCGGCGCTCTCGGCCAAACAACTGCAACTTCATGCAGTGTCGGTTCCGAGCGCTGGTGAAAACAGGTGCGCACAACCTGCAATCGATTAGCGCAGCCTTCAATGGAGCGCCGGGCATCCCCGCCCGGCTGGGTCATCCGGAAGACGGGCGAGAGCCTGCCCTGAGCCTGCCGAAGCGACGCCCGTCACTCCATCAGTTTGTTAACTACCAACGAATCGCGCATACAGACTGCGCGCAACAGCCGTGTCCGTCGTTCCCTTGATGATCGCCCGTCCATCCGGAAACAGCGTCATTTCGTAAGGCTCGCGCCAGAACTTCAGCACAAACTCATTGTGGCGGACATTGCCGTGAGGTTGAAGGCGAGTGCTCAGTTCCACAAAGTCCACCGGTCGCTGCCGTTCATGGATCTGCACAGAATTCCTGCCGCACAAAGTGATGTGAGGTCGCCCTACACCCGCCAGATGAACAAAGTCTCGCAAACAGGTGCGGCATCCCGCCCGCGGATGAATCGCCGCCAATTCCACCCGTTCGTTCGTCCACACATCCCAGGAAAGCAGTGTCCGCCGCATTTTCAAACGCGCGCCCACCAGAAACTTCAACACCTCAGTAGCCGCAATCGACGACACCAGGTTCACGGCAGAATTCAAAATGCCAGCCGTCTCACAAGTTTCCACCGTCCCACGGGGAGATTCTGGAAAGATGCAGGCCAGGCAAGCCGTTTCGCCGGGCAGGATGTTCATGGTCACGGCGTAACTCCCGACCGCTGCCGAGTAAATCCAAGCCACGGAGTTTTTCACCGCATAGTCGTTGATCAAATATCGAGTTTCGAAATTGTCGGTACCATCCAAAATCAGGTCCGAGCCGCCAAGCAGGGAATCGACATTCGCCGGAATCAGGTCGGCAACCTTGGGCTCGACGACAATCTGCGAGTTGAAGCGCGCAATTTGCCGCGCCGCCGCGATCGCCTTAGGCACAGATTCGCGAGCGTCTTCCTCATCAAACAAAGCCTGCCGCTGCAGATTGCTGGCCTCGACATAGTCGCGGTCGAGAATCCGCAGCGTCCCGATGCCCGAACGCGCCAGCAACGAGGCCAGAGCAGAACCGGTGGCGCCGCATCCCACGATGACCACGCTGGACTGCGCCAGCTTTTTCTGCCCCTCCGCTCCGATCTCCTTAAACAACACCTGCCGCGAGTATCGCTCGTCGGTCTCCAAAGCGCCCATTTCCAAAGCAATATCCTCAGCGATTACCTTCCCGGAGCTTTCCAACCAGTATTATAGGTGCCGGTCGTCAAACTTTGTTCGTGCGAGCAACGTGTGCGGTTTCGCGATTCATCGAACCCGAAGGGTTTCATGTTCATGGGTGACCAGCCTGAATTGCGGGAGGGCGTGCTCGTGTGGGCACGGGCGCCCTCGCCCGTCCAAGCCGAGCGCACCGGGGCCCCCGTCAAGCCCGGTTTTGGCTTGACGGGGTGGAACAGCTCGGCAGCTGCCCGTCGTCGCCGCAACTCTGAATTCGCTAAAAGCGGCGCCGCTCTTTATGTGCTCGTACTTCTGTTGATGTTGGCGCAGCGGACAAGCTGGGCAACTGGTTCGCCTCCAGCCGGGCAGCAACCACTCGAATCGCCCTC
>CAWCRQ010000092.1:0-11860 GCA_963797885.1 uncultured Acidobacteriaceae bacterium | reverse complement strand
GTCAGATCGGTTTTGGCCAGCAATGCGGCTTTGTGGACTACGCCGGGCCGAACGACCATGCCGCTTTGCTTCACCGTCTCGGAAAGCCAGCTGGCCATGTGTTGCACGCGCAGCATCTTGTCGTAGTAGCTGCCGAGATCCTTCTGGAAGGTGACATTGCGCAGCAACTCGACGCGCTGGCGGAGGGTCTGTTTCTGGTCCGTCTGCCAGAAAAAACGGGAATCGTTGAAGCGGGCGCGCAAAACCCGTTCGTTGCCGTGCCGGATTAAGCCCAATCCATCGGAGTCGCCTGCCGTGTTGAGCACCGCCAGGAAGTGCGGCAGCAGTTTCCCATTTGCATCTTCGATGGCGAAATACTTCTGGTGATCGCGCATCACCGTGACCAGCACCTCTTCAGGCAGGTCGAGAAACTCGGGATCGAAGCTGCCGAGGATGACGGAGGGAAATTCCGTCAGATTGACGACGGACGCGACGAGCGGCTTGTCTTCGCGCCCGCGCGCGCCGGGGATGGTGCGCGTGGCCGCGTCGAGCGCTTTGCGAATCACCTGCTCACGCTCGGCGGCGCCCAGAACCTCTGCGCCGCGCAGCGCGTCAACATAGGCGCTGGCCTTGGCGACGGCGACGGCTTCGCTGCCCGTTTCGCTACCAAAGATGCGGCGTCCGCGGGAAGTCTTGCCGGCTGCGATGCCGAACAATTCCACCGGGACGACCTGCTCATCGAGCATCGCCACCAACCAGCGCACCGGGCGAACGAACACTTCCCCGCGCTTGCGCCAGTACATGGCCTTGGGCCAGTAGATAGTGGAGATTTCCTTGGGAAGCGTCTCGGCGAGAATCTCGGCGGCGGCTCGGCCTTTTCGCGTGACCGTGGCCGTCAAATATTCGCCCTTGGGAGTGCTGATTTTTTCCAGCTTGCCGACATCCACGCCGACCTTCTTGGCAAATGCGTGCGCCGCCGGTGTCGGCTTCCCATCTTTATATGCGACCTGCGCGGACGGTCCGTTCACCTGCTCGGTAATGTCCGGCTGCGAGGCGGGAATTCCGGAAGCCAGAACGGCCAGACGGCGCGGCGTGTCGAGATGAGAAATCTTGCCGGCGGGTTCGAGGCGCTCACGCTGCAAGAGCGCGCTCATGCGTTGTCGCAGCTCCAGGGAAGCGGCGTCAATCATCCTCGCCGGAATCTCTTCGCATCCGATTTCGAGTAGAAAGTCGGGCATCGGGCAATCCGTTCATGCTCTCAGAATTACTAAAACGTGAATGTGAGTCCCGTCACAATCGGAGTGTGTCGATCGGCAAGCAAAGAACTCTTACCACAGGGGCACAGAGGCCCACGGGGGGATTCTCATCCCACCGGAGCCAGCTTGCCTTTCTTTTTCTTAACCGCTGTTCTTGCAGCCTCGCCACTCTGCTCACCTTTTTTTTCCGTCGAGTACTGCTGATCCATCCAGGCTTTCGCGATCCCCACGGCTAACACCCGCACCCGCGCAATCACGCCGACGCGCTCGGTCACCGAAATCGCGCCCCGGGCATCGAGAAGGTTGAACAGATGAGAACACTTCAAACAGAGGTCGTAAGCGCCTAGCAAAGGGAACCGCCGAGATTCTCTCGTCAGTTCGTTATAAGCCCGCTGATCCCGATCCGACGCATGTTCCATTGCCTCGCGCCTTTTCTTGAAACCCTCATATTGATCCAAGAGCATTGAGCATTCCTGCTCGTAAAGCCTGAAGTGATCCCACAGGTTTGGCACGAGGGCCGCTTCGAAGTTGTAGACCGAGAACTGCTGCTCGTCGGCCAGGCGCACTTGTCCATATTTCACTTCCTTACCTGTATCGGGATCGCGCGCCCACACGATGTCGTAAATCGAATCCACGTCTTGCAGGAAAGCGCACAGCCGCTCCAGTCCGTAGGTGAGTTCGGCGGAGATGGGGTCGAGGTCCACGCCGCCGCACTGCTGGAAGTAGGTGAACTGTGTGACCTCGAGGCCGTCGAGCATGACCTGCCAACCGATGCCCCACGCGCCGAGCGTCGGCGACTCCCAGTTATCCTCTTCGAACTTGATGTCGTGCTGGCGCAGATCGATGCCGATCGCGCCGAGCGATTCGAGATAGAGATCCTGTACGTTCTCCGGCGGCGGCTTCAGGATCACCTGCAACTGCAAGTGCTTGAACAACCGGTTGGGGTTCTCGCCATAACGCCCATCCGCCGGACGCCGCGAAGGCTGCACGTAAGCAACCTTATATGGATTCGGCCCCAACACGCGCAGGAAGGTTTCCGGCGCCATGGTCCCGGCGCCGACTTCGACGTCGTAGGGTTGCTGGATGACCGCTCCGCGCTCGGCAAAAAAAGCCTGGAGCTTGAGGATGAGTTCCTGGAAGGTCGGCGAGTTTGGGTTTGTCTGCTTCAAGGCTTCTTCTCTCGTGCGGTCTTGATCACTTCTTGAAGGGCGGGCTTTTGGTCGTCGGGCAGTCTCTTAAGCTCCGCCTCACAGATCTCCATCACTTTAGGGTGTTGAATTGCATTGCTTGTCAACGACCACCGTGCTGCTCCGCCAATCAGCATCTTCGTCACATCGCCTTCAGTTTTCGCAAGGGGGACCGCACTAATAATTCTCAGTACATATTGTTCGTCCCCTGTCGCAAAGAAGCTGCCCCAAAGCATGTCTAGAAATCCAGCATTGGTAATTTCATCTTTAAGAAGGTCAGGTGCGCGGTCCGAAAGAAGCTTTTTTGCGTACCCAGCAACCGAAGCAGATGGTCCGCCTGCCATCGCTTTCAATAGAGGCTCATTGCCGGATATCCAGAACGCAAGCGCCATCATCCTCGATTGGTCCTCTCCTCCTGCGCTCAGCCGAGTCTGCCACCCCCGAACCTTCTCAGGATTTTGGGCAAATACCTGAGCAAGAAATGCTGCGATGGGTGGTTGTGCCGCTTCTTTCGAGAGCGTACCTTCTTTCGACATAAACTCAACAGCTGAAACCGTAACGTCCGGCTGCGGATGTTGGTAGTAGTGCATCATCCACTCATTTAACTGCTCACGAGTATCGATAGTACTGGGCGCGGCAAAGGTGACAGGCACCGCGACAAGAAACGTTGTGAAAAGGGCAACGATTAGTCGGTTTCGTCTAAGTCTCTTCACTAAGTTCCTCATCTCTCCACAGATTCAACACGGACTCACCATGAGTCTCATCTCGCTAAGTGCTGTTTCTTAACCGCCGATCTTTTCCAGCATCCCCGCCGTCACCAGCTTCTTCTCGATGTGCCGCTCCAGAATCTGGAGAAGAAACTTGCGCAGGTCCGCACACACCGCTTTCGGCCAGTCAATTTCGGCAAACTCCGAAACACGCGACCGCAGCATCTGGGCCGCAATCTTTCTCGATTCCGGCGACAGTTCCGACGACGCCACGCGCTTGTCGTTCAGACACATCAAACCGTCGGCGAGCGCGTAATAGAACGCCCGGCTGCCGTCGAGCCTGTCATCGCCACTGTGAGCGAATGACCGTCCGCAGACCACGCACTCCGAAAACTCCGGCAGAAATCCCATGAGCCGCGTCATCCACAGCTCGAAGTAGGTAAGCGGCATCCACAACGCCGGGCCGCGCAGTTCCTGCAGAACCGCCAGGCTCAACCGAAAAACCGCGTCGCTCGCCTCGCGGTCGGGCATCAACTCGTCGAGCAACTCAGCGACATGTCCCAACGCCACCGCCCGCGAATAACTGACTTCGCCGGCCAGCGGCGATTCGATCACTTCACAGGAGTCGAGCCGCGCCAGTTCCTGCCCTTCGCGGTCGTCGTAAAAGGCCCGCACATAGGTGAGCGGCTCAAGCGCGCCTCCAAAGCGGCGTCTCGACTTCATGGCCGCGCGCGCCACCCCTTTCACCTTGCCTTCCATGCGAGTAAAGAGCGTAACCAGCAGGTCGGACTCGCGCAGCGGATAGGTGCGCAGAACGATCGCTTCCGACTCCTTCAGCGCCATGGAAGGTCAACAGGTCAATTAATGATTGTAACGGAAGGAGCAGTCAGCCGTCAGCTTTCAGCTATCAGCAAAAAACAACAACCTACGGAATCCGCAAGCAAGGCTAAAAGGAATAGGCGATAGCCATCGTGCGGCAAGCGCCTCAAGATTGAAATGCCCAGCGTTAAGCCGGTTTTACTAACAGCTGAGAGCTGACAGCCAGCTCTACCGCCCGAAGTACTTCGCATTCCGCTCGGTGTACTCTTTCCACTTTTCCGGCAGGTCGTCGAGCGCGAAGATGGCCGAGACCGGGCACACCGGCACGCAGGCGCCGCAATCGATGCATTCCACGGGATCGATATACAGCATCTCTTCCGTCGCGAACTTGTCGGAGTCCTTCTTGGGATGAATGCAATCCACCGGACAGGAATCAACACAGGCGGTGTCTTTGGTTCCGATGCAGGGCTCGGCAATTACGTAGGCCATAAAATCTCATGCTCCTCGGGCGGACGGGGGTGAACCAACTAGTCGATTTTACCAAGAACGCAGCAATCGGTACAGGCTGCGGGATGACTGCGATGCGAAGATGGACGCGAGGATCTGGTTAGAGAACTCCCAGCCAGCGGATAGGGAAGCGACTTCCGAGAGCGTTCACCAGGCGCTCGTCGGCGGTGATGAGATATCTACCCGTGGCAGCGGCCATTGCAACGTAGGTGCTGTCGTAAATGGTTCGGTCGAAATCGCAGGCGATCTTGAACGCTTCCGGCAGAAACGCTCGGCTCGGCACAGTGGGAAAGTCGCGGTTGAGCATCGCTTCGAGAGCGCGTTGCGCCAACAACTTTGTGATGGCGCCGCGTTTGGCGGCCTTCCAGAGAAAGCTGCCGATCTCGAGCCAGAATAAATCCGGGACAACCACCTGAATCGTTCCCTCCAGGTAGGCGCGAAGAAAGCGATGGGCTTGAGTGGCAAGAGGCTGAATGATCTGGGGCGTTGCCCACTTCGCGCCGACGCTCGCGTCCATCACGAACGTCTTCACCGCTCACGGTCCTCGCGGATCATGTCTTCTGTCGAAGGGAACGGCCCTTTGCCGGGGGGCTTGTGCGCTTGAATTTCCATCAATTCATCATAGAATTGACGGCGTCGTTTCAGTTCGGCTGCGGTGGGCACGGTGTCTTTCAGCAGCGCGATGACCTCGGCGGCGATGGAGGTGCGGCGCTTGCGGGCGCGGGCGCGCAGGGCTTCGTAGAGGTCCTTGGGCACATTTTCCACGTATAGGGTAGGCATAGGGGCAGTCTAGCACCGCCCTAGGGAGAGTTTTGCGTTTGCCGAGGACCGGCGCGCTCGCCCTCCGGATCATCCCGGCGCTAGCCGTGCATCATGGCCGACTCCACAATTTCCCTTGGATCTTCGACTTTAGCGTATTCCCAGAGGCAGAGTTCGTTACCGTCGGGGTCTCGGAAAAAGGCCAGTTTGCCGTCCTTGTGCTCTTTGATTTTGCTGGTTGGTATCCCGCGGGCGCGTATTTGCTCCAGCGTCTCCTGCAAATTCGCGACGGAAAAGCAGAGGCGGGCATTGCCACTGCCGGGGACAACCGATCCGGGTGGAAGGGGCACGAGTTCGATGAGCACGCCATCGAGATCGAAGCGCGCGACGTAGTCCCGCGAAACCAGCGGGAGTCCGAGAATTTCGCGATAGAAGGCTATGGATACATCCAAGTCGGTGACGTAATAGAAGACGGCGTCGAAGGAGAGTTTGAGTTTGCTGGAAGAAGAAGATGAGGAATACATGGCAGGAGTGCCTCCTTTTTTCCGCTAAACGGGGGAAGCTGTGGACTTGTTCGCCGGTGACAGGCAAATTCTAGGAGAACGGCGGCGGCCTTGTCAGTGAGGTTTGACACGGGTGTAAGTGACGTACCACCGCGACTGCCTCCGGTGCCGGACCAATGTGTCTTCCGGTAAGCCTTGCTAGTGCATCAGCAGTTCATCCCATTTTCGACCATTCTCGCGATAAACTCTCCTGATGACCACCGGCTCCCACAATGCCCTCGCACGCGCTTCTTCTTCCTATCTTCGTTCGGCTATGCATCAGCCTATTCAGTGGCATGAGTTTGGGGAGGAGGCTTTTGCGGCGGCTCGCGCGGCCAACAAGCCCGTGCTTTTGGATATTGGGGCGGTGTGGTGCCACTGGTGTCATGTGATGGATCGCGAGTCTTATGACGACGCCGAGGTGGCGGCGATCGTTAACGAGCATTACATTGCGGTGAAGGTGGATCGGGACGAGCGTCCGGATATTGACAGCCGGTACCAGGCGGCGGTGGGCGCGCTTACAGGACAGGGCGGGTGGCCGCTTACGGCGTTTCTTACTCCCGACGGCAAACCTTTTTATGGTGGGACGTACTTCCCTCCGGCCGACCAGTACGGACGGCCCAGTCTTAAGCGTGTGCTGCTTTCGATTGCTCAGGCTTATCGCGAGAAGCACGGCGAGGTGCTCGAACAGGCGCAGATGGTCGAGAGCGCGATCTCGCAGGCGGAGTCTCTTTCGGCGGACGGCGGGAAAGTATCTGCAACCGTGGTTGACGCGATTTTGGAATCGGCGCGGAAGATGTTTGACGAGGTTAACGGCGGATTTGGAAGCGCGCCCAAGTTTCCGCATCCGGCGGCGCTCGATCTGGTGATGGATCAATATGTTCGCACGAACGAGTGTGGAAGCGGGGCTCTGCCCCGCTTGGACGGGGCCGAGCCACGTCCCCACACAAACCGCGGAACAGGCAATGAAGAATTGCGCACGATTTTCGTCACCACGCTGGAGAAAATGGCGCGCGGCGGCGTCTATGACCAGTTGGCGGGCGGCTTCCATCGCTACTCGGTGGACGAGCGCTGGATCGTGCCGCACTTCGAGAAGATGTGCTACGACAACTCGGAGTTGCTGAAAAACTATGTGCACGCTTACCAGGCGACAGGGGATGAGTTCTTCGCGGGGGTGGCGCGCGACATCATTCGCTGGATGGATGAATGGCTCAGCGACCGCGCGCACGGCGGCTTTTACGCTTCGCAGGACGCCGATTACTCGATGGACGATGACGGCGATTATTTCACCTGGACTTTGGCGGAAACGAAAGCGGCGCTCACCGCGGATGAGGCTGCGGTGGCGGCGCTTTACTACGACATCCAGGAAGTCGGGGACATGCATCACAATCGGGCGAAGAATGTGCTGCATGTTTCCTCTTCAGCTCGAACCTTGCTAGAGGAGATCGCGCGGCGGCTGAACCTTGAGGAAGAGCGAGCGCGCACGTTGCTGGCGGCGGCGCAGAAGAAGATGTATGCGGCGCGACGGCTGCGTCCAACACCGTATGTAGACAAGACGATTTACGCGGGCTGGAACGCGATGTGCGTCTCGGCTTATCTGGAAGCGGCCAAGGTACTGGATCTGGCGGAGGTGCGCCACTTCGCTTTGCGCTCGCTGGATCGTCTGCTTTCCGGGGGATGGAATGCGGAGCGCGGGATGAAGCGTGTGATTGCGTACTCGGAGGCTTTCTCGGATGCTCGGGCGGAGCCGCGCGCCGTCGCTGTCGCTGTTCCTGTTCCTGTTCCTGTACCCGGCGTGCTGGATGACTATGCTTTCGCGGTGATTGCGTGTCTCGACGCTTACGAGGCGACGGCGGACCTGAGCTATTTCCGCTTCGCGCGGTCGATTGCGGATGGGATGGTGGCGGCGTTCTTCGATACGGTGGCGGGCGGATTCTCCGATACGCGCGGGAAGGCGGACGAGCAAACCGCGCTCGGAATTCTGGGGACACGGCGGAAACCGTTTCAGGATTCGCCGACTCCGGCGGGAAATTCGGCGGCGGCGATCGCGCTGCTGCGCCTGCATGGTTACGCCAACGATTTGTCTTATCGCGACAAGGCCGGGCAGACGCTGGAGGTCTATGCCGGGGTCGCGGGGCAGCACGGCATTTTTGCGGCGACTTACGGGATGGCGGTGGTCCGCTTCATCCAGCCGCACACGCAAGTGGTAGTTGTCGGGAAGGATGCAGCGGCCATGGAGCTGTATAGGGCTGCGGTGCGGCCCCTTAGCTTGAGCACGGCGGTGCTGCGTTTGGACGCGGACAAGGTTGTCGCGCAGAACCTGCCACCGGCCTTGGCGGAGACGATCCCGAATCTTCCCCAGCTGGGCGGGGGACGGGCGTTTGACGGGGGATCGTTCGCGGTGCTGTGTTCTGGGTTCGCATGCCAGCCGCCGATTTTCGATGTGCAGGAACTCGCGCGCGCTCTCTCACCCCAATAGCGCAAGGCCGGCCAACCACCGCTTGGGCGGTCGTCGTGACATCCGTCACTGCGGAGGTAAGGTGCTATGGTCTATCAATATAGATGGACGATGGCTACACCGGGGGTGCTCCATGGTGATTGCATCCGAATTGCAACCGGGAATGTTCCTTCGCATCGAAGGGGAAATCTACAAAGTTCTCGAGGCGGAATCCAAAGCTGGGTCTGCCAAGTTGGGCGGAGTTGTAAAGACGAAATTGTGCAATGTGACAAGTCGCCGGATGTGGGAACCGCACTTTCGGCTCCAGGAGCGGCTCGAAGACTTGGAAGTTGAGCGGCGAATGATGGAGTTTCTGTTTGACGACTCGGAAACCTGTACTTTCATGGATCCCAATACGTTTGAGCAGATTGCAGTCCCACGCGCAATCCTGGGACCGGCCTATGCATTCCTCCAGTCTGGAATGGAACTGCCGGTGGAGTTTTTTGAAGGCCGGGCCCTCAGTGTCGTTTTTCCGGACATAGTCGACGCCGCCGTGGCCAACACCGCGCCACCGTCGCACTCACAACAGGATAGTGCCTGGAAAGACGCAACCCTTGATAATGGCCTTCGCATTCGGGTGCCTTTGTTCATCGCTCCTGGGGAAATCGTGCGAGTGGACGTGAGGGACGGTCGCTACGTAGAGCGCGCTCGGGGCGAACGCAAACGAACTGCGTAGCAGCCTACCAGCGCCACGAGAAGACAAATGCCGGAGCGTCCCACTACCGTCAACCGAACGAACTTCCAGCCCGCATATCTAGAGCTGTGGCAATCCGGGGAATTGTCGCGTCGCGTCAAACTTGGCTTGGAGAAGCTCGCCGACTGCGTCCTCTGCCCACGCAACTGCCATGTAAACCGCATAGAGAACTGGACTCAGGTCTGCGACACCGGGCGTTACGCGATGGTCAGCAGCCATTTTGCTCACTTCGGCGAAGAACGCTGCCTGCGCGGCAGCCGTGGTTCTGGAACCATCTTCTTCAGCTGGTGCAACCTGCGCTGCGTTTTCTGTCAGAACTACGAAATCAGCTGGCTGGGAGACGGCCGTCTCGTCGAACCGGAAGAATTGGCTGGGATGATGTTGCGCTTGCAGGAAAAGGCCTGCCACAACATCAACCTGGTGACTCCAGAACATGTGGTACCGCAGATTCTGGAAGCGCTCCTGCTGGCAGTGGAGCACGGCCTGCGTTTGCCGCTGGTCTACAACACCAGCGCCTACGACTCGCTGGATTCCCTTGCTCTCATGGACGGCATAGTGGACATCTACATGCCTGATTTCAAGTTCTGGGATCCCGAGAGTGCCCGCCGCTATATGAAAGCTCCGGATTACCCCGAAGCGGCACGTCGCGCCATCAAGGAGATGCACAGGCAGGTCGGTCTGCTCGTCACCGATGAGCAAGGCGTGGCGTTGCGCGGCGTTCTGCTCCGCCATCTTATAATGCCCGGCAGTGTGGCCGGAACGCCGGAAATCATGAACTGGATCAGCCGCGAACTTGGTCCCGCAACCTACGTCAATCTGATGGCGCAATACCAGCCCGCCTGCCGCGTCACCGAAAAGCAATATCCCGAGATCAACCGCTGCATTAGCCCGAGCGAATTCGAGCAGGCGGTTGGTGCCTTTCGTTCGGCTGGGCTGTCTCGCTTCGGCGAAGGTCAGAGGTTAGAGGTCAGATTGCAGAAGTTCACCTCAGCAATCTGACCTTTAACCTCTGACTTCTGACCTCTAACCTCGATCTACCCCTTCGCCTTCTTCACTTCCTCGATCAGCGCGGGCACGATGTCGAACAAGTTTCCGACGATGGCAACATCCGCAATCTCAAAAATCGGCGCCTCGGAATCTTTGTTGATGGCCACGATGCTCCGGGAGCCCTTCATGCCGACAATATGCTGAATCGCCCCCGAAATTCCCAGCGCCAGATACAGCTTCGGAGCGACCGTCTGTCCCGACGATCCCACCTGCCGATCCATGGGCAACCATCCGTTGTCGCAGATGGGACGCGACGCCGCCAGCTCACCGCCGAGTGCATCCGCCAATTGTTTCGCCAGGTCGATGTTTTTCTGCTCCTTGATCCCCCGGCCCACCGACACAATAATCTCAGCCTGCGTCAAATCGACGGCCTGCTTGGCTTCCCGGAAAACTTCCCGCGGCTGGTTGCGCACGATGCCATCCGGAACCTCGACATTTACCGTCTCAACCGGCGCCGGCGCTGCGCCCGCTTCGACTTTATCGGCGCGGAACGAGCCATTCTGAAAGGTCGCGAAGCAGAGCCCCGAGCCCGCAAAACTCACGTCGGCCACAAACTTTCCCTGAAACATTTGCCGCGTGAACAGCAGTTTTCCGCCCTCATACCGGGCCCCGATCGCGTCGCTGATGGCCGTGGTTTGCAAGGCCGTCGCCAGCTTCGGCACAAAATCCCGCACCTGGTAGGTATGCGGCATCAACACCAGCTTCGCCGGATGTTTCTCCAAAAAAACCTGCAAAGCATACGCAAACGCGTCTGGGGTGTAAGGCTCGAGTCTGGCCGACTCGACGTCATACACTTTGCCGACCTTCTTCTCCGCTACCTCGCCCGCGATCGCAGCTACGCCCGAGCCCACCACCGCGGCCTCCAGCGTCCATCCAGTCTGGGCGGCAATCGCCTGCCCAGCCGCAATCGTCTCCCATGAGACGCGGTTCAGCTTTCCTTCGCGCTGTTCAACGACTACAAGAATAGTGTCCATAAAGTCAGTTCTCAGTTCTAAAGTCAGTTGTAAGTTGTCAGTTCTAGTAACGGCCCAAGGTCTTTAACTGAGACCTGAGAACTGACAACTGGGGTCTTCAAATTACTCGCAGTTCATTCTTCAGCTTTTCCACCAGCTTCTTCGCCACTTCCGCCGGCGGCCCTTCCAGAAACTCTGTATTCTTCGACTTTTGTGGTGCGTACAGCTTCTCGATCTTCTGCAAATTTGCGCCCATTGCCGACTGCACTTCTCCGAGCGTTACCTTGCGCATCGGCTTCGCCTTGGCCTGCTTGATCCCGATCAGCGTCGCATAGCGCAGCTTGTTAATTCCCGACTGGATGGTCAGCACCGCCGGCAAAGGCATATCGACAAACTGAAAGAATCCTGCTTCCAATTCCCGCTTGACGCGGATGCCGCCGTCATTTTTTTCAATGTGCATGATGATGGTCGCGTGCGGCAATCCCAGAATCTGCGCCAGGATCACGCCCGTCTGCGCATATCCGCAATCATCCGATTGCAGACCGGTAAAGATCAGGTCAAATTTCTCATCCTTGATGGCCGCCGCGATCACTCGCGCCGTGTTGTAGGCATCGAGCCCGACAAAGGCAGCGTCTTCAAGATGGATCGCCCGGTCCGCGCCTTTCGCCAGCGCCTCGCGCAACACCTGCATCGCCCGCGCCGGGCCCGCCGTCACGACCACCACCTCGCCGCTGTGCTTTTCCTTCTGGCGCAACGCCTCTTCGAGCGCGAATGCGTCCGGCTCATTCACTTCGTAGGAAACATCTTCGCGGATCCACGTCCCCGCATCATTCAGCTTCAGCGGAGCGTCTTTCTGCGGCACCTGCTTCAAGCAAACCAGAATCTTCACGGATCGACTCCCATCCTTCACAGC
>CAWCRQ010000091.1:0-35547 GCA_963797885.1 uncultured Acidobacteriaceae bacterium | reverse complement strand
AGCACGGAAAAATGCGCGGAATGCACTTCGATCCACTTAGGCTCATCCTTAGCGATTGCCAGAGGCGAGAAACAACCCGCGATCAGCAGACCGAAAATCACTGGGCCGATACCAAACCTGCGCTTCACGGTAGAATCCTTCCCCAAAAATGCTAGCATGCCAGGCAGCAACATCGCCGCAGAGCAGCGCAAAAAGAAGCGCAATACGAATAAGCCGATGGAGAGACGGGCGCCCTCGCCCGTCCGCCTTTCACCTTGGCCCCACCCCCGCTCGCACGTTACACTCTCGTCCGTGACCTCGGCCCCTTCTTCCCGTCTCGCCTGGATCGACTGGATGCGCGGCCTGGCCTGCGTCCTGATGTTCCAGACACACTGTTACGACGCATGGCTAGGCGGCAACGCCCGCAAAACCAGCTTCCTCAAAGGATCGCAACTCCTCGGCACTCTGCCCGCGCCCCTCTTTCTTTTTCTTGCCGGAGTTTCCTTCGCCCTGGTCACCGACAAACTCATTCGCAAACGGCTGACCCCCGCCGAAATAACCCGCGCCATGCTCCGCCGCGGCGCCGAAATCTTCGCCTTCGGACTCCTCTTCCGCCTGCAGGAATTTCTAATAGCCTGGGGATGGGCACCATGGTCCGACTTACTCCGCGTGGACGTACTGAACATCATCGGCCTATCCATGATGCTGATGGCGCTAACCTGCGGCATGGTGCTGCACGTGTGGGGACGGGCGCCCTCGCCCGTCCAAGCCGAGCGTACCGGGGCCCCCGTCAAGCCCGGTGTTGGCTTGACGGGGTGGAGTAGCTCGGCAGTCCGCCTGTGACCACGGCCACCTCGGATTCGCGATGATAGCCGCCGCCATCGCCGCCGCGGCTCTAATCGCCCTGCTAACTCCGCCCCTCTACACCACCTGGCGACCAGCCTGGCTGCCCTGGCCGCTCGAGTCCTACATCAACGGATGTCACAACCTGGGCGCCCCCCAGCCCTGGCTCTTCCCCCTCTTCCCCTGGGCCGCCTTCGCCTTCGCCGGCCTAGCCGCCGGTTTTATCCTCTTCAGCGACCAAGCCCGCGACCACACCGTCAAACCTCTAGCTGTGTTTGCAGGTGTAGGTGCCGTAGCCATCCTAGCAGCTCGCCAATTCGATCACTCCTCCTTCTATCTCTACTCCACTTACGATTACTGGCATACCAGCCCGAACTTTCTAATGATGCGCATAGGCATGTTGTTAGTAATCTGCTTCCTGAGTTATGCCTGGTGTCGTTGGGGGCTCGGAACCCGCGGCTTCAGCCCGCTAATTCAACTAGGCCAGACGTCCCTCCTCGTCTACTGGGTCCACATAGAATTCGTCTACGGACGCTTCGCCCTGCTTCCCAAACGAGCCGAATCCATCTTCACCGCCTCGCGAGGATTGCTGGAAATTTTTCTATTCATGCTGCTCCTCTCGCTCCTCCGCACCAGAATCGACTGGAAAAGAGTCGACTGGAGGAAGATCAACTGGAAAAAGATTAGCCGGCGAGTCCAGCCCGTGTAGGCGTAGGCATAAGCAACGGGAACCCTTTGCGTACTGTTGTCAGTGTGGGGACTCTAATTCACCGCGACTCAATACTCGGGTAGGTCTCAGGGTAAAATCAAACCTGCGGAGCCTGCGCCAACTCCACGCTTGACGCGGCTGCGTAAGCGAAGCAACGATGGCCGCTCATCCCACATTGTCAGAAAAAACCTCGTCTCGATTTGCACCCAACGTGCTGGGTTTTGAAAGAATATGTCAGGTTATTGTGCTGCTGATGGGAGCGCGCTGTGCCTTCGCTGGCCGTAATTTGCCGGTTGGAGCTGACGGCGTTGCTTACCTGGACGTTGCCCGCTCCTACCTTCGCCACGACTGGCACACGGCAATAAATGGATATTGGGGGCCGTTGTACTCATGGCTTCTGGCCATCGGGATGTGGTTTTTTCACCCCGGGATCCGTACCGAATTTGCCATGGCCAGGATGCTTAATTTTGCACTCTTTACTGCTGCCGTCTTCACGTTCAGCAGGTTCTGGCGTGCCCTTGCGGACTGGAGTAAGCGGATCGGCGGCGACGAGAGTTCAATTCCTTATGCCAGTCCCTCGGTGTGGATTGGGCTCGGGTATTTGTTGTTCGTTGTGAACTTTATCTGGCATGTGGATGAAATAACCCCCGACATCCTGGTAGCCACGATTGTCTTCGCCATTGCCGCTGTCCTGTTCAAGCTCAACTTCAAACTCAACGACAACCGGCAACACAGCATCGCCGCATATGTATGGCTGGGCCTGTTACTGGCCATCGGTTACTATGCCAAGGCCATTCTGTTGTATTTTGCAGTCTTTGTCCTGGGAGCGATGTTGGTTCAGGGTTTTCGCTTTAGGATTCTTCGAGGCCCGATTACTGCGATTATAGTTTTTGTGGTATTGGTGTCACCCTTCGTAGCCATCCTGTCACGGACGGTCGCCCACTCCACTGCGGGAGACGCCGGCAGATTGAACTATGCCTGGTTCGTGAATGGACCGGAAACGAAAACATGGATGAAGGTTTCGTTTGGCTGTGCACCACTTCCGTTTTATCCCGGTTCAATCGCCCTGGATTCACCACGTGTTTTCCGTCTGCCCTCGATCGAAGGGGTAACGTATGCGCCCTGGTACGATGCGGCACGCTTTGACAAGCGCAGCCATCCGGCCTTTGACTTGCGCGCTCAGCTTCGGCAGCTTGCCGTGAATCTTCCGTTTCTAAAGGACCAGATCTTGGGGGCAGGAGCGGCACTCTTGGTGCCTTTGCTGATCCTCGTCTGGTATGAACCAAAGGCGTCACTCCGCCACTTTGCTGCCACCTGGTTTTGTACCCTGCCCGCGGCCGCCGTGGTTGGGATGTATTTGCTCGTCCACTTGGTGCAACGATTCGTGCTTGGCTTTTCGCTGCTACTCTGGGGCGCCGCTTGGGCGTCGGTTTTTGTGCCCCCGGGACTGCAACTCCTGGCACGCCGAGCAATGCTGGTTGGGACCCTTGTCTTTGCAGCTTATATGATGCCGGGTCTGCTCCACTACGTCGTTTCACAGCGCACGGAATCGGTCGGGCGCGACATGGTTATTGCCGAGGCCATTTCCCACCACGGCATCGCGCCGGGCGACGCGGTCGCCAGTATCGGAGACGGACAAGAAGCCTATTGGGCGCATTTGGCAAGGGTTTCAGTGGTGGCTGAAGTTTGGGCGATTGATTCCGCGCGGTTCTGGTCGGCGCAACCGGCCGCGCAGCAGGCAGTCCTTCGCTCGATGGCTGATTCCGGCGCGAAAGCGGTGGTTTGGCGCGCCGATTCCGATCGACCCTGCCCACCCCGGTGGCTATCGCTGCCTGAAAATTCCGGCTGTATGATCTCGCTGCCTTGATTTTGTCTTGATTTTGCAGCATTGATTCCCGGCATCGATTTTACTGCCACAAGTTCGTGGCATAAATCCACCCTGTCATCCTGACCCTGAGCGCAGCCGAAGGGGAAGGACCCTTGTAATTGACCGTGCAAATGCATAGGTCTTTCGCTTCGCTCAGGATGACAGACCATTCTTATGTCGCGAATACGGGACACGACACTAGCACCCCGCCCCGGACGCCGACAACTGCATGATCGCGCTCTCCATCAGCTTCAGCCCCGCTCCCCAATTCTGACGCGCGCTGGCATCGTCGTTGCCGTAGCCGCTCACATACAAGGTGCAGTAAAATCCTTCACGGACGCCACCTTCATCCCCGAAGTAGCACCGCCGCACGCACACCTCCGCCGACGACGCAGCCTGCGGTGCCCGTCGCAGCAACTCAACCAGATTCCTGGCAAACTGTTCGTGATCGGACAAGGATTGGCGCGACAAAGATAGACGCACATCAATCCTAGAAAACACCACGTCCACATAACTCGCGAACTTGTGCGTCGCGTCGTAAATCTCTTCCTCCGCGCTCAGCTCCCTCGTCGCCCACGCATCGCACTTCGCCGTCTCCACCAGGCTCCGCGCCGAGTTCATCGCCCGAAGAAATTCCCCCAGCTCGGGAAACTTTTCCGCCTCCTTGATCCTCGCCATCAACTCCGGACGCCGCTTCAAGTCCAGATAAGCAAGCTTACCCGCTGGATCGGTCCACGGAAAATCCAGCGCCGGATCTTCCCGCCCCAGCTCGATCGAGAAGTCGGCATCCATCAGAATCCGCGCAGGAAGTTCACGATCTCACGCTCCGCCCAATAACCGTCGTCATAACGACTATCGCTCGCATTCCCGACTCCGGCGGGCGATCTGCGGGGGGACGCGGCAGCCACTCCAATAAACGCGCAGTGTCCGCCATCGCCCGTCTCGACGAAGGTGATGTTCCTGTTCGACGAAATCTTCCGCCGGGTCTCCGCCGTGATGCGAATGAACGGATCGTTCGCCGCGTACAAAATCAGCGCCGGCACCGCGATCCGCTCCACCACGTGCGCCGCCGAAACGCGATCGTAGTAATCGTCCACGCCCGTGAAGCCGCAATAGTAAGCCGTCACCTTGTCATCGAACTCGCGCAGGCTCCGGATGCCGTGCAGGCGGCTCACGTCGAACTGTCCGGGAAAGAGCCGCGCCTTCTGAATCATCCGGCGATGCAGCGCCCACAAGAAATATTTTTCGTAAATCCGGTTAGCCGGTTCGTGCAGCGCATCCGCCGACGTTGCCAGATCGATCGCCGGACAACACGCGGCGACGGCTCGAAACTGCGGCGGCGCCTGCGATCCCCACTCCCCCGCCAGCTTGAGCACGATGTTGCCGCCCATCGAGAAGCCCACCAGAGCCAAGCGCGAAACGCCGTCGCGTGCGATAACCTCGCGCGCCACCGCCGCAACATCATTCGACAGCCCCGAGTGATACAGCACGGGAGCGAGCGCGTCCGTGCCGCCGCAGTTGCGCTGGTTGTAGCGAATCACATTCATTCCCGCGGCCAGCGCCTTCTCGGTGACGCCGAGCATGTACTGCGAGTCGCTCGACCCTTCGAGCCCGTGCACAATAACGATGGTCAACGCGTGCGCTCGATCCGCTTGCCAGTGGCAGTGGCAAAGCACCTGGACGTCGGGCTCCACTTCGATCAACCGCTCCTCGGGCGCAGGCAGATGAAAGCGTCGCGGGATTAGAAAGCTGGCAACCGTCTGCACGTGCCCGCCGCGCAACCAGCGGCGCGGTTTGAAGGGACGCGTAACCTCGTGTGTTTGCGAAGTACCCACGCTTTGATTTTAAATAGGAGAGAGCAATTTTCTTCGTGGAGTTTTTACATGCCCATCTTCGAGTACGTCTGCAAGGAATGCCAGCACGAGTTCGAGGCTCTGGTCTTCGGCAAACAAAAAGCTGAGTGCCCGAAGTGCCAGAGCAAGAAACTGGAGCCGCAACTCTCCGTGTTCGCCGTGTCGGCGAAAAGTGGAGCGACGAGCCAGCCGTCGATGTCGGCGGGACCATGCGGGTCGTGCGGCAACGCTCGCGGACCGGGGTCCTGCTCGCTGAAAGACTTCGACTAAGTCCTTTGTTTGTGTTCAAAAGTGTTCCACGTGGAACATAAGCGCGTTTTGTAGTATCTCTAAGCTATAGGCAGACAATAGCTATTCTCTCCACTATTCCTTCCGGGTACAACGTAACTTCGGGAACTCGTTCGCGTGTAACTGATGTGATATTTCGCTTTGCGGCGTTCGTGGGTATGATCCGTTTGAACCGTTAAGCTGACATCGGAGCGGGGTTGGGAGCGGGAATGGATCGGCGAAAAGAGCGCAGACTGAACCTGGAGTTGCAGGTACGCATCTGGGGAATGGACAAAATGGCGCGGCCTTTCGCGGAGATTGCTCGGGTGCGCAACTTCAGCAACCACGGCGCAGTTCTGGTCGGCTTCCGCTCGAAGGTGCAGACGGGTGAAGTGCTCGACGTGCAACTTGGCGCGTCTCGGGCGCAATTTCGCATTGTGTGGATGAGTCCTTCGGGAGACGCCGGCATCGAGGCTCTGGAATTCGAAGAGCCCATCTTCGATATCGGCTTCGGCGTCGGCCTGCCCACAGTTCTTGAGCTGGTGGGAACCGGATAGGCCAAAAGCCGAACGGCACTGATCGGCCAACTAACGTGGATTCACGTGGCCGGTTCCCACTTTCTTTCTTCGGTAAGAAATCTGGCAAATACTTCGTTGGATAGGAGACGGCCGCGGGCGGTGAGGCGCAGAGTTGTGCCTTGCTGTTCGAGCAGGCCGTCTTGCACGCATTGCTGGATCGCGGATTCCCAAGTTGCGGCCGGGGTTAACTCTTGTCGCGAGGCGCGAGTGGATTCAGCGGCTAAAGCCGTCATTCCTGCTGCGTTTATGGCACGACTAAAGTCGTGCCCTTCCCAAAACCTGCTCTCTGTGCGAAGGCGTTCCAGATCGACGCCGCGATTGAGGCGCAGACCGAGAAAGAAGCATTCTTCAATAGCTGCCGGCGCGGAAACCGGCGTCACCGTATGGGGCGCGCGATTCATGTAGGCGTCGAGCGAGTCGGGGGTTGCGAAGCGGACGGCCGGGGGATGGTCTCCCTCGATGCCGGCTATCGCGAATCCGGAGTTGCCATGGGCGCGGGCAGGTACCGAGCTGCGCTCGGCTTGGACGGGCGAGGGCGCCCGTCCCCACACGAGCTCTAGCATCGAGTGCGCGTTGACTCCGAAGCCGAGGTAGGGCTGGCGCGTCCAATATTTCAAGTTATGGCGCGACTCGTTACTTTGTGACTCGCCGTTTTTCGAATGCGATGCGGTGCGGGCAAAGTTGGAAATTTCGTACTGCGCGATGCCGGCGGAGGCTAGCATCTCACATGCCTGCTGGTAGAGATCCGCGGTCGCGTCGTCATCGGGCACGAAGTGCGCGTGGTAGCGGGCGCCTCCAGCGATCAGTTCCCTGCCCAGGCGAGAATCCTCATCTACTTCGAGCATGTAGACGCTCGCGTGCGGAACGCCCGTGGCAATTGTCTCCGATAGCGAGAAGGCCCAGCTTTCGGCCGTCTGGTGCGGCAACCCGGCAATCAGGTCGATGTTAATGTTGGCGAGGCCGGCCGCGCGCAAGCGACCAATCTCTTCGAGAACGGTCGAGCGTTTGTGCAGCCGTCCCACGGACTGCGCTTCCTGATCGACAAACGACTGCACGCCCAGGCTCACCCGGTTCACTCCGCATTGCAACAAGGTTTCGATGAGAGCAAGAGTAAGCGTGCCCGGAGCGCATTCGACCGTAATTTCGGCATCGGGCGTAACCGCAAATTCACCGCGCACGGCGGCAAAGATGCGCCGCAGCTGCGCAACCTCGAGGATCGAGGGAGTTCCTCCGCCGAGATAGATGGAGTCGGCCGTCTCATCGTACGTACATCCGTGCGCGGCTCCGAGCGCACATCCCAGCTCCGACGCGAACTGGCGCGAGTTGGCGATATCTTCGAGCACGCGGGCAACGTAATTTTCGTAAGCCGACTTCGAGAAGACGTCGGAGGCGAAGTTACAGTAGGTGCATTTGGTCCGGCAGAACGGGATCGAGATGTAGAGGCCGAGGGGCATGTTTTGCTTTATTCTATGGGACGGGGCCTCGGGCGGTGTTGCCTTGCGTGGCTTAGAATGGAACGGCAGGAGTCCGGTACCGAAGGGCTACACAAATCAAGCGTGGCGCTGTGACGAGAATAGAAATGAGTACAGAGAAAATTGATGTCTTGTGCAATCACTGCGGCCAGGCGTTTTCAGCCTTTCTGCACGAGATGGCCGATCACAATGCCAAGGTCACATCCTGCCCGAATTGCGGGAAGGTCCATGATGTCAAGCCTCCGAGGAGTACCAAGCCGGTTGCGAGGGCGCGACTGATCAAAAAGACTATCAAGACGATTTAGCAGGCTGCGGAAAAAATCGTCGCGGGCGCAAAAAGCACGCTTCCGCCGCTGAAGCGCAAACCATTTGCAACGACTTACGGCACGAGTACTGCCCTTCCCAAAACCGGTTTCGAATTGGAATTTTTCCGCAGCCTGTTAGAGCGCTTTTTTCTCTTTCCTTGCTCATCTCTTCATTTCTTATCTCTTCATTCTTTGTTTTACGGCTTGCAATGAAAGAAAAAAGCGGGCGGCCTCGCGGCCGCCCGCTTCGCAGTGTTCGCTTGCCGAGTTAGTTCGAGTTCGACTGCGGCGGTTCTGCCACAAGACCGGCAAAAAACGCAAGATTGCCTTTGTTGTTGGGGTCCTGCAGCAAGAGACCGCGCGTGACCAGCGGCACCGCTGTGGTGTCCCAGGCCAGCGCGCTCAGGCCGCTCAGATTAAGGAACAGAGTATCGTTGCCGGTGTAAACGGTCACCGGGCCGCCGGCAGCGTAGCCAACCAAGCCGTTGTTCGAGAGCTGGAAGGATCCGGCGTTGCCGTTGGTAGCGGTGACGGTTCCCGGCACGCCGAGCTTTGCTCGGCTTGGACGGGCGAGACGCCCGTCCCCACACGAGCCGTCCTCACACTAGCCGTCCCCACAACTAGCCGAATCTTTTCCATCCCGCTCGGCGGTTTGGCCATCTACTTGGGGTAATCTTTATTCGGGAGATCTTCAGTTACGGCGATCTCTCGCGCCACCGATGGCCTCCAATCAGGAAGAAGAAGTATTAGGGAAAGCGTACGACGGCCGGCTGATGCGGCGGCTGCTTACCTATCTGCGTCCGTACAAGTGGCACGTGGTGGTGGCGCTCGGGGCCATCATCCTGAAGTCGGGCTTGGACGTGCTGGGGCCGTTTCTCACCAAGATTGCCATCGATAAATACCTGGCGAAGTCGCCGAACTCCCACTCCTATTCCCATTCCTGGATTGGCGACCGGCTGAGCGACGCTCCGCTGACCGGCATCGCGCAGATCGGCGGGCTTTACGTCGGAATTCTCATCTTCACTTTCACGCTTGAGTTCATCCAGACGTACTTGATGCAGTGGACCGGTCAGAAAGTGATGTTCGATCTGCGCAGCCAAATCTTCCGCCACCTGCAGCACATGCACGTCGGGTTTTTCGACAAGAATCCGGTGGGCCGGCTGGTGACGCGCGTGACCACCGACGTCGATGCGCTGAATGAAATGTTCACGGCGGGCGTGGTTTCGATTTTTGAAGATGTCTTCGTGCTGGCCGGCATTATCGCGATCATGATGAAGATGAACTGGAAGCTGGCGCTCATCACCTTCGCCGTGCTTCCGCTGATCGTGTACGCGACCAAGATTTTTCGCGACAAGGTACGCGATTCCTACCGGCGCATCCGCACGGCCATCGCCCGCATCAACGCGTACTTGCAGGAAGCGGTCTCGGGGATGCTGGTGCTGCAGCTTTTCAATCGCGAGAAGCGCGCCTTCAATAAATTTTCCGACATCAATGCCTCGCACATGGAGGCGTTTAAAGACGCCATCATGGCGTACGCGGTCTATTACCCGGTGGTCGAAATACTGTCGGCGATTGCCATCGCCAGCATTATCTGGTTCGGGGGGAATGATGTGATCAGGGACGTGGCGACGCTCGGGGTGCTGGTCGCGTTCATGCAGTACGCGCAGCGGTTTTTCCGTCCGATTCAGGATCTGAGCGAGAAGTACAACATCCTGCAGTCGGCAATGGCGGCTGGAGAGCGCGTGTTCAAGCTGCTGGATACGAAAATTGAAGTGACCTCGCCGGCGATCGCGAAGCGTCCGCAGGGGCCGGGGCGCATTGAATTTGATCATGTGTGGTTCGCGTACAACGCAAGTGGAGCGACGGGCGTCCTCGCCCGTCCGGAGGGAGCAGCGGGACGGGCGGGGACGCCCGTCGCTCCACAAACATCAGAGCCCGACTGGGTGCTGCGCGACGTTAGCTTTGTGCTGGAACCGGGCAAGACTATCGCCGTCGTCGGGCACACCGGAGCGGGCAAGACTACGCTGATCTCACTGCTGATGCGCTTCTACGACGTGAAGCGGGGAGCGGTGCGCATCGACGGAGTGGATATCAAAGAGATGAACCTCGACGAACTGCGCAGCCGCTTCGGCGTTGTCTTGCAGGATCCGTTTCTATTCAGCGGCACGGTCGAGGGCAACATCCGGCTGGGAACGGCGCGCATTCAAGACCAAGATGTGGAGCAGGCGGCGGAGGACGTCAACCTCGCCGACTTCATCCGGAGCTTGCCGGGAGGATTCAAAGAGGAAGTGCGGGAACGCGGCTCGACGCTCTCGACCGGACAGAAACAGTTGATTTCTTTCGCGCGCGCGCTGGCGCATAGTCCGAAGATTCTGATTCTCGATGAAGCGACGTCGAGCGTCGATACGGAGACCGAGTTCCGGGTACGCGACGCGCTCAACCGCATGGTGGAAGGGCGAACGGCGCTGATCATCGCGCACCGGCTCTCGACCATCCAGCGCGCCGACAAGATCATCGTGATGCACAAAGGCCAGGTCCGCGAAATGGGATCGCACCAGCAATTGCTGGCCCAGCGCGGGATTTACTACAAACTTTATCAGCTGCAGTACAAGGATCAGGAGATGGCGGCGAGCGCTCCCTCGGTCACGGCGAACGCGGACGACTGAACACAGCTTTCATTTTGCCCCGTTACAATGTCCCCGTGCGGATTCTCATCTCGGCCGGCGAAGCCTCGGGCGAAATGTACGGCGCTCAGTTGATGGAAGCGCTGCGGCGGTGTGTAGGCATTCCTGCTCATGTGGGAACGGGGCTCCGCCCCGTCCAGGCGGGGCAAAGCCCCGCCTCCACACAAGCCGTGCGGCTTGAATTCTTCGGCGCGGGCGGGGCGCACATGCGGGCCGCTGGTTGCGAAATTGTTGTCGATGCTAAGGACCTCGCGGTCGTCGGCATCACTGAGGTTATTAGCCATCTGCCGAAGATCCTTGGGCTCTATCGGAAACTGATTCGCTCGGCCGACGAGAAGCGGCCGGCGCTTGCGGTCGTCATCGACGCTCCGGCCTTCAACTGGCGCGTGGCGCGGCAGATGCGTCGGCGCGGCATTCCGGTAGTTTATTACGTCTGCCCGCAGTTCTGGGCGTGGCGGCAGGGACGCGTGAAGTTGTTGCGCAGGTATGTCAATAAGGCGCTGGTGATTTTTCCCTTCGAAGAAAAGTTCTACCGCGATCGTGGGGTGGATGCAACGTTCGTCGGCCATCCGCTGGCCGATCTTCCCGCGCCTGAAATTACTCGCGAAGCTTATGCGGCCGAGAACCAGATCGACGCCACGAAACCCTGGATCACGCTGATGCCTGGCAGCCGCCGGAAAGAAGTGGGCATGAACCTGCCGACGATCCTCGATGCGGCGGATCGGCTGGAGGCGGATCGTCTAGAGAAAGATCGCCTGGAAAAAGATCGCGTGGGCAGTGGCTATGAATTCCTGCTGCCGGTGGCGCGCACGCTCGACGCGGCGTTTCTGAAAGGATTGACGGAGACGCGGCAAGCCGCCCCTCTACGGGGGAATATTCACTTGGTCGCCGAGGCGCTGCCTGCGCTGTTTCACTCGCGGGCGGGGATTGTTGCCAGTGGCACGGCTACGGTCGAAGCCGCCCTCATGGGCACTCCATTTGTCATGGTTTACCGCGTATCTCGGCTGACCTACGCGCTGGGCAAGCCGCGGGTGAAAGTTCCTTACTTTGCGATGGTCAACCTGATTGCCGGAGAAGAAGTCGTCCCCGAACTGGTGCAGCACAAGTTCACCGCTGAAAATGTCGTCACGGAGTTGAACAAGATCATCGCTGACGGCGAGCCGCGGACGCGCATGATCGAACGATTGGCGGCGGTGAAGGCCAGACTGAAGGGCGGGAGCGGCAGCGGCAAACACCCTTCAGAAACGGCGGCGGAGATCATTTTGCAGGAGATCAGCCGAATGTCAACAGTAAGTCAAAGGCCGCGGACAGGAGGGTCCGCGCCACGCTCAACCTAGACAAATTTCCCTCACCCTTGTCGGCACAGCATCTTTTGCGGGAAAATTAACATCATAGAAACTGTAGCCCTGCCAGGAGATTTTACTTGAAACTCTGCCACTCTCGACCAGCGTGCCGGGCGCTCTCTTTATCTGTTGTCTTTATACTAGGCTGGTTTCTTGCCTTGAGCACCGGCAGGCCGGCGCTGGCGGCCGAGAAAACGCGTCTGCGCGCGGACGACTACCAGATCGACGTCGAACTCCTGCCGCAGACTCACAAACTCACCGCTCGCGCCACGGTAAAGGTCACGGCGCTCGAAGACCTCAGCGTGGTCACGTTGCAGTTGAACAACGCGCTGCGCATTACGAAGCTCACCGATGCGAGTGACAAGCCACTCGCTCCCGAGCGCAACATGCAGGATTCGACCGTGCGCTTCGCGCTCACGAACGGCCTGGCAAAAAATGAGAGCACCACATTTCACTTCGAATACGAAGGCACTCTGGAAAGCGCCGACGACAGCCCGGTTCAGGGATTGAAGCTCGCCTATGTCGGCCCTGATACCAGCTACCTGCTTTACTCCGGACTGTGGTTCCCGGTCGCGGGCTACGGCGTCAACCGCTTTACTGCGACGATCAGCGTTACCGTCCCGGCGCACATGGTGGTAATCGGGAGCGGGAAGGAAGCATTGGCGGCGGCGGCAACTGCAAACTCGAAGAAGCCGGCGACCGCGATTGCGAACTCCAAGACTTTCACCTTCACGTGGGACAAGCCGAGTTTCCCGGGCACGATCGTTGCGGGCACCTTCCAGGAATTCAAGACCGACGAAGCGGGCATCGACTTGCACGTGTTCTTCAAGCCCAATAAACAGGACCTAGGCGCGGAGTACGCATCGACGGCGATCAAGGAGTTCACGTACTTCGTCACCCAGTACGGAGTCGCACCCTCGACGCGGTTGAAAATCGTTGAAATCCCGGATGACACGGTGCCCTCGGCGTGGGCGCCTGAAATCGCAGCGCTTTCGAGCCGCGCGATCACGGAGAAGACCAACTACCGGTTACTGGCCAATACGATTGCTCATCAGTGGTGGGGCGTCTCGGTGAGTCCGGCGTCGAAAGACGACTGGTGGATCAGCGACGGCTTCGCGCGCTACTCCGAAGCTCGCTACGTAGAGAGCGCGGCGGGCGCTGCTGGACTCGGTGAAATGGTGAAGGACATGTCGGTGGGCGCGCTCGCCTATGACAGCGTGCCGCTTTCAAGCGCCGCCAAGCTGGACTATTTTTCTCCCGAATTTCAGTCTCTGGTGACCGACAAGGGCGCCATGATCCTGCACATGCTGCGCTGGGTTGTGGGCGAGAAGAAGTATCTGGCGATCACGCGCGACTTCGCCGCCAAGTATGCGGGTAAATCCGCCACCACCGATGATTTTCGCGAACTCAGCGAGAAAGTGTATGGCGAGAAACTCACCTGGTTCTACTCGCAGTGGATGGATTCCACCAGCGCCCCCGAGTTCAAGGCGAAGTACACGTGCTACCGGCTGGGCAACAACAAGGGCTTCCGCATTGTCGGCGCCATCACGCAGGATCTAGATCTGTTCCGCATGCCGGTTAATTTGAGAATCGATACCGACGGAAGAACGGAAGAAAAACGCATCGAAGTGGTGGGCACAGATTCTCCGTTTTCGGTCGAAACCTTTGGACGCCCGCGACGGATCACGGTCGATCCCGAAAACCGCGTGCTGACCAACTCTAGGGACATCAAGCTGCGCTCCTCCATCGTGCGTGGACAGGGCCTGATCCAGCAAGGCGATCTGGCGGGAGCGCTGAGCGAATTCAACAAGGCGCTCGAAGTCAACAAGAACAGTTCGCTCGCTCACTACCGGGTCGCGGAGGTGTTTTACATGCAGAAGAATTATCAGGCGTCGGCGAACGCCTACCGCGCCTCGCTGAATGGCGACGGGGAGCCGCGCTGGACCGAGGTTTGGAGCCACTTGCAACTGGGCAAGATTTTCGACGTAACCGGCCAGCGCGAACGCGCCGTCAATGAATACCGGCAGGCCATCCAGACCAACGACAATACCCAGGGCGCGCTCGAGGAATGCCGCCGATACATGCAAAAGCCTTACGAGCGCGAAAAAGGAAGCTAAGCTATCCGGCGAAGATAACCGCCCGCGACAAGTCGCCCGCATCCTATCGAGAACAGGCTGTGTGTTCGAATCTGTCCGGCGCTATTCTCCGGTCACGGTTGCGCGGGCAGTAACTCAGGAGCTGGCTTCTTAACGCGTTCGCACTCACTACCCGCGATTGACAAGTCGCCGTTCGAGTCGGCGTTATTAGATACACAAGCTTCCGCGGTTACACAAGTTTCCACGGGAATCTGTTCCTCGGCCCGGAGGATCTATGCTGCAGTTCCTTCGCAATATCTATACGGACGATCAGGGGCAAGATATCGCGGAATATGCCGTCATGCTCGCCGTCATCCTGGTGTTGGTGATCGGCACTGTGCGTCTGATCGGCGGTAACGCTAACAACGCGTTCTCCAGTGTTGCCAGTTCTCTAGGTGCGCAGTAATCCCGGTTCCTCTTGAGCCCCGCACTCCTTGACCCGTAACCGGGGCAGCGCGTACAGTCTTAAGCATAGGGTGGGGAGTCTATGTCCAGCGAAGCTAGCAAATATTTGAAATTTGGTTCCGTCACCGTGCTGATTCTCGTCTCGCTCGGCTATCTTGCCTACACCGGCGTGCAGGACAGCAAGAGCTACTACGTCACGATCAAGGAATTGAACGGCATGGGAAAAGAGGCTTACGCCAAGCGTCTGCGTGTGGCTGGAAACGTAGTGCCCGGATCGATCAAGCGCTCCGGAACTCGCGTGGATTTCACGCTGAAGGAAAACGACCTGACGCTGCCCGTTTCGTATACCGGGACCGAAGCTCCTCCCGACACTTTTAAAGACGACTCGCAAGCTCTGGCCGATGGCAGCTTCGGACGCGATGGCGTCTTCCACGCCAAACAGTTACAAGCCAAGTGCGCGTCGAAGTACGCGCCGCAGCCCGGTCAACCCGGAGCCACTCCGGCCACTGAGCCTGGCAAGAGCATGTCGCAGGCGCAGAGTTCCGGGTCGAGCAGGATGGCGAATTAGCCTCCATTCCTTATTCCTTTGACTGAAAACACGCCGCTCCCCGCCCCCGTCAGCGTCATCACTGTCTCGAACCTGATCAAGCAGTTTGGCCGCTTTGCCGCGCTGCGCGGCGTTACCGCGGAGTTTTCCGGCGGCAAACTCTATGCCATTCTTGGCGATAACGGCGCCGGCAAAACTACACTGCTGCGCGCCCTGGCGGGACTCAACCAGCCGTCGAGCGGGCATATCTCAATCCTCGGCTCCAGCAAGTTTCATGACATCTGCCAGCAAGTGGGCTACATGGCGCATCCTTCTCTGCTCTATGACGAGATGAGCGGGATGGAGAACCTGGACTACTTTGCCCGGCTGTACGGAATCACCAGCAGCACGCGGTGCGCGGAGGTCATTCGCGCGGTCGGTCTGGATCCCGATCTCGTTCGCCCCGTCGGCCAGTATTCGCAAGGCATGCGGCAACGGATGTCTTTGGCGCGGGCTTTACTAAACGACCCCAAAATCCTTCTGCTCGACGAGCCCTTCTCGAATGTGGACACCCATTCCGCAACGGAAATGGTCCACCTGCTGGCCCGTACCCGCGATCAGGGCAAAACGCTATTCATCGTCACCCACCAGGCATCGTTGCTCGAGGGCGCGGCCGATGAGTTCGTCTGGATGGAATCCGGCAAAATTGTCGGGCGCACGCGGGAACTGAAACGGCCAGAGAGTCATGGGGAGAGCGCGGGGGGGAACTTAGCGGGGGGAAAGTTAATCGGGGGAAACTTAACGGGGGAAAAGTTAAGATGACCTCGCCCGCCGGCATAACCCGCGTCACGCTGCTCAAAGACCTCCGCCTCGAGTGGAGATCGAAGGACGCCATCAACTCCATGCTGTTCTTTTCTCTGCTGGTGGTGGTCGTGTTCAGTTTTTCGTTCGATCCGAGCGCCGAAGAATCGCGCCAGATCGCCGGCGGATTGATCTGGGTGGCGTTCCTGTTCGCGGCAGTGGTGGCGCTCAACCAGACCTGGGCGCGAGAAATTCGCAATCAGGTGCTCGACGCCTACCGGGTATCGCCCGCTCCAGCGGACTCGCTGTTCATGGCAAAAGCACTGGGCAACTTTATTTTCGTGACCGTGCTGGAAGCGCTCATGACTCCGCTGTTCATCGTGTTTTACCGGCTGCGGGCGCTGGGCCCGGCGTGGCAACTGCTGCTGGTAGCGGTGCTCGGAACCTGGGCGCTGGTCGTCAACGGAACTTTCTTCGCCGCCATGTCCCTGCGTACCCGCAGCCGCGAGATTATGCTGCCTTTGCTACTGTTCCCAATCTCGATCCCGGCCCTCCTCGCCATGGTGCAATCCACCACCGCTATACTGAACGGCGAAGGCGCGCGTTTCTGGATCGTGTTGCTTGTGACCTACGATCTGGTGTTTACTACGGTGTGCCTGCTCTTGTTTGAAACCGTCTTGAACGCGGAATGACGAAACGCAAGGATCGGGTGATCGGGTGATCCGGCCATCGGGTGATCGAAGAGCAAAGGCTCTTGACTTTCGATCACCCGATGACCCGATGGTGAGATGACCCGATCACCCGGCCCTTAACTCTAATGGCGAAAAATCAATGAAACGCGCCTTCCCCATCCTCGGCGTGCTGACCGCGATTCTGCTGAGCTACGCGCTTTACCAGGCGCTGGTGGTTGCGCCCACGGAACGGACTATGGGCGACGTGCAGCGGATTTTCTACTACCACGTACCTTCGGCCTGGACGGCGTTCATCCTCTTCTTCATCAATTTCGGAGCCTCGGTCTTCTATCTCATCAAGCGCCGCCCGGCTGCCGATATCGTCGCGCTGGTCAGTGCCGAAGTCGGCGTCGTTTTCTGCACCGTCGTGCTGGTCACGGGCCCGATCTGGGCGCGTCCGGTCTGGGGCATCTGGTGGACGTGGGACATGCGCCTGACCTCGACGCTGGTTTTGTGGCTCATCTACGTCAGCTATCTTTTTCTGCGCCGCTTCTCTTCCAGCGGAGAGACGCCCTTACTGGCGGCTTCCCTCGCGGTTCTGGGCGCGCTGTGCGTGCCCTTCGTTTACTTCTCGATCTGGTTCTTCCGCACCCAGCACCCGCAGCCGGTCATGGGCGGAGGCGGATCGATCGATCCCCGCATGCTGCACGTGCTGCTCATCAACTGGCTGGCGTTTTCCTGCTTCGCATTTCTCGTTTGCTGGTCGCGCTATCGACTGGAAAAGCTGCAGCGCGACGTCGACCACGCCCATGCCCTGGAATCGCTGTTGGCCCCCCGCGGGAGTGTGCGATGAGCGGAAACGGATACCTTTTTGCAGCCTACTCCGTCACCTGGATCATCCACATCGCCTATTTGTGGACCATCGTCCGCCGCTACGCGCGCCTGAAGTTAGAGATCGAGGAATTGAAAAAACCAGGTGTCAGGTCTTAGGTGTTAGGTGTCAGGCTCGTGCTTTTATCGCCGACTTTTTTCCTGAGACCTGAGACCTTGAACCTGCCTTTTTCTTTGCAACCATTTGGCCCCCTCTTGGCTTCTCACTATGCGGCCCAACGTGTCTGCCCTGCTTGACAGTGTATCTGTTGGATGTAAAAGTATTTGTTTGGTTTAATCCCAGTTCTGGTGACAGGTACGCATCCGCTCCTGAGGGCGTCGAGCGGCAGGCGCGTTTGTGTGCCATTCTTGTTCTCACCCCACGCAATTGGGAAATCGGAGGAGCTTCGTGAATCGGAATTATCCTGTGTCGGTAGGAAGTTCGGTGAGACGTTCGGTGACAGGAGATGGGATGAAGGCTGCGTTTCTGGCGGCGGCCGTGCTCGCCAGCGCAGGCGTCGTGTTTTATCTTGGAACCGCTGTACACGCCGCCAAAAGCGGCGGGCCAAGTTCTGCCGGGCCCCGATCTGCCGAGCAAAGATCTGCCGCCCACAAAGCGCTCGCGTCAACGGCGCTGTCGCTACCGCTGTTCTTCGAGCAGAACCAGGGTCAGACCGCTCCTCCGGTCAAGTTCCTGGCGCGCGGCGCCGGCTACGGTCTGTTTCTAACCGCCGACGAAGCGGTGCTGGAACTGCAGACTTCAGCCGTCAGCACTCAACATTCAGCAACCGGCTCTCAGCGTGCAGCCAGTTCTGTGATTCGCATGAAGCTCGACGGAGCAAACTCTTCCGCCCACATTTCCGGCACCGAGCCGCTCCCCGGCAAGAGTAGCTACTTCATTGGAAACGATCCTTCCAAGTGGCGTCACGACATTCCGCAGTTTGCCCGCGTGGAGTATCAGGCGGTTTATCCGGGCGTCGACCTGGTGTACTACGGCAATCAGGGACAGCTCGAATACGACTTCCGCGTCGCGCCCGGCGCTGACCCGAACCAGATTACGCTGAGCTTCGAAGGCGCTTCCGCGCACATTGTTTCGATTTCCGGCGATTCGGGCGATTCCGGCGATTTGATTCTGTCGACAGACCAAGGCGACGTGCGTTTCCACGCGCCAAACGTCTGTCAGCCCGCCACGCCCGAGTCCGGAAATCCGTCCGGCAACGCCCAGAAGACAATCGCGGGAAGTTTCCGCCAGCTCGCCGACAACAAAATCGGTTTCACTATCGGAGACTACGACCACAGCCGCGAACTCGTCATCGACCCGGTGCTCAGCTATTCGACCTACCTCGGCCTCGGCCTCGAGGTTCCTCCGGTGAAAGTCGCGATCGATGCTGCCGACAATATTTACCTCGCGTACTCAACCAGCTCAGCGAACTTCCCCTTTCCCGGCTTACCGACCATCCCGCCGCTACCGGGGCAGGGGAAGCTTAACGGCGCGCAGAACCTATTTATTGCCGTGATCAATCCGACGCCGCAATTGAACAGCCCCACGCTGTTGTTTGCCACCTACTTGGGCGGATCGGGGACTGACAGTCTGGCGGGAATCGCGGTCAACACGAACCGCAATATCTACGTTGCCGGCACGACCACTTCTACCGACTTTCCTACCACCAGTAACGCACTCCCCCAGCCAGGCCTCGTTAGCGGGACCCACGGATTCGTCAGTGCGATCACCTTGGGCCCTAACTCCATCTACAGTCTCGCCTATTCCACCTATCTCGCCGGCAATGGAGTCGATACGGTCACCGGACTGGCCATCGACGCCGTTCAGAACGCCTACGTCACTGGCACCACCACTTCCAGCAACTCCACTCAAACGCTCTACCCGTTCCCCGCCAGCCCGAACGGCTTTCAGACGGTCTCGAACTCTCCCGGGAACCTCCAGTTCTTCGCCAGCAAGATCAGCACTACGGCCAGCGGTTACCAGAGCATGCTCTACTCCACTTACTTCGGTGGCGGATATCCGTCTGCGGCAACCGGAGTGCCGATAAAAGCGGTTGGCGGCGGCATTGCCGTGGATCCTGCCCCGAACACTTCTCCCAACATGTATTTCACCGGCACCACCAACATGCTGAACTCGCTCCCGACCGGTTTGTCGGTGGCGCCGTTTCCGCTCTTCAATGCCCAGCAGTTGTGCCTCAACGAATCCGGCCAGAAAAATTGCCCCTCGCAAACCCCGACGACCACTCCGGACGCCTTCGTTGCCAAGATCAACCCGAACCTGGCTGCCTCCAATCCGGTCTACTCCACCTATATAGGCGCCAGCGGTGATGACTATGGCAACGCCATCGACGTGGACACCTCCGGCAACGCTTATGTCATCGGTTGGACCGACTCGGACGACTGGGTTTGTGGCAGCTGCAGCACCGCTGAATTTCAGTCAACTAGCGGGTCAGCTCACGTGCCGGGGGGTAAGGACGCCTTCATCGTCAAGATCGGCAATCTGAGTGGGTCGGAGTATCCGATGACCTACTTCACCTACCTGGGCGGCTCTGGCGACGATATCGGCCAGGACATTAAGGTAGACACCGTGCAAGCCGTCCACGTGGTGGGCTCAACCACATCCACGGACTTCCCCACCACCCCCAATACCTACCAGCCGAATCTCGGCGCGGGTGCGACCGAGAACGCCTTCTTCGCGCTGATTTCAACCACCTCGGGGGGCACAACGACAACCCCCATTGGCGATTACTCATCCTATCTGGGTGGCAGCGGACCGGATCAGGGTACTGGAGTCGCCATCGACCCGGTCTACGGCAACACTTACGTGGCCGGCATCACCCAATCCCGGAACTTCCCCACTACTCCAACTGCATACCAGCCCCAGTTGCACGGGACGCAGAATGCCTTTGTGAGCAAGATCGGCAACAGCAGCACACTCAACATAACCACCCCCAGTCCGTCTCCCTACCCGGCGGTCGCAGCCGGAAACCAGGTGGTGTTTACTTTCGACATCACCAACACCGGAACCGACCCGGCAAACCAGTTGGTTTTTACCGTGCTAGGATTGCCTACCAGCGGCCTGACACAACCCCCTACAGCTCAAGTCAACAGCGGTTTGGGAGGCTGCAACCAGGTGCAAGGGCAGACGATCACTTGCACGATTCAGACCCTGGCTGTGAATGCCCAAGCAACCGTCGAAGTCAACGTGACGCCGTCCATTCCTGTCGTCAATTCTGAAATCAGTATCTCAGGCAACGTCAGCGCGAACGGCGGTTCAGTGGCAGCGTCCGCCTTGCAGCCAATCGTGAACGTCGTCAACTTCGGGATCAGTGCCACAACCCCGGCCCCCATTAATGCTGGCGACATTGCCACGATCCTGGTCACCTTTACTCCTCTGCCCCCGAATGGCTATGGCTATAACGCCGTCATCACCCCCAGCCAAACCACGTCGCCGTCGATGGTCACCGCAACCACTCCCACCTTCTTGCCTCTTACGGTCACGCTTTCGGGGACCGGTCAGGGAACTACGACCCTGAGAATCGCTACCGTGGCTCGCCCCGTGATCATCGGCAGCCTCTTCCGCCGCGGATCTTTCTACGCCGCCTGGCTCCCCATCGGAGGCCTGAGCCTCGTCGGACTGGGGATCGGTGTTGGCCGCAAGCGTCGTCGCTGGTTAGTCGGAGCGGTTCTGGGCCTGATCGCGGGCATAATCCTGCTGCAGCCGGGCTGTGGGACATCCATCAGCAACACTCCCGCCACTGCCGGGGGCACATTGGCTGGAACCTACACCATCACCATCACCGGCTCTGCCGGAACGGGAGCGGTGCACACCTTTCCGGTGTCATTGACGGTGAACTAAACCGAGGCAAACCCTGGCTCAAGCCTCTCGCTTGGAGCCTCCGCGCCGGCGGAGGCCTTATTTTTTAGAGGCGCGCCGCGGGATCGCCGCGTAAGCCACGGCAAACAAAGCCAATCCAGTGCTTGACAATATTTCTTATTGCGATATTATTATCGCGATTTGGAATATATGACGCTCGGCGAAAAAATTCGCTACCTCCGCGAGGTCGAAGGTTCCCTCCGCGGCTTAAATCGGCCCCTCACCCAACAGGAGTTGATGAAAGGCATTCAAGCCGAGACCGGCAAGACCATCAGCCAGTCGTATCTCTCGCAGATCGAGCGCGGCAAGCGTCCGCATATGACGCAATCCTCGCGCACTTTGCTGGCGCGCTTTTTCAAGGTGCACCCGGGCTTTCTGGTCGACGACCCCGAGGGCTACCACACGGAACTCGTCTCCGACCTGCGCACTACCGAAGGTCAACTCGATGTCTGGCTGCTGCAAGGCTCGGAGCGTTTCGCCAGCGACCCCGAGGTGAGCGAGGTCCTGATCAAGGTCGCGCGTGACAAGGACACGCGGCGATGCCTGCTGCTGCTCGGCGAAATCCTGAACACGCCCGGACTCGCCGACCGCTTGTTCGAAGCTCTGCGGCCGGAACTCGCGCGCGCCACCGGCAGCGCACCCAGGAGGCGAAACCTATGACCGGAAATATGAGTTGGAATATCACCTGGGCTGATTTTTACCTGATCTGTTTCGCCGTCGGTTTTCTGCTGAGCGCGATTTCGTTCATCGCCGGCGGACTGCGCTGGCATTTGCATCTCCCGCACTTTCCGCATAGCGGCGGGCATGTTGCCGCGGGACACGCGCCCGTGGCGCAGGGCAATGTCGGCAACGCCGGCAACGGCACAGCGGCGCATGCCGGTCGCCAGGCGCCGGTCTCGCCCTTCAACTTCATTACGCTGACCGCGTTTCTGGCGTGGTTCGGAGGCACCGGATTCTTGATCACGCGCTTCTCGAGCATCTGGTTCGCGCTCGGACTGCTGCTCGCCCTGGGAGCCGGACTCTTCGGCGCCGCCATCGTTTTCCTGTTCTTCACGCGCGTGCTGATCTCGCACGAGGAGAACATGGACGCAGCCGACTACGAGATGGTCGGAGTGCTGGGACGGATCTCGATGCCCATCCGTGAAAATGGCACCGGTGAAATCATCTACTCGCAGGCCGGAACGCGCCGGACCTGCGGCGCGCGCAGCGAAAACGGTGGCGCGATTGAAAAGGGCGAGGAGATCGTAGTTACACGGTATGACAAAGGCATTGCGTATGTACGCCTGTGGGAGGAGATGAGCAACGAGGAGCTAACGGCTAAGAACCAATAGCGCGGTTAGACCAGCTGCGGGGAAGTAGGGTTTCGTATCAGGGCATCGCTTTAGCGATGCCGTAAGTTTTCGAAATTAGAGGCCCGTTCAGGGGCTGGAGCAGCTAGGCACGATTTTTTTCAGGAGGCGATATGTATCTCGGCATAGCAATTGAAATCTGGGTCATCGCGGGACTGATGGTTCTGGCCATCCTGTTCCTGATGAGCATGCTGGCCCGCTTATACCGCAAAGCGGGACCACATGAAGCGCTGATTGTTTTCGGCTTTCGCGGAACCCGCGTGGTCCAGGGTCACGGCACGGTCATCTTTCCGATGGTCGAAAACTGCAAGGACCTTTCGCTCGAACTAATGTCGTTCGACGTCGCCCCGCAGCAGGATCTCTACACCAAGCAGGGCGTCGCCGTCACCGTCGAGGCAGTCGCTCAAATCAAGGTGAAGTCCGACAAGGAATCCATCCTCACCGCGGCCGAGCAGTTTCTCACCAAGAGCGATCAGGAGCGCGAAGGCCTGATCCGCCTGGTAATGGAAGGCCATCTGCGCGGCATCATCGGGCAGCTCACCGTCGAAGAAATCGTCAAGCAGCCGGAGATGGTCGGCGATCGTATGCGCGCCACTTGCGCCGACGACATGAACAAGATGGGCCTCGAAGTCATTTCCTTCACCATCAAAGAGGTCCGCGACAAGAACGAGTACATCACCAACATGGGCAAGCCCGATGTCGCCCGCATCAAGCGCGATGCCGACGTGGCCACCGCCGAAGCCGAGCGTGATACGGCCATCAAGCGCGCCATGGCGACTCGCGAAGCCGCGATTGCGAGAGCGCAAGCCGACCAGGAGCGCGTGCTCGCGGAAACGCTCTCCCAAGCCAAACAAGCCGAATCGCAGCGCGACCTCGAGGTCAAGAAAGCGCAGTACCTCGAAGTTACGAAAAAACAGCAGGCGCAAGCCGATAAGGCTTACGACATTCAAACCAACGTCATGCAGCAGCAGGTCATCACCGAAAGCGTGAGAGTACAGCAGGTCGAAAAAGAAGGACAGGTCAAAGTGCAGGACGCCGAAATCAGTCGCCGCGAGAAAGAACTCATCGCGACCGTACTGAAAGGGGCTGAGATCGAGCGCCAGCGCATCGAAACGCTGGCCGCCGCCGAGAAGCAACGCCTGATTGCTGAAGCCGAAGGCCGTGCGTCGGCGATTCGCGCCCAGGGAGAAGCCGAGGCCGAAATCATCTTCAAGAAAGGCGAAGCCGAAGCGAAAGCCATGAACGTTAAAGCCGCGGCTTATCAGGAATATAACCAGGCTGCGGTCGTCGACAAACTGATCACCGGGCTGCCCGAGATAGTGAAAGCCCTGGCCGCGCCGTTAGCCAATGTGGACAAAATCACTATCGTCTCCACCGGAAACGGCGACGCCGCAGGTCTGAACAAGATTACCGGCGACATCACTAAGATGGCGGCGCAAGTGCCAGCCTTGTTCGAAACACTCAGCGGCATGCCGCTAGGAGAACTAATAGGCAAAGTGCGACAGATCGGCGACAAGTCACCGAAACCGGAGGAAAAGTAGTAAGTGGAGGGACGGGCGTCTGCCCGTCCAGCCGGGCGGGGACGCCCGGCTCTCCACCGACGAACGACAGAATTTAGGAGGTATTCTGTGCAAGAAGAACTTCATCACGCCAGATCACTCGGCCTGTCCGTCGCCCTCGGAGCGGCCATGGGCGCGGCCATCGGCGCCGCCACCGGCCACATCGGTGTTTGGGTCGCGGTTGGAATCGCAGCCTACATAGCGATTTCTCTGGCAGGCGGCGTCTGGAGTAAGAAATCGAACAACCAACGACGAACGACCAACGACTGACTTACACGAGGTGTTTTATGGCATTACTCGAACGCGTTTCCACCTTAGTCCGGGCGAACCTCAACGACTTGATCGACAAAGCCGAGGAGCCCGAAAAGATGATCAAGCAGGTCATCCTCGACATGAACAACCAGCTCTTGCAGGTCAAAACGCAGGTCGCCATCGCCATCGCCGACCAGCATCTGCTCGAAAAAAAGAAAGTCGAAAACGACGACAAAATCCAGGAATGGATGCGCAAGGCCGAGCTCTCCGTCAACAAAAAGCAAGACGACCTGGCCCGCGCCGCCCTGCTTCGCGTTGAAAGTTATCGCGACCTGAGCTCGAACTTCGCCCAGCAGCTCGAAGACCAGAAAGCCCAGGTCGAGAATCTGAAATCGGCCCTGCGCAATCTCGATCAGAAGTTAGCCGAGGCCAACGCCAAAGCCGATCTGCTGATCGCGCAGCACCGACGCGCTCGCGCCGCTAACCGAGCCACCGACGCGCAGTCCGGCATGAGCGCCAACACCAAGTCCGCCACCTTCGATCGCATGAAGAGAAAAGTAGCCCGCGAAGAGGCCATAGGCGGAGCCAAAGCCCAACTCCTGGCCGACGACGTAGAAGACCGCCTCGCCGCCTTGGAAAAAGAAGACCGCATCGAGCAGTTGTTAACCGAGCTGAAGACAAAGCGCGGAGCCTAGCCGTCCGCACCGCTACCGCCCACGTGGGGACAGCCGCCCTCGGCTGTCCACCCGGGTGCAGCCCGGCGAGGCCGCTGGTGACGCGGCGGCGCAACAAACTAGAATGCCCAAGGAGAACTCTAATGATCGTCAAACTCAGACAAATTGAATCGAAGTTCGTCTCGGGATTTTTTGTACTCACCTTGCTGCTGGGTATTTGCTCGGCAGTCCAAGCCCAGCAGAAGCCCGAGCAACTTGCGCAGCAGTCCTCGGACGCGTGGCTGTCCTTGGTCAACTCCGGGAAATTTGCGGACAGTTGGCAGGAGGCCTCGCAGTTCTTCAAAGCCGCTGTCACCAAAGAGCAGTGGCAAAACGCGCTGCGGGGAAGCCGCGATCCTTTGGGCAAGATGCTGTCGCGCAAGCTCAAGAGCGCCACTTACAAGACAACGCTGCCGGGCGCGCCGGATGGCGAGTATGTGGTGATTCAGTTCGACAGCAGCTTCGAGCACAAGCAGTCGGCCGTGGAGACGGTCACTCCCATGCTCGACAAAGATGGGAAGTGGAGAGTCTCCGGCTACTTCATCAAATAGCGATGGGGGAGGGACGGGCATCCTCGCCCGTCGCCACCACAGAGCGCGGCCGCACCCACTGCGCAAGTTAGAATCAGAAGGAGGATGTCATGCGCAAGGTCTTCCATTTCGACTCGCCCGCCGGCCCGTACGTCGCCGACGCCGCCGTCCTCTGCTGTTTCGATCACCGCATCAGCACGGCCGTGCGAAAGTTCCTGAAGAAGCAGCGCATTGAGCGCGCCGATATGATCACCGTCGCCGGAGGAGCCAAGACCCTCGCCTCCCCGCGCAACGACTTCGAACAGGACTTCATCCTCGAACAGGTCCGCATGTCCGTCTACCTGCACCAGACCAAACGCGTCATGGTCATGACCCATTCCGACTGTGCGACTTATGGTGGCCTGGACCATTTCAAGGGTGACCGCCAAGCCGAAGCCGAACATCATCGCGGCGAACTCCTCCGCGCCGGAGAACTTCTCACCTCAAACTTCCCCGGCATTTCGGTTGAGCCCTACTTCGTGAAGTTCGATGGAATCTGGGAAGTAAAAGACGCCGGGCACCTGCAGTCCACTCCGCAGAGAAAACACTCGGATATCGCCCGCAAGATCGCGTAGCGCGGGTGGCTGGCTCCGTGCCCATTCCAACGAAGTACTTTGACGCGTTTTGCAAACAAGATTACGCGCTGGCTTTGTCGATCCTGGCTTCGTCGATCCCGGCTTCGGCGATCCTGGCTTCGTTGATCCTGGTTTCGTCGATCAATGACAGCGGCTTGTCGCCCGACGCCGACGACTCCAACTCCAACTGCTCCTGTCCGCTGAGCGCGGAAACTTTCCCTCGATAACTCTTCAGATGCCGCTGCGCGGTCTCGAATGCTTCCTGCGCTTTATTCAGATTCTTGCCGACGTTTTCAAACTGGTTCTGGAAAAAGTCGAACGACTTCTGCGCCTTGGCCAGTTCGGCTCGGCTCTTCTCGAAGCGGCTGGCGACTTCGTACCACTTATGTACCAGCGCAATCGTGTGCAGCGTCATGAGCAAGGTGTTGGGCGAGACCGGGAAAACGTGCTGCTCATTCATCCAGTCGCCCAGTTCGCGGTTGCGGATCACTTCCATGTAAAGCGTTTCGCTCGGCAGATACATGAGCGCGATTTCAGTCGTGCCATTCTCCGGCTGGATGTACTGCTGAATGCGCTTGGCTTCCGCCTTCATCACGCGCACGAGTGCGACACGCGCCGCTTCGATCTCAGCCTTGTCGTTGCTTTCGAAGAGCGCAATCACTTGCTCTCGCGGAAACTTAGCGTCGATGGGCAGCTTGCGATCGGGGAAATAGATGACGGCGTCGGCGCGTCCCCCGCCCTCGCCCGGCGATGACTGCAGCGAGAACATATGCGCGGGCAGAAAGTCCGCGAGCAACCGCTCCAGGCTCGCCTCGCCGAACTGGCCGCGCAGGTGCGGCAACTTGAGCAGATTATTCAGATCGTTGATCGAGTGGCCGAGCGCACCAACTTCGCGGAGCTGCTCCTCCGCCGCCTTCAAGTGCTGCTGAACTTTTTCGAATTGCGCAAATCCTTCCTTGATGTTCTGATCGAGTTTCTGTTGCACCTGCTCGGTGATCGCCATCAGCTTCGAATCCACGCGATCGCGGATCGAGTCGAGGCTTTGCGCGGTCTGCTGATTCAGGCTCTGAAATTCGCTCTTCAGTTGCTGCGTGGTGAGCAGAAGAGAACTGGTCATCTCGCTCCGGCCATCGCTCAAGCTCCGGTTTTGCTCTTCCCTTCCCGCAGCAAGCTGCTGCTCGACCGAGCTTCGAATCTCTGAAAAGCCTTGCTGGATGCGGTCTGTGACCTGCTGGCGAAGGTCCCCTTTAGTCTGCTCCAGCCTACTGGCCATGTCGGCAGTGCTGACACTGATCTTCTGGCCAAGGGCGGAATTGAACCTTTCGAGCTGCCCTGCAACTTCCGCTTTTACATCCACTTGCGCGCCGGCCGAAACGCGCCGCAGCAGAACAGCCGAGAACCCAAGCAGGACAAGGGTTCCGGCGAGCACGGTAACCAGCAGTATGGTCTCCATAGTAAGTAGCTGAGCTAAATTCTAGAAGCTAGCGTGAGAGATGGAAAGCGGAACTTTGCCGGCGATCCCCGCGCCGAAACACCACCCCAATAATCATGCTCCGGGCCCTGTTGGTTTCATTCGCGATGTTGGCGGTAAATCCGGGACCCTGCGCCGCACAAACCAACCCGCCAGCAGTCGATATTCGCAACGACGCTCGCAACGACCTAGGCAACGAAGCTCGCAACAAGCAACCCGCCCCCCTCTCGAACTCGGCGGCCGGATCATCCGCTGGTGAGGACTCCGCCGCCGAGAACGAACTGTTGGAAGCGGCCAACAAGAGCCGCGAACTAGCTGGCGTGCCCCCGTTGCGCATGGAAGAAAGCTTGCGCGAAGCGGCGCGAGCGCACGCCCGCCGAATGGTGGAGAGCGAGCGTCTGGAGCATCGTTTGCCCGGTGAACCCTCCCTGCTCGAACGAATTGCCCAGGTCAACCCGCTAAGAATGGATCGCGCCGGTGAGAACATCGCCGACGCTAGTTGCGCTCCGGGCGCGAACGATGTCCTGATGCGCTCAGCCCCGCACCGCGAGAACCTGCTCGATCGCGGATTCAATGTCGCGGGCGTCGCCGCCATCTGGAGCAAAGGCCGGCTGTATGTGGTCCAGGATTTCGCGCACGAGGTGCCATCGTATTCCGCGCAGCAGAGTGGAAAATTAGTGGGCCAGGCCGTCGATGAGATGCGTCAACAGGCAGGACTGCCGCAGCTCGTCCAACTCACGCCGCCGAATCTTGACGAGGCCGCGTGCTCGCTGGCGAGAGAGAATCGTCCAAACGCTCACCTGCTCGCGGCCGCCTACGACAATCGGAAAATTATCACCTACACCGAGAGCCGTCCGGAAGTCCTGCCGCCAGGCGCATGGCGGCTGCTGCGCGACCCGGGCGTTCGCCAGTTTGCAGTCGGCTCCTGCTATGCGCGCAATGGGGCGTATCCGACTGGAATGTATTGGGTCGCGATTCTTCTCTACTGACTCTTGCTCGTTATTCTGCTAAGGATGTCGAGGCGCTCGCGGCATTCGCGGGCGAGGGCGCCCGCGCCACACGAGCACTATGCCAATCTGCGAACATCTGATCGTTTTAATTCACAAATCACGACACAGGAACCGTGATCTTTTCGCGGGCAACTTTTTTCCCCCGATGAGACTTGCTTGCTAGCTCACGATCAGCCGCCAGCAAGAGTTCGATGGCATCGCGGAGATTTTCACGTGCCTCTTCCAGCGTGTCACCTTCTGAAATCGCGCCCGGCAACTCCTCCGTGTAGGCGACGTAACCGCCACCTTCGGACTTTGGGACTTCTTCGTAGACCGCACTGAGAGTCAAGTTCATGAGACTATTCTACCTTTGTTCTTCTCTGCCAACGGTAAGAGCCAATTCTATGCGATATGCTTTGGGAAAGAAATTCCCTGATGAGTGAAACCGTCCAGACGCCGAGCACAAGCGGGTGGAAAGCCTGGCTGTCAGGCCGCGTGGCCGAACTGCGGCAACGTGAGGGGCAGATCTTTCTGGTTTTGGCGCTGGTGATCGGGGCGTTGACTGGGTTGGCGGTCGTCGCCTTCATCGTGCTGACAGAACGAATGGGGATGCGGCTGTATCCGGTGGGCGGTGCGCCGTGGCGGCGTCTGCTGTTCCCGGTCGTGGGTTCGCTCGGCATCGGCTACCTGCTGTATCGCTATTTTCCGAATGCGCGCGGCAGCGGCGTGCCGCAGACGAAGGCCGCTTTGTACGCGCGCGAAGGGCGCATCACGCTGCGCACCGTGCTGGGCAAATTTTTCTGCACTTCGGCCACTCTCGCCAGCGGAATTCCGCTGGGGCGCGAAGGGCCTTCGGTTCAAGTGGGTGCTGGCATCGGTTCCGTGCTCGGACGCCTCCTCGGTCTGCGCACCGAGCAAGTTCAGAGACTTATCCCGGTCGGAGCAGCAGCGGCCATTGCAGCCGCGTTCAATACGCCTCTGGCCGCAGTGCTGTTCGCGCTCGAGGAGATCGTGGGCGATCTCCACGCACCAGTGATGGGCGCGGTGGTGCTGGCTTCGGCGACTTCCTGGATGGTTCTGCGCGTCCTTCTCGGCGATCATCCCCTCTTCAAGGTTCCGCAATATCATCTGGTCCATCCGGTGGAGTTTGCGGTCTATGCCGTGCTGGGCGTGGCTGGCGGTGTGGTCTCGGCGGCCTTCTCGGGGCTGTTGCTGGGCATGCGGGCGCGCTTCCTGCGGTTTCCACAGAAGACGGTCTGGTTCCAACCGGTGGTGGGCGGGCTGCTGGTCGGGCTGACGGGTTGGTTTGTGCCGCAGGTTCTGGGCGTAGGTTATGGGTTTGTGGGCGAGGCGTTGAACGGCAGGATGACGTTCCAGTTAATGGCGCTGCTGGTGGTTCTGAAACTTCTTACCGTTACCACCAGTTATGCTTCGGGCAACGCAGGCGGTATCTTCGGCCCCGCCCTGTTCATCGGCGCCATGTTGGGAGGAACGGTCGGAACCGTCGCGCATCATTTGTTCCCGGCTTACACCGCGACGCCGGGCGCCTACGCGCTGGTCGGGATGGGCGCGGCCTTCGCGGGTATCGTGCGCGCTCCCATGACCTCTGTGCTGATGATCTTCGAGATGACGCAGGATTATGCCGTGATCGTCCCACTGATGATCGCTAATCTGGTGAGTCTTTTCATTGCTTCGCGATTGCAGCACGAGCCCATTTACGAAGCGCTGGCCGTGCAGGATGGCATCCACCTGCCGACGGCGAAGACTCGTCAACGACAAGGTCAGCGTCAGGTAATTAGAGTGATGCAGACTGCGAGCCAGTTGCTGCCTGCCGAGCTCACGGTTCGGGAGGCGCTGGAACAGGTTCGATCGAGCGGAGTTCGAACGTGGCTGGTGATGGATCGACGAGGTGTGATTGGCGTTATCAACCTTGCGACCCTGGAGCGCGAACTGGCGGAAGGTGCGGATAAAAAGCTCGGTGAACTCACCGATGCGCTGGTTTTTCCGCACGTTCACCCCGACCAAACCCTTGATTTGGCGCTCGAACGCATGGGCGCCAATCAGATCGAAATCCTGCCGGTGGTGAACCGCGCTGATATGCACAAGTTGGAAGGCATGGTCACGCTGCGGGATGTGCTGGATGCGTACGGCGTGAGCCGCGACTGAGCGGCGGAATCCAAATTGCCTCCAGCTTCATCTATGCAGCATGAGCGTGGATAGTCTGAACCTGGATAGTTTTTCCGTAGAACCCCTCTCTTCACCGCAACCGCTCGGCGGAAGCGTGGCGGAGGAATCGGCGCGCGCCGCTGCTGCCGAATCCGGCGACGCTGGCCTGCTCGACTCCTACTCGCGGGCGGTCACGACTGCGGTTGAGCGAGTCAGTCCGTCGGTAGTGAACGTTGAAGTGCAGCAAACGGTACTCCAAACGACAGGCCGAACTCGTTCGGGCGAGCCGCGCGAGCGCCGTGGAGGCGGCTCCGGCTTCGTCTTCACGCCCGATGGATTGATTCTCACCAATAGCCACGTCGTGCACGACGCGACGCGGATCGAAGTGACGTTGGCGGACGGACGGCGCGCTCCGGCTCACACCATCGGCGATGATCCGGCGACCGATCTCGCCGTCATTCGAATTGATGTTTCCGGATTGCAGGCTGTTCAACTGGGAGATTCGCAACGCCTGCGGCCGGGCCAGATGGCGATTGCGATCGGCAATCCGTACGGGTTTCAGTCGACCGTGACGGTGGGCGTGATCAGCGCGCTGGGGCGATCCCTGCGCTCGTACTCGGGGCGCCTGATCGAGGATGTGATTCAAACCGACGCGGCCTTGAATCCCGGAAATTCCGGCGGCCCGCTCGTTCACTCGCAAGGCCGGGCAATCGGCGTCAACACGGCGACGATTCTGCCGGCGCAGGGAATCTGTTTCGCGATCGGGATCAATACCGCAAAATTCGTGGCCAGCCGCTTGCTGCGCGATGGGCGGATCCGGCGCAGCTACATCGGAGTCTCGGCGCAAACGGTTCCCATTCACCGGCGAGTGGTGCGCTTCTATGGTTTAGCGCGAGAAACCGGCGTGGTCGTGGTTGGCATTGAAGACGGCGAGCGAAGCCCGGCGCGGACCGCGGGCTTGCGCGAGGGCGACGTGATCGTGGCGCTCGATGACAAACCAGTCGCAGGAGTGGATGACCTGCATCGCTTGTTGACCGATGCCCATGTCGGTGCGCGGTGCTCGCTGACGGTCATTCGACATACCGACAGGCTGATTTTGCCGATATTTCCGGAAGAGGCACGCTGAACGACCACGCTGGAGCAACGGGCGCCCTCGCCCGTCCCGCCGTAACCTAACGAGGGGTGACTTTGGGAACGTCCGAAACAATAGGCTTTGCCGCCAAGGTAAACTATACTGGTCTCGTAATGGCGAAGTCGGCTAAATCGACGCCCGCGATGGACAAACTGGCGGATTCCTTCAAGCGAGTTGTGTCCGAGGCCAAAGAACGCATGACTGACGAAGAATTTAAGCAAGCCGAAAAGAAGTTCGACGAAGTGGTCAACAAAGTCCGCGCCGCTCGCGGGCGGCAGCGCGAAACTGCATAATAAGTTCGCGCAGTTCCTCTTTTCCAGTCTCAGGCCTATAGGCCTTAACCGCAGCGACAAAATCTGCTTCTGTCCCGAACTCCACAATGTCAGCCAGTTTTTGCGCGAGTTCTTTCTCGCGACGAACCGCCTCCGCGTCCGTCCGGTCCTTCATCGGCGGTTTCCAGCGACGTGGCACCGTTAGCTAGCACCTTTCAAGGACACGTACTTTTCCGATACTGTCTTCTTCACCCTGAAGGTTCCGGGATGCCGACGAATCGCAGACTCGATCGCCTGCCTTGAGACGCTACGGCGACACACCGTCTTCAGGAAAAGCTGTATTTCCGCGATGCGAGCTTCCCTCGCAACCCTGAGATATTCTTTTACGTACCGCCAAAGAGGCAGATCGTCACTCATTTCTCCCTCGGGAGTTGAAGTCATCGCGACTTCGTCCTGAAGGATAGCGGCCTCACCATACTGCTTTAGTATCTCTCCCGACCCTAGCACTTTTACCATGTAGCGAATATGACGTCCCGTGACGTCCAGTTGCTGGCGAAGGTCGAGGGCGCGGTAGTAAGCAGGGGCCAACTCCTTAAGTTCCTTGCGGATTTTCGCCAGGGTTGCGCATTCGTGCGCCAGTCTCTGCTTCATGAGTTCGACGGTATCGGCTACGCTCGGCATGGGATCACCATAGGAGAGTATAACATCAAGGCAACCATTCACCATATATGTGTTGCTTATATGATTCCATCTGCCTCGACTTTGCTTTCCTCACGATCTGTGCAGGAGACGCCTCTTCTCCTCCCCAAAGGAAAGCTCTTGGGTAGTGTATGTCCATGTCCCAATTGCTTCCCCCTTCTCCCGTGTGTTAGCTTCGACTCGGAGAGTTCTGCTTTGCGACATACGGTTCCGGCTGGGATGGACCGCAAGGAAACCGACGTTTACCTGCGGCTCGATTCGGCGCGTCTTCCCCAGCATATCGCCATCATCATGGACGGAAACGGGCGCTGGGCCCGGCACCGGCACATGCCGCGCGTTGCCGGACATCGCGCCGGTGTGGCCGCGGTGCGTTCGACGGTCGAAACCGCGGCCCGCATCGGAATTCCGGCGCTGACGCTCTACGCCTTCTCCGAGGAAAACTGGAAAAAGCGTCCGAAGACGGAAGTCGATTTCCTGATGCGTCTTTTGTGCCGCTACCTCAAAGCGGAAATCAAGACGCTCAACGAAAACAATATCCGGTTGCAATACATCGGACGGAAGCATGAGTTACCGGAGTCGGTGCAGCGCGAGATGGAAGAAGCGAGCTGCGCGACCTCGAACAATACCGGGATGCTGCTGACGCTGGCGTTGAACTACAGCGCGCGCAGCGAGATCGTCGACGCCTTCCGCTCGCTGGCGGAGGCTGCCGCCCGCAATGGCGGCCTCGATCACATGGAAGTCGATGAGCAGGCGATTAGCGACCATCTCTACACGCGGGGTCTGCCGGATCCGGACTTAGTAATTCGCACCAGCGGCGAGATGCGGCTGAGTAACTTCCTGCTCTGGCAGCTTGCCTATGCGGAGATCTATGTGACGCAGACGTTGTGGCCTGATTTCCGCGGCGTTCAACTGCTCGAGGGGATCGAAGATTATCAGAAGCGCGACCGCCGCTACGGCGGCCTGGGCCCGGACGGGCATGCTCCGCGGCCTACGTCGCTCCGGGCCCACGCTGAGGCGAAGCGTTGATGAGCACTGCTCGTGTAGGGACGGGCGCCCTCGCCCGTCCGGATTGCGTAGGGACGGCCGCCCTCGGCTGTCCAGCCGAGCAAAGCTCGGCTTCGGTCGGAGATCACAAGCAGCTCTGGGTTCGCGACAAGCGCAGCATGATCCGTAGTCGTGATCCCATGATCCAGCGCGTCGCGACCGCCGTCGTTCTAATTCCCCTGGTTCTGCTGCTGGTTCTGAAGGCGCCGCTCTATGTGCTGGCCATTGTGGCCGGAGCGGTCGCCCTGCTGGCCATCGTCGAGTTCCTGAAGCTGGTGACGCACTATGCAGTCCAGCCGCTGGGGCCGGCGACGTATGCCTTCGTCGCGGCCTTCTTTGTATTTGTGATTGTCGCTTCCACCAATCGCACGCCGCTGGTTGAGACCACGGCGATTCTCTACGGGCTGGCGCTGGCGGCGTCGCTCGCACCCTTTGTGTTTCTGACCGTAGCCATGAGAATGAAGCGCTCCAACTTGACCAGCGGCTATCCGGCAGCCGCCGCTTCGACGTTTGCCTTCGTGTATATCGCCATCCCGATGGCGCTGCTGGTCGCGACTCCGGCAGCAGCCGGCGGGAGCGATCTGGACGATCTACACGCTGCTCGCCGTGTGGGCGGGAGACATCTTCGCTTACTTCGTGGGCAGGTCGCTGGGGCGGCATCGCATGTCGCCCGAGATCAGCCCGAAGAAGACCTGGGAAGGCGCGGTGGCCTCGGTCCTGGCCAGCGTGATCGTCGGCACGCTGTGGATTCAGCACGCGACCGGAATCAGTTCCGCGCTGCTGCGGGTTGGATTGATTGACCGCCGCGATGGCATGTTCGGCCTGGAGCAGCCACCCCTTTGGCCCATCATTCTACTGTCGGCGGTGGTCAACATCGCGGCGCAACTGGGCGATCTGGTCGAGTCCCTCATAAAGCGCGGCGCCGGAGTGAAAGATTCCGGCACGATTCTGCCCGGCCACGGAGGCATGCTCGATCGCATCGACGCCATGCTGTTCGCGGTGCCGGTGGTGTGGGCGTACGGCGCCTGGCGGCTGTTGCAGTAGGAAGGAGAAGCACTCCAATAACCCGCTCACTGGAACGCTTGCGCGGTCGTGTACAACGCAACCAACCCGAGCAAAAGCACCGCCTCCTCGAACTTCTCCGACCACACATGCAGACGGTCGAATTCCCTGCGCAGCGGATTGTCCAGAGGCACGTTATCGATCACTCCAACCTCGGCGCGAAGGGCGTGCATTTTCGGGGAAATGGCGAATTGCGAGATCACGGTCAGCAGCAGCATCAGCACGATCAAAAGGTGCCGCGCCGCCAGCGGTCGCGCATTTCCCATAGCCATCCGGCTGTAGAGCATGGACGCGATCAGAAAAACAATTCCGGAAACAATGGCCATGTAGTGCAGTAAATCGAGCGAGTGGCCTACGATCGATCCCGCCATGTGGCGGGTCGGGAGAAGTCCGGGTGAAAAAGCGGTGGGCGCTTCGACGAACGCGAGAAAGATCAGGCCGCCAAGCCAGACCACGAGCGACAACAGCATGAGGAACCGGAGAAATGACATGAGCGAGATTATAGAACTC
>CAWCRQ010000090.1:0-36843 GCA_963797885.1 uncultured Acidobacteriaceae bacterium | reverse complement strand
GGGTGGGCAGGTAGGCGAGGCGCAGCAGCAGGCTAAGTTCGAGATTACGGACAAGAGCCTCGACTTTTTGGGATTCAAAGCGCTGCGCGATCTGCTGGGATCGCTGGGCAAGTCGAGTTTTGGACGTCATGACACGCGCGACATGGCGACCGGGATCGAGGCCAGCGGCGCATCGAAGCAGTATGAGTTTGGCGACACGTTCAATCTCGACATCACGGCGACGCTCTCGTCGGCCATTCAGCGCGAAGGGCTCGGGCTTCCTCTGAACCTCGAATACAACGACTTGCAGGTGCATCAGTGCGAGTACCAGTCGTCGTGCGCGACGGTGCTGATGCTCGACTGTTCGCATTCGATGATTCTCTATGGCGAGGATCGCTTCACTCCGGCGAAGAAAGTGGCGATGGCCTTGTCGCAACTGATTCGGACGCAGTATCCCGGAGACTCGTTGTCGCTGGTGCTGTTTCACGATTCGGCGGAGGAAGTGCCGCTTTCGCAACTGGCGCGCGTGAAGGTTGGTCCGTACTACACGAACACGCGCGAGGGCTTGCGCATGGCGCAGCGCATCCTGCAGCGCCAGCGTAAGGACATGAGGCAGATCGTCATGATCACCGACGGCAAGCCTTCCGCACTCACACTCGAAGACGGTCGCATTTACAAGAACGCCTTTGGGCTCGATCCGCTCGTGGTCAGCCAGACGCTCGAAGAAGTTTCAAAGTGCAAGCGGGCCGGCGTGCTGATCAATACCTTCATGCTGGCGTCGGATTATGGGCTGGTGCAGTTCGTCCAGAGAGTGACTCAGATGTGCCGTGGCAAGGCCTACTTCACGACGCCGTATACGCTCGGGCAGTATTTGTTGATGGATTACATGTCGCGGAAGACGAAGACGATCCACTAGAACCGTAACCGCGTGCTGAGTTATGCGGTAGCGTCTCGCGAGCCTGCCCTGTTTTGCCGAAGCCCCGAGCGATGCCGAGGGGGAAGTCGAAGGGTCCAGCCGGGCGGGAGGTCCGGCTCTCTACCAGCAAGTTACATTACGGAAGTAACGCCTGGCGTGCCAGGATGAGCGCAGCTTCGGTGTAAGATCGCTGCAGGAACTCCGTTCGGAGACGTTATGAAACGAATTGTTACCTTTATGCTGCTGTTGGTTGCCTTGAGTGCTGCGTGGTCAATACCGGCTCAAGCGCAACGCATCAGTCCCCAAGAAAATGCGCGCCGATCCAAGAAGGAGATCAAAAAGCAGCAAAAGATGTTAAACAAGGCAAACAAGAAACAAGCGAAAGCCATGAAGAAAGCCGGGAAGAAGCAGCGGAAGCAGATGAGGACGGCGAATACTCGCCATAAGAAGTAGCCTTTCGCGTTTATGCTGGCCCCGGTTTCGGAAGACTAAATTTCGGAAGACTAGGACGATTCACCGGCCTCCCGCTCCCCAGAAAACCGCAGATGTTTCGCACCTGCGATTTCAGCGGTTTGCTAGAACTGGCACCTGCCGAGCTTTGAGCAGGGTCTCATCGGCTGTGACCAGGGTCAGATCGAAGACACGGGCAGTGGCCACCAGAAAACGGTCGGCGGGGTCGCGATGGGGAAGTTGCACGCGGGCGGTTTCTTGCGCGACCTGGTACGTGACTTGAGCCTCCCGCATCGGAGTTGTGTCCAGCGTGTCTGCGATCCACGCTTGGGGATTAGGATCTAGAATCAGCTTGCGCTTCTGGCAAAGAGTCAGCACCTCCCACAACGAGATCGGAGAAAGCCACAACTCGTTAACGGGATTCTCTAGTGCGGCGGCCACACGGCTGGAAAGGCGCGCTGGATCGAGCGCGCTCCACAACCAGATATGAGTATCGAGCAGCAGTCTCATCCGCGCAGCGCGTCCCAATCGTCTTCTGCGCTGGCCGGAGAAACGATGTCGCCGATAATTTGGCCGGTCCCCGCCCGTGAGCCCAACCAGCGCTTCGACCTCTTGGACGCATGAGGAGGGACGACCTCAGCCACTGGCTCGCCGAAGCGCGTCACCAGGACCGTTTTGCCGGTTTTGCGGACTCTCTCGAGCACGGCCAGGCAAGTAGCTTTGAATTTGGAGATGGCAATTTCTTCCATGTCGAATCTCTTTTTGGATAGTACTATGGTCTGAGACCATGGTCAACATCCAAAATATCAACCGCACGCTTACGACCCGCTGATTCATCACAAATCCACAGTGACCGCCCGCACATCCTCCCTGATCCCTAACGCGCTACGCTGATTCCACTCCCAGGACCGCTTCCGGTCCCGTTCCCTCCAGAAAGAGATCGCTATGCGTGTGTCAAGACGCGGGTTGGTTGTTGCTCTCGCCTTTCTGTCGGGCTTTGTAGCTGCGCAGCAATCGGATGAGGTTATCGCCGAGCGCGTCCTCGGTCCGCAATGGAAACAACTTTCGCGCCGGGCCGGGATGATATTCGCTGGCACAGTGCTCTCCGCAGCGGCTCAGACTGTTAATAGCCAGACTGCGGCGACCGATCGGATTGATCCGGGCACGACTCCGGCAGTGCAATTGAGTTTTCACGTCGACGAAGCAATTGCCGGAGTCGAGCGCGGACAAGTTCTCACCATTCACGAGTGGGCGGGCGCATGGTCCATGCATCGCCCGATGAGCAAGGGGCAACACTTTCTGATTTTATTGTATCCGCCGAGTCGTTTGGGCCTTACCAGCCCGGTGGGCGGATCGCTGGGCCAGATTGCTCTCGACGCGAGCGGGCAGAACGTGTCTAAGGTTGCGCAGAACCGGGTTGCGCAGAACCGGGATGCGCCGAAGCCCGCCGTGGCCATGGCCATAGCTCGGCGCAAGGAATCGTCTTCGCGGCCCGGTGCGCCCCTCGGTACCAAGAGCGTCAGCGTTGTTCAGCTAGAGCGGGCCATCCGCGGCGCACGAGGGGAGTGAGCCATGCGCTCGCGAATTCTGGCGGTTGCCGTTTTTCTGATTTCGAGTGCTATTGCCAGCCGCGCCGGAGGCCCGGCCTTCATAGCGGGCTCCGGCTACAATGCCGGAGTCGAGGGCCACGCGCTGATCTGGGCGAATGGCACCGGCTCGATGTCATCCGTGCAGTACTTCACCGACCAGGGAAATTTGAGCCCGATCCTCACCGGCGTACAGGCCGATGCCTTGGTTGCCACTGCGTTTAGCACCTGGACCAGCGTTCCTGGTGTTGCCCTCACCGCATCGCAGGGCGGACATCTTGCCGAAGACGTGAACGGCAGCAATATCGAAACCAACGGCTACGGGATTGTTACCGCCCCGGCCGACATTACACCTTCAGCTACGGGCACTCCTGTCGGAATTGTCTACGACTACGACGGGACGGTTACAAATGCAATTCTGGGCGAAGGCGCTGGGGACTTGGAGGATTGCTTTACCAACGCCGTTTACGGCGGGCCCGACAACTTCTCCGTAAGCGGGAACATCGTGCACGCGCTAGTGGTGATCAACGGAGTCTGCGCCGCCACCAGTGCGCAGCTGCCGGATGTTCAATACCGTTTGCTGCGCGTGCTGGGGCGCACGCTTGGCTTGGGGTGGTCGCAGGCCAACCTGAACGTGTTGACGCGCAACCCGCTTCCAACCAGCGCCGATTTTGCGGGGTTTCCGGTAATGCACTTTTCCGATCCGATTGACTGCGTGCCGATCACGATCTGCTATCCCGACCCGGGCGTCCCTGCGATGGACGACATGGACGCCCTCGCGCGCCTTTATCCCGCCACCAGTACCCCGCAACCGGCGGGCCGAGTTTACGGCAGCGTGTACTTCACCGACGCTTCGGGAAATGCGGTGCAGCCGATGCAGGGCGTCAACGTGGTCGCCCGCTTGATGATCCTGGGCCAGCCCTCGCGCCAGTATGTCGTGACGTCCGTTTCTGGATTTTCCTTTTGCGGCAACGCCGGCAACATTATCGATGGATACCTCGACGGAAGCGGCCTTCCCTATAACGGGTGGGGCTCCGATGATCCGTCGCTCGAAGGTTTTTTCGATCTCGGTCAACTGATGATTCCAAACGGGAACACCATCGCCGAGTATCAGTTAAGCGTGGAAGCGCTGGAGCCGAACTGGTCCACGGGCGTCGAACCGTACGCTCCCACACAGGTAACGCCCTCGGGTTCGTTCGCTCCGGTTGTGGTCACGGTATCCAACGGGTCAAACGCCGAGCAGACATCCTGATGTTGCAGGATGAAATTGCGCAAGCGCATCCCGGCAGCGGGTCGACCTATGCGAATCCGGCGCCGCTACCGCAGGGCGGTTCGTGGGGGTCGTGGATCTCCGGTTACGGCAGCACCGATTTTTTCGAGTTCCGAGCGCAGGCGAACCGGACGGCCTCAGTCGCGGTGACCGCCCTCGACGAAACGGGTCAGCCGACCGAAACCAAACTGTTGCCCGTAATCGGTATTTGGCAGTTGAGCGACCAGAGCGAAGCTCCAGCGCCGGCTTCAACGGCCTCGGCATTTAACTCGCTGACTTTTGCAATGACCCGGCTCGATGCGCAGTTCGGCGTGTCGGAGACGTACCGGGTGGGGGTAACCGACTTCCGCGGCGATGGCCGTCCGGACTACTTCTACCAGGCCAGCCTCCTTTATTCGGATACGGTTACCCCGGCGCGCCTCAGTCTTGCCGGCGGCGTGACCACGCTCAATGGCATCGGATTCAATCCGGGACTGCAGGTGAGCGTTGCCGGCAACAACGGCAGCATGCTTTCCGCGTCGGCGAGCCACATCCAGGTAGCTGTGCCTTCAGGCACGCCGGACGGAACCGCTACGATCCAGGTTACGGACCCGGTAAGCGGCGCTTTTTCCCAAATGATTGGTGCACTGACCTATGGCGCTTCGGCCACGGATCTCTTGCTTCTTCTGCAAGGCGCGGAGCCGGCAACTCCAGTTGGCTCTCAAGCTGCCAATGCCATCCGCGTGCGCGCGGTTGCCGCCGATGGAGTCACACCGGTGAGCGGGGCGACGATTGCATGGAGCACGAGCGTGACCGCGACCAACGCTTTGCAGTTTTCGGCGTGCAGCGGAGCCTCTTCCTGTTCCGTGCTGAGCGATGAGGCCGGAGAATCCTCCAGCTGGGTGACTCCCACGGCGACCGGACCGAGCACGATCACGATCGCTCTGGCGCCAGCGTCGTACTCTCCGCCGCAGTCGCAACAGGCCACGGTGGTGGGAACATCAACCGCACTCGACCTGGCTGCAGTGACGCCGACGCGCTGGGTTGGCCAAGGCGCAACCATCGCAGTTCCTCTCACGGTCGAAGCGCTGGACCTCGGCGTGCCTATGGGGAATGTGACCGTCAATTTCGCAATCACGCGGGGCACGGCTTCGCTTTCGGCGAGCAGTGGAACCACTAACAGCGCGGGATTCGCCACCATCACGGCAAATCTCACGAACCAAAATGCCAATGTGCAGGTGAGCGCTTGCGTCGCTCCGAACAATGCGCCCTGCCAGACTTTTACTTTGTTCTCTACGCCGGCTTCGCTGTGGACGCTGGAGACGGTGAGCGGATCGACGCAGGTTCTGCTGACCGGGCAGGCGTTTCAGCCGCTGGTCATGCGAGTGACCGACGGCTCCAGTGCCGCGAATCCGGTGATGGGAGTGAACGTCACCTTTGCGACCACGCTGGCTCGAGTCTCGGAAAACGGAATGCCCATTCTCCTCGGATCGTCGCAGGTGCAGGTCGTGAGCACTCAGGACGGCCTCGCTTCCATTGTGCCCTCTGCCGGAAACGTGGGCCCGTGCGATGTTTTTATCACGGTGAGCGCGGGCCAATCGACCGCGCAACTGCAAATGGAGAGCCTGGCAGCGATCGTTACAGGGCCGACGAACAGCCCGGCCAAGGCTCCGAGTGCGCGGCCCGATCCGTATTTTGCTCCGAACTTTGCTTCGAACTCTGGTTCGAACTCTGGTTCGCAAACGTCCCCGCCACAAAGCGTGCCGGAGATGCTGTTCGCTGTGCCGCCAGGCGTTGCGAGCAACGACCCGGCAGCAGATTCGCACGGGAGCGATTGCCCGGAGCCATGTACGGTCGATGTTTCTGGCGATCGGGGCGAACCGACGTCGTCGAACCCGGCAAGGAGCGAGAAATCTGCTTCTCCGCCACCGGCAACATTGCAGCCGGCCGACGCCACGACTCCTAAGAAACCGGCGACGCCGGTTGGGAGCGATGTTGCCCCCACTGCCCCCGACCCCGTGGATATCCAATCCAATCTTTCAAGCAGTTGGTCTCCTGTGGACAGACGAAGTTGCCGGGTGCTCGCGGTGGATGGACTCCTGCGGTGATGGCGCTGTTTCGCTGAAACAGACTTGATGATGAGTTAGCGGCGGACGTCTGTCGGCATGGAAACCTGAGGTGGCGCAGAACTCGTCGATGAGGCGCGTTTTGCCGTTTGGAATCTGCGCGTTCTTCTTGCTATCCGCCGGCTACGAGGAACTCAAGAAATGAAATGGAAGAACTCAATCACAGCTCATCAGGACGCATCACGGGGAATATACACACGCCGATCCGTGGATGCACTTCCGTGAGTAGAACCGATTGTGGCGGGAAGGGAGCTCAACGTTCTGTGTTTCCCGTTGGAACCGCATCGGCTGGGAGATCGCTCCCGCGCTTAGAGTCCAAGGTACGCTCGCCGCACTTCATCCATTCTGGCGACGTCGCCCGACTTGCCACGGATGCTGATTCGACCTTCGGCAAACACGTAGGTGTAGTCGCTTATCGCTAGTGCGAGGTGCACATTCTGTTCGACCAGGACGATGGTGAGCCCTTGTTTCCGCAGGGTGCCCAAGGTCAGGAAGAGTTGTTGCGCCAGCACCGGTGCCAGACCGAGCGAGAGTTCGTCGATCATCAGCACCTCCGGCTCCTGCATCAAGCCACGGCCCATGGCCAGCATCTGCTGCTCGCCGCCGGAGAGGGTGGAAGACTTTTGCTGGCGGCGTTCTTTCAGGCGCGGGAACAGTGCATAGACGCGTTCCAGGTTCTGTTTTTCTCGCTTGCGGGCCCGCTTCGAGTACCCGCCCATCTCCAGGTTCTCCTCTACTGACATGTCCGGAAAAAGCTGTCGGCCCTCCGGCACCAGCACGAGGCCGCGATTGGCTTTGGCATGAGGTGAGAGCCGTGTGATGTCGTCTCCGTGCAGCAGGACGCGGCCTTTCCAGGCACGCAGGCTGCCCATGATGGTGCGCAGAGTGGTGGTCTTGCCGGCGCCATTGGTTCCGATGATAGTGGTCAAATTCCCGCGCGCAACCTCAAGCGAAATGCCCCACAGGACCTGAACTTCGCCGTATCCAGACTCGAGGTTCTCCAGTTGAAGGGCCAGGTCCATCATTCCATCCTTGTCAATTTGTCAACGATATCGGGAAAGCCCAAGTAGGCTTCGACGACATCCGAATTGTGTACCACCTCATCCGGCTTGCCTTCCGCCAGCTTGCGGCCCAGGTTCAGCACCACGATGCGATCGGAAAGACTCATAATCGCCTGCATCAGGTGCTCGATCATGAGCACCGAGATCCCGCTGTCACGAATCTTGCGAACCAGTTCGATCATGGTCGCAACTTCGGTGGGATTCAGCCCCGCCAGCACCTCGTCCAGCAACAGGAGCTTGGGTTTCGCCGCCAGCGCCCGTGCTATTTCCAAGCGTTTCTTGCCGGCGATGGTCAGCGAGCGCGCCACCATGTCGGTGCGCTCCAATCCAACCTGCTGCAGCACTTCGGACGCAACCTTGCGAGCGGCGCCCATATCGAGATATTCACGACCGAAGCATGCACCCACAGTGACGTTGTCCAGCACCGTAAGGTCGTTCAAGGGTTTCACGATCTGGTGGGTGCGCGCCAAGCCGAGGTGGACTACCTGGTCCGGCGAACAGCGGGTAATGTCTTTTCCCGCAAAGGTGATGGTTCCCTGGTCGGCCTTGTAGACTCCATTCACGACATTGAACAATGTTGTCTTCCCGGCACCGTTGGGACCGATCAGGCCCAGGATCTCACCCTCAGCGATGCTGAAACTGACGTCAGAAACCGCTACCAGCCCGCCGAAACGTTTGCTGACGCCGCGCACTTCCAGGATGGTGCTCATTCGATCACCTTACGTGCGCGCGGCACCAGGCGATACACCCAGCCAATCAAGCCGCCAGGCGCGAACAAGACCACCATAAGTAACAGTCCGCCGGCGATCACCAGGTGAAAGTTGGAAAGGACGGGAGAAGTCAGCAGGTAGGAGCGAAGTTTCTCGTAAAGGGTCCCGCCCAGAGCTGCGCCGATGACTGAGCCTTGGCCGCCGAGCATCAGCATTACGATGCCTTCCAGCGACAGCATGTACTCGAAGGCGATCGAGGGATCGATCATGCCGTTCTTGAAAAACATGAGCGCGCCAGCGACCGCAGGCAGAAATGCGGACACGCTGTAGATGATCGCCTTGTATATGGTGGCGTTGACGCCCAGCACCACGGCGGCGTCCTCATCCTCGCGTATGGCGAACAGGCCCAGTCCAAACTTGGAATTCTTAATCGCCAGGCTCACGATCATCGAGAGGGCCATGACCGCAATGATCAGGAAGTAGGTGATCCAGAGAGCGTGCCGGGCGCCGCCCAGGGACTGGTAGGAGTTGAACGAGAGGTACATTCCCGTCGATCTGCCCCACGGATCGAAATTGGAAACAAACGCCTGTACGGCTTGGAGAATACCAATGGTGGCCAGGGCAAAATAGGCCCCACGCAAGCGCAAAATGGCCAATCCGAACAAGAACGCGCAGAGGCTGACCACCACACCCGCCACCAGCGCCGACAGCACCAAGTTCCAGCCGCGCGCCGTCGTCAGGTAAAGTCCCACGTAACCGCCCAGTCCGTAAAAGACGATGTGGCCGAAGTTCACATAGCCGGTGTAGCCGATCATCAGATTCAAATTGCTGGCCAGAATGATGGCGATGGCGATGAGAATAAGATCTTCACGCAAGGAAACGTTGTTCCCGTGCAACGGCACGTAAATGAACCCGGCGGCGACGAGCAGAATGATCCAGAAGAAGGGACGGCGCAGTATCATGCCGTCGCCCTCTTTCCGAAGATGCCCTGCGGGAATGCGACCAGCACCACCACAAACAGCCCAAACTCGATCAGCGGAATCCAACTGACGGCGATGAACGGCGTGACCACTCCCTCCAGCAAACCCAGGAGCACTCCAGCGACCAAGGCTCCGAACGGCTTGCCCAGTCCCGCTAGAATGGTCACCACGAAACTTTTCAACTGGTACACCGAGCCGGAAAGAATGGTAAAGGGAAACAAAGTGGAGACCAATGCCCCCGAGGTACACGCCAGAGCGATGCCGATCGCGAAGGCGATACTCAGCACCGCCGTGGAGGAGATGCCCATCAACTCGGCGGCTTCGCGGTTATCGGCCACTGCGCGGATGGCTTTGCCCGTACGTGTGTGATAGAGGAACAATTGCAGCGCCAGGGCGATGACCACCGCGGAGATGGCCGCAGCCATGTGGTTTCCGGTGAAAGTGTAGGCTCCCATCGTGATGCCGGGCAGCACGAAGTTGACGTTGTACGGACTGGTACTCCAAACCGCCGTACCGATGCCTATGACCATCATGTTTACCGCGAACGTGGAGAGCAAGCTCATCAACATGGAGCGGCCCACCACCCAGTGCACGGCCATCCAGTAGACGATGAGTCCGAGGAGCAATCCGACCCCGATGGTGGGCAGCAACAACAAATAAGCGTTGATCCCTGTGGCAGCGAACAATAGATACATGCAGAACATGCCCAGCGCGATCATGGCGCCATGGGTAAGATTGATGACATCCATCACTCCCCAAATCAGACTCAAGCCCATCGCCGCGAGTCCGTACACCGCCCCGACGAGCACGCCGTCGATCATGGAAGCTAGGACGCCCGACATATCACACCCTCCGCGTTTTTGGCCTTCATCCCTGTAGCGCCGGCATTTTGCCTGCTGTCGCAAGGGCATCTTGCCCTCGCAGGTGGGGGCGGGACGCCTCCACCCTTCGACTTCGCTCAGGGCAGGCTAGCCACCGGGACGGCGGCGCTACGTCATTCCGCGTCTACTGGCGAAAACAATAGATTCCTCGCTGCTCTCCGGCTAGCACTCGACGGAGCTCGCCCTCAGTGGATCGGATACATCAGGTTGGCGCTCTTGCCTGCCAGCGGCCACACAACTTCTTTTGCCGGTTTGCCGGCCTTGTCCTTCTGCCATTGCGCCAGAACCATGGAATGGCCCACCTGCAAACCATGTTCGTTAGCGGCGGTCGAGAATTTGGTCCGCCCGTAAAAGGTAGTGACATCGGTGGCGTTCAGCGCCTGCGCCACCTTGGCCGAGTCGATCCCGCCCGTCTGTTCGATGGCGCGCTGCAGGATGAGCCCGCACCCGTAGCCACCGGCGGACTCGTAGCTGGGCGGCGCATTGTATTTCGCGGTATATGCCTTGGCGAAATCGGCGCCGCTCGGCCCGTATTGCGCCTTAAACGCCGACTGCGGTTCCCACTGGGACGGTACCATCACGCCCAGCGCCGCATCGCCCAGTTCGACCCACTGCGGACTGTCTGGCGCTACCAGCAACGTCAGCATCTTCAGAGGAACTTTGTGGCCGTAGAGCTGCCGGGCCAGCGTTGAACCATCGGCATAGTGGCCGCCGCCCAGAAGCACGGTCGCCTTGGACGCAATGGCCTTGTCGATGATGGCGCTGAAGTCAGTGGTGTTGGGAGCATAGGCTTCGCTGAACACTGCGTTGAACCCGAGCTGCTGCGCATAGGCCTTGGCCGGGGTCACCACCGCGACCGGGAACGCGGAGTCCTCGTAGACGAAGGCGACAGTGGCTTTGGGGTCGGTGGTTTTCAGGGCGTCGAGGGCAACCTTCAGATATTCGGGAGCGGGCGCGAACATCTGAAACAGGTACTGGTTCCCCAGAGTGTAGGTTTTTGGTTCGGCCGCGCCGGTGGTGAGCATGATCTTGCCATACTGCTCCGTCACTACGGCGGCGGTGGCGGTAAGCGGGGACGAGTAGGGACTGAACATGAAGTCTGCTTTGTCCTCCAGGATCATGCGGCTGTAGAGCTGCTGCACGCGCTTGGAGTTGGATTCGTCGTCGTAGCTGGCGAACTGTACTTTGTAGCTCTTGCCGCCCGCCTTGATGCCGCCGGCAGCGTTGACCTGGTCGCGCCACAGTTCAAAACCGCGGTATTGCTCCAGGGAATCGACGTTCAGGGCGCCGGTCTTGGAAACGGTGAACCCGATGGTGATCGGTTGTTGAGCGAATCCCGAGATAACCAAAAGAACCAGAACAACTGCGAGAAGAGTCAGTTGCTTCACAATCCACCTCGTCGGTAAGAAGTTTTCAAAGCGCATCGCTAACCGGTATCTCGGAGGCACGTGGGGCCAATGAGACGGTTCGTGCTACGGTTTCGCAAAGCTCAGCAGTGCTAGCTGAGATTTCCTTCTTGAGCTTAAATTGAGAAGGATTGTACACCCGGAGCGCAAGCCTGGACGCTAGCTTGAGGAATTACCGCCCAGTACCCGCGATCCATCTGAATTGCCGAAAGGGTGCTTCAGTTGGCCGCAGTCGGGATCCGCAGAGCAAGGTCGCCCTGAGTTACTTCGGACACGTGTGTTGCTCAAACGCTTACCTTCAACCTTCAGGAACATTGGCCCGGAGGCATCCTGTTGTGGGCGATCGGGGCGGTACTCTCGTGGCTGGTGCTGCGGGATTGTCTCCAGGGGACGCTTGCCGCGCTGCTCGTGCCCGCTTGGATCGCCTCCGAGTGGAGCGTGGGCGCGCAACACTTCAGCGGCAGAGAGAGGATTCTTGTCCAGTTCCTGGCCATGGCTACGGTCACGTATTTGAGCGCTCGTCGCGACAAGGATCAAGAGGACTCCTACTTCCGGCGGGCTTTAGTGTGGAGCGGCGGAATTGCTCTGCTCCCAAGCTTCGCTGTGTTGGCCGCCGGCGATCGCGAATGGTATTGGAACGGCCGGCTGCCACCGATGTCTTTTTCGCTGCACGCCGCCGGTTGGGTAATGGCTTTCGTGCTTCCTCTGCTGGCGGCATGGCTCCTGTGTGGCAAGGCGATCCTCTGGAATCTGGGATTCGCCCTTTGGATTTTCCTGGTCGGATTCCTCGACCAACGACTGACTACTTCTTCGTCCACTGATCGACCCAATCGTTGACCGTCTTGTACCAAAGCTGCGCATTCTGCGGCTTTAGCACCCAGTGGCCTTCGTCGGGGAAGTAGAGCATCTTGGACGGCACGCCCATCGTCTGGAGCGTATCGAAAAGCTGGAAGCCTTCGCTGACATCGAGGCGGTAGTCAAGTTGTCCGTGGATGACGAGCGTCGGCGTCTTGAAATTCTTCGCCGCGTTGCGCGGAGACCACTTCTCGTACATCTCCGGGTTGGAGTAGGGAGTGCCCTTGAACTCCCAGTTATTGAACCAGAGTTCTTCGGTGGTGCCCCAGGCGGACTCGGCGTTAAACATGCCGTCGTGCGACACGATGCACTTGAAGCGGTCGGTGTGGCCGAGCACCCAGTTGGCCATGTATCCACCGTAGCTTGCGCCCAGCGCGCACTCGCGGTCTTTATCGATGAACGGATAAGTCTTCTCCGCGTAGTCGAGGCCCTTCATCAGGTCTTCAAACGGAGCGCCGCCCCAGTCGCCGTTGATCGCGTCAACGAACTTCTGTCCGTATCCAGTCGAGCCGTGGAAGTTGATCATGATGACCACGTATCCGTTGGCGGCGAAGAGTTCAGGATTCCAGCGATAGCTCCAGTCCTCTCCCCAGGCGCCTTCGGGGCCGCCGTGGATTAGGAACTTCACGGGATATTTCTTGCTGGCATCGAAGTTGGGGGGCTTGACCAGGAAGCCTTGGACCTTGTCTCCCTTGGCCCCTTCGAACCAGAAGGGTTCGAGTGGGGACATGGCGGCTTGGGAGAGGACGGCATCGTTGAGGTGAGTGAGCTGACGCGCGTTTGCTACCGCACACTGTGGCGGCGGTGCTTTGGACTCTCCGAGGAGCATGGCTCTGATCTCTTCAAGACCCATTACGCAAGCACCGGGTCCAGGTTCTGCGATAAAGATCTCTGCCGGCGCTCGGATGGACATTCGGCTGAAGAGAGCAGTGCTCAAGGGGATGTTCCCGTGTACGGACCCGGTCTCAACTGCAAGAGCGATGTCGTCGTTGTATCCGTTGACGAGCTTGATCGGATGGCAACCCTCAAGACACATCTCCGGTAGAATCCAATAAATAGGCGACTCGCCCGCGTTCTCGGCAGTGAAGTAAATCTCATGTGCTCCGATCCAAGCGAACGATCCAACCCAGTTGTCGAAGTGTTCCGTCAGATTCCTTTTCTCCCCCGTCTTGCGGTCGTACAGCATCAGGCGGAAGCGGTCGCTCTCGTATCCCGGACGCTGCTGGGCGCGGTAGGCGATGTACTTGCCATCGGGCGAATAGAGCGGCGTCGAATCGCTGGCGGGATTGTCGGCGGTGATGTTCTTGGTCTGGGCCAGAACCTTGGCGGACGAGGCGTCCGCCCCTACGTGAACCGGGACGATCCAGAGATCGTTGTTGGTGGAGGTGGCTTCGACCTTGTCGTGGTTCGAGGTGTAGCAAATCTCCTGCCCGTCGGGCGAGAAGGCGTAGTTGTCCTGCCCTTCGAGTGAGAATACGGGCGCGTCGTAATCGCCGGGCGTGAGGTCGCGAGGGGCTCTATAGATCAAACCGGCAACTGCCGTTGGATAAACCTCGGGAGGAGCTTCAACCACGAAAATGTGGCTGCGCTTTCCTCTCTTGTAGGCGTCCCAATGCCGATAGAGCAGTCGGTCGAAGATGATGGCTTTGACTTTCGATTCTTCGGCTTCTTTCGACTTCTTGGCGTTGCAGGCTTCTTCTGCGGCGGGCGCCCCGTCGCACTCGGGATACACATCCGAGGTGAAAAGAATGTGCGCGCCGTCGGGCGACCAGAGTTCACCGCGAGCCTCAGTAGCAATCGAGGTCAGTTTGTGCACGCCGCTAACGGCACCAGCAGCACCATCGAAATCAGCGATCCAGACCTGCGAGCCGCCTCCTTTGGTCGAAAGAAACGCAAAGCGCTTGCCATCCGGAGCCCAGCGTGGGCGGTCGCCGTCCTGGTCAGCGATGATCTCTCGTTCTTGCCCGCCCGCCAGCGGCACGATCCAGATGTGGGAAGTCTTCGTATTTGCCGCAAGGTCCACATCGACAGCGCTGAAGAGCACCCACTTGCCGTCGGGCGAAGGCACAGGCTCGCCGACGCGCTTCAGCTTCATCATGTCCTCGAAAGTAAAGGGATGCGTGGCTTGAGAGAAGGTGGGAAACGAGAAAAGAAGAACGAGAATGAAAACCAAACCGCGCATGTGTGTCTCCGACGAACAAGAGAGTGTAGCACCGGCAAGACTCACGTAGGCCCAGACGCATTCGTCCGGGCTGACTCGCGAAACGCGCCAACTGCGGAGCTTCGCTCCGCTGGGCGAACGAATGCGTCCGCCCCTACGTGAGCGTCTCAGCTTCCTAGCTCTTCTAACATGGCCGTCATCTCCGATTGGGCATGTGCGTTGCCGGTGCGGCGTGCGCAGGAAATGCCATCCACCAGCCATCGCTTGGCCTCATCGACGCGGCTCGCGCTGGCCAGCATCTGGGCGGCCATGAAATATGCGGGAGTGTAGTCCGGATTCTTCTCGATGAGCGCTTTAAACTCCTGAAGCGCCTGCTCAATTTGTCCGGCCTTCGAGTACTCCAGCGCCAGTCCATAGCGCGCGAACGAATCCTCGGGATTGGCGGTAAGAATTTCGCTCAACATGGCAATGCGATCCATAGATCAGGTCTCAGGTGTCAGGTCTTAGGTCTCAGCTAAAAGCCAATGGCTAAAAAGATCAGAGCCAAAAGCTGCTTTCCATTCATATCACGGCTCGCGTTACAATGGCTGTTCTCCGAGAGACCAACTTGGCTTGCCCTTTCTTTGTGCCGCGGGAAATTGTGAACGACGGCTCTTGGCCGCATCCTTCGCGTCTGCCACTGGGAGCAGGATGGACTGGAAACTGCCGTGCCTCGGGGCAGGAAGTGGCGGCATCCGACACGCACATCCGGGAATTCTGCAATCTCGGTTACGCAAACGCCTGTCCGCATCTTCCGCGGCGCCGGGACTGGGATGCAATTCGCTTCTCGGTTGCCCAGGTTAGCCGGGAGCAGATCGCCATCTGCTTTGTCTGCGAGTTAGCGCACGCTCCGATCGAACATGGAAAATTGACCTTCGACCTGGCGAGCGAGGTTTGGCTCAACGCACATCCGGACCCGCGTGTGCTCATACTTGCAACCTGCTACCTCCAGGCGTATCGCGCCCGCGAGAGCGCTGTTCTCATCTAACGATCTAGGAGCCGCCGATCGATGCACTGACAATCTATGAACGATAACGACAAAGCGAAGTTGATGCGTCCCCGGCCGGTGCGCGAATCGGCCTCCGAAATGACCGAGATCGTTCTGCCCAACGACGCCAATGTTCTGAACTCGCTTCTTGGCGGACGCCTCATGCACTGGATTGATCTCGCCGGCGCCATGGCCGCGCACCGCCACTCGCGCCAGCACGTGGTGACGGCTTCCATCGATCATTTGGATTTTCTCGTGCCGGTTCGGGTCGGAGATTTCGTGATCCTGCGCTCCTCGGTCAATCGTGTCTTCCACACTTCGATGGAGGTGGGGGTGAAGGTCTGGGTGGAGAATTATCGCGCCGAAGAGAGCCGTCACGTCAGCTCCGCCTATCTGACCTTTGTCGCTGTAGATGTTAACGGAAATCGGTTGCCGGTCCCACCCGTCATCCCCGAGACCGAAGAGGAAAAACGGCGCTACGATGGTGCCGCGCGCCGCCGCGAGATACGCCGAGCGGAATCGGCGCGCAGAAAAGAGGTTCGGAGTTAGGCGATCTTCGACGCTCAGCCCCTAAAGGGGCTCTGATGTCGGAGAACTTGCGGCATCGCTAAAGCGATGCCCTGATACGAAGCGAGTTAGTAGGCAGCACGTGAGCAACTAAAGACTCGATAAGTGACAACTGGGAGCTGACAACTGATCACTAAGAGCTGAGACCCGAGGCCACACTTATGGACAGCGCACTTCTCGTTCACCGCCTGCACTTCGCCTTCACCGCGACGTTTCACTATCTCTTCCCGCAGCTCACCATGGGGCTCGCCCTGCTAATTGTCGCGCTGAAGACGATTGGCCTGCGGCGCAACGATCCCGTGTACCACGAGGCGGCCCGCTTCTGGGGAAGAATTTTTGGCATCAATTTCGTCCTAGGTGTTGTGACCGGCATTCCGATGGAATTCCAGTTCGGCACCAACTGGTCGCTTTTTTCGCGATTCGCGGGCGGTGTTATCGGTCAGACACTGGCCATGGAGGGGATGTTTGCCTTCTTCCTGGAATCGGCGTTCCTGGGATTATTCCTTTACGGAGAAAAGCGGTTGAGCCCTAAGGCACACTGGCTGTCGGCGGTCGCAGTCTTTGTGGGTTCGTGGTTGTCGGGTTATTTCATCATCGCCACTGACGCTTTCATGCAGTTTCCCGTGGGCTATTCCACGGCCTCGGACGGGAGCTTGCAGTTGGCGAGCTTCTGGGATTTCGTGCTCAATCCCTGGGCCGGATGGCAATACGCGCACAACATGAGCGGGGCGGCGATCACCGGCGCGTTCATCATGACGTCGGTGGGCGCGTTCTATCTCCTTTCCGGCAAGTGGACCGCGCACGCCCGCATCTTCGTCAAGGCCGGCGTGATCGCCGGCTGCCTGTTCAGCGTCCTGCAAATTTTTCCGACCGGCGACCGACAAGGCAAAATGGTCACTGACCTCCAACCCGTGACTCTGGCGGCGATGGAGGGATTGTTTCAGGGCCAGCCCGGAGCACCATTAGTCATCGTAGGTCAGCCTAACGAGCAGCAAGGTAAGATCGATAACCCGATTGCAGTCCCAAAAATGTTGAGCATGCTGACTTATAGACGCTGGAATGCCAACGTCCGCGGACTCGACGCTTTCCCCAAACAAGACTGGCCGGGTAACATCTCATTGCTTTACTACAGCTACCACATCATGGTTGGTCTGGGGACGTTCTTCGTCGCCGTAATGGTTGTTGCGTTGCTGCTGCTGTGGCGCGGTAGGCTCTTTAATGCCAGGTGGATGCTCTGGATCCTGATGCTTTCAGCGCCTTTTCCATACATCGCCAATACCGCGGGATGGATGACCGCCGAACTCGGCCGCCAGCCCTGGCTGGTCTATGGGTTGATGCGCACCGAAGACGGCTACTCCAAGGTCGTCTCGGCCGGTAACGGCCTGTTTACTCTCTTGGGATTCATGGGCATTTACACTGTGCTTGGCATTCTGTTCCTGTTCCTGATCCGGCGGGAAATTGAGCACGGCCCTCTGGCCGGGCACGAATCCGTGTCCAATCTTCATCCGGCGGCGGAGGCAAGGTGACGGAGGCAAGGTAAGTATGGCGAGCCTTTGGTTCTGGATTGTTGCCGCGATGATCGCGACCTATGTCGTGCTCGACGGATTCGATCTCGGCGCGGGTGCGATTTATCTGATTGCGGCCAAAACTAACGATGAGCGGCGCCGGGTGCTGCGCGCCATCGGCCCGGTCTGGGATGGCAACGAAGTCTGGTTGCTGGCTGCCGGTGGCACGCTCTACTTTGCGTTCCCGCAACTCTACGCGTCGAGCTTCAGCGGGTTCTACCTTCCGCTGACGATTGTGCTTTGGTTGCTCATTCTTCGCGGCATCGGCATTGAATTTCGCGCTCGCATCGAAAGCCGGGTCTGGCAGGATTTCTTCGACGCGATCTTCAGCGTCTCCAGCATTCTGCTGGCTGTGTTTTTCGGGGCGGCGCTGGGCAACGTGGTGCGCGGAGTTCCGCTGGATTCAGCCGGCTATTTTTTTGAGCCGCTCTGGACCAACTTCAAACTCGGCGCGCACACGGGCATCCTGGATTGGTACACGGTACTCACCGGTGTGATGGCGTTAGTGACCCTGGCCGCGCACGGTTCTTACTACGTCGCTCTCAAAACCGACGAGGACCTGGGCCGCCGCGCCCGCGGTTTCGCCTTGCTGTGCTGGCCCGTGCAATTTTTTCTGACCTTCAGTGCGTTGGTTGCGACTTATTTCATCCGGCCCGAAATCATGGCGAACTACGAGAAGCACAAGATCGGGATGCTGGTTCCGATCGTGGTTGTCGCCAGCCTGGCGGTGATGCTCTGGGCCAATCCCAAGGGCAAAGAGAAGCTCGCGTTCGTAGCCTCCAGTCTGTATATCACCGGAATGCTGGTGGGCGCGGCGTTTGCGCTCTATCCCGTCGTACTGCCTGCCCGCGATCGTCAATATAGCCTCACCATCTACAACGCCGCCGCCGGCAGTCACGGACTGAGCGTGGGCCTGGTTTGGTGGACGTTCGGCGCAGTGCTCGCGGTCGCCTATTTTGTCTTCGTTTACCGCAAGTTTCGCGGCAAGGTGCGGCTGGGCGAAGGGCATTACTGAGAATCGGGTCGCAGGTACTAGGTCTCAGGTCTCAGGAAAAACTGGGGTGGCGACAGACTGAAAGCTGATTGCTGCTCTTCCCTCCCGTATAATCAAAAAGTTCGGCCTGACCGCGCGGCCGCATCCGAAGAGGTGATCTCTTGAGCGCTCACTCCCATCATCCCGGCCAGCAACAGCCCAGCCCGCAACCTTTACCTGGCGTCAACGCCATCATCGCCGTCGGTTCCGGCAAGGGCGGAGTCGGCAAGACCACGCTCGCGGTCAATCTGGCAATCGCCCTCAGTAAGATGGGCCACAAAGTGGGATTGCTCGACGGCGACGTCTACGGGCCCAATGTCCCTCTTATGCTCGGCACCAACGAGCAACCCAAGGTGATAGGCGAAGGCCAGTTCGCGCCCATCAACTCGCATGGGCTCAAGGTTATATCGGTCGGCTTCCTCAACCCTGGAGACAAGCCGCTTATTTGGCGCGGCCCTATGCTGCATTCGATCATGAAGCAGTTCTTGGGATCGGTGCAGTGGGGACTACTTGACTATCTCGTCATTGACCTTCCTCCGGGAACCGGCGACGTGGCGCTCTCGCTGATTCAGACCGTGCCACTGACCGGCGCCATCGTGGTCTCTACACCCTCCGACGTTGCGCTGCAGGATGCGCGCAAGGCCATCGAAATGTTCCGCCAGATGAAGGTGGACATCGTCGGCATGGTTGAAAACATGAGTTACTTCGTGTGCCCGCACTGCCGGCACGAAGTCGATATCTTCTCGCGCGGAGGCGCGGAAAAGACGGCGAAACAGTTCGACATCGCCTTTCTCGGAAGCATTGAGCTCGATCCCGAGATTCGCAAATCCGGCGACGGGGGCTCTCCGTCCGTGCTCCGGGGAGAGGATTCGCCCCATGCGAAGTCGCTGTTCGCGTTTGCCCGCAATGTGGCGGCGCGGGTGGAGGAGATCAAAGCCGGGAGTTCGGAAAGCGTGATCCAAATTCAGTAGGGCCACGAGAGGAATGTTGACCGCTCGGCTTCGCTGGATCGCGTCCTATTTGAACTGCAAATGCAGTTGGCGGAGCGCAACCTGGGTGGCGCTGGTGCCGGCGTTGAACACGACGACGCGAACCACGTAATCGCCGTCCGCTCCCGTTGGCAGGCCCTGCCAGCCACTCGAGTAGATTCCGTTGGGCGCTGTCAGAGGTACTTCTCCCGACAATGCATACCAGTTTGTTCCGTCGGGGGTGTACTCTGCTTGAGCATAGCTTCCGCTCGGCAAAACGTTCGTCGCCATCGTGAGGACGAAGCGGACTGCGGTCGCGTTCAACATATCGATCTGATCGCGATCCTGTGTGCCTCCGACTTCGTTTGTACCCACAGCTGCCTTGAACCCACTCGCTCCATAATAGAAGCTGTAGTCAGAGGGAGCGGCTGTAGCTCCGGACGGCCCTTGCGCGCCCTGCGCCCCAGTTGGACCTGCAGGTCCCGCCGCGCCAGTGAGCCCTTGCGGGCCCTGCGCCCCGGCCGGAGCCGCAGGTCCCGCCGCGCCGGTGAGCCCTTGCGCGCCCTGCGCCCCGGCCGGGCCTGCAGTTCCCGCCGCGCCGGTGAGTCCTCGCAACCCCTGAGTTCCTTGGGTGCCGGCTGGTCCGGCTGCTCCGGCTGCTCCGGTTGCTCCTTGCGGTCCTTGCGGTCCGAGTGGTCCCACCAGGGAGTGATAGCTGTTTCCGTTATCTGATTCTAGAAGCATGCCGCTGGCGATCGAGAGCGTGTATTGCCCCACAGCCGGCGCCGGCACAGGCAGTCCAAGATCAACTAAAGTAATCGCAGATTGCGCCGTGTTTCCGGACTCCGGCTGTACCGTTAGCGGTCCACTGCAATTCGTTCCTGGAGTGCCAGGGGTGCACTGTGCCCACGAGATTCCGGACAGCAGGCTCAGCAAGCCGCTCAATATAAAGTTTTTCATTTCGTCTCCCGAGCTCTAGGGAATCACCGCGACAGTTTGGTTGCTGTAGCCGCTTTCGTTGCTGCCGTTAACTGCGGTGGTGACGTAGTAGAGCGTCTGATTATGAGTTACTCGTACATCGCTATAAGTTGTACTGACGATCCCCGAGGCCAGTTTTGTATATGGCCCTCCAGACGTAGTTCCGCGGTAGATGTTATAACTGGTCGCGTTCTGGCTGGCGCTCCAGGTTAGAGTGACAGCGTGCCCAGTAGCGGTAACAGCGATCTTGCCGCTAAGTTTTACATTGCCTTGAAGTCCCTGAGCAAAGCTGAAACTCAGATAGCCCAGAACCATGCAAGTTGTGAATAGTCGTTTCATTCGCTCCACGCTCATTTTGGTTTTCTGGGCGCGTCTAGTTCTCACGCCGGGCGATTCGTAGACACGAATCCTGCGAGCCGCCGAGGCAAGAGAGCACTGCCTGGGTCCGGTTCGGTTCCGTTGTCGGTCTGGCACTGCGGAACAGCGGTTCGAGCGAACCGCCGAGGGCGAGTGTCACCGTTTACTTTCCGGCGGACTTACACAACATCTGGATGCCGGATGACGCGTGGCGATGAAGTCAATTTCGCAGAAAGCGCGTATCGAAGTAAGTGACCGTGGTACAGAAAATTCGTGATGAATGCACTGGTGAGTAACTTGCGGGAAGTGCCCGGTTGCAAGACTTCTCTGTATGCACTACACTGTAGTGCATGAGGACCGAAGTTTATAGCTGGCGTCTATCGGGTGAACTCAAGTCGAACCTGGAGCGGGAAGCGCGTCTGCGCAAGGTGACGGTTTCGGCCGTGCTGGAGACGGCTGTCCGCGATTGGCTGAAGAAGGGCGATGCGGACGCCTCGGACGATGCGGCGCAGAGCAGACTTCACAGCGCCGCGGCCAACTGCTTCGGAGTTTTTGCCAGCGGCGACCGTCGCCGGGCGGAGACGGCGCGCGACGCGCTTCGTAAGCGCCTGAGGCGGCGGCATGCCCGCTAATGCGCTTGTTGCTAATGCGCTCATTGACACGGGCGCGATTCTCGCGCTGCTCGACCGCAGCGATCGCTGGCACGACGCCTGCGTGGACGCATTCCGTCAACTGCGACTGCCGCTGCTTACCTCCGAGGCGGTGCTTACGGAAGTCTTCCACTTGGTTGGCGATACGCGCTCCGAGATGGAAGCTGCCTGGAAGTTCGTCCGTTCGGGAGCAGTCGTTGTCGGCACCATTGAGGATGCGGAGCTGACGCACCTGCACGGCTTGATGTCGCGCTATTGGGATAGGCCGATGGATTTCGCCGACGCCACGCTCGTGTATCTGGCGAAGCGCGAATCTCTTTCCGTCATTCTTACGGTCGATCACGCGGACTTCGCAACTTATCGCATCGAAGGGAAACGTCAGTTCCGGGTGTTTCCGGGCAGACGACCGTAGAGCGACCGATCGGCGCGGCGTCATGATAGCGACGCAAGGCGCGCGGCATGACGAACGTTATGGTATCAGCAGCGTCGCGGCCCACCCTTGCAAAAAACGCAAGGATGGGGCACCCGCGTTTCGTTATAGGAAAGAGAAAAACAACCCATCGAAAAGGCTGGGCCACCCTCCCGAGAAGGGAGTATAATGGCGTCGTTTCCGAGGTCAAGAGGGAGGTCCGGAACGAGTTGTTTTCGTCCGGTGACATGTCTCACGCGCCTAAACTCCCGGCGTCAGCAAGGGGAGCAGCGTCAGAAGATCAGGACAGGGGCGGCCTGATCTCAACAGTCTCAAAGCTCCTCGTCTTGTATGCGGTTTACGTTTTCATTTCTGGCTGGGCTTTCCTTGACTATTACTACAGGTACTACGGAGTGGATACCAGGTGGCTTGATCTCACGACGTATGACATCTTGATTAAGGGGTTCACGGTCCTTTTTACGGGCGGATGGCTACTTTGGCCACTCTACGTAGTTCTAATTGCTCTCCCGTTGGTTGCTGAACGAACGCTTCAGAACCGCATCTGGTCTGTTCTGGTAATCACCGCGACGCTCCTTGCCATCTTGCTTGCCGTGTACATCGTTTCCAGGAGAGCGGGCGAGAGGATAGCTCAAGCAGACAAGGGTGACAGCACTACCCTTCCGTCCATCATATATAGGTCAAGGTCATCGAAACTCCAGTACCACGGAAAGCTCCTCGGATTCCGCTCGGGAGTTTATTTTGTCCACGGCGTTGCCTTGGTACCGGGCCAAAATCCCTCATCAGCCGACACGTCCGGGAGTTCGTCAGATTTGGAACTTTCGATGATTAGAGCAGAAGACATCACGGACATTACCGTGATTGAACATCAGTAGGAGTTTTGCAATGCAGAGACATAACGCTGTATCCCTACCTCTCGCACTGGCCGCTATTATCGCTTCCGCCCCGATGAGCGCTGACACGCTGATGAAAGACGGCCACGCCGTTGTCATAGGGAAGGGCAAAACGACGGGCAACTCCATCTTCTGGACAGACTGCCAGGGTGAAAAGAGCGCCCAATATCAGGCCCCTCCCTATTGGGTAGATAAAAACAAGAATTGCCAGATGAATGCACAAGCGTTCGGCGTTGACCAGAAGGATGGAAAGTATGTAGTCGCTGATGCCAAGGAATTCGGGAAGTCTTTTCCGGGAGCGCGAAAGGGAGATGAAGTATCCTTTGCACCGATCGGCGATGGTGTTCAGATGGCGCTAAACGGTAAGGTCGTGAAACTCGTCAGCGGCATTGCCCCCGGTGACAGTCGTGTGGCTCCAGAGCCGGAGAATATGAGAGATCACATTATTAGGGGTATTCGGGGCGAGGAGGTTGAGGAAGTTGATGTGAAGGGCAGGATCAGCGATGACGGCAAAGTGTTTGTCGGCGACAAGGACGGCAGGAGTTGGACTATCGTCAATCCTGAGGCAGTAAAAGGACATGAGGGGCACCACGTCATCCTGACCGCACATGTTTACGCGGACAAGGGCGAAGTCCACGTCATGTCGATGAAGATGGCGAAGTGACCAAGGAACGACAGGCGTGTGGGCCAGCCTTCGCTTGCACTCCCCGAGTGTAGCAGTTTTCGGGTTCGTTCCCTCCGTCCTTGACACCCTTTCCACCACTCCCTAGAATTCCATCAGAGCGCTGTGGCATCCTAATCTAAGCCACTGCATCTAAAGAATTTAGAGGGGCGGTTCGGCTCCTCGCTCAGGTCGATATGCCAGTAGGGCCAGCGGGCGGACGGGAACGGGAAATCCTGACTGCCATTGTCGAGACATTTATTGCCAGCGGAGAGCCGGTGGGGTCGCGGACGCTTGCTCGCTCCAGCCGCGAGGGGTTGAGTGCGGCTACGATTCGCAATGTGATGGCCGACCTTGCCGATGCCGGATTTCTAGAGCAGCCGCACGCTTCGGCGGGGCGCGTTCCCACGGCTGAGGCTTATCGCTATTATGTCGAGCAACTTAGTGGCGAGGCTCGTCTCTCGCACGAGAATCAGAGCATCATCCAGGACACACTCACCGGGGTCACGGATGTGGAGGAGTTCATGGCGCGCACTTCGCATGTGCTTGCCCTGATCTCGCACGGCGTTGGAGTTGGGGTCACGGTGGCAACCAGCGGACCGCGCAACGCGCTGGAGCACGTTTACTTCTCGCGCCTGGGCGATCAGAAGGTGCTCGCGGTCGTGGTCACGCGCTCGGGGGTGGTGCGCGACCGTGTGTTGCGGCTTGATATTCCGCAGGCCGATCTGGACTTGGCGGCGCGCTACATCAATGACAATTTTCGCGGCTGGACGATGGGCGACATGCGCGCCGAGTTGGCTCGCCGCCTGGAACAAGAACGCAGCGAGTATGACCGGCTGATGAAGTCGATCGAACAGCTCTACCAGCAGGGCGCGCTGGCTTCGAACGAGGGGACGCAGGCGGTGTTCGTGGAAGGAGCAGCGAACCTGGTAACCCTGGTCACGAGCAATGTGACCGGGCAGGAAGATCGCCAGCACCTGCAAGATATGCTGCGGACGCTTGAGGAGAAGGAGAAAATTGTGAAGCTGCTCAGCGCTTATCTCGACACGCGGCAGGAAGCGGTGCGTGTGGTGATCGGGCTGGACGAGGCGCTGCCGGCTTCGAATTTGCAGAATTTTGTCCTGATTGGCGCTCCCGCCCGCGTGGGCGGCGAGGTGATGGGGTCGCTGGCCGTGATTGGACCTACGCGGCTGGATTATCAACACACCATGTCAGCCGTGTCGTACATCGCACGGCTTTTCGACAAACTTTTGAACGAATCGGAGTAATGCGGCAATATGGCGAAGGGAAACGGAAAAACCGACGGGGAACTCGATTTGGAGCACGAACTTCCGGCTGCGGAGGGCGGCGAAGAACCTGCGCCTGTCTCGACTGCGGCCAAGCCAGGGGAGATCGGTTCGGCATCGGAAGTGGAAAAGCTCAAGGCCGAGCGCGACGCGCTGCTGGATCGTCTTGCCCGTCTGCAGGCGGAATTTGACAATGCCCGCAAGCGCGCGCTGCGTGAACAGCAGGAATTTCGCGAGTTCGCCGCGGCCGATGTCATCAAGAACTTTCTGCCTATCCTCGACAGTTTCGAGCGGGCGTTGAAGGCGGAAGGCGACTCCAGCGACTTCCGCAACGGCATTGAGCTCATCTACCGTCAGTTTCAGGACGCACTGCAGAAAATCGGAGTTCAGCCGATAGTTTCGATGGGGCGGCCTTTCGATCCCCGGGTTCACGAAGCCATCGAAATGGTGGATACGACTGAGGTGCCAGATCACCACGTCCTCGACGAACTGCAGCGCGGCTACAAGTACAAAGACCGGCTGCTGCGTCCCGCGATGGTGCGGGTCGCGCGCAATAGCCGCGGGTGACAGGGCCCTCAGGGGGTAAAACCCTGGTTTTTATCCGGGCGGCACGGCTGAAGAGGGTGCGGAAAAAGTCTGTCGGCGGCCAGCCCCTAAAGGGGCGTCTGATTCGGGAGAACTTGTGGTATCGCTGAAGCGATACCCTGATACGAAACCTGAGTTTTACCGCAAACTGTGAAGCCGTGGGAGACAGTTTGGATTTACTTGGCTGATTTGCTCAACTGATTTGCTCAACTGAAGAGTGGGGGAGTTTCTGGCCGCCAACGCAAAACGCGATTATTACGAGGTGCTCGGTGTTACCCGTGCGGCCACCGACGTTGAAATCAAGAGCGCTTACCGCAAGCTCGCGATGACGCACCATCCTGACCGCAACCCCAACAATCCTGACTCGGAAGACAAATTCAAGGAGATCACTGAAGCGTATGCCATCCTTGCCGATAGCGAGAAGCGCTCTTTGTATGACCGCTTCGGGCATGCTGGCGTGGGCGGCAGCACCGGAGGTTCGGCTGGATTCGATCCCGCCATCTTCCAGGATTTTGGCGACATTTTCGGAGACATCTTCGGTTTTGGCGATATGTTCGGCCAAGGCGGCCGTCGTCGCAGCCGCGCCCAGCGCGGAGCCGACCTTCGCGAAGACTTGCACCTTGAATTTGATGAAGCGGTCTTCGGCGCCGAGAAGCAAGTGAATGTCCGCCGTCATGAGACCTGCGACGGATGCCACGGAAACGGTACGGCGCCCGGCAAAGCTCCAGTTACTTGCCGGTCGTGCAGCGGCCGAGGCCAGGTCCGGTATCAGCAAGGCTTTTTTAGCATCGCTCGAACCTGCCCAACTTGCCAGGGCGCGGGCAGCGTAATCACCGATCCCTGCCCGAAGTGCAAAAGCGAAGGCCGCTTGCTGCGCGAGCGCGTGGTCGAAGCCAAGGTGCCCGCGGGAGTGGAGGACGGCACGCGAATTCGTTTCACCGGCCTGGGCGAGGCGGGCGCGTTCGGCGGGCCAGCCGGGGACTTGTATGTTGTCCTGCATGTCAAGGAGCACGCCTTCTTTGAGCGCGAGGGCAACGACCTGCACTGCGTGGTGCCGATCTCGTTTCCGCAAGCTGCCCTCGGCATCGAGATTATGGTTCCGACGCTGGAAGGAGAACACAAGCTGAAAGTCCCCGAAGGCACGCAGTCGGGAACCTCATTTCGCATACGGAACAAAGGCGTGCCAGAACTCAACGGGCACGGCAAAGGCGATCTTTTCGTCGAGGTGCGAATACAAACACCCGGGAAACTGAGTAAACGACAGCGCGAACTGTTGGCCGAATTGGGACAGCTGTCCCCGGTGGAAAACAAGCCGCAGCATCGGTCGCTATTGGGACGAGTGAAGGACATGTTTGTGTAGAGCAGTTGCCAGGTGCCAGTAACCAGTTGCCAGTGAATTCACTGAGACGATCGCGGCACGGCTTGGGGCCGAGTACTGGAAACGGGGTACTGGCAACTGGCAGCTGGCAACTGACAAGTGCCTTATGACGCGCCGCCGCTGGATCGCTGACGAGGTTGCCGGAGACACCGCTGCGTTGGTGGGCGAACATGCCGCGCATCTTGCCCGCGTCCTGCGCGCGGAGATCGGGCAGGAGTTTGAGATCGCAACTGGAGAAGAAGTTCGCCGTGGAACCATCACCACGATCTCCTATGATCGCATCGAGTTCGCGCTCGACACGAAGAAATACCGTACGCTGAGGTCCAAGCCGTCGGCCGCTCCGAAGATCACGCTAGCTCTCGCCATCTTCAAGTTCGACCGCATGGAGTGGGCGATCGAGAAGTGTACGGAGATCGGGGTCGCTCGCATCGTTCCCGTCATCGCCCGCCGGACGGATGCTCATCTGGCCGCTGCTGCCGTGAAACGGCAGGAGCGCTGGCGGCGCATCGTTCGTCAGGCGGCCGAACAGTCGCGAAGGTCGGCGCCGCCTGAGGTTGCGGCACCAGTCAAATTGAAAGATCTTGCTGGAGACATTGTTTCGGCTGTGTCGGTGACCCGCGTCGTTCTTGCCGAGTCTCTCGCCGAGTTTGAAGAGAACACTCGGCTGGGAGAGATTTTAGAATTTCAGCCAACCGAAGTGGCGCTCGCCGTGGGCCCCGAAGGGGGATGGGCCGACCAGGAGCTGGCGTGGTTTCGCGAAACGGGATGGGTCGCGGCCTCGCTCGGCAATACAATTTTGCGAGCGGAAACCGCGGCGATTGTTGCTACCGCACTCGCCCTTGATGCACTGCGTTGATGCGCCTCCAGGCTGCGGAGTGCAGCCCCTAAAGGGGCATTAGATTTCGGAGAACTTTCGGCATCGCTAAAGCGATGCCCTGATACGAGGCACGACAACGAAGCCTGCGTTTCCCGTAGCTTGCCGCAGCATTCCGCAACCACCTCTGATATTCTCCGGCAAGTGGCTTCTCGAGTGACTTATCAAGGAAATCCGACAGCTTCGCCCGCGACGAAGATTGTTCCCGATGAACGCCAGCAGCAAGCCATCGGACACGTTCATGGCCCGATGCTGGTGATCGCCGGCGCCGGCACCGGGAAGACCACTGTCCTCACGCAGCGCGTGGCCAATCTCATCCGCGAAGGTCACGCCCGCCCGGACGAAATCGTTGCGCTCACCTATACCGACAATTCCGCCGCGGAGATGCTGGCTCGCGTACGAGGGGAACTGAAGGGAACCGTCATCGACGGCCTGCAGGCCTGCACCTTCCATGCATGGTGCTATGGACTGCTCCAGCGTCGCGGTGGCGGTTTCGGTGTGCTCGACGACAAGGATCTCTGGGTGTACTTGCGCCGCCGTATTCGCGATCTGCGCCTCAAACACTTTGTCCGTGCTGCGAACGTCGGCCAGTTCCTCGATAGCCTGCTCGATTTCATGCGTCGTTGCCAGGACGAACTGGTGGGCCCGGCAGAATACGCGCTCTACGTAGAGCGCCTCGAACGCGGAGAGGTCGCGCTTCCCCGTGTTGCCCGCTCGAAGAAGCAAACGGACTTGGAAGAGGTCGAGATCCTGGAGCGCTGCCAGGAAATCGCTCGCGTTTTCGCGACCGTAGAAAACATGCTCCGGGAAAGAAACCTGGGCACCTTCGGCCACATGATCACCAAGGCCTATCAGTTGCTAAAGAACGATCCCGCGCTGCTCGAGGAGGAACGGAGACGCACCCGCTTTCTGTTGGTGGATGAATTCCAGGACGCGAATTTTGCCCAGGTCGAGATCCTGTCGCTGCTCGCTGGTCCGGCGGCTAACGTCTTTGCCGTGGGCGACGCGGATCAGGGGATCTACCAGTTCCGCGGCGCTTCGAGCGAGGCGTTCACTTTGTTTATGAGGAACTTTCCTGCGGCCCGAGTCGTTGCCCTGGAAAAGAACCGGCGCTCGCTCTCGCCGATCCTCGGTTGCGCTTTTGGCATTGTGAATGAGAACCCCGCGGTGTTCGGACGGACGTTCGGACAGACGTTCTCGCAAAAAGGAATTTCAATTTCCTACCAGCGTGCGCCCCTTGAATCATTGCGAGACGAGGAGGCGAAGCTTCAAGGGCAGACCGCAGCAGCGCCGCTGGTTGAAATTGTTACCTGGAGGGATAAAGAAGTCGAGGCCGCCGACCTTGCGCGCCGCATCCAGAAGAAGCGTAGAGATAAAGATAAAGATAAGGACAGAGACCAGCGCTGCCGCTGGAGCGATTTTGCCGTGCTCTATCGCCAGCACAACCATCGCGACGAACTGGTTAAGGAACTTGCCGAGCGGGGCATTCCATTTTCCATCGAAGGTCTGGACGTTCTCGATACACCCGAGGTCCGCGACGCGGTGGCCTGCCTGACCGCCGCTGTATCTCCCAACGATCCTGCCAGCCTGTTTCGCGTGGCGGCGCTGCCCCAATTCGGCATCGACCCAATGGAATTGCGGGCAGCGATGAGGGCGGTGCGGCGGCAGGAACTCGATCTCCGCACGGTGTTGGGAAGGATCGCGGGCGGTCCAGCGGTGCTGGAAAGCGTGGAGAAAGTTCACCGCGAAGTGAAGAAGGACGGAGTCGGCGCGAGCTTTACCGCGGGCTTTACTGCGAACTCTGCGGTGAACGTTGTGATTCGGCACTTCGATCTGCAGCGGTCGGCTTTGGTGGTCGCGTTGCTGAAGTTCGTGGAAGAGTGGCACAAGAAAGCCATTGCGGAAACTGGTAGCCCTTCCGAATTCCTCGAGTACCTGGATTATTTTGTGCAGGCGGGAGGCACGATTCCGCTTCCCCGCACCGAGGAAGACGCGGTACAGCTTTTGACCGCGCACGCCGCCAAGGGACTTGAGTTCCAGCACGTGGCCATCATTCGCGGCTCGTCCGTTTCGTTCCCGACTCCATACCATGAGCCGCTCATTGCCTTTCCTACGGAACTGCGCCGGGCGGACGCGTCTTCGCCGGGTGCTGTGAATAACGACAAGACCCGGCACGAAGAAGAAGAGCGCCGCCTTTTTTACGTGGCCATGACGCGCGCCAAAGACACGCTGGCGATCTATGCGCACCAGGGCAGGGGCAAGAAGGATCCGAAGCCAACCCAGTTTCTGCGCGAGTTCATGGTTCACCCGGCTTACAAAAGGTTCTGGTCTACCCACCCGGCGGCGGCGGTGCAGGATAGGTTGTTTGCCGAGGAGGAACAGAGAATCGCGGTGCCGCAATCGACCGTGGCCGCGTGGCTGCTCATGCCGCCGTCGGCGAGCTTCGTCACCGGCCTGAGCGCGTCGGCCATCGAAATCTATGAAGAGTGTCCGCTGCGCTTCAAGCTCGAAAGGGAGTGGAACCTGCCGCGCGACGTGCCCGCATCGCTACACTACGGAGCGGCCGTGCACGGTGTACTGCGTACTTTCTACGACGCGCAGCGCTATCAACGCGCTATCAGCGACGACGATTTGCTGGAGCAGTTCCGGTCGGCCCTGGCTTCCGCGGGCATCGCCGACCGCTATCAGTATGAGCTGTATCTACGGCAGGGAATGGAGCAGTTGCGGCAATTTTTCGAGTGGGCTCGCAGCGCCGAGCCGTCCGAGGTCATCGAGACCGAACGCAGATTTGAACTGCAAGTGGGCTCGGCGCAGTTGGCCGGACGCGTGGATCGCATCGATCGCACGGGCCCGGACTCCGTTGCCATCGTGGACTACAAGACGGGGAAGCCGAAGTCGCAAGAGGATGCCGACGAGAGCCTGCAACTCTCCTTATATGCACTCGCGGCCAGGGAGACTTGGGGAAAGCGAGCCGACTGCTTGATCTTCCACAACCTCGAAAACAATACGCCCGTGTACACCACGCGGACGGATGCCGAGTTGGAAGCGGCGAAGCTGCGCGTGCAAAAAGCGTCAGACGGAATCGCGCAGGGAAATTTTGCCGCAAAGCCCGGATATCAGTGCTCGTATTGTCCGTATCGCAATCTCTGTCCGGCGACCGAGAAGATCGTTGGCGGGAAGATCGTCGCCGGGAAGATCGGTGCAGCTCCGCAGAACAAATCGGCGTCTCGCGTCAACTAGAACTGGTCCTAATTGATGATTCTCCGGGCGGGCGCTCCGGCCCTCAGGGGCTAAAGCCCGCATTTCTATTGGCCGTGTGGCACGGCTGAAGCCGTGCCCTTCCCAAAACCGTTTATGAGACCAGCCCTGGTTTGAGCAGAAGGCTTTCGTTCGCGAGAACAAGCGGAGTGGTGTTGGGGATCTGGAAAATGCCACAAAAAACTTTGGGGACGCTCATCGCGTCCCCTTTGTCGTTGCCTGTTGCAGGTGCTTAGTGCTTCTTGCTGCTCTTCTTCTTTGCTTTCTTTTTGGTTGCCATGGATCTATTCTCCCTTTCCATTCTTCATGGAATTTCGCAACGGTGTTTTGTTGCAACTGATTGATGTATAGAGTCAACGCAGAACGAAGTCAAGAGAAAAATGATTGAAACGGGCGCGTGCAACGCTGTACCAAAGTCACCTGCGCGACTCGCAAGCGAAAAAAAGTCGAGTGACATCACAACAGGCTCTCACTTGTTCTCCCATTCCGTCGTTTCTGCCGCGCGCACGTTTCAACCGAACGCTTCGTCGTCGTTGCGATGCCGGCACGGTTGCGCGTCGAGAAAGTTCGCGAAGCTTGCCTCGATCTATAACCTCGATCTACGAAATGATTCGCCGCGACGTGCACCTCGACTTCGCAGCTCTGTGCCTGGGCGGGGCGAACGCTGTGGCGATGGTGGTGGAGCGGTATGGAACAATTGATGATCTCTGGCAGCCGCCGAACTGCGCTCGGCTTGGACGGGCGAGGGCGCCCGTCCCCACACGAGCTCGCCCTTAATCATTCCATCCTCTAACTTGCGGTTGGACCCGATTCGGCCGGTGCCGTTAACGGGAGCGTGATCGTGAACAGCGCGCCTCCATCCGGGGACGTTGCGGCTTCGATGTTCCCTCCATGCTCGCGCAGTACGGTCTTGCAGATGCTCAGCCCCAGGCCGGTTCCTCGACCGGGCCGCTTGGTGGTGAAGAAAGGATCGAAAATGTGCGCCAGGTTTTCGGGCGCGATTCCCGGGCCATCGTCCTGAAACACGACCCAGACAGAGTCGGGCTTGCGTCCGATGCGCACGCGAATCGTGCCCTTCGCGCGGTTTTCGCGGATGGCCTGTTCGGCATTCAGCAGAAGATTCAAGAAGACCTGCATCAGTTGATTGGGATCGGCCACGATCGCGGGTATCGCCGGTTCGGGCAGAAAATCCACCGTGATGTTGCTCTTGCGCAGCGGATACGCCTGCATCTGCACGGTGCGTTGCACGAGTTCGTTTAGATTTACCTGGCTCTTTCCCGGAGCCGGCGGGCGGGCGAAGTATTGCAAGTTTTGGACGATTTCGGCGGCGCGCCGCGCCTGCTGGTGCAGAATCGCAATCTGTTTGCGGGCGCCTTCGCTGGTGTCGCCCTCCTGCAGCAGCTCGGCCATGCCCAGAATGCTGGTCAGCGGGTTGTTGAGCTCGTGGGCGAATCCGCCGATCATCTGACCCATGGCCGCTTGACGCTCGCTCTGAATAATCTGCTGCTCCAGTTTTTTCTCCATCGTCACATCGCGGACGGAGATGATCACGCCCGCCGGCTTGCCCTCGGCATCCAGCAAAGGACTGGCCATGCCCAGCATGGTGCGCCAGCTGCCGTCCCGGTGCCGGGAACCGTATTCGCGTGATGTCAGTGAACTCTCACCGGTCGCGACGGTGCGGTAGAGTTCGGCCAGTTCCGGTGGAGCATTCTCCGTCTCCGCGACCTTCTTGCCCATGAGATGCTCCGGTCCGTACCCGAGGAGCTCGCCGATGCGGGCGCTCACGAACGTGTACTGCCCCTTCAGATCGAGCACCAGAATCAGATCCGGAAAACTTTCCAGCAGGTGGCGGCGGAACTCTTCCTGCCTTCGCACCTGTTGTTCCAGCGCGCGCTTCTCGGTGACGTCTACCAGCGTGCCCTGGTAACGGACAATCCGTCCGGCTTCCATCACGCCGCTCGAGGTATCCACGCACACCGCGACTCCGCCATCTTTTCTTCGCAGTCGAACCTCGCGAGTGCGGGTGCGTCCGCTCTGGCTTCCCGCGTGTCCCAGCACCGGATCGCCGGCGTCAACATTCAGCTGTTCCGGCGGCAGTTGCAACAAATCTTCTTTGCTGTCATATCCCAAGATGGAGACCAGCGCCGGGTTTACCTCGAGCAGCCTGCCTTCCGGATTGCTGATGTACACGCCTTCCTGTAGAGATTCGAAGAGCTGCGTGAAGCGCTGTTCCTTCTCACGATGACCGGTGATGTCGCGGGCCAGCACACTTGCCCCGGTCACCTCGCCGCCCTTGACGATCGCGTTGACCACGCAGTCGTAGTAAAGCCGCCGGGTATCTTTCTTGAGCTGAACTTCCACCACTCCCGACCAGTTCCGCTTCTCCAGAAACCGTGCCAGACCGCCGGATGCCTCCGCATGCAGGGGCGCGCCCAGGAATTCCTCAAGTTTGTGACCAACCAGCTGAGAGTAAGGAACACCGATAATTTCCGTAATTCGCCGGTTTACCGTTCGCAGGGTGCCATCGAGTGAGATGGCGAGCGCCACGTCATCCAGAGAATCGATCAGCTCCTTGAAGCTGCGCTGCGAGTGCATAATCAATTGGCCCAGCTGATCGAGTTGGTCTTCGGAGGGAGTGACTCCCGCCTGATTCTGAAAGCCCCTTAGAATCTGCTTGAGCTCCGCAACCTCGCGTTTGCGCCCGAAAGCATAGGTGGCAAACAAGACGGCGAGTGCGAAGAGTCCGGCAGGAATTGCCCACAGCCGGTAAGGAAGGTCTTTCAGTTGTTGCCACGACAACGCGGCCACTGCCGCGGCAAACAGAACGAGCAGGCCGAGCGCCCATCGCCACAACTGGCTCTCTTCGCGTTCCAGCCGATTTGACGCCGGACCGGGCCGGGCTGAAGTGGGATCTTCGTCGAGCATTGAGGGACTCCGCTGGCGCGCGTTTATCCGCCAGATTGCCCCTAGCCTAGCACCGAAAGCGGCGGTTCACGAAAGAAGGTTCCATAACGTTCCATCACGGTAACCGGGTGATGGCCATCACAGCGGTCCGCTTTTCCACTGAATATGATGTCGGCAAGGATCTCCTATCCGCGCTGTCTCCTCCGTGTGCTCACTGGTGTCCCCTATGCTCTATAAAACCCTGAGTGCCGCCGTTTACGGCATCGACGCCAACATCATCGAAGTGGAAGTGGATGTCTCGGGCGTCAAAATGAACGAAGACCACTTTCACACCGTCGGCCTGCCCGACGCGGCCGTCCGCGAAAGCCGCGACCGGGTCCGCTCGGCACTGAAAAATTGCGGCTACGATATCCCTCCCACCCAGATCACCATTAATCTGGCGCCGGCCGACATCCGCAAGGAAGGCTCCGGCTTCGACCTGCCCATGGCGCTCGGCATCCTCGGCGCATACGGCGGGCTGAATAAGAAGGAGGTGCCCGACGCGCTGTTTGTCGGAGAGCTTTCTCTGGACGGAAGGGTGCGCGGAGTGCGTGGCGCTTTGCCGATTGCGATCGAGGCTCGTCGATCGAAAGTAAAACGCCTGGTCGTGCCCGAAGTCAACGCTCGCGAAGCCGCCATGGTCGGTGACGTTGAGGTTTACCCGGTTAAGTCACTGCTGGAGGTCATTCATCTCATTAACTCCGGCAACGGCGTCTCCCGCTTGCAGGTTGACACCGATCAACTGCTCTGCCAAGCGCAGCACTTCCCGGTGGATTTCAAAGACGTTCGCGGCCAGCAAACCGCCAAGCGTGCCCTTGAAGTCGCGTGCGCCGGCGGTCACAACATTCTGATGATCGGGCCTCCAGGATCTGGGAAAACCATGCTGGCGAAACGCATGCCGACGATCCTGCCGCCCTTTACTTTCGAAGAAGCCCTGGAGACCACCAAGATTCACAGTGTCGCTGGTGTGCTCGATGCGCACGCCGGACTCGTCGGTCTGCGACCTTTCCGCGCGCCTCACCACACCATCTCCGACGCAGGTCTGATCGGCGGCGGTGCGATCCCGCGGCCGGGCGAGGTTTCGCTCGCGCACAATGGGGTGCTGTTCCTCGACGAATTTCCCGAATTCCCGCGCAACGTTCTTGACGTCATGCGCCAGCCGCTCGAAGACGGTACCGTCTGCATCGCGCGGGCCGCCATGTCGCTGACCTTCCCCGCGCGCTTCATGCTGGCCGCCGCCATGAACCCCTGTCCTTGCGGATTTCACAACGACCGCACCCGCGAATGCCACTGTACCCCGCCCATGATCCAGCGCTACATTTCTAAAATCTCGGGGCCCCTGCTCGACCGCATCGACATTCACATTGACGTCCCGGCCGTGAACTACAAAGAAATGCGCAGCACGAAGGAGGCGGAAAGCTCAGCCAGTATCCTCGACGCGCGTGATCCGCGCCCGTGACGTCCAGTTGGCGCGCTTTTCTTCCGGACGCGAAAAACTTTACTGCAACGCCCAAATGCCGACACAGTTCATTCGTAAATTCTGCGAGCTCTCCGCCGATTGTGAGCGCCTGCTGGAACGCGCCATGGCTCAGCAAGGGCTCAGCGCCCGCGCCCATGACCGCATCCTGAAAGTCGCACGCACGATTGCCGACCTCGACGGTATTCCGCAGCTCGAACCCAAACACATCGCCGAGGCTATTCAGTACCGAACTCTGGATCGCACGTACTGGGCGTGAGCGAAGGGATCGGGTCATCGGGTGATCGGGTCATCGGGTGATAGGAAGTTCGGGCAGGGAGAGATGAAGCCCGATGGCCCGATGATCCGATCACTCGATGCCTTAACGAAAGCCGTCTCAGTCGGCGGCCGCTCCGCTAGTTGGCCTTTCGTCGTCGGTGGGCTTGTCGTCGGTCGGTTTGTTTTTCTCCGCCTGCTGCAGGCGCAGAGCACGGTTCGAGGGCAAGCCGGCATCGCGGATCTTGTAAAGCAGGGCGCGATAGCTGATGCCCAGCGTGCGGGCTGCCTGCTTACGATTCCAGTGGTGCTGTTGCAGCACCTTCAGGATGACCTTACGCTCCAGTTCGTGCACGCACTGGCGCGTAAGCTGCTTCAGAGAAATCGGCCCGTCCAGCGAGAACTCAGGATTGAAAAAGTCCGGCTCGCGTGTCACCAGGTCGTTAGTGATCACTTCCTCATGGCCCAGGATCACGTAGCGCTTGATCAGGTTTTCCAGTTCGCGAATATTTCCCGGCCAGTGATATTTCTGCAGCACCGCCAGCACTTCATTCGACAGAGGCCGTGCCCGGCAGTTGAACTTGCGGTTGTAATATTCGAGGAAGTAGCTGCACAGATCGTCAATATCGCCACGGCGTTCCCTTAGCGTCGGCATGCGCAGGTTCACCACGTTGATGCGGTAGTAAAGATCCTGGCGGAAAGCCCCCGATTCGATCTCCGCTTCCAAATGGCGGTTAGTCGCGCACACCACTCGCACTTCGACCTTCTTGTCTTCCTGGGCGCCGATGCGGCAGAACTGCCCATCCTGCAAAAGCTGCAAAAGTTTCGATTGCAAGGATGGGTCAAGCTCGGAAATTTCATCTAGAAACAAGGTGCCGCGGTGGGCCAGTTCGACCCGTCCTGGTTTCGACCCAACCGCGCCCGTAAAGGCTCCTCTTTCGTAGCCGAACAGTTCGCTTTCCAGCAGCGTCCCCGGAATTGCCGGGCAGTTCACCTTTACATATGGCCCCATCTTCCACGGAGACAGCCCATGGATGAGCCGGGCAATGATGTCTTTCCCGGTGCCGCTCTCGCCGGTGATAAGGACAGGAACGTTGGCGGCGGCCACTTTGCCGAGCCGCGAACGAACCGCCTGCATGACTTCAGAATGGCCAAAAATAATATTGTCAGGGGGAACCTCGCCGAGCGATTGTGCCAGCGAACTTACCGAAAGTGTCGTCATAAGACTAAATGCCCCGATGCGGTGAGTGTTCACCCGCATGCACTAAAAGTGCACCCCAAGCACCAAACCGGGGAAGAGA
>CAWCRQ010000089.1:0-23015 GCA_963797885.1 uncultured Acidobacteriaceae bacterium | reverse complement strand
TGCCAGCGAATATCATCCCGGCCCGGCGCGAAAGTTGTTTCCATTGCGGACCGAGGACGCGCTCGGCGATAACCTCATCCGATTGCTGCGCAGCTACAAAGCCCGACAGAAAGGCGAGAGCAACAACCAACCCGCGTCTTGACACACGCATAGCGATCTCTTTCTGGAGGGAACGGGACCGGAAGCGGTCCTGGGAGTGGAATCAGCGTAGCGCGTTAGGGATCAGGGAGGATGTGCGGGCGGTCACTGTGGATTTGTGATGAATCAGCGGGTCGTAAGCGTGCGGTTGATATTTTGGATGTTGACCATGGTCTCAGACCATAGTACTATCCAAAAAGAGATTCGACATGGAAGAAATTGCCATCTCCAAATTCAAAGCTACTTGCCTGGCCGTGCTCGAGAGAGTCCGCAAAACCGGCAAAACGGTCCTGGTGACGCGCTTCGGCGAGCCAGTGGCTGAGGTCGTCCCTCCTCATGCGTCCAAGAGGTCGAAGCGCTGGTTGGGCTCACGGGCGGGGACCGGCCAAATTATCGGCGACATCGTTTCTCCGGCCAGCGCAGAAGACGATTGGGACGCGCTGCGCGGATGAGACTGCTGCTCGATACTCATATCTGGTTGTGGAGCGCGCTCGATCCAGCGCGCCTTTCCAGCCGTGTGGCCGCCGCACTAGAGAATCCCGTTAACGAGTTGTGGCTTTCTCCGATCTCGTTGTGGGAGGTGCTGACTCTTTGCCAGAAGCGCAAGCTGATTCTAGATCCTAATCCCCAAGCGTGGATCGCAGACACGCTGGACACAACTCCGATGCGGGAGGCTCAAGTCACGTACCAGGTCGCGCAAGAAACCGCCCGCGTGCAACTTCCCCATCGCGACCCCGCCGACCGTTTTCTGGTGGCCACTGCCCGTGTCTTCGATCTGACCCTGGTCACAGCCGATGAGACCCTGCTCAAAGCTCGGCAGGTGCCAGTTCTAGCAAACCGCTGAAATCGCAGGTGCGAAACATCTGCGGTTTTCTGGGGAGCGGGAGGCCGGTGAATCGTCCTAGTCTTCCGAAATTTAGTCTTCCGAAACCGGGGCCAGCATAAACGCGAAAGGCTACTTCTTATGGCGAGTATTCGCCGTCCTCATCTGCTTCCGCTGCTTCTTCCCGGCTTTCTTCATGGCTTTCGCTTGTTTCTTGTTTGCCTTGTTTAACATCTTTTGCTGCTTTTTGATCTCCTTCTTGGATCGGCGCGCATTTTCTTGGGGACTGATGCGTTGCGCTTGAGCCGGTATTGACCACGCAGCACTCAAGGCAACCAACAGCAGCATAAAGGTAACAATTCGTTTCATAACGTCTCCGAACGGAGTTCCTGCAGCGATCTTACACCGAAGCTGCGCTCATCCTGGCACGCCAGGCGTTACTTCCGTAATGTAACTTGCTGGTAGAGAGCCGGACCTCCCGCCCGGCTGGACCCTTCGACTTCCCCCTCGGCATCGCTCGGGGCTTCGGCAAAACAGGGCAGGCTCGCGAGACGCTACCGCATAACTCAGCACGCGGTTACGGTTCTAGTGGATCGTCTTCGTCTTCCGCGACATGTAATCCATCAACAAATACTGCCCGAGCGTATACGGCGTCGTGAAGTAGGCCTTGCCACGGCACATCTGAGTCACTCTCTGGACGAACTGCACCAGCCCATAATCCGACGCCAGCATGAAGGTATTGATCAGCACGCCGGCCCGCTTGCACTTTGAAACTTCTTCGAGCGTCTGGCTGACCACGAGCGGATCGAGCCCAAAGGCGTTCTTGTAAATGCGACCGTCTTCGAGTGTGAGTGCGGAAGGCTTGCCGTCGGTGATCATGACGATCTGCCTCATGTCCTTACGCTGGCGCTGCAGGATGCGCTGCGCCATGCGCAAGCCCTCGCGCGTGTTCGTGTAGTACGGACCAACCTTCACGCGCGCCAGTTGCGAAAGCGGCACTTCCTCCGCCGAATCGTGAAACAGCACCAGCGACAACGAGTCTCCGGGATACTGCGTCCGAATCAGTTGCGACAAGGCCATCGCCACTTTCTTCGCCGGAGTGAAGCGATCCTCGCCATAGAGAATCATCGAATGCGAACAGTCGAGCATCAGCACCGTCGCGCACGACGACTGGTACTCGCACTGATGCACCTGCAAGTCGTTGTATTCGAGGTTCAGAGGAAGCCCGAGCCCTTCGCGCTGAATGGCCGACGAGAGCGTCGCCGTGATGTCGAGATTGAACGTGTCGCCAAACTCATACTGCTTCGATGCGCCGCTGGCCTCGATCCCGGTCGCCATGTCGCGCGTGTCATGACGTCCAAAACTCGACTTGCCCAGCGATCCCAGCAGATCGCGCAGCGCTTTGAATCCCAAAAAGTCGAGGCTCTTGTCCGTAATCTCGAACTTAGCCTGCTGCTGCGCCTCGCCTACCTGCCCACCCACGCCCGATCGCTTGGAAGGATCATGAGGTTGATCGACTGAAATATAGTCTTCCTGCTGCATGCGCTCGATCAGCTTCTCGATCAGCTCTTCAAGTTGGCCCTCCATCTGCATCTGCTGGAGCCGGTCGCGCATTTCTTCATCAAACATCTCGCCATTGAGCAGCGCTTGTTCGAGGGCGCGTTTCAATTCGTCGAGCGTCTGCTGCGCCCTCCGGCAGTTCATACCAGAAATTGTCGTTGAATCCGCTCTGCAGAAAATAGTCCGAAAGCGCGCTGAGCAGGTCCTCCATGCTCATGTCGCCAGCCGGGTCGGGAACGTATTTGGAGTAGCGGATGCGTTTCATAAAAGCAGTCGTTGGTCGTCAGTCCTTGGTCGTCAGTCCTTGGTCGTTCGCTCGTCGTCGTTCGCTCTTCGTTTTCGGCCGTAGTGTCGCGGAAACACCGAATCCTAACCTAAGTCACGTCTCCGAACGACCACCGACCGACGACCAACGACTGTTCTCACTTACTAATTAAATCCTCGCTTCCGTCCAAACTCCGACTCGTCCCGCTCAAACGGAGGCTTCTCCGCGACCTTTATTGGCTTCTCTCCCGCCGTGAACACGCGCTCCTCGTTGCGTCCGATTTTCTTGTGCGCGTGCAGGCCTTCCAAAACGAACTCCGCCGCCGATACCTGTATCTCTGCGCTGTCCTTCGGCCCGACGTTCAGCTTGACGAGTTTTTCCATCAGGCCCTGAATCTGGCTCAGGCCGTCGAGCACCTCCTCAGCTGCGGCATTGTCGCTGAGTTGAATCTCCCCGCCTAGATCGAACCACTGCACCACCTGACTCAAGTTGACGCCGTGCAGATAAGCATCGAACGTCTTCGCAATGGCCGTGCGGATCAACTCGCGGCTCACGTGATCCGCGCCTTTCATTTCGCCTTCGTACTCCAGTTCCAGCTTGCCCGTGATCGCCGGCAGCGCCGCGTAGATATCGCTGATCCGCGGCACGACAAACTTCTCCTGATGCGTCAGCGCGCGCCGCTCGGCATTCGATACCACGTTCTCGATTGCCGAAATCGGCAGCCGCTGGCTCACCCCCGACCGCTTGTCGATCTTCTTGTCGTCGCGCGCCGCAAAAGCAATGCGCTCGATCACTTCCTGCACATACTTCGGAATGTGCAGCCGCGATCTTTCCTTGGCAATCCCCTTGCCAATCTCCTTGCCAATCTCGTGGTCAACCTCGCGCGCATTTTCGCGATCGAGATAGGCTTCCTGCGTGGTTATCGTAATCCCTTCTTCCACGGTCGCAGGATAGTGCGTCCGAATCTCCGACCCGATGCGATCCTTCAGCGGCGTAATGATCTTCCCGCGCGCGGTGTAGTCTTCCGGATTCGCGCTGAACACCAGCGCGACATCCAGCGGCAGCCGGATCGGATACCCCTTAATCTGCACGTCGCCTTCCTGCATGATGTTGAAGAGCCCAACCTGAATCTTGCCCGCCAGATCCGGCAACTCGTTAATCGCAAAGATTCCGCGATTGGCGCGCGGCAGCAACCCATAATGCACGGTGAACTCGCTGGATAATTCGTGCCCGCCACGCGCCGCCTTGATCGGATCGATATCTCCGATCAGGTCCGCGATCGTGACGTCGGGCGTGGCCAACTTCTCTACGTAGCGATGCTCGGGCGTCAACCACGCAATCGGCGTGGCGTCTGCTTCTTTAGCAACCAGCTCGCGGCATCGCCGGCAGATCGGCGCGTAAGGATTATCGTGGATCTCGCAACCCGCCACGTAAGGCATCTGCGGATCAAGCAGAGCAGTCAGCGCCCTTAGAATTCGGCTCTTAGCCTGTCCACGCAACCCGAGGAGAATGAAATTATGCCGCGAGAGGATCGCGTTTACGATCTGAGGGACTACCGTGTCGTCATAGCCAACGATGCCCGGAAATATGGTGCCGCCCTCGCGCAGCCGCGACATCAGGTTCTCGCGCAGCTCATCTTTTACCCGCCGCGAAGCGAGCCGCTGTGCAGTAAAAGGACTGTGGCGCAACTCGCCGAGAGTCCGGGCAACATTCATGGTACCCCCCCACTGGGAAAAGCCTTATGCGGATTATACCGCCGGGAGCAGCTGTCAGCTCTCAGCTCTCGGCTGTCAGTAAAAACTGATCTACCTGAAAACTACGTGGCGGATCAGTTTCCGAATGGACCGGGATTCGACCAGAATCCAGCGCAGGCTATCCTGGTCGTGAGTGCTATCGCCAGTTGCGACAGTTACCTAGTCCCAATGATCTCTGTGTATTGCGATATAGATGATCTCCTGGACCGGGTCAAGGGTGTATTGCTACAATTGCGCCGTTCAACCGACAGCCCAACACATTACAACGGAATGTGATCGGGGCCGAACCTTTCTGCTGGGCTGCCAGAATCTCACGGAGAGGTGTCTTATGAAAAAACTGCTGTTAGTACTGGTGCTGCTTGCATCGGCGACACTATTTGGCCAATCCCCGTTCGATGGAACCTGGATGACCAAATTGGACACCGCCAAGTTTCCCACCAAACCCGACAAATACTCGTTGCACAACAACATGTATGAGTGCCTGACCTGCGTTCCTAGCGTGGCGGTGAAGGCCGATGGAACCGAGCAGAAGGTCACGGGACATCCCTATTACGACACCATTGCTGTTCACGTCGTAAATGCCAGTTCAGTCGAGATCATCCGAAAGAAAGACGGGAAGGTCATGGGTACCGCCGCGCAGACCGTCTCGGCCGACGGAAATACTCTTAGCACCAAGTTCACGGATACAACCGGAACCCAGCCAGTGACTGGGGAGGTTACGTCCACCCGGGTGAGCCCAGGCCCAGCCGGTTCGCACGCAGTGTCGGGATCATGGCGCACGGAGAAGGTCAACAGCGTCTCCAGCAACGGGCTTACGGTAACCTATCACGGCACAGCCGATGGATTGAAAATGTCGGACCAGAACGGCTACAGCTATGACGCGAAATTTGACGGCAAAGACTATCCGACCCAGGGAGACCCGGGCCACACCATGGTCTCGCTGAAGCGGATTGGAGCCCGCACGATTGAGGAGACCGACAAGCGGGACGGGAAAGTCGTTGGAGTGTACCGCATGACCGTTTCTTCCGACGGCAAGTCGATCGACGTTGAGTATACCAATAAGGAGCGCGGGACCACGACCACTTTCACCATGGAGAAGCAGTCGTAAGGGGCTGGCGGCGCGGCGGTTTTCCGCCGCGCTACTTTGCAAGTGCCCGGCGATGGCCTGCCTCACTTCTTGCGGATCACACCCCGGTCATCGCCGCGTGGCAATCCCTGAAGCGCTGGCTTCAAAAGCATCACTGGTGAAAAATCGCCATAGTACTCACAACCACCGAATCGACTTGTCAGTTGGCGAGTCGGCGCTATTCGGAAACTGACCCGTCACCGAAAACCGGGAACTGACAGCTGATTGCTGACAGGCTGCGAGCTAATTCCACCGCGCATTCGACGCCCGCCGCAGTCCAGGCAGAATCGCTTCGAGATAGCCGACTACCGCCTCCAGACGCTTTGCTTCCGACAGGGTTGCGAGCAGGCTTTGCTTGAAGTCGAGGTCGAGGGGAAGCGATCCTGCGAGTAGGAAGGAAAGATTGCCGGCATGCTCGTCGGGGCCGGAGGGCTCGGCCCCGGCGAGTTTCGCGATCTCGGCGTGCAAGCGCACGGCCTGCGTCACCATCTCGGCGGTCGGCTTGCCGTGTTCGCCTTCGTCTCCGTCTCCGTCTTCATCCTGCACCATCGCAATCTCGGCCTGCAAAAACGATCGCTCTTCGTTTACCTCGATCACCTCAAACCGGTCGACCCCGCGCGTCAGGATGTCCATGCGCCCATCGTCATATTTCTTCGTGACGGACATGATCTCGGCCGTACAGCCGATATCGGCGACCCCATCGGAAGACGCCCGCACCACCCCGAACGGCTTTTTCTGTTCCAGGCATTCCGCAATCATCTCCTTGTATCGCGGTTCGAAAATGTGCAGCGGCAGAGGAACGCCCGGCAGCAGCACCAGTTCGAGCGGAAAGATCCGCAACAGCGAACTCAAGGGTCCTCCAGTGAAAACGATTTTACGCCACTAGAGAAGCTCTCAGCTGTCAGCTCTCAGTGAAACTCAATAGCCGTTTGGTTTTTACTGAGAGCTGACAGCTGAGAGCTGAGAGCTCGATGTCGTTTGACTTGCAGCCCTCCACGCGATACAAGGGTCGCCATGGAGATGGAAGGAAAAGTCGTAGTGGTGACCGGAGCGTCCATGGGAATTGGGGAAGCTATCGCCAAGGTTTTTGCCGACGAAGGCGCCAGCGTGGTGTTGCTGTCGCGCGATGCCAATCGCGCCGAGGCCGCCCGCCACCGGGTCGGCCACACCGACCGCACCCTCGCCCTGGCCTGCGATGTTCGCAATCGCGAAGATATCGGCCGCGCCCTGGAACTCACCCTGCACCACTTTGATCGCGTCGATGTATGGGTGAATAACGCGGGCGTCGGCATCCGCGACTCGGTCGCTGACATGGAGGCATCCGCGTGCCGCGAATTGTTCGAAACTAATTTCTTCGGCACCATCGCCTGCATGCAGGCGGTAGTGCCCGCCATGCGCGAAGAAGGCGGCGGAACCATCATCAACATCTCAAGCGTTGCCGGACACATCCCAGTGCCGTTTATGACTTTGTACTGTGCCAGCAAGTTCGCCGTGAACGCTCTCGGCAAAGGCGCCCGGCTGGAGTTGAGACGCGACCACATCAACCTGCTTACCGTCTGTCCCGGCTATGTGAGCACCGATTTCGGCGAGCACTTGGTGGCCAACCGTCAGGGCAGCGTCCGTCCGCAATCCGTGCGCGGCATCACGGCGGAGCGAGTGGCGCAAGCGGCCTATCGCGGATATCGCCAAAGAAAGCGTGAGGTCGTCGTGCCCTGGACCATGATTCCCGTCATAAAGCTGTACCAGTTATTTCCCGGATTGGTCGAGTGGGGAATGGCCAAGGCCATGAAGAATTCGCGCTAACCGTCCGTCGTGCAAGTGCGATTCGTATCAGCGCATGCCTTTACAGGCTGCGGAAAAATTCCGATCAAAGCCGGTTTTGGGAAGTTCGCGCTCGAGAATACAGCCCCGGAGGGGCGAACTAACTTAGCCCAGCGCTTCAGCGCTGGGAAAAGCGGGGAGAATGGCCTAAGTCCCGGAGGGGACGACCCAGTCCTCACACATCTAAAGGGGCGTCTGATCGCTAAAGCGATACCCTAATACGAATCCAATGCGATAGTAAAGAAAAGTAAATCCTGCAAACCTTCAGACCTCATCCGCATCGAACCAAGTAGGCAGAACTGCAGTCTTCCACCCCCGCCGAAGGGCCGTATGCACGGCGGCTCTGGGGGTGGAGGCTGCCGTTATCGTCTCTGTGCTCCCTTTTCGTTAGAATAGGGTTTATGAGATTCTTGTCCCGCCCAGCGTTCTTCCCCTCGCTACCTCTGTCCGCGCTGTTCAGCGTCCTGTTGCCTCTCCTCATGTTGTCCCAGATGGCACGAGCGCAAGAAGGCCCCCTCGACAAATCCGCGCCCCAGGGCATTACGGTCGAGGAAATCATCAAGCGCTTCGCCGCCAAGGAGAAAGAGTTCAAGGAGGCGCGCGATCAGTACACCTACCGCCAGGACGTCAAAGTCATGACCCTAGACGGCGACACTCCGGACGGCGCCTACCAGGAAGTGTTCGACGTGACCTTCGACGACAAGGGACGCAAGACCAAGAACGTCGTCTTCGCGCCGCAGCCCACACTGCAACGCATCCAGATGACCGAGGAAGACTTCGACGACATCGAGAACCGTCTCCCCTTCGTGCTGACCTCGGATGAAGTCGGCGAATACGACATCCTGTACGTAGGCCAGCAAAAGCAAGACGAACTGAACACCTACGTCTTCGATATTGCCCCCAAGCAGATCGTCGGCAAGAAGCGCTATTTCCAGGGACGAATCTGGGTGGACAACCACGATTTTCAGATCGTGGAAACCTATGGCAAGACCGTACCCGACATCCGCAAGAAGAAGGGCAACGAGAATCTGTTTCCCAAGTTCACCACCTGGCGCGAACAGATTGACGGCCAGTACTGGTTCCCCACCTACACCCGAGCCGAGGATACCCTCCAGTTCTCCCTGGGCGGAGTAAAGATCCGAGAGATCATCAAATACACGAACTACCGCCGCTTCGGATCAAAATCAAGGATCACCTACGAAGGCCAGGAAGTGCAGAAAGCGGAGCCGAAGCCAGGAGACCAGAAACCGCCCGAGCCGCCAAAGCCGCAGTGAGGCCAGGTTTTCAATCGAGAATCACAGCCCCGGAGGGGCGAACGAACGTAGCCCAGCGCTTCAGCGCTGGGAAAAGGGGGGAATGACCTAAGTCCCGGAGGGACGACCGAAAATAGCCCGGCGCTTCAGCGCCGGGTGGTCCAGCCTTCCGCTGACACTACCACAACCGGGGGTGCCCCATCCTTCGCGGCTTTTTGCGAAGGGTGGGAGGCAAACTGATCGCACCATGGGCTTTGCCTTTCACGCCGCCCGCGCCCGCAAATCGAACTGATCCAGCGCCAATCCTGGTATCAGCAGCATCGTGGCCCACCGTGCAAAAAGCGCAAGGATAGGGCACCCTCGTTCCATTATTGGAATGGAAGAACAGAGGTGGAGATAGGTGGGCCACCCGCCGTGAGGACAATCTAGGGCATTTTCCGATTTGCTGTAGAGGGAGCCGGGAACGGCTAGGGCACGGCTTCAGAGGTTGCGGAAAAACTCGGTTCGGGAGGGGTTCGGGAAGGGCACGAGTTCCACTCGTGCCGCTAAGCCGTTAAGAATGTGTCCGCGCTTCAGCGCCTGAGGGACGCTTTCTTCACCTTGAAAGACTTTTTCCGCAGCCTCTTCAGCCGTGTCGCCATGGGATGCAACAGGTTCCGGCTTTAGCCGCCGAGGGCGCGTACTCAACACCATCAGGAGAAATGCTCTAGATTGTTTGCGGGACTAAGTCTGCAACGCGCAAACCATCCCACTCTGTCATCCCGACCGGAGAAGATCATCGCGAAGGCGATGATCTGCGGAGTGGAGGGACCTTGTGTTTAGTGTTTGCATCGGGCGGCGGAGATCGAGTCGGAATAGACGACACCAAAACACGAAAGACAGGAAGACTCTGTCCAGCTGTAGAACATCCCCACTCAAGCCAAAACCGGGCTCGAGTGGGCCATCCGTCCGGCGGCGGCGGATTGCTGCCTCGTTGGTGGCGGCGGGGTGGCTTTGCTGGCGGGGTGAGACCACAGCAGGTGCGAGTCCGTATATACTTTCCGATGGCAGTGGCGCATGGATGACCCTAAAGGCACCGACATGGACTCTTCGTCGTTCCTCCTGACCGAATACCAAGCCTGCTTTGAACAATTGCGCTATTACGATACTCGCCAGGATGATGTTCTCAAGTATCTGTTCACCCTGAGCAGCGCCGTCGCCACCGCTCAATTCGCGGTCTTCAAGCTGTTTGGCACACCCACCGAGTGGTTCTTTGCGGCTCAGAGCTTCTTGTCACTCATAGTGTTCGTCGCGTCGGTCCTCCTTTACTTAATGATGCTTCAGAACCGCCTCTACTTTGTTTTTACAGCCCGCCAAATCAATGCGATACGGAAGTATATGCTGGAGACGGAGGCGGCGAACTTCACGCAGAACCAACTCTATACATCCACCTCCTTTTCGGCATTTAAGCTGCGGAGCGTACACACGTTCCAGTTGCTCGGTACAGCGCTCATTTCATCCCTGTTCGCAGCTGCTTCGATGTATGGCTTTCTCCGGTTGACTATTCTTCCTGCGTCGCAGTCGTCACAAGCGCTGCCCTCGCCGCGGTGGGAGCCACTGAGGTGATCGGGGGAGCGCTTTATCTGAAGCGCTCCAGCGAGAAAACCGCCGATGTCGCGATACACGCAGCATAGGGAGGCCGCACGCGGACTGCTCTCTGGAAGCGCCCGCTCAAAACGTCCAGACTACGTCGCCGAACTCGTCGGTGCGATAGACGGTCTGCGCGGTGTTGTCCTTATACCTCTTGAGTGCGGTTGCATCGGGGATGCCGGCGCGGACTCCGGAGGCAGTTGAGATGACGGTGTATTGAGCATTGCACGCCTTGATGAAATCCAGGTCGGCCCCGTTGATGCTCGCGTGGTGGCTTGCATGGAGGATGTCGTCGCAGATGTGTGTTGTGTTTCTTGCGATCCAGTTCAGATTGGCGTCCGACGCATCACCGGTGAATGTGCACGGTCGCCTTCCTAGGTCGGCACGGAAAACCAAGCAGGCGTCGTGGAGCTCGCGGGTGTCCGACTTTGCGATGCCCTCTTCAGGACCTAACATCCAGAAGTTCAGGCCGTTGACACTCCAGTATGGCTCTTTGAACGAGGCCTGTCGGTATGGCGCACGAAGGGCCGTCCCCCTCGACCCGAAGTAATCGCGGTGCGAGCTGAACTCGTCCCACTCTTCGACGGTGACGCTGTTGTCGCCGTATCGCCGATCATACGGGCTATAGATGAGGCAGTCGATTGAGTAGCCGTTTCGCCGAAGGTAATCAAGGCCAGAGTAGTGGTCGCGATGCTGATGTGTGATGAATACCCCTCCGGTTCTCTTGGAGGCGGGTAGCAGATGAGCGTGGGCAGCGATGTCGTGACAGTCCACTAGAAACGTGAAATTCGCCGATTCGATTACGGTGGCATCCGCGCATCCGACGTTAAGGCAGTGCAGTCTTCCCATTAGTTTCTACTAGCCTCCGTGGCGGGTCTTAATCACCCAAGCGACGACTGCGGGCGTGCATCTTCAATCGAAAGGCGTTACCTTCCTAATCTTCCCGTGGATGCCGTGGACAATAACTTCGCCCCGCCCTGCCACCTCCTTGGCTCGGTCGATCGCCTCCGTTTGTCGGTCAAACTTGCCGCTCGCACGCTCGGCGTGGGGCTTCTTTACCGCCCACCCGTCGTCGGTTGGCACCACGTGGACTACGTTGTGCTTATCGCTGTTGCTCATTTGTCCTCCCTGACGAGTTACTCTTGGCATAAACGGAAATAGCTGGCGAGTGAGGCTGGTTAAAGTCTGGACTGGCGTCAGCTTCGGGTCCGGAAGCTTGTTTAGGCGGGTACGACGACGTCGGTGGCGCGAAAACAAAACATCTTACCCATTTTTCCGTATACACCCATCAGGTGGTAGCTGTCAAGATGTATCCACCATATGATGGATGCCCTGGCCACTCCCACGCACCAGCGCGCACCTCCCGCACAATTGCAACACTTGTGCCACTAAGCGAGTGCTGGCTTGCGACCGAGCCGCCCCTGCGGCATCAAACCTGTCAGCGGAGAAGTTGAATATGTCGTGGAAACTGCGGAAGGATCCAAACGGACCATTGAGTTTGCCGAAGTTGCCAAAGCTGCCGAGCTTGCCAAAGCTTCCCAAACCGCCGTCATTGCCCAAGGTTAGGACACCGCCCGAGCTGCGGCCACTCAAGCCCCTGGCACCACTGGGGTATAAGTACTACTGGAAAGAGAAGTAACACGAAATTCTGGGACAAACGGAACGTTCCCAGTAACTAGCCTGAATCACACCCCAGAGAGAAGCGCAGGGCAGCACACACCTCATTCATCCGTGCGGAACTAAGCTGGGCCACACGTTTCCCCAGGCGCTGTTGCGATACCGTAACTGCATTGTGCAGGTTCACCGCGCACGGGGACTTCATGCCGTCCTCCTCATTCAGAACGACCTCCGATGGCACGCCGCGAATCGTGGAAGTGACAGGCGCAACCGTGACTGTGGATAAATACGCGATGGCGCTGTTGCGGGTAAGCACGAGGGCTGGTCGTTTCTTGTCGGGCGCGGCAAACTGGTAAAGCCGAACCTCGCCTCGGGCTATTCTTCCGGCCACGTGGCCTCCGCTTCCCAACCCCGCGCTTCCGCATCGGCTTGCCGATGCCGCGCGTAGCCCTGGCGGTCGCGCTCTTCACTGGCTCGCAGTTCTAACCGGCGGAGATGTTCCCGCAGGGCGTCGCGCACCAAAGCAGAACGGTTGCGCCGAGTGCGCTTGGCGGCTTGGTCGGCGGCGTGTAACAGCTTTTTATCCAGCACGATTTGAACGATTTGCATATGTGGAATCTACTCCACAGTATACTCCACATAGAAGACATTTCAAAGCAAGGTTTTTTCCTCTCCGATAAAAACAAATGCGGGTGCCCCGTCCTTGCGTTCTTTGCAAGGGCGGGCAGCGATGCCGCCAGCGCTCACGGGCCGTACGTGCCGGCTTTCCAAGAATTACACTGTAAACATTACATTGTTGTGCCTGTTTTGCCACAGCGTGCCCCTAGCATTATCAATAACTTGCACCCACCCCGAACGCGAAATTGCTGACCAAGGGACACATGTGGCGCCCACTATACGTACGTCTATGTACGTACATTATTACCTGCACAAGTGTTTCACGTGGAACATTGTACGTACACCTGAGAACCGGACCGTCCCTGTTCTCTGCAATGAGACCTTCAATAGAACAAGTACTTCCTCCACTTATCATCCGAGTGCCCCATCAGGCGCATGATGTGGCGGCTGGTGTGGAGGTTGAAGGAGCGCGGTTCGCGCGCGGGCTTCATGTTGGCTTCGTGCGGTAACTGGTTGCCTTTGAGGCGGTTACAGGGATGGCAGCAGGCGACCAGGTTCTCCCAGGTGGAGAGGCCGCCGCGCGAGCGTGGAATCACGTGGTCCAGCGTAAGTTCGCCCGAGGGAAGCGTAGTGCTGCAATACTGGCAGGTGTTGCGGTCGCGCAGCAGGATGTTCTTTCGCGACAGAGCCCGCGACTGGTGCGGGATCCGGCGATACTCCAGCAGACGGATGACCGAGGGCACGCGCACGGCCACGCGAGCGGCGTGCAGGAAGTGTCCGTTTTCTTCTTCGGTCATGGCGACGCCCTTCAGCACCAGCACGATGGCGCGGCGCGCGGCACAAACATTAATCGGCTCGTAGGAGGCGTTCAGCACCAGCACGGGCTGATGCAGCGCGTGGCCATCGCCTTCGTGGTGCGCGCCAGAGGCCAGCATGGACGCCGGAAGGTGCGACCGCATGTTGCCAGCGAAATTGTGCAAGCGCAACGACATAATCTTTAGTTCTTTGATCTTTAGACCTACCCGTGAGCCGCCAGGCCCAGGCGATCTCCACTCCCCTCCTCCGTGTTCCCGTCTTCCGGCAGATTCTCGGGCAAGGCGAATACATCGGAACTTTTCAGTTTCAACGTCCGCGCCACGGTCGCCACCCAAACCCGCGCCGCTCCCGCGCGGAGAAGAACCCGCGCGCACTCCGAGGCCGTAGTCCCCGTAGTAAGAACGTCATCGATCAATAAGATGTCGCGTTTCAATATTCGCGTTGGATCGCTCACCGCAAAAGCGCCACGCAGGTTCTCGCGCCGTTGATGACGAGTCAGGCCGATCTGGCTTCCAGTCTCGCGACGGCGCACCAGGACTCCCGTTGACAGATCAAACCTTTTCGGACGTGCCAGTTGCTGCAGCGCGCCTCGGGCGATCATCTCCGCCTGATTGAATCCTCGCTGGGCTTGCTTGCGGGCATGCAGGGGGACGGGAACCACCGCGATCATCCCAACGGGCATCGCCTGTTCCAGGTTGGCAATCGTCTCGGCCAGCATGCGCCCCAAAACTGCCGCCGCCGGACGCACCTGCTGGAACTTGAGCAAATGGATCAGGTCGCGCAATTCACGGTCATAGCTGCCGTAGGCGACGGCGCGCTCGAACGGAGGATCCACGCGCTGGCAGAGCAGGCACCGCGACTCTCCGCGATCCGCCTCTAAGGGGTCAAGGCCGTCCGGGCGGTGCAGCGCTTCTCCGCAAACGGTGCAGTACGACCCCTGCAGCGGCCGAAGCGCGGTCAAACAGGTTCCACACACGGGAAGCCGGGAAACTCTGAGCAGTGGGAAACCACAGATACGGCAATCGGCGGGAAAAAACGTGAAGAATAAAGTCGCAGCCGCGCGCTCGGCCAAGCCGGCGAACGTGTGGTCCGCCGCTTGGCCCTGGGCAGCGCGTATTCGAAACCCAGTACCGCTGAAGACGGCCTCCTGCACCGGCAAACCGATGGCGATTCGCCGGACAATACTAAACTAGTATAGCTGCGGTGCACGCCCTATGCAACGCGGCTATCGGAACGGAAGTGGGTCAGCATGGCAAACTGAGCCACGATGTTGACATTCGCTTTACCTTCGCCTATGCTGCGCGTATGGCGATCACTCGGCGTCAACGCGAGCTGTATGACTTTATTTCGCGCTTCGTGGCGGAGAAGCAATACTCCCCTTCGTTTGAAGAGATCAAGGAAGGCATGGGGTTGAGTTCTTTGGCCACGGTGCACAAGCACGTTACCAATCTGGAGAAAAAAGGACTGCTGACGCGAGACTACAACCGCAGCCGTTCGATTGATCTGCTGCCGCCGCGGGGAAAGTTGAAGCAGTCGATGGCGGTGAACACGGCGGTGGTTCTGCCGCTGGTGGGCAGGATTGCGGCGGGGCAGCCGATCGAGGCGGTGGAGCACAACGAGACCATCTCACTGGCGGATTTTGTGCGCTCGAAGGAAGTGTTCGTGCTCGAAGTGCGCGGCGAATCCATGCAGGAAGAAGCGATTCTCGATGGCGACTACGTGCTGGTCGAGAAGACGAAAACGGCGCATAACGGGGATATTGTAGTGGCGCTGATCGAGTCGACCGACGCGACACTGAAACGCTTCTTTCGCGAGGGAGAGAACATTCGTCTGCAGCCTTCGAACGCGACGATGCCGCCGATCATTGTGCCCGCGGCATCGGTCGAGATTCAGGGACGGGTGATTGGCGTGTTGCGGAAGTACTGAAGAGCAGTTGCCAGTACCCAGTTGCCAGAAAAAATCGTGCCTGCGTCCTCAGGACAAAAAGTCCGGGTTCGCTCGGGCCCTTAAGTGTTCGAGTACTGAGACGCTGACAGCTATCCTACGTGGCGACCTTAGCGCTTACGTGGCGATCCAGGGCCTTCTGAATATCGTCTTTGGAGCGGTAGCCCACGAGCTGTTCTACGACCTGTCCGTTTTTGAAAATAAGCAGGGTAGGAATGCCGGTGACTTTGTAGCGCATGGGCGTGGCGCCGTTACGGTTGACGTCCATCTTGCCGACCTTGACTTTGCCTTGATATTCGCCGGCGAGTTCTTCGACGATGGGAGCGATCGCGCGGCAAGGGCCACACCAGGCGGCCCAGAAATCGACCAGAACGGGCTTATCAGACTTCAATACATCGGAATCGAAATTAGAGTCGGTAACTTCAACGATGGCGTTGCTTGCCATTCATCCTCCAGGGTTCTCAGCTAGCTAACAGTTCCGCCGCCAGGGTGGACTGTTTGGTCCCCCGTGGGCCGGGACTTCTATCCTAGCACTGTTGATTGGATGCGTTGCAAGCGCGAAGGTCGCAGGAGCTGCCCGAAGTGGGTAGGCGGGGCAGAGCGCCGTAGAATGATGGTCGATGGTGGTCCATGGTCTTAGATGAATGACTGGCAATTATGAATAACTGGCGATCAATTTCTGGTGATCTCGATAATCTCCGGGTGGTGCTGGTGGCAACGCGGAATCCGCTGAATATTGGAGCGGCGGCGCGGGCCATGAGTAATTTTGGGGTTAGGCGATTGCGGGTGGTGAACCCCTACGAGGCGGCGTTTCGCGAGGCGCGGTCGGCGGTGGGCGCAGCGGGGTTACTGGCGAAGGCGGAACAGTACGCAACCGTGGCCGAGGCAGTCGCGGACTGCAGGCTGGTGGTGGGAACAACGGCGGCAGGGCGGCGAGAGTTGCAGCATCGGTTGCGACGGCTGGATGAGGGCGCCCGGGCGATCAAACGGCAACTGAAGGCGGGACCCGTGGCATTGCTGTTCGGCTCGGAAAGGGTGGGGCTGTCGAATCGGGAATTGAGCCACTGCCATTGGGTGATGCGGATTCCGACGCGAGAGGAGCACGGTTCGATGAATCTGGGGCAGGCGGTGGCGGTCTGCCTGTACGAACTGGTGCGAGGACGGAAGACAGCGGCGGCAAGAACTGCGCGCGGGAAAAAAGAAAAGAAGTCCGCCAGGTCGCGAGAAGTAGAGCGGCTGACGCAAATGCTGCTTGAGGTTCTGCGCGCCAGCGGATACGTGAAGCCGCGGGCAGTGGCCGCTGAAGAAAAGTTGCGGCGCCTGGTCCGGCGCCTGGAGTTGAATGTCGATGATGCTCCAGTGTTGTTGGGAATGCTGCGGCAAATAGCGTGGAAGCTGGGCGCGGACGAAGAAGACGGCCCTAGCTGAACAGCTTCCGTGTAGAGACGGGGCTTGCCCCGTCTCACTCGCGGCGGGAGACGCGGCCAGCCGCGTCTCCAAATTTACGTTGTCTTTCGCGGCCCACGGATCAAGCCAACAACCACTGTTCCCAGCGCCAGCAAGCTCAGCAGAGAAATGACTCCCAGCGATATGACGCAGTAAATGCACCATACGCCCAGCACCGCGGACTCGATGTGGGCGAGATAGAGCGCGAAGCCCAGCCCCGCAAGCGCGGCCACCAGCATCACCCGGTAAGCTTTCATGAAGGCGAGCAGGCCGAGGAGTAGATATCCGGCGATGCCCAGCACGGCCACGGGAACTCCGAAGAGCATCGCGTACGGACTGTGATTCACGATGCCGCAGTCCCAGCGCTCATTGATGCTGCAAGGCGAGGCGTCGGTGCGGTAGTGCTCGCGTAACGCGAGTGCAGAAACGACGATGCCAAGGACGGAGAGCACAATCAGCACCCATCTCATGCAGGACTCCCACCCCAATGTAAATGAAAGTGCATTCCAGAAATAAATATTATCGTACGGTTTGCTATTAAAGTTGGCGGATCGTTTTCACCGCTCGGCAATGGTTCTCCCACCAAGCAGAAAGGTAGAGCATTTTTTCATTCATTTCGCTAGTCCCACAATCAGGCTGCTAGGCCCGGGTAGGTTGATCCGGCATACCTCGGTGAAACCCGCAGCCTTCATCCAGTGGGTGTATTCGGGCTCGCTGTAACTGGCACCCGCTTCGGTGTTCACGAGCATGTTCAGTGAGAACAGTGCCGCGTGTTGCGGCCCGGTTTTTTCGGGATTGAGGATGAAGTCTTGCACGACGAGGCGGCCGTTCGGCGCGAGTGCCTGGTGGGCACGGCGGAAGATCTCCCGGTTCTGCTCCTCGGAAAACATGTGGCAGATCGCGTTCAGCATGATGATGTCGTAGCCAGAGCCAAAGTCGTCTTGGAGCATGTCTCCAGTGCGAAGGCTGACTTGCGCTGAGACGCCGGCCTGTCTGACATATTCGGCGGTGAGCGGCACGACCTCTGGAATGTCAAGAATCTCGCACTGCACATTGGGACTAGCTTGTGCGAACGCGATGGAGTATGCGCCGGAGCCGCCGCCCAAATCGAGGATGCGGCGGACATTGGAATTGGATGTGGATGTGGCCGTGGATGTGGCTGCGCCCAGAGCCTTCACCACCAGCGGGGCGCGATCTTTGGCGTGGCGTTGCATGCCGGCAATGAAGTTGCGCGTCCATTCGGGGTTGTCGTCGCGACTGGCTGGGACACGGGTGCCGCTGCGCACCGCGTCGGTCAGTGTGCTCCAGCGATGCCAGATGTTGGCCGTGTGCAGCAGACCATTGCGGTGGTTATCTTTGGAGCCCTGAACGAAGAAGCGTGCTGACTCGGGCGTGTTCTTGTAATCGTCGCCGCTCTTCGAGAGCAGTCCGAGGGCTACGAGCGCGTTGAGCAACATGCCTGCGGCGCGGGCATTCGCGTGGATCTTCGCCCCGATCTGCTCGGCATTGGCTCCGTCGCCGACGGCGGTAAAGATGTCGAGTTCAAGCGCCGTAAGGATGCAACGACTCGGCATGTAGCCGCGGATCACCTGATCGAGGCGATCGGGCAGCACTCCGGCTTTCTCACGGGCAGCCATTGCCTCTCGGAACTTTTCCCCATGCTCGACCGCCATGGCCTTCATCGCAGCGGCATCGTTCCATATAAGACGATCGACAGGCTTGCCGTCGCGCAGATGCGCATCGACGATTTCGGATACATGACGGTTGCACGCGGCGGTACCACACCCCGGCTGGATAGACGACCATCACTGGACCTTCATCACACAGTCCCATGCAGCCACAGGTAGTGAGTTGCACATCGTTGTCGAGACCGTGGTTGTCGAGACCGCGGTTGTTGAGCCCGGAGTGGTTAAGACCGCGCGCCTGTATCTCGCGATCTAACGCGCCGAGCACAGCGAACGACCCGCTGGCCGGGCAGGAGGGGACGCCTTCCGGCTTTTGCTGCGTGCAGACGAAGAGGTGAAAGCGGAACGGTTCCATGGCGGTCTCCGATCGTTTGGTTGTCGTAAGGTTAATGTTAGCGCTTTATTCTCGGCACCGCAGAGGAGGATGGTGCATAATTTACTGCCGAAACACATTGGAAACTTGTGCTTCCTTCGCCTTCACGGTAACGTTGCGGGCTTACTGCGAAGTGCCAGCGCAAGCAAGAAAAACTGCCACTTTTGTGCCATTTCTGCCCTATTCTCCACAACCTTCCACCGGGTTCCACCACGTTGCTACTTGCATTCCCGCACACAAGTTCCGGATAATCATGGCGAGAGTCTTGACAGCCGTGTATCGCTATAGCCGCGCCGACCTGCTGCGCATTCTCCGGCTCGTTCCCCGCCAGCTTCAAACCTGGGAGAAGGCGGGACTCGTGACGACGAGCGAGGATTATTCCTTTTTCGATCTTGTGCAAATCAAGAAAGTGCGCGACCTCTGCGCTCAGCGCGTTCGTCCGGCCGTCATCCGGCAATCACTCGATGCCATGCAGAAACAGGTTGCCGGCATGGAGAATCCACTGCTCGAGGCTGGGGCCTATCGGAGCGGACACCGCATTGCTTTCCGGCACCAGGGCCGGCTGCTTGAGCCCATCGCCGGACAGTTCATGCTCGATTTCTCGTCCGCAGAAAGTAAAGTCGTGACCAGCCCGCCGCGGAATGGACCGGAACTGGTGGTCATCGACGTTGCCGACTTGTTTGCGCGTGGGATCACGCTGGAAGAAAATCCCTCCACGCAGAGCGAGGCGATCACGACCTACTTGAAGGTTCTTGAAATGGATCCCATTCACGCTGCCGCGCACATCAATCTGGGCACGCTCTACTACAACCGTCAGGAATACGCGCTGGCCGAAAGGCACTACCGTTCGGCGATTGAGATCGATCCACGCTACGCGCTCGCCTATTTCGACCTGGGCAACGTGCTTGACGAGACCGGACGCGTCGAGGAAGCCATCAACACTTACAAAACCGCCATTCAACTCGCGCCCACTTATGCGGACGCGCACTACAACATCGCGCTGGCCTACGAGAAGATGCGCGAACCACGGAAGGCGCTGCAACACTGGCGCGCCTACGTGAAGCTCGACACCACCGGGCCCTGGACGGTCCACGCCAAACATCAGATCCAGCGCATTCTGCAGAGCGACAGCCTGAAGCTCGTGCACTCCCGCAAGGCGAACTGAAAGACGCTCTTAGCTTTTGGCTTCTAGCCAAAAGCCAAAGGCCAAGAGCTAATAGCGACTTTTCCCGAGGTATACTCAAGTTTCACATCTTCAGGGCAGGAGTCCACGGGTGAAGCTCTATCGGCGGATCTTGACGCTGGCTCTGGCGACCGCGGTGGCCGCGTTCAGCGCGGTCTGCTTTAGCCAATCGGTTAAAAAAGAGAAAGAAATTTACAACGAAAGCGCCGATGCGCGCGCCGAAATCAAAGAGGCTCTGGAGAAGGCCACGGCGGAACACAAGCGCGTCATTGTCGTGTTTGGAGCCAATTGGTGCTTTGACTGCCATGTGCTCGATAAGGCTTTTCATAGCTCGGACCTGGCGCCGATAATCGCCGCCAACTATGAAGTTGTTCACGTGGATATCGGAAAGGGAGAAAAGAACCAGGACCTGATGACGAAGTACGAGGTTCCGATGAAGCGTGGCATTCCCGGGCTGGCCGTGCTCAATGGCGATGGGAAGCTGGTTTACAGCCAGAAGAACGGCGAATTCGAGAATGCGCGAGCGCTGACCCCGGAAGATTTTCTGGCATTCCTGAACAAGTGGAAATCCGGAGCGCAAAAATGACCACTGACGAACGCCTGGATCGGCTTACCGAAAAACACGGAGCATTGGCCGAGAGTCTGCAACTACTAACGGCGGACGTACAAAGCATGGCAACAAAACACGGGGCATTGGCGGAAAGTCTACAATTACTCACGGCGGACGTGCAGAGCCTGGCGCAGTCGGTCAAGGAACACGACCGAATCTTGCGCGGGCACGCCGATCTCATCGGTGACCTGGCGAGGATCGCCGCCGGACATGAGCAGCGCATCGAGCGACTGGAAGGCCACCAAGGCTGAACTGAGGCAATTCCCGGCAGTTTGACAAATACTTGTCATCACGACTAATCTCGGCTCATGTCCCGTGGTCTTCAGGCGGAACTCAAACAAAATCTCCCATTCACCAGCCGGGAACAGGAAGCCTATCTTTCTTTGTTGCGGACGGCCGACGCGCTCCAGGCGCAGGTCGAGGCCCGGCTCAAGGATTTTGGACTCACCGGCACGCAGTACAACGCGCTGCGCATCTTGCGCGGGGCTGGGACGGAGGGCTTGCCGTGCCGCGAGATCGGCGAGCGCATGATCACCCATGATCCGGACATTACGCGTCTGCTGAATCGTCTGGAGGATCGCGGCTTCGCCGAGCGCACGCGTCCCAGGCACGATCGCCGTGTCATCCGCGGAAAAATCACGGCTGCCGGGCTGAATCTTTTGCGCGAAATGGATGGGCCGATCGAAAAGCACGGCCGCGAGATGCTTCGCCACGTCGGACAAGAAAAGTTGAAGCAACTGATTGAGTTGCTGGAACTGGTGCGTGGCGGAAGAACTTTTCACCGCCGGGACGCCGAGAGCGCCGGGAAAAAACGCTCGTTGGCTTAAGAGACAAAGGTCTAAGAGACAAAGCCGACCCGCTTTGACGTTGCCAAAAAGGTGCCGGCGCTATTTCTTCCGCTTTGCAGTTTTCTTTTTTAATGATGGAGCATCTTTCTGGCCGGCAGCCTTATTCGGAAATACGCGCGCAAAAATCTTTTCGATGTTCCTGAGCTGACGATTCAGGTCGAAGGCGCGCTCTATCTTTGCTCGTGGCACTCGTCCGCGAATTTCGCGATCGTTCATGATCTGATCGTGGAAGTCGAGATTCTCTTTCCACGCGCGCATGGCGTGACTCTGCACCAGGCGATAGGCATCTTCGCGGGAGACGCCGCTTTCGACCAGGTCGAGCAACAACTGTCCGCTGAAGACGAGGCCGTGCGTGCTTTTGAGATTCGCCAACATGCGCTCGGGATAGACGAACATGGTCTCAATCAGGTCCGTCGTCTTGTTGAGCAGGTAGTCGGCGAGCGTGGTCGAGTCGGGGATGATGATGCGTTCGGCCGAGGAGTGCGAAATATCGCGCTCGTGCCAGAGCGCGACGTTCTCGAATCCGGCCTGCGCGTTCGAGCGCACCACGCGCGCTAATCCAGAGATCTGTTCGCAGGTGACCGGATTGCGCTTGTGCGGCATGGCGGACGAGCCCTTCTGCTTTTCGCTGAAATATTCTTCGGCCTCGCGGACTTCGGTGCGCTGCAGGTGGCGGATCTCGGTGGCAATCTTGTCGAGCGTCGAGGCGATCGTGGCCAGCGTCGCCAGGTAGTGAGCATGGCGGTCGCGTTGAATCACCTGCGACGACACTGCGGCGGCCTTTAATCCCAGGCGCGCGCACATCTTCTCTTCGAGTTCCGGCGTGAGGTGGGCAAACGTTCCTACCGCGCCCGAGAACTTACCGACACGCAGATCTTCGGCGGCAGCTTTGAAGCGCGCGATGTTGCGCCGCGTCTCCGAATACCAGTTGGCGATCTTGAAGCCAAAGGTGATGGTGTTCGGCGTGAATGCCGTGGGTACGGCCGATCATCGGCGTGTCTTTGAACTCGAACGCCCGGCGTTCGAGCACCTTGGCGAGGCGCTCCAGGTCGCCGGCGATCAGCGACGACGCCTGCTGGATGAGCAACGCCTGCGCCGTATCGACCACATCGTTCGAGGTCAGGCCATAGTGGAACCAGCGCGCGTGCGGGCCCACGATCTCGGCCACGGCGGTCGTGAAGGCGATGACGTCGTGTTTGACCTCGGCTTCGATCTGGAAGATGCGGTCCACGTTGAAGTCGGCGCGCGCGTGGATCGCCTTGGCAGCATCTTTCGGCACGATGCCGGCGGCGGCCAGCGTTTCGGTCGCAGCGACTTCAACCGCGAGCCAGGTGCGGAAGCGGTTTTCATCGCTCCAGATGCGAGCCATCTCGGGCCGGGTATAACGTGGGATCACGGCGATTTCTCCTCGGGGGAACTGGGGATTGTAAATCCCATGTGCCTTAAAAGCACGCGACGGTTCGATTCCGTCTCGGGCACCGCTCAACCCATTCAAGATCATCTAGT
>CAWCRQ010000088.1:0-32432 GCA_963797885.1 uncultured Acidobacteriaceae bacterium | reverse complement strand
GGACGATCTCGCCGCGCGAGTTGAAAGCGCGAATGCGGTCGCCATCGCGGACGCCGCGCGCCTCGGCATCGGTCGGATGCATTTCGAGATCGCCAATCCATGTTTCCATCTTGCGCACGGATGGGAGGTTGGCGAATGACGAGTTGAGATGGTTGTCGGGCTTGCGCGCGAGAAGTTCGAGCGGGAAGCCGGCGGCTTTCGATCCAGATCCATGTCGCGATTCGTCGGGCGGCGTGAAGGCGACGACCGGATCGAGCCCCTGACGCTTCAGAGTTTCGCTGTAGAACTCAGCCTTACCGCTGGGCGTGGGGAAATTGCCGTCCGCGAAGGGGAGAAAGGGGCGGCGTTTTCTGCCGAACTGCGCTCAGCTTGGACGGGCGAGGCGCCTGTCCCCACACCGTTCTGCGTTGGTGAAACTCAGGCGGATGCGATGCTCGCGTTCCAACCGCTCACGGGTGATTCCTTTGAGCCACGGATTGGGCGATTTAAGGGCGCGGTCGATCATGGAATCCACCGTTTCGCGGAAACAGTCATCTTCAAAACCCATGCGTTCGGCGAGCGCGCGGAACATCTCGACATTGGACCGGCATTCGCCGACGGGATCCATCGCCTGATTCGAAACCTGGAGGTAGTAGTGGCCGTAAGCGGTCTGCAGGTCTTTGTGCTCGAAAAAAGTGGTCGCGGGCAGCACGATGTCGGCGTAGTCGGTGGTGTCGGTGAAGAACTGCTCGTGGACCACGGTGAAAAGATCGGGACGCATCAATCCGCGGACGACTTCGTTGTGGTTGGGGCAGACGGCCGCGGGATTCGAGTTGTACACGAAGAGCGCCTGAATGGGCGGCACCATCTTCGGCACCATCGTCGAGTTCAGCACGCGGCCGAGTTGCACCATGTTGACGATGCGGGCGGGGCGTCCCAGGGCCTTTTGCATCAACTCGGGCATTTCGAGCGCTTCGCGATTCAAGCCGTAAGAACCGCTGAGCGAGAGCTGGAGTCCGCCACCGATGTCTTTCCACGACCCGATCAAACATGGCAGCATGGTGACCGCGCGCATGGACATGCCGCCGCGCTCGGAGCGCTGGATGCCGTAGTTGACGCGGATCACAGACGGGCGCTCGGTGGCATACTCGCGGGCGAGTTTGCTGATGTCGTCGGCGGATATGCCGGTCCAGTGGGCAACTTTTTCGGGCGGATACTGTTGCGCGCGAGCCTTCAGGTCTTCGAACCCCACGGTATAGCGCGAAACGTAGTCGGCGTCGAAGAGATTTTCGTTAATGATGACGTGCATCATGCCGAGAGCGAGAGCGGCATCGGTGCCGGGAAGGATGGGCAGATACCAGTCGGCACACTTCGCGGTGCGGGTGCGGTAGGGATCGATGACGACCAGCTTCGCTCCTTTGTGCCGAGCCTCTTCGATGAAGGGCCAGAGATGAACGTTGTTGCCGTGAATATTTGAGCCCCAGGCGATGATGTAGCGCGCATGCGGAAACTGTTCCGGCTCGGTGCCGAGCTTGATGCCAATCACCGATTTCAGGCCTGCTTCGCCGGCGGTGGAGCAGATGCTGCGCTCCAGTTGCGAAGCGCCTAGGCGGTGGAAGAAACGGCGGTCCATGGAGGCGCCGTTGAGCGCGCCGAGCGTGCCTCCGTAGGAGTAGGGCAGGATGGACTCGCAACCGTGCTCGGCAATGATCCGGCGCAAGCGGTGAGTTATTTCGTCGAGCGCCTCGTCCCAGGAAATGCGCTGGAAGACCTCGCGGGCGGGGGCGCCCGTGCCACACGGACCTTTGGGAGCCACGCGCCGCATCGGATACAGCACGCGCTCCGGCGAGTACACGCGGTCGAGATATTTGGCGACTTTGGCGCAAAGGAATCCGCGGGTAACGGGGTGCTCGGGATCGCCCTGAATTTTGGTGGCACGGCCGTCTTCAATGGTGATCAGGACACCGCAGGCATCAGGGCAGTCGTGCGGGCAGGCGGCATGGACGACGCGCTTCATTGCCAGATTATAAGGATAAGGTCAAAACAGTTGCCAGTTGCCAGTACCCAGTTGCCAGTACCCAACCCCGGTTTTTCTGGCAACTGGCAACTGGTAGCTGGCAACTGTTCTACTTGAACTCCAAAACCTCTTTTTCTTTGGCTTTGCTCATCTCTTCCATCTTCTTGATTTCGTCGTCGGTGAGCTTCTGGATTTCGTCGAGCGCGCGCTTCTCGTCGTCCTCGGCAATTTTCTTGTCTTTCAGCGTCTTCTTGATGGCCTCGTTGCCGTCGCGACGGATGTTGCGCACCGCCGTACGGTGCTCTTCGAGAATCCGGTGCAGGTGCTTCACCATGTCCTTGCGCCGCTCTTCGGTGAGCGCGGGCACGGGCACGCGCACCATCTTGCCGTCGTTCATTGGGTTGAGGCCGAGGTCGGCGCTGCGGATGGCTTTTTCTATCGCCCCGAGCTGAGACGGATCGAAGGGCTGCACCGTGATCATTTGCGGTTCGGGAGCGTGAATCTGGGCGATCTGGTTGAGCGGCATCTGCGACCCGTAGTAGTCGACGGAAACGGTGTCGAGCATGTGAACGTTCGCGCGCCCGGTACGCGTGGCGGTCATTTCGCGGCGGAAGTCTTCCACCGCTTTATCCATGCGCGTCTTGAGGGTTGCGTAGACTTCTTTCAGGGCAGGATGAGCCATAGTTCGGGGCTCCTAGTATGCATTGAAATCAAAACCGTAAATTATAAACCGTGACTAAGGTCAGAGGTTAAAGGTCAGATTGCAGAGGTGAGAACCGCTGGGGATATGCTTGGTTTTACCTGTGCAATCTGACCTCTCACCTCTGACCTCTCCTACGCGCTTACTAGCGAGCCGATCTTTTCTCCGAGCACGACGCGGCGGATATTGCCGCGCTGGTTCAGATTGAAAACGATGATGGGGAGATTGTTGTCCTTGCACAACGAAATGGCGGTCAAGTCCATCACCTTTAGGCCCTGCTTCAGAACGTCCATGTAGGTGAGTTGCGAAAACTTCTTGGCATCCTTCACCTTCATCGGGTCGGCGTCGTAGATGCCGTCCACTTTGGTGGCTTTGAGGATGGCATCGGCTTTGATTTCCATGGCGCGCAGCGAGGCGGCCGTGTCGGTCGAGAAGTAGGGGTTGCCAGTGCCGCCGGCGAAGATGACGACGCGTCCTTTTTCCAGATGCCGGATGGCGCGGCGCCGGATGAAGGGCTCGGCAACCTGGTTCATCTCGATGGCCGTCTGCACGCGGGTAAAGACGTGTTGTTTTTCGAGCGCGTCCTGCAGCGCCAGCGAGTTGATGACGGTGGCCAGCATGCCCATGTGATCGGCGGAGACGCGATCCATATTCGTCGCCTGGTCCGCAACCCCGCGGAAGAAATTGCCACCGCCCACAACAATGGCCAGCTCGATGCCGAGGTTGCGCACTTCCGCAAGTTCAGCCGCGACTTCATGAATGCGTTTGGCGTCGACGCCGAATCCTTGCGTGGCAGCCAGGGCTTCGCCGGAGATTTTTAGCAGGATACGCTTGAAGATCGGATCAGACATGAGAGTCCTCAGTTCCTGTTCGCAGCAACCCAAATGCACAGGTCCCTCCCCTTCGGCTGCGCTCAGGGTCAGGATGACAGGTCGTCAGTGCAATCGACGAAGCGCTCTTGCGAGAGCATAAACGAAAGGGGCGCCCCAGCGCCCCTGAATAATTCGGCTGCTACTTGGCAACCGGCGCAGACGCCGCACCGCCCTCGTCCGGCTGGTTGTCCGGCTTCGTGCTGACGAAGGCGACGGTGGCAGTCACATCGCCGACTTTGAACCGGGCAAAACGCCGCACCGCGATGTTCTCGCCGAGTTTGCCCACTTTGGCGGCGATTAACTGCGAGATGCTGATGGTCTGGTCCTTGATAAAGGGCTGTTCCAGCAGGCAGACCTCTTCGTAAAACTTTTCCATCTTGCCGGCCACGATCTTTTCGACCACGGGAGCGGGCTTGCCGGTGGCAGCGGCCTGGGCGCGGTAAATGTCTTTCTCGCGCGCGAAGGCTTCCGGCGTAACGTCTTCTTTTCGGACAAACTTCGGATCGCTCGCCGCAATGTGCATGGCGATGTCGTGGATGAGTTCCTTGAAGTCGTCGGTTCGGGCCACGAAATCGCTTTCGCAGTTGACCTCGACCAGCACGCCGATCTTGCCGCCGGCGTGAATGTAGTGGGCCACCGAGCCTTCGCTGGTCACGCGGGTTGCCTTCCTCGCAGCCACGGACATCCCCCTCTTGCGCAAGAGAATAATCGCCTGCTCCAGATCGCCCTTGGCTTCGATCAGGGCCTGTTTGCAATCCATCATCGGGGCTCCGGTTTTGTCGCGCAGTTCTTTGACCTTGGCGGCGGGAATATTCGGACCCTTGTCGTCAGGTCCGGGACTTACTGTGCTAGCCATGATTTTTGAGTTCCTTTGCTTCTACAAAACTTGACCCGCGCATCGACCGACCGCGCGGGTCAGAACTGGTGCTTGCGAATTCTAAGCTCAGCCCCTGAAGGGGCGCCTAATTTCACAGGGCTGGCGGTATCGCTAAAGCGATACCCTGATACGAAATTCGATACAGAACTCAAGCTAGAACCGGCGCGTCTCGGCCTGCAACTCGTCCACGTCTTCGGTGGCGGCGGAGGGACGCTTGCGCGTGCCCTTGCCCAGCACGTCTTCCATGCGGATCTCTTCACCTTCGACGCCCGTGCCATCGGGGCCCGCAGCGGCAATTGCGCCTTCAGTTGCGACTTCGGCAAGGAGGCCTTCAGCACCCGGGGCGGTGGCCGCGACGATCGGCTCGGGTTCTGCCGCCGCCTGAATATCCGCCGTCTGCTTGTCGTCCCGGGCATGGACGCCCTCGGCAATCGACTCGGAGATCTTTGAGGTGAACAGCCGGATCGCCCGCAGCGCGTCGTCGTTGCCCGGGATCACATAATCCACTTCGCTCGGGTCGCAGTTCGTATCGACCACGGCGACCACCGGGATGCCCAGCTTGCGCGCCTCCCGCACCGCGATCTGCTCTTTATTCGAATCGATCACGAAGATCGCATCCGGCAACCGGGTCATATTCTTGATGCCGGCGAGATTCGCTTGCAGGTGCTTGCGCTCGCGCTCAAGCTTGATCACTTCCTTCTTTGGAAGCAGATCGTAGCGGCCATCGGTGGCCATCTCGTCAAGTTCCTTGAGCCGCTTCACGGATTTCTGTACCGTGACCCAGTTGGTCAGCAGACCGCCCAGCCAGCGCTGGTTCACGTAGAACATCGAGCAGCGCTGCGCCTCTTCGGCAATCGCGTCCTGCGCCTGGCGCTTGGTGCCTACGAACAGCACGATTCTGCCATCGGCGGCCAGGTCCTGCACGAATTTCGACGCCTCTTTGAACATCTTCAGCGTCTTCTGCAGGTCGATAATGTAGATACCGTTGCGCTCACCAAAAATGAACTCCTTCATCTTCGGGTTCCACCGCTTCGTCTGATGCCCGAAGTGAACGCCGGCTTCGAGCAACTCCTTCATCGTGATGTTTGCCAATTAACCTCCTCAGTTGGTCTGCATCCGGGGTGTGGCGCTGCTCAGTGGCCAGTTGTCAGTTGCCAGTGAGGATCCACTGGAAACTGGCTGCTGGCCACCGGCAACTGCATTTTCCGGATTGCCATTCCCGTCCACCCCGCCTCAGGGGAGGTGGGGGGATGAATTTGAACACCCTAAAACCAGCCGTTTGTCGTTGGTCGGTAGTCGTTCGCGAACGACCATCGACTAACCACCATCGACTATCTCTTGCTGAACTGGAAGCGCTTTCTTGCGCCTTTTTGTCCGTACTTCTTGCGCTCTTTGGCGCGCGGGTCACGAGTCACCATGCCTTCGGCCTTGAGCTTCTTGCGCAGTTCAGCATTGAACTCCATGAGCGCGCGCGTGATGCCCAGGCGCACAGCATCGGCTTGTCCGGCGATTCCGCCGCCGCACACGTTGGCCAGCACGTTGAAGTTGGCTGTGGTCTCGGTCGAGACCAGCGGCGACTTCGCGCTGATGCGCTGCGAGGGCGTCACAAAGTATTCGTCAAACCCTCTGCCGTTGACCTTGAACTCGCCGCTGCCAGGACGAAGAAAAACGCGCGCGATCGCCGCTTTGCGGCGTCCGGTTCCGTAGTATTGAACAATTTCTGCCATGGTTAGCTTCGAGCCGCGAGCTTCGAGCTTCGAGCACCCGCGTGCGCGAAGAATGAAGCGTTTGGCTTATCAACCTTTCCAAGAAAATCTAAAACCGATCTTGCTCGCTCGCAGCCCGAGGCTCGTAGCTCTCCTACGCAAACACCTTCGCTTCCGGCTTCTGCGCCTGGTGCGGGTGCTTGTCGCCTCGGTAAACCTTCAGCTTGGTAAACATTTGCTTGCCCAGTTTGTTCTTTGGAAGCATGCGCGACACGGCGTCTTCAATCACCAGTTCCGGCTTGCGGATCATCCGCTTCTTCATCTCTTCCGAGCGCAGTCCACCGGGATAACCCGTATAGCGATGATAGACCTTCTGATCGGCCTTCATGCCGGTGATCTTGATCTTCTCGGCGTTGATGATGACCACGTGATCGCCGGTATCGATAAATGGCGTGTACTTGGGGTTCTCTTTGCCCATCAAAATGCGGGCTACGCGCGAGGCGAGGCGTCCGAGCGGAAGCCCAGTTGCGTCCACCACAAACCACTTGCGCGCAATATCTCCCGCTTTGGGGAAATAGGTTGACATCGGAAATCTCCCAGAAATTAAAGAACTTAATGAAGACCGCTGAGTGCCCCGATCAATAATCCATCCACGCAGAACGCGGGCTACGTGTTCCAGGCGGGCCGCAGGACTCCCTAAAGACCTTTAGGATAGCCCAGCAGCGACGCGCTTGTCAACGAAGTGTGATCTGTTGGTCATGTCTTAATTCAGTAAGACACTACCGATCTGCTACGACCTGGATGACCCGAGACTGTTGCGTCGTGCCGGCCAGGCCAAGGTCGATTTGATGTTTGCTCCAACTGGCGATTGGCAAGAGATCAAGGACATCCACGCTGCTTTGCTTACGCTGGCGTGCCTGCCCAGGCGGCTAAGAGCACAGAGCGAGGGAGAGAGTTTCGCGAGGTTGGGAGGAGCGCTGGCAGAGTTAGACTCTGCCAGCGCTTTATTGGAGAGGAAGTCCGTGCGAGGACTGTTGTGGAAGGTCGCAGAGCTGGAACTCCAGTGAGTGGGATTTGTTTTCGTCTCCGATGGCGATGAGAGCGTCGAGGATGCATTCGAGGGCGGCGGGGGAACCTGACCAGACGCGGGAAAAAGACTCGCGATGAACCGCTAATTCGCCGATCAGGCGGCCGATGGCGTGCGGGCCGAGGTCGAAATCGGCCAGAGTTGGGTCGCTGCCGAGGGGCAGCGGAGGGTGGTGTGCTGGGGGAAGGCGGAGGGTGGCCCGGGTTAACCAGTGGGCGATGAGCGCCCTGAGATGCTGCCGACAGCAGACGCTCTTCATGTCTTTCTGCGAGGCGAGCGCGGAATGCCAGGAGAGGATCTTCAGGCGGTCGAGCCAGCGATTCTCGACCACCAGGAACCATCCTGTGCGGCGAAAGGTGTCGATGCCACAGACGGAGCAAGCCGAGCGTTTTGTGATTGCGTAATCCATCGGCGGTCCCTTTGAAAATCAGCAAGCGCTGCCAGCGGCGCGGGTGAGGAATCGTGGACCCATGCGCTCGCTGAGGGGGACGGTCAGCATCCCCAAGGTGTTGTCGAAACGGAGCGTGAAGTGCGCGGAGCAGGCGTCGCAGAGCCAGAAATGTTCACGCCGGCGGAGTTTTCGCCGGTTGCCGTTGAAAGCAGAGTTGAGGTCCGTAGGAAAGGTTTCCGCCAGGAACAGTTTGCCTTCGCGTAGGGAACGGAAGGGAACCGTGCACGTGGGGTTGGCGCACTTATGCAGCATGGCTGGGTCCAATCTTCTCTTCAGTGAAAGCTTTTGCCAGAGAGCTCTCAGGGTATTGCACGCGAGAGGCCGAACATGTGGCCGCTACATCAGAAGTAGGTAGTCAGTTAGGTACAGTGAGTTAGATCGGGGAAAAGTGGATCTGGATCACGATGCGATGTTCGGCGCTGACGGAGAGCGGTCGCGGCCGCCGGATGGCCGTCATTTTGGCGAACATTTCTTTGTCGTCCAGCGTACATTGATGTTGATCGACATGCTAACTAGAGGACGGCAATCCTGCCGTTCAGGGCCTGGACAAAGACTGGCTCTACAGGTTGCGGAAAAAGTGATTCTCGATGCCCAGACCCTAAAGGGGCGTCTGATTTCGAAGGACTTGCGGTATCGCTAAAGCGATACCCTGATACGAAGCTTGAGTTTTTCAGTACTCTGTTTAGCCCCTTAGGGACGTGCCTTCCGAACTGAAAGGTATTTATCAAACCAGCTCCAACCAGAGTTTACCTAGCGCACCATCCAGGTCGAGGCGGCGACGAGAACTCCTGCGGTCGCCATCAACAGGCCGAAGTACCAGAATATTCGGCGGCCGGAGAGCAAAGTGATCGAGGTGACCACTAGGGCGATCTCCAGGAAGACTTCGCCGAGATCGAAGCGGTCGGCTTTGCGGTGGGTGAGGGCGAACTCCTGCTCGAATTCGCGGGCTTTGGCCTCGAGCTCTTTCTTCTCGTCTTTGTAGCGGTCGGCTTCGGCGCGGACTTTTCCCTCAAGCTTGACGGCGGCTGCGGCGTCCTTGGAGGTGACCACGCCGGCCAGATCGGCGAATAACTCGTCGGTGTGAAGGCGGATATTCTTGGCCTGGTAGTACGCCCACTGGTCGGTGACCTTGTTCTGCAAAATGATTTCTTCGGTATGGGTGCGATGGCCGAGGAGCGAGACGGCTGCCACCAAGACGGCCAGCACCGCCATGGTCAGCGTGACGGGAGCGAGATCGGGATGCTCCCGCGCGTGTTCGGCGTGCTCGTGCAGTTCGGTGAGTTCTTCGGTCATGGTGTCGGGCTCCTGTGAGTTCTCAGTTCCCAGTTCTCAGTTCTCAGTGGCATGATGCCTTTTCTGAGAACTGAGAACTGAGAACCGAGAACTCTCTGGGCTTTGAGGATAAACCAAGTTGCCTATTCTCCCATCACTTTAATGATGACTCGTTTGTCGCGCTGGCCGTCGAATTCGGCGTAGAAGATTTGCTGCCAGGGGCCGAAGTCGAGCTTTCCGTTGGTGACCGGGACGATGACTTCGTGGTGGATGATCAGCGATTTGAGGTGCGCGTCTCCGTTGTCTTCGCCGGTCTGGTGATGGTGGTAGTTCTGCCGGAAGGGGGCGAGGGTTTCCAGCCACTGGTCGATGTCTTTGAGGAGGCCGCTCTCGTTGTCGTTGACGTAGACCCCGGCGGTGATGTGCATGGCGGAGACCAGGATCATGCCGTCTTTGATTCCGGACTTTTTCAGGGCGCTCTCGACCTGCGGCGTCAGGTGGATGTAGGCACGCTTGGTTTTCGTGTGCAGGGTCAGGTATTCGGTGTGGAATTTCATGCTTCCACATCTACCACGGGGAGGGGTTGGCAGGGAGGAAAATATCCGTGTAATATCGCGTGCGGACTGATACACGACAAATGACATCATTTGATGCTAAAATCGATGCTATGAGGACAACGGTTGCGCTGGATGACGATCTCGTACGCACTGCTCAGGAGTTCACGGGGGTGGCAGAAAAAACGGCGCTGATTCGTGAGGCGCTCAAAGCTCTCATCGAGCGGGAGAGCGCCCGCCGATTAGCATCCCTGGAGGGCACCATGCCGAAACTGAAGAATATTCCTCGCCGCAGGCCAGGGACGAAGACGAATTGATTCTCGCGGATACCTCGATTTGGATTGACCACTTTCGTTCGGGAAACCGTCGTTCCCGAAACAACGAAATGCGGAAGCATCTGAACGAAGGGCAGATTGTGATCCATCCGTCCATAATTGCGGAGCTTGCCCTGGGATCGTTACAGCACCGCAGCAGGACGCTTGCACTGCTGGACCTTTTGCCCCAGGCGCGAGTGGCGCAACTGAACGAAGTGCGGCGAATGATTGAGGCTCGTCGTTTGTACAGCCTAGGCATCGGTCTGACCGACGCCCAGCTGATAGCCTCAGTCTTCATCAATCCGTCCACGCTTCTGTGGACGAGAGATAGGCGACTCCGCAAGGCCGCAGAAGGTCTCGGCATTCACGCCGGTCTGCCCTAGCAGTTTGCGGAAAAACTCGGCTGATTTGATCTAAGTAATAAGCAGCAAGCCAGGTGAGACAGGCCGCTCGTTGGTCTTATTTCGTGGCATCCCTCAGGAACCAATCCACTACCCGACTGAACACCGCTTCCAACCCTTCGGGCGCTTTCTGATTGGGAAGGTTCAATTCATGGTCTGCGCCTTCGATTCGTTCATACACGGCGTCTCGCTGTTTTGCGGCCAGCTCGGCACGCAGGACATCGAAACCGGCGATCGCCTGCTGCTTGTCAGCTGTGCCTTGGGCAAAATAGAGAAGTGCGTGCGATTTGAGGGCCTCCGCGATGACGGATGTTTTCATAAACCTCGACCACTGGCGGTACGTCTGCCCCCAACAGAACTTGGTAGCGCTGTCCGGATCTTTCAGGATGTCGCTCCAGCACGCGTAGACTTCCTTTTCCGCGTCCAATCCCTTACTGCGCATAAACTCGGCTAGGTGGAATAGATACACTGGTCCGCCTCCCGACAAGGAGGCGGCGTGCGTCACGGCTGGCGATACGTTCGAGACTCGCATCGCTACGATGCCGCCCTCCGAAGCTCCGATCACGAGTGTCTTCGAAGTGTCGACGCCAGGCAGCTTCTGCGCCGCTTGGATTGCGTCCGCAATGGTTGTGGCCCACCGGTCGAGGGTGTACTCGGCTCGAAATTCTGGACGGCAAGCGCTGGTGTCGCTGTCATCCGGCGGATAGTCCAGAAACTCAACACCTGGCTTCTCGACCGCCAGGATGCGGGCCCGGCCGCGGGCTACTGAATATAGGACGCCCTGCATTCCACGGCTCATCCGCTCACCGACCTTGACAAACTGAGATGAGCAGCCGGTGCCTTGGACAAAGACGATCAGCGGGACAGGATGACTGGGTGTTTGCTGAGTTGAAAGATAAAAGGTGATGCGGTGCCCATCTCTGCCCTCGGTGACGTAGCGCCGAAACGGCTTGTCGCCTACAGGATAGTCTTCCGCTGCGGCAAGCGCGGAACAGAGAAGAAGATTGAGAACGAGAATCGAACAGGTTTTAAGCATGACGAGCATTAGCATAGACCTGTTCACAGCGACAGCGCCAGATCCTCAGACCCCAATGCAGCTGATCCAGAACCAGAAAGCTATCTTGTTTCCACAGCACAACCTGATAAGAAGAAGGCATGCGAGGAAACGACGAGCAGCAGTTGGATGTGTTCAGCTACGTGAGCCCTGAGCAGCGAGTACCTCAAGACCACCCGTTGCGACCTCTTCGTGTCATGACCGATGAGGCGTTAAGGGAACTGCAACGACGGTTCAATAAGCTGTACGCCAAAACGGGGCGACCGTCGATCGCGCCGGAGAAGTTGTTGCGAGCGCTCCTGCTGCAAGCGCTGTACTCGGTGCGCAGCGAACGGCTGTTGATGGAACAGCTCGACTATAACCTGCTGTTCCGTTGGTTCGTGGGCTTGAACATGGATGACGCTATTTGGGATGTGACCGTGTTCACCAAAAACCGCGAGCGCCTGCTCGATGGACACATTGCCGAAGCCTTCTTCCAAGCTGTGCTGCAGCAGGCACGCGAGCGTGGTCTGCTCTCGGACGAGCACTTCACCGTGGATGGAACGCTGCTGGAAGCGTGGGCGAGTTTGAAAAGTTTTCAGCGAAAGGACGCTAAGAACGCTGTTCCGCCGGACGATCCTCGCAATGCGACAGTAGATTTCCACGGGGAGAAACGGTCGAACGAAACCCACGAATCAAGGACGGACCCGGACGCGAAGTTGGCACGTAAAGGCAAGGGCAAGGAAGCCAAGCTGAGTTACAACGGGAATCTGCTGGTTGAGAACCGCCACGGGTTGATCGTAAACACCGAGGTGTTCGAGGCCAACGGGACAGCCGAACGCGATGCCGCGCTGGTGATGCTGGAACAGATTCCGGGCACGAAACAAGTAACCGTGGGAGGGGACAAGGCCTATGACACAGCAGATTTCGTGGCCGAGTGCAGAAACTTAAAGGTCACGCCGCACGTAGCCCAAAATCTGGAGCGGCCCGGCGGCAGTGCGATTGATGCTCGCACGGCGCAGCGCCCGGGTTATACCGTCAGTCAGAGGAAGAGGAAACGTATTGAAGAGTGCTTCGGCTGGCTGAAGACGATTGCGCTGTTGCGGAAGGTCCGGCATCGTGGAATCTTCAAGGTAGGATGGGTCTTCACCTTCGCGGCTGCCGCCTATAACTTAGTCCGCATGCGGAATCTGGCGACTCAAGCGGCGTAAGCCACGGTAGCTGTGTGTTTGTAGGCCCGAAAAAACGATCCGCGGGCGACCAGCAGATGCAACCAAACACCTTCGTTGTGGCACAAAATCACGAAGCGACGAAACTGGGATAAGATCCTAACTCGCATTATCCCTTTTTCCGCAGCCTGCTAGGAGGGTGGTGTGGACCCGATCCGCAAGAGAGACTTTGGATTGCTTGATCCGATCCGCCCCGCTGGGGAAGCAGAGGATTTGAAGGGCGGGATCGTTCGCTGCAATCAGATTCCATCCACCGTCTAGCAGCAAGAAGCCGTTTTCGCTCGGAGCCATGGACATTGGCGTTCTCCTGTGACCGGAACCCTCTCGGTCGAAACTGCGATCACGTAGATATGTCTAGATTTAAATTCCAGCTTTAGGGGAGGGAGTGGCGTTCGACAGTCACCTTACTAATGGTCGGAACCACTCGCAGACAGTATGTGGCGCTGAACGCGCCTTGTCAATGACACTCGCGTTCAGTGATTGCAGCATTGTGCATTCATTTTCACATGGATGGTCTTCCTTGGGCGACCCATCGGCAAAGCGATTCTGCGACCCTTTGGCTGCCCCGAGGGGTTCGGGTCGGCTGGAGCGTTTCAGAGGTGGTGGCAGCCTTTGTGGCCACCCCAGCGACCATGTACGGGAACCATGACGACCGTGGATTGCGGCTCGAATAGGCTACTGGCGGGAAGCTCTCTTCATCGCTACCGCTACCCACGGTGAAATGCCGTGCGCCGCGATCAGACTGACCCACTACCCAGCATCGCAAGAGATTTGCTGGTACTGATCTACTTCCGTTTTGCCAGATTTACTTGCGAGGGCTGCTGGTGGAGGATGCCTGCGACATGGCCCTCGACTGGATCAGACCGATACCCACTCCACCCACGGCACCAGCGAGCAGCCCCAGCAGTATCAGCACCGACACGAACTCAAGCCGTGATTTCCTCTTTCTGAATTTCGCCATTCTTCATTCTCCAATCGGAATTTGTCCGGCTGATGTAGGTTAACCCTGCACCACATGATCGCCATGCGAACGCGGCTGCGTCCGCCATTTCAACTCTTCCAACCGCCTTCGCATCTCCTCTCCGTACTTCTCACGAGGATTGCAAAGTTCACAGTCTGGATGGTGGAGTTTCAGGAGGGACAACAGGTAGCACTTCCAACCTAGCTGGTTCACGACCCACCTCAGGATTCGGGTCAATCGCCTCAAAGCGTGCGCCAGCAGCCTCAAGTGGCGGGAACTGCGTTTCGGAGAGGCGGACGTATTATGCCATAGGATGAGGGTGTGGATTTCACCTAAATTGGGTGTGGAGATCGCGGAGCGGATCATGCGGGAGATTTGGCTGATTGTCCGGGGAAAGCGGCGAGAATTGGGGCATTGCGACTCGATAGGCGCTGCCAGCAATCTTTGCCGCACCAAGGCGTCACGACCTTGGGTGCTGGTTCCGCTTGGCCCGCCGCCTGTCATTTTCTTCTAGCCGCGCCTTTTTCAATCGCCTTAGTTGCTTTCCGGTGCAAGTACCACCCTTTATCTCTTTCACCGCGATCACTCCGTACAACAGCAGATCGCGGAGAGCATCGCCTGTGCGATGCCAGCGCAGCCTATTGCAGCGCGTACAAGCCGGAAGGCAGTTCTCAGAGGTCTTTGCGCCGCCCTTATCACGCTGGATGACATGATCCACTTCCCAGTGTCCATCGGGCTTTTCATCCCAGCCCCGGTTTTCAAACTTGATCCGGTCACCGCAAAAGTGGCAATGTCCGGCTGTTTTGTTGTAAATCTCCAGCAACTCACGCTCACGCACTCACGGCTCCCTTCCTCAAGCTGCAAGGCCCGCCTACTTCTTCGCCGCCCTGAACTTCGCCCACCTCGCCCGTGCAGCCGCCGCGATTCTCTTCCTGCCTGCTGCCGATATAGTCCGCTTGGGTTTCGGCGCGTGACCTCTCGCCTTTGCCCATCGCGCTCGCTGCGCGAGACTCATACGCTTGCGAGCCAAGGCTGACACCCCACTCTTCGGTCTGGTGGAATTACGCCCGCCGCCGAACTTGCCAAGCACTGAAAGAGCTGCGTCAACATGCCTCAGCCGACCTATCAGATTCGTTCATTCGTTCGCTCCGACCTCAACTCCGATACAAAGGATGCCAGCCCCTTTAGGGTTGCCATGAATTCCTCCTCGGCAAGGGATTGTAATTGATCGGCTCTGTTTACTGAGCTTATTTGGGTCTATCGAGTTTGCTCATGCGACTTCGAGACCTTTGACCGTGAACCCCTGAGAGAAGAGTCTCCTCACCGCGAATACTCATTTCTTCATCGCTTTTGCACACGGTACAGGAGTGTTCCTTCTTCTGCTAAACGAATGCGCTTGGCACGTAGAACGTCGGTCAACGTAACTTGACCTTCCAAGACCGTGGTTAGGTCGTACCCATCAAGCAAAAAAAATGTGGGCTGCTTGTGTTTAGAGATTGATTGAAGGCATTCGGGTGAGAACCCGCTAATGGAAACGAAAACTCCCCGAGTGAATGATGATTTGCCTTCAATCTTTCCCCGAAATACCAGCAGTTTGTCTTCAGCTAATCGCTCAGCCTCCCATTTCGCCTCAACCTTCCCCGTTGCAGTTGGCCGATACACCTTCTTAAGTGCCTCTCGAATGTCCTGAGCGATCTGGAAATGACCGGGCTTGCACAGCCCATCAACCAGCAAGGTCCAATCGAGATCGCTGAGCCAGTCAATCCATTCACCTCGCCCCAATGACCCGAATACGACCAGATTGGCATCTTCCGATGCGAACTTGTCACCTACTTCTCGCTGCAGAAGCGCTAGGAGATCAGCTTCCGCCGTTACAGTCTGTTCATGTGCTCTCTCAATGTTCTTCCACTGGCATCCGAGAGATGCCGACAACTGGAAGACGGGGCGTGATTCTTTCGCAACCATTGACGCACTAGAGTATCAGTTTTGCTTCTTACAGCGGAATATTCCCATGCTTCTTCGGCGGGTTCTTATCCCGCTTGGTCTCCAGCATCTCCAGCGCCTGGATCAGCTTCTTGCGCGTCTCTCGCGGCTGGATGACCGCGTCCACAAATCCGCGATCGGCGGCCACGTAGGGGTTCGCCAGACGCTCGCGGAATTCTTCGATCTTCTGCTGGCGCATCTCTTCACGGTTCTCAGCATGATCGAGTTCGTGTTTGTAGACGATGTCCACTGCGCCTTCCGGCCCCATCACCGCGATTTCGGCGCTTGGCCAGGCGTAGTTCACGTCCGCGCGGATGTGCTTTGACGCCATAACGCAATACGCTCCGCCGTAGGCTTTGCGCGTGATCACGGTGACTTTCGGCACGGTCGCTTCCGCAAACGCATACAGCAACTTCGCGCCATGCCGGATGATTCCGCCATACTCCTGCTGCGTGCCCGGCAGAAATCCAGGCACATCTTCAAACGTCACCAGCGGAATATTGAAGCAGTCGCAGAAGCGCACAAAGCGCGCTCCTTTCACCGAAGCATTGATATCGAGCGTGCCGGCGAGCATCGCGGGCTGATTGGCCACGATCCCCACCGGCTTCCCGTTGAAGCGCGCGAATCCGACGACGATGTTCTTGGCATAGTGCTCGTGAATTTCGAAAAAGTAACCGTCATCCACCACCGTGTGAATCACGTCTTTCATGTCATAAGGCATGTTCGATTGATCGGGGATGAGCGTGTCCAGCTTCGCGTCCAGGCGATCGATCGGATCGGTGCACGCCTTGCGCGGCGGGTCTTCCAGATTGTTCGACGGAATAAAGCTCAGCAACTCGCGGACCATCGACAAACACTCGGCATCGTCCCGGCACATGAAGTGCGCTACTCCAGAAGTTTCGTTGTGCGTGTGCGCTCCGCCGAGCTGGTCCTTGGTGACCTCTTCATGCGTGACCGTCTTGATCACGTCCGGCCCGGTAATGAACATGTACGAAGTCTGGTCCACCATCAGAATGAAATCGGTGATAGCGGGCGAGTAAACGGCGCCGCCAGCGCACGGGCCCATGATGGCCGAGATCTGCGGCACCACTCCGCTATAAATCGTGTTGCGCAAAAAGATGTCGGCGTAGCCGGCCAGCGACATCACGCCTTCCTGAATGCGCGCGCCGCCCGAATCGTTCAGTCCGATCACCGGCGCGCCCATCCTGGCCGCCAGATCCATGACCTTGACGATCTTCCCCGCGTTAGCCTCGGAGAGCGAGCCCCCGAACACCGTGAAATCCTGCGCAAAAACAAAGACCAGCCGTCCTTCCACGCGTCCGTACCCGGTGATGAAACCGTCGCCGTAGAACTTATGCTCCTCCATGCCGAAGTCGTGGCAGCGGTGCGTGACCAGCTTATCGGTTTCCTCGAACGTGCCCTCATCGAGCAAAAATTCGATGCGCTCGCGCGCCGACATCTTGCCCTCTTTGTGCTGCCGCTCGCGCCGCTGTGCCCCGCCGCCTTCCTGGGCCATCTGGTCTCGCTTTTTCAGTTCGGCAATCTTCTCTTCAAGTTTCATAGGGAGACATTATAGGCGAAGGGGACCGCTGCTCGTTGTTCGCTGATCGCTATTCGCAATTCGACTCCGAAGCCAATAACCGAATGGCGAACGACGAACAGCGCGCGCTACGCACGCAACGTAGCGGCGTCAAACATATTCAGAAATTCAATCTTCTTCTCCGCTGGCAAAAACGACGCCTCAAACGAATTGCGCGCCAACTCTCTCAGATGCTCGTCGGTGAAGCCGAACGCCTCCTGCACCAGACCGTACTCCGCGACCAGCGATGTCGCAAATATGGCCGGATCGTCGCTGTTGAGGGTGAGCATCAGGCCCTGATCGAAGTAACGCCGCACCGGATGCTGCGCGAGTGTGGCGCAGCAGCCCGTCCGCAGATTGCTGGTCACGCAGATCTCAATCGGAACCTGGCGCTCGGCCAACTCCTCGATCAATTCCGGATCCTGTCCGGCGGTAAGGCCGTGGCCGATGCGTTCCGCTTTGAGGTTCAGCGCGCCCCAGATGGATTCTGGCCCAGCACTTTCACCGGCGTGAGCCGTGAGATGAAGACCGTGCTCCGCCGCGCGCGCGTAAACTCCCGCGAACCACTCCGCTGGACCCGCGCGCTCGTCGCCGCCAATGCCAAAGGCAACCACGTTGCGATCGCTAAACTGGATGGCAAGATCGAGCACGCTCTGCGCTTTCTCGGCGCCGAACTGGCGGATGGCATCGAAGATCCACACGAGCGATATGCCGAAGTCTTTCTCTCCCCCCTGGCGGCCGCGTTCGAGGCCTTCGAAAATCGCGCCGAAATCCTGCTTGCGCCAGAGGCAGACACCGACCGAAACAATCACTTCCGCATGCAGAACGTTCTGCGCTTTCAGACGCTCCATCAGCCGGTACGTAATCAACTCGTAGTCTTCGGGAGTGCGCAGGTGTCCCGTGACATCCTTGAAAGCCATAAGGAAGCCCGCAAAGTCCTTGTAGTTGTAAAGTTGCTCGACTTCAGCGAGCGAGGCTCCCTCCATCCCGTGGCGCTGCCGCAGTTCCAGCAACGTGGACGGCTCGATCGAGCCTTCAAGATGCAGATGGAGCTCAGCCTTCGGAAATGAAAGCACGAAGCGGGAGGGCTCCGAAAGCATGTGGAGATTCTAAAGGATCAGGTGATGTAAAGGATCGGGCCATCGGGCGATCGGAGTTCAAAATCAGAATCCGATCACCCGATCACCCGATCTTCCTTCTCTTTGCAGAACTCGCTATGGTGGCGGCTGTAGAAAATGTAGATTACAAGTCCCAGCGCCAGCCAGATCACAAAGCGCAGCCAGGTAATCAGCGTAAGCCCGAGCATCAGTCCGCCGCACAGAATCACCGAGATGAGCGGGAACCACGGCACAAAGGGCACGCGGAACGCGCGCTTGCGATCGGGCTGATTGCGCCGGAGCAAAATAACCCCCAGCGAAACCAGCACGAAGGCAAACAGCGTTCCAATGTTGGCAAGGTTGGCGGCATCTCCAATATCCACGAGCCCGGCGGGAATTCCGACCGCAAAGCAGGCGATCCAGGTAGACCAGTACGGCGTCTTGTGTTTCGGATGAACCGCCGAGAACAACTTCGGCAACAGGCCGTCGCGCGACATGGCGTACCAGATACGTGCCTGCCCGTACTGAAACACCAGCAACGAAGAGATCATCCCCATCAGTGCGCCAATTACGATTACCGACCGAAAGAATGGGTGCACGCCGAGATACTTCATCGCGTAGGCAACCGGAGCATCGGCGGCTTCGCCGGAAACGAAAGTCGTGTACTTCATCATGCCGAGCAGCACGATGGCGACGCCGACATACAGCAGTGTGCAGACGATCAGCGACATTATTATGCCGAAGGGCAAATCTTTTTGCGGGTTGCGCGATTCCTCCGCCGCAGTCGAAACCGAATCGAATCCGATGTAGGTAAAGAAAACGATCGCGCCTCCCGTTACAATCCCGGCAAAGCCAGATGGCGCGAAGGGCGTCCAGTTCGCCGGCTTCACCAGCATTCCGCCAACGACAAGAAAAGTCAGGATGGCGCCGATCTTAATCGCCACCATGATGTTGTTCGTCTCCGCCGATTCCTTGACCCCGCGCACCAACAGCAGCGTGAGAATGAACACGATCAGAAAGCCCGGAAGATTGAAGTAAGCACCCGTCCATTGCCCGCCGGCCCAGACCGGGCTCGCCCACTTGTCTGGCAAGTTCAGACCGAAGGCCGCCAGTTGCGCTTTCGAATAACCGGCAAAGCCCACCGCAACCGCGACGTTGCTGACCACATATTCAAGAATCAAGTCCCAGCCGATGATCCAGGCAAAGATTTCGCCGAGCGTAGCGTACGAGTAGGTGTAGGCGCTGCCGGCAATGGGGATCATCGACGCCAGTTCGGCGTAGCACAACCCGGCAAAACTGCAGGCGATCGCCACCAGAAAAAACGAAATTGCAATGGATGGCCCGGCGGGCGGACGGCCGTGCATGAGCGCTCCCGCCGTGCTGCCGGTGCGCAGAAAATTCACGATCAGGTCGAGCGCCTGCGCGTGCAGGATGGAAGGCGCCTGGAAATATTCTCCGGCCGCTGCCGTTCCCGTAAGAACAAAAATTCCCGAACCGATGATCGCCCCGATGCCGAGCGCCGTCAGCGACCACGGCCCCAGCGTTTTACTGAGCCGGTGTTCCGGGTTCTCCGACTCCGAAATCAGTTTGTCGATGGACTTGCAACAGAAGGCCTGGCTGTTGGAAGTACGGACGACGCCGGCTGCTGGCTCAGTGGATGATTGCGACAAGAGAGGTTGTCTCCTCACAGCGGGAGTCGGGCATGGGCGCCTGGCCCATGCCCGCCACTGGACGCCGATCCTTGCTCAGGCGAACGGCTCACCGTTTCGCCTGACCGCGTGCCAGCTTTTTCACCTTGCGCTTTTTCGATCCGCGCGCGTAATCGCGGGGCTTCTTCGGCTTTTCCGCTTTGATCTTCTTGCGGGAGGCTCGCTTCGTTTTCTTGCGTTCTTCTTTGCTTAGCGTCTTCGTGTTTGCCATGATTGCGGTTCGTTCCCTGTGCTGTTTAGGTCTCGTATCAGTGTGTTGGTCTCGTATTAGGGCATCGCTTTAGCGATGCCGCAAATCTTCGAAAGCGATTGCCCCTTCAGGGGCCGTGTTTCTAGCTTGCGGCTCGAAGCTCGCAACTCAAGCCTTCTCCAGCTGCGCGTACCGCTCCACCAGCTTCTTCAAACCGAAGCGAGGAAATTGTACCGTAATCTTGGCGTCTTCCCCATCTCCTTCCCGCTGATACACCGTCCCTTCCCCATATTTTGGGTGCTTGACCTTCTGTCCGGGACGGAATCCCCGCCTACCTTTGGGCTCCTCGGACGGCATTTTCGGAACCTTGAACTTCTTGCCCCGCGAAGCAAAGAACTCAGCAATGTTGTCGATGGAGTTGTAGCTCCCAAGCGGAGCCGCCGTCTTCGGCTTGACCCGCGCCGGATTCCAGGTGGCGCTCTGGTCTTCGTCTTCGTAGGAATAGTGCGTGCTTTCCCCGTCGACAACTGCAGGCCTTCGTCCCGCTGGACGAGCAAGGACGCCACGATCCTCGTGTGGGCGCGGGCGACTCGCCCGCGCTCTCGCCCGCGATCCACCCAGTTCTTCCACCAACTGCGGCGGAACTTCTTCCAGGAATCGCGACGGCACGCTAGCCTCGGGCAGGTCCGTTCCATACCGCCGCCGATACACGGCGCGCGACAAAATCAGCGTATCCATGGCGCGCGTCATGCCCACGTAGCACAGTCGCCGTTCTTCTTCGATCGAATCGGGCTCAAGCATAGTGCGCGAATGCGGAAACAGGCCTTCTTCCATTCCGGCAAGAATCACCAGCGGAAACTCCAACCCCTTGGCCGCGTGCAGCGTCATCAGTGTGATCTGCGCGTGCTCGTCGTACTGGTCGGCATCGCTAACCAGCGCGGCATGATCGAGAAACTGATCGAGCGTCTCCCCACGATCGCGCGAGTCCATGGCCGCGTTCACCAGTTCGCGCAGATTCTCGATCCGCGAGAAAGCTTCCGGCGTGTCTTCCTCTTCCAGTTGTGTAATGTATCCAGTGCGGTCGATCAGAAATTTAAGAATTTCGGCAGTATTCGCCGAAGCGCCCGGAGCGCGAAAACCCTCAACCGCTTCGTCGGTGGAGCGAAGGGCGTCCTCGCCCGTCCCCTCGTTCTCAGCCGCATCGTCAGCAGCGAAATCAAAGCTAAAGTTGCCAGGATCAAAATCAGTATCGGCGTCAGGCTGTGTAGGAAGAGATTGTGTAGGAAGAGATTGTGTGGAAAGAGGTTGTGTGGGAAGAGCTTGTGTGGGGACGGGCGCCTCGCCCGTCCAAGCCGAGCGCAGCTCGGCAGCGTCTGTCCCCGCGTCGCCGCCCGACTTCGCCGAAGCCGTCTCTTCCACCCGCTCCACAAACGTCCCCGCTAGCATCGCGCGTCCGTCTTCAATGAGCGTCCGGAAACTCTTCAACGCAGCCAGAGCCCGAGCCGGCAACAACTGCCGCGTAATCGCTTCGCCCACCGCGCCCCACATCGACAACCCGGTTTCAAGCGCCAGCCTCTCGATCATCTCGATAGTCGTCTTCCCAATCCCGCGCACCGGCGTATTAATAACGCGCAGGAGCGAAACCGAGTCATCCGGGTTCTGGATGACCTTCAGATACGAAATCAAGTCCTTGATCTCAGCCCGCTCATAGAACGAAAACCCGCCCACGACGTGATACTTCAACTGATAGCGCCGCATCGCCTCTTCGAACAGCCGCGATTGCGAGTTCGTCCGATAAAGCACGGCCGCTCGCGCCGTCTCGCCGCTCTCGCCCGCCTGCCGCACGTAGCGGTTAATCGTATCGGCCGCAAACAGCGCCTCATTCTCGCCGTCCGGAGCCTCGTAATATCCGATCTTCGCCCCGCCCTGCCGTAACGTCCAAAGGTTCTTGCCCTTGCGCCGGACGTTGTTCGCAACCACTGCCGACGCCGCCCCAAGAATATTCTGCGTCGAGCGGTAGTTCTCCTCCAGCCGCACGATCTTCGCTTCCGGAAAGTCGCGCTCAAACTCCAGAATGTTGCGAATGTCGGCCCCGCGCCACGAGTAGATCGACTGATCTTCGTCGCCCACCGCGCACACGTTGTGCCCGCCGCCCGCCAGCAACCGCATCAATTCGTACTGCGGACGGTTCGTGTCCTGGTATTCATCGACCAACAAATATTGAAATCGCCGGTTGTAATGCTCGCGCACTGTCGCCACCGACTTGAGCAGACGCATGGCTTCGAGCAGCAGATCGTCGAAGTCCATCGCATTCGCCTTGAGCAATTCCTTGCGATACTCCTCGAAGATGTGCGCGATACGCTCGGTCTTAGGATCCCCCGACTGCAAGTAGATCTCCTGCGGATCCAGCATGTGATTCTTGGCCCAGGAGATCCGCGAGAGCACGTTGCGCGGCGTCAGTTGCTTGTCGTCCAGCCCCAGCCGCCGCATGACGCCCTTGACGACTTGTTGCTGATCGCTCTCGTCGTAGATGACGAAATTTTTCGTGAGCCCGATCGGCGGCTGCCCCGGCACGCTAGAGGGAATCCGCAAAGCCTCTATATCCCGCCGCAGCACGCGCACGCAAAAAGAATGAAACGTAGAAATCACCGGCTTGGCAATGCTGAGCCTGCCCACCAACTTCTCCACCCGCTCGGCCATCTCGGTCGCGGCCTTGTTGGTGAAGGTCATGGCCAGGATGGATTCCGGCATCACGCCCATCTTCTCGATCAGGTAGGCAATGCGAAACGTGATGACGCGAGTCTTCCCGCTGCCCGCCCCGGCCAGAATGAGCACCGGCCCCTCGGCAGTCTCGACCGCTTCGCGTTGTTGCGGATTTAAATCGTCCAGAAACGACAAAAGAAAATGGCTCCGAAATAGCTAGATGGATTTTACAGGACAAATGAGAACAGAAATTCTTAGCGTTTGCGCCACATCACAGCGTGGTTCTTTCCCATTGGAAGGTGTGGAACTCGGCGAGCCGACTGAAGTCTTGCTCGTTGGCCGTGACCACCCTTACGCCCGTTCGCGACGCGCTCATGGCAATCAGCGCGTCGTTGGTCAATCGTCCCAGCCCGACGCTTTCGTAGTTGTACTTCGACGCAACGCGGGCGAGTATTCTGCCCGACTGGGTCCAGTCGCTGAGATTTGGAACAAGGATTCGATTTATCCTGTCAAAATCGCGCTCCAAACGCTCCACTGCTTGTCGGATACGACCGTATGCGCCCGCATAGAGTTCTTCTAGAACCACCGCGCTGAGCCACAGGGGGCCATCTAAAGAGTACCTCCGCAGCGCTAAGACTGATTCGTCTCCCCGTCGCATTGCGGTAATGTAGATGGCCGAATCCAACAAGGCGGGACGCATTTAGCGATTCAACCTGCCATACACATCTTTGATCTCAACCCCACTCCGGAGAAAACGCTCGTTGGCTTCGTGAGCCAATCGATTCCTCTCATGTTCCGTGATAGTGAAATCCAGTGCGCGTTCGATGGTCTCGGTCTCGGTCTTAGCGCGCAAAGCTTTCTGAGCGCGCTTAATTTTTACAGAATCCAGCTGAAAGTGTTTGTGAGCGCGTTTGTTTGCCGTAGGCACGATGCCTTCCCCTTGCGAAACAGTATATCACGGATTGTACATATTCCAAGGTTTTGTGTACATAGGAAAACAAACCGGAAAAGAACCTTTGGCGCACCCGCCGCTGCCTCTCGCTTGCAGCGCTGCTATAATCAAGCATTGCGCTCATGAAGAAGAAATTAGCAGTGGCGGCCAATGAAACCGCCGCCGAAGCCCCGGCTCTCCGCCGCATCCGCTCCACCACCGTCCTCTGCGTCCGCCGCGACGACAAAGTTGTCATGGCTGGCGACGGACAGGTCACGCTCGGCGAATCCGTCATCAAGCACGGAGCGAAGAAGATTCGCCGTCTCTATCAGGACAAGATTCTCGCCGGATTTGCCGGCTCGACCGCCGACGCTTTCACCTTGTTCAGCCGTTTCGAAGCCAAACTGGAGCAGTATCACGGCAACATCGGCCGCGCCGCTGTTGAACTCGCGAAAGACTGGCGCACCGACAAATTTCTCCGCCATCTGGAAGCGCTGCTGCTGGTTTCCGATAAAGAAGCTACGTTCCTGCTGAGCGGCCAGGGAGACGTGATCGAGCCCGACACCGGCATTGCGGCGATCGGCTCCGGTGGCCCGTTTGCCCAGGCAGCAGCGCAGGCCCTGGCGGATCACACCAAGCTCTCGCCGCGCGAAATCGCCGAAGAAGCAATGAAGATTGCCGGCCGGATGTGCATCTATACCAATGACAAGGTTACGATTGAGGAGTTGTGAGAAGAAGTCGTTGGTCGTCAGTCGTTGGTCGCTAGGGAAGGCCGCGAGCAGTTCGCGCCCACCTAACGACCAACGACTGACGACCAACGACTAGCAATGCATTTATGGCCATCTATCTACCCGGAACTGCCGAAGAAGAACAAGTCACGCTCGACGAACTGACGCCGCGCGAAATCGTCACCGAACTCGACAAGTACGTTGTCGGTCAAAAAGACGCGAAGCGCGCCGTCGCCATCGCCCTGCGCAACCGCATGCGCCGGCAGAAGCTCGGGCCGGAAATGGCCGAAGAGGTCATCCCCAAGAACATCATCATGATCGGCCCCACCGGCGTGGGCAAAACTGAAATCGCCCGCCGCCTCGCCAAGCTCGCCAACTCGCCCTTCCTCAAGGTCGAAGCGTCCAAGTTCACGGAAGTCGGCTACGTCGGCCGCGATGTCGAATCCATGATTCGCGACCTGGTTGAGATCGCCATCGAAATGATCCGCGAAGAGAAACTCGAAGACGTCTCGGATAAAGCCGAACTCAACGCTGAAGAGCGCCTGCTCGATATTCTTCTGCCCCCGACCTCGACCCGTCCAGCGGATTCCAGTTCGGGCGGCGTGGTCATCGACGCCAGCACCAGCCTGACCGAATCCTCCAGCCGCACCCGCGAAAAACTGCGGCAGCAGTTGCGCGAAGGCAAACTCGACGACCGCACCGTCGAAATCGAAACCCGCGAGCGCAATTTTCCGTCTTTCGAAATCATCTCCAACCAGGGCGTCGAGGAGATGGACGTCAATCTCAAGGACATGTTGCCCAACATCTTCGGCCAGCGCACCAAAAAGCGGAAGATGAAGGTCAACGAGGCCTTCGAGTACCTGATCCAGGAAGAAGAGCAGCGCTTGATCGACATGGAGCAGGTCACGCGTGTCGCCGTCGACCGCGTCGAGAATTCCGGCATTATCTTCCTCGATGAAATCGACAAGATCGCCGGCCGTGAAAGCGGCCATGGTCCGGACGTTTCGCGCGAAGGCGTGCAGCGCGACATCCTTCCCATCGTCGAGGGCACCACCGTCAACACGCGCTACGGCATGGTGCGCACCGACCACATCTTATTCATAGCCGCGGGCGCGTTCCACGTCTCGAAGCCGAGCGACCTGATCCCCGAATTGCAAGGCCGTTTCCCCATTCGCGTGGAACTGCAGTCGCTCACCATGGCAGACTTCGTCCGCATCCTGACCGAGCCCAAGTCTTCGCTGACCAGGCAATACATAGCGCTGCTGGAAACCGAAGGCGTAAAGCTCGAGTTCACCCCCGACGCGCTCGAAGAAGTAGCGCGCTTCGCCTTCCGCGTAAACGAAGGCACCGAAAACATCGGAGCTCGCCGTCTGCACACCATCATGGAGCGAGTGCTCGACGAGATCAGCTTCGAGGCGCCGGAAAAGAAAGGCCAGCAGTTCGTGGTAGACGCGCCCTACGTGCAAAAAATGCTGAGTGAGATCGTGAAAGACCAGGATTTGTCGCGCTACATACTGTAAGTGGGCCCTGCGAGTGTGGGGGCTGGCAACCTCGCCCACTCTGCCTCTGATACTCTTTCCTTTTCCGCATGAAACTAAACCTCGGAAAGCTCCTCGCGCCGACCGCACTCTGCCTGCTGTTAGCCGGTTGCGCCCAGACCGGACCGCCGCTGCCGCCGTCCCTCGAACTTCCCAAGCCGCCCACCGATCTGCGCGCCAGCCGCAAAGGCAACCGCGTCACGCTGAGCTGGAGCGAACCCACGCTCACCACCGACCGCCAAAGCGTGCGCTACATCGGTCCGACCCTCATCTGCCGCAGCCTTGATCCTGAAATCGCCGCATGCGCGAATCCCGCCGCCACGTTACCAGCACCGCCACCATCTGCCGCCCCGAAGAAGTCAGGCCGCGGCGCGCGCAAATCAGGCGCCCAGCCTGCCGCTACGCAGACCTACACCGACACTCTCCCCGCAAACCTGCAACAGCAGGACCCGTCCGCCGAACTCACCTACGCCGTGGAGGTCTTGAACCGCAACGCCCGCGGCGCGGGATTGTCGAATCGCGTGCACGTCTCCGCCGTCGTTACCCTGCCTCCGCCGAGCGATCTATCCGCCGAACTCACCGGCGATGGCGCAGTGCTCACCTGGACAAGCGCAGGCGAATCACAAAACCTGCCCACGAACTCGCCCGCTAACATTCCCGGTAACTCGCCCGCCGTGCAACATCGTTATCGAATCTATCGGCGCGACGAAAGCTCCGGCAAAGACGCGATTGCCGGCGAAGTCCCAGTCCCATTGAGCGAGCGCGCCCCCGTACATTTCACGGACTCAAGCTTCGAATGGGAAAAGACCTATCTCTACCACATCACCGCCGTGAGCATCGTCAAACGCCCCGACAGCAACAGCGAAGTGCAGGTCGAGGGAGACGACACTCCGCCCGTGCGCGTCATCGCCCATGACGTCTTCCCGCCTTCCGTACCCGCCGGGTTGCAGGCGGCATACTCGGGCGAAGGACAAAAGCCCTTTATCGATCTCATCTGGGCGCCGGTAACGAACGCCGATCTCGCCGGATACAACGTCTATCGCAGCGAAGCGAACGGCGCCGCAGGTGAGAAGACGCTCAAGCTGAATTCCGAGCTGGTAAAGTCGCCGTCGTATCGCGACTTCGCGGTCGCCTCCGGAAAAACGTACACCTACTCAGTTTCCGCAGTGGACGTGCGTGGAAATGAAAGCCAGCGCTCCGAGTCAACCAGCGAGCCCGTCCCGTAGGGTGGCATCTGCGAAGTTAGCCGCGAAAATCCTAACCACAGGGATCACCGAGGAACACAGAAGACTTCGTGTTCGACCCACCATTAAATCGGCTCCAAATCAAAGCTTTCCCTGTGTTCCTCTGTGCTCCCCGTGGTTAAGAATTCCCCATACCCAAGAACACGCTCCAAGATTTTTCCTTCGTGATCTTTCAGCCTTTATGTTTAGATATTGTTCTGATGAAATACTGCCGATTCCATCTCAACGGTTCCGCCCACTACGGACTGGTCGAGTCTGTCGCGGGCAATGACGAAGAAATCACTCGCCTGCTCCTCCACCCTCCCGAGGAGAGCGATGGCGACGTCGAAGGCCTGCCCAGCCGCCGCATAGACCGCATCCCGCTCCGCCAGGCATCTCTGCTGCCGCCGGTGCAGCCGTCGAAGATCGTCTGCGTTGGCCGCAACTATCGCGAGCACGCCGCCGAACTCGGCCACGAAGTTCCGCAGGAGCCGCTGCTATTTTTCAAGCCGCCCTCTTCCCTGCTGCCTCCGGGTGGAACCATTCTTCGGCCCCAAGCTTCCGCGCACACCGACTACGAGGGCGAACTGGGAGTCGTGATCGCCCGCCGCTGCCACCGGCTAGCCGCGAGCGCTGACGTACGCCCCTACATCCTCGGCTACACCTGCGTAAATGATTTCACCGCCCGCGATCTGCAGAACAAGGAACCGCAGTGGGTGCGCGGCAAAGGCTTCGACACCTTCTGCCCCGTCGGACCTGTGGTCGCCGACGGCATCAACATTGACCCCTGGGCGGGCGTTCAAGTCGAAACCCGAGTCAACGGCGATCTCCGCCAGTCCGGCAACACGAAAGATTTTATTTTCCCGCTCGACGTCCTCATCCGCTACATTTCGCAGATCATGACCCTGGAACCCGGCGACCTGATCGCGACCGGCACTCCCAAAGGCGTAGGACCGGTAGTAGCCGGCGATGCCATCGAAGTTTCAATCGAAGGCATAGGCCAGTTGCGCAACCCAGTCGCCGACCAATCTTAGCGCTGGGTGCGTTCTTCAGCATCGGACAACAGTCAACTCCGTGAACAAAAAAAGGCCCTGCGCCAGGCTTTTCTGAGGTTTCAACCTCGTGATCCAACCCGGGCAACGTCTAGGCCGCTACCTCTATGTACTCAACCGGTTGATTCTCGAACTCCTTTCTGCACTCTTCCGAGCAGAAAAAGTATTTCTTTCCCGCAAACTGGGTCTGGAATTCGGATTCCTTCTCTTCGACTCGCATGCCACAAACCGGGTCCCTTGTCATGGATCCCTCCTGATGGAGAATTTGTTTCCTTCCAGCCCCAGATGACAGCAAAGAGCCTTCCGTTCTCTGCCCTTCGCCAAATGACTGATCCGGTTCAGCTTTTTCGACCCGCAATATCGCGGGCGCAAAATCGCGGGAAAATTCTTCCCGCCCCATGCACCTTATACTCAACCGTCGCCCCTTCCGATTTTGCTTTTCATTCGCCAACCAGAATCTTCCTCTACGAGGCCCTGCCCGACAACGCCTGCGACTCAAACGGCGCAATCCTACTAGGGCGGCTCGATTTTCGTGCAGTGCAACCGTTCAGCGTGGGTGTCAAACTCGTCAACTCCCGGAGGGAGAATCGACCTCACCCTATTAGAATCAGCGCGTTAAGCGCAAGAATCGAGAACCAGCGCGCATCGCCCACATTACTTTTCTCGCTCCCATTACCCCAGGTCGTTCCGCCTCGCAATCGTCATTTCCGATCCACGCATCAAACCGTCTATAATAGGTTCATAGTTCCGCGGCGAGTTCGATCACCCGATCAGAAAACTGAAAAAAGCGAAGATTAAATTATGTCGACGAAGTTGAAGGTCACAATTATTGCCAGTTCGCTGGCCATTCTGCTGTTTACCGTTGTGGGCGGTTTTGTCAACGTTCGCGCATCTTCGAATGATGGCGCCTATCGCCAGCTCTCGGTCTACAGCGAGGTGCTTTCCCGCATCCGCCTCGAATACGTTGAGGAGCCCAATATCGCTGGAGTCACCGAGGGCGCGCTGCACGGTCTGCTGGAGTCGCTCGACGCCAATTCCAGCTACCTGTCGCCGGCCGAATACAAGCGCTACAAGGCGATGAAGAGCGACGGCAAGGCGGATATCGGCGCCTCCGTCTCCAAGCGCTTCGGATACGCTGCCGTGGTGGCGGTCATTCCCGGAGGTCCGGCGGACAAGGCCGGGGTCGAGAACTCCGACATTATCGAATCCATCGAGGGCAAGACCACGCACGACATGTCGCTGGCTGAGATTCACGGCATATTGTCTGGAGAGATCGGATCTACGATCACCGTGGCGGTGGTCCGGCCGCGGCGCGCCGAACCGCAGAAGGTTGTGATCACGCGCGATATGGTTATCATCCCGCCGGTAAGCGACAAAATGCTCGCCGACAACGTCGGCTACATCAAGGTGGACGCGTTCCCCGAAGGCAAGTCGCAGGAGATCGCCGGCAAGATTCGCGACCTGCAGAAGCAGGGAGCGAAGAAGCTCGTACTCGATCTGCGTAACTCGGCCAGTGGTGCGGAGTCTGAAGGCGTCGCCACCGCCAATCTTTTTCTTGACCATGGCACGATCACGTATCTGCAGGGGCAGAAGTATCCGCGCGAGGCTTTCAACGCCGATCCCGCCAAGGACATCACCAGGCTCCCCGTGGCCGTGCTGGTGAACCGCGGCACGGCGGGCCCAGCCGAGATTGTGGCCGCCGCGATCCTCGAGAACGCTCGTGGCGACGTGGTCGGAGACAAAACCTTCGGCGACGGCTCGGTGCAAAAACTGATCGAGATGCAGGACAACTCCGCCCTGATTCTTTCGATCGCGAAGTACTACTCGCCGAGCGGAAAAGCAATTCAGGATGCAGCCGTCACCCCGAACGTCCTGGTCACTGACGCTGCGGCAGACGACGGCGGATTGCCCGACGAAGATCAGCCGGCGGCGCCCGGCGAGAAGAAAGACGAGAAACCGAAGAGTCTGCAGGACGACCAACTGAACAAGGCGCTGGAAGTATTGAAAAACCGGGAAGCGAAGAGTTAGAGGTTTCAAAATCTCAAAGTTTCAAGGTTTCAGAGATTACAATCGCTCGCCTTGGCGGGCGATTTCTTTTTTGCTGCTACTGTTTGCTGCTAGAGGACCGGAGCGCGACATCTGATGCTTCCCCTTACGCTGAAACCTTGAAACTCTGAAACCTTGAAACCTGGCCTTTGGGTTACCATTGAAGCGTTGAAACTCTGAAACCGTGAAACTTGCCCCTTGAAAGTCATCTATCAACATCTTCCTTCGGTGGAAATCGCCGGACGGAAGCTGGTCGGAAACGTCCTGTTCGGGCTGCTCCTCCTGCTCTCAGCCGCTGTCGGCGCCGCAGTTGGATTGCTGCTCGTGTATTCGACCGACCTGCCCCAAGTCGAAGAACTCGAACGTTACCGTCCCAGTTCCGTCACCGAACTCTACGACGGACAGGGCAGAGTCATCGGCACCTTCGCGCTGCAGCGCCGCGTCATCGCCAGCTATGACGATTATCCGGAGGTTCTCCGCAATGCGCTGGTCTCGATCGAAGACAAGGATTTTTACCGGCACTCGGGCATCAACATCTGGCGCATCGTAGGCGCAGCGTATCGCGATATCGAATCCGGCGGGAGAGTGCAGGGAGCGTCCACGCTCACCATGCAACTCGCCCGCAATCTGTTTCTCTCTCCCGACCGCTCGTTTTACCGCAAGGTGCAGGAGGCGCTGCTCGCCATCCAGATCGAGCGCCGATTCACCAAACCGCAGATCTTCACGCTCTACGCCAACCAGATATTCCTCGGCCACGGCGCCTACGGCTTTGAGGCCGCTTCCGAATACTATTTCAGCAAACCGGCGCGGCAGCTCAAACTGGAAGAAGCCGCGCTGCTCGCGGGACTTCCCAAGGCGCCGCAATATTACTCGCCGATCAACCACCCGGAACGTGCCCTCAAGCGGCGCAACCTGGTGCTCAACGCCATGCTTGAGGATGGCAAGATCACCGCAGCTCAAGCGGCGGAGACCAAGAGCAAGCCGATCGTGCTTGACTTGCAGAAGGATCCGAATTCGCTGGCGCCGCACTATGTGGAGGAAATTCGGCGCTACCTCGAGGCGAAGTATGGCAGCGACCAGGTTCACGAAGGCGGGCTGCGGGTTTACACGTCGCTCGATATGGATCTGCAGAAGTCCGCGCGCCAGGCGCTGCTCGACGGCCTCGCTGCCTACGAACGACGGCATGGTTGGCACGGCAAGCTTCTGAACGTAATTGCGCAGGGACAAAAGCTCGACAAATACGCAGATCCGGATTGGGATGCGGAGCCCGAAATCAACGGATACATGCACGCGCTGGTGACACAAGTCTCGCCGGGCGACGCCGAAATCCGCTTCGGCCAGCACACGGCCACGCTCTCGCAGGCCGATGTGGCTTGGATGAAGACGAAGCTCAAGCTTCCCGACGTTCTCCATGCCGGCGACGTCATCTACATCAAAGTGCTTTCGCTGGATGCGGGCGGAAAATCGCGCGTCAGCCTGGAGCAGGATTCAGGGACCGAAGGAGCGCTCGTCGCCATCGATAACGCAACCGGAGAAATCAAGGCCATGGTCGGCGGCCGTGATTTCAACCTCTCCAAGTTCAACCGTGCCACGCAGGCGCTGCGCCAGGTCGGGTCGTCGTTCAAGCCGTACGTCTATACCGCCGTGATCGACCAAGGCGGCAGCCCCGACGACACCATCGTGGATGCGCCGGTTACTTTTCAAACTGCCTCCGGCCCTTATTCGCCGCACAACTACGACGCTAAATTTGAGGGCACCATCACCCTGCGCCGCGCTCTCGCCCAGTCCCGAAATATCCCCGCGCTCAAGCTCGCCGACCGCGTCGGCATTAAGACGGTAATCGAATACGCGCACCGCTTCGGCATTACCTCAAACATTCCAGCATATCTTCCCGTGGCGCTGGGCTCGGCGGAAGTCACGCCGCTCGAGCAAACCTCGGCCTTCAGCGTGTTTCCCAACGACGGAGTGCGCGTAGCTCCGCGCTACATCACCAAAGTGACCGACTACGAGGGACGCATTCTGGAAGAAGATTTCTCCGACATCAAAGACGTCGTCAGTTCGCGCACCGCGCGCGTCATGACTTCGATGCTGCGGGAGGTGGTGCTCCACGGCACAGCGGTCGCCGCCGCCAAAATGCCCTATCCGCTGGCCGGTAAGACGGGAACGACCAACGATTTCACCGACGCCTGGTTCGTGGGCT
>CAWCRQ010000087.1:0-13963 GCA_963797885.1 uncultured Acidobacteriaceae bacterium | reverse complement strand
TTTCTTTACTCGATCGAAATCTTGCGCAGCAGCTTGAAGTCCGAGAGCATCTTGCCGGTGCCGAGCACCACGCTGCAGAGCGGATCGTCGGCGATCGAGACCGGCAATCCCGTTTCCTCGCGGATGCGCTTGTCGAGGTTCTTGATGAGCGCGCCGCCGCCGGTCAGCACGATGCCGCGGTCGCTGATATCGGCGGAGAGTTCCGGCGGCGTGCGTTCGAGCGCGACGCGAATCGCATTCATGATGGTCGAAACGCATTCGCTCAGCGACTCGCGGATTTCGCTGTCGTCTACAGTAATGGTTTTGGGCACGCCTTCGATCAGGTTGCGGCCTTTGATTTCCATGGTCAGCGGCTTGTCCAGCGGATAAGCGGAACCGATTTCCATCTTGATCTGCTCGGCGGTGCGCTCGCCCACCAGCAAGTTATATTTCCGCTTGAGGTAATTCATGATTGCCTCATCCATCTGGTTGCCGGCCATGCGCACGGAACGCGAATAGACGATGCCGCTGAGCGAAATGACCGCGATGTCGGTGGTGCCGCCGCCGATGTCGACGACCATGTTGCCGCTGGGCTCGGTGATGGGGAGTCCCGCGCCGATAGCGGCCACCATCGCCTGCTCCACCAAGTGCACTTCGCTCGCCTTGGCGCGATAGGCGGAATCCATGACCGCGCGCTTTTCCACCTGCGTGATTTCCGAAGGCACGCCGATCACGATCCGCGGATGCACCAGCATCTTGCGGTTGTGCGCCTTCTGGATGAAGTAGTTCAGCATTTTCTCGGTGATCTTGAAATCGGCGATGACGCCGTCTTTCATCGGCTTGATGGCCACGATGTTGCCGGGCGTGCGTCCCAGCATCTCTTTGGCCTCCTTGCCGACGGCCTCCACTTCGCCGGTGTTCTTGTTGATGGCCACGATCGAAGGCTCGTTTACCACAATGCCCTTGCCGCGCGCGTACACCAGCGTGTTCGCCGTCCCCAAATCGATGGCGAGGTCGCTCGAAAACATGCTGAAGAGCGAACGTAGATTGTGCGAACGCGATGAGCCGTTATGAAACCCGTTGTTTGACATAGCAGTACTTCTCTCTTCCGGGAATTCGTCCCGCCCCTGGAAGCCGGGCCTTCGCCGGTTTCCGTACGAGCCGCTGTCCCCTTTTTTCCTCTGTTCTATGTTTCTTCTATTCTACGTCGATGTTCAGGAGAACTGGTTGTAATTAGGGCACCGGTTCTCAGAAACATGGTTCGGAACATGAATCCTTATTGAATCACCACTTTTTCCTGGTGGGTATTGACTCCACCTTTCGAATTCTGCGCCGTGATCGTGATCAGGTTTTCGCCGTTGGGCAAGAGCGGCGTGAAATAGTGGAACGTACCATCGTCGCCGACGATCGGCACTTCCTTGCCGTTTACCATAACGCGGGCTCCCGCTTCGGTCTTGCCCGTAACCTCAATCACGTGTCCGTGCTGGATCAGGGGCTCGATGTTGAGCGACAGCTCTATTTTTTCCTTGGCCTTGACAATGATAGTAAAGCGATTCTTTTCGCTTTCCACCGATTCCTTGCCCGCCGAGTTGTAAGACTGGATCGACCAATAATAAGCGCCGACGGGCAGTCCAGTCACCACCACGCTCGTCGCCTCTACCTTCTTATCGAGCAATAACGACGAAAAATACGGATTGTGCGAAATGCGCAGCCGGTATCCGGCGGCGTTCGCCATGGGCGTCCAGGCGAACTCTACTTCCTTCGACTTCTCCCCGGCGTTGATGAAAACCGGCATCATGTTCCCCGGCGTAATGGGCGCTGGCGGACCGATTTCCGTCGCCCGTTCCATGGTTTTCGACTCGCTCCGGAAACTCACCTTTTCCCAGGGCAACAGGTGAGCCACTTCTCCATTGCGCTCGATTTCGCCGCTGCCTTTCTTCACCAAAATTTCGTGCTGGTCGTCTTTCGGATTATTGTGCACCATGGCCGCCGAATCCGGAGCCAGCGAAGCTTTCGCGCCCGCGACAATCACCTGCGACTTCGAACCCTGAACATAGGTCGCCGTAGTCAGGTCCACCGTACCGGTCGACACCGCCACCGACACGTTGGTTTGCTGCTGATCGTTGGCCGAGTTCTCTTGGATCACGATCAGCGAATCCTGCTTCACGGTGTAGTTGGTACCGTCGTTGAAAACAATTTTCGCCATGCCTTCGGCGCCGGTCTGCACCACGTCGCCCTTTTCCAGCGGGACGTTGTAGTCGGCGTTGATCCAGCTGTTGCCGTTGCCTTTCCTTACCCGGATCGTGCCATCGAGCGCCGTGAAGTGCGCCTGCTGCGAAATGGTGGCCGACGGCCCCTTGAACTTAGGCGTCAGTCCCGCAACTTTTTCGAGCACGCCCGTCGAAAAATTTCCAGCCGCCTTCACCGTCGAGTCGGTGAATTTCGGAAACGCCACGTGCATGACGAAGCCAAAGATCAGCGCCGCACCGAGCAGCGCCATAATCACGCTGCGGTACGTCACCGTCTTCCAGGCGACGTAGAGTCCCGCCTTGGGTTTATTCGACACGAGCCGGTGCCAACCTCATGGCAAAATTCTGGGAATACGGGATATCTCTCCCACTGTGACCATCATATCCCTGCTGGGATGGGTATTAAGCTTGGGTCATTGCGGAAAACGGTTACGAAAGTGCCCAAAGGGGGAGGGGCGCAGCAGCCGACCGGACATCTCAATTCAGGGATGGATCACCTTTTCTCGGTGAAGACCGGTTGGCCTTCGCAGGTTGCTTCCGAGTGGCCCGTGACTCGCCAAGAGGGACGATCCTTAACTTAGCTCTACAGTTCGCGATAATGAGGGGCTATTTCCCCGAAACCCGCCATTCCTGCTTTCGCGATAGCGCGCCATTCTCAATAGGAATTGGACCTCGTAGTACAGTTGTTCCATGCAGGTGTACGGATCGTAGATGAAGAAGGCCGTGTGGCGTATCGTCGGGTTCGCTGTGGCTGGGCTAGGCATTGTGTCTTATCTATGGCTCACCCCCGGACGCACTACCGCCATCCACGGACCTAACAGTATCGCGTCGCTGGAACGCGTCCGCATCGGTGACGTAGATCAGTACATTCTCATTCGTGGAAACGACTCTTCGTTCCCGGTTTTGCTTTTCCTGCACGGTGGTCCCGGGATGCCCGCCATGTATCTGGCTCACGCCTTTCAGCGTGAACTCGAAAAGGAATTCGTGGTAGTCCAGTGGGATCGCCGTGCTGCCGGTAAGTCCTATCGCGAAGACATCAGCAGCACACTCACCACAGAACAACTTGTCGCAGACACGGTTGAACTGACCAATATGCTCCGTGCCCGGTTCCACCAGGACAGAATCTATCTTGTGGGACACTCCTGGGGTACCTATCTGGGAATGCTCGTAATTGCGCGCCATCCAGAGCTTTACCGCGCTTATGTGGGGATAGGACAACTCGCCCGCTCCTCCCCTATCCCTGGAATTCAAGATGAATACATTCGCCAGAGTGCGAGACGCCTTGGGGATCAAGGCGCAATCAAGGAGCTGGAAGAGAAAGGCGCGAGCGTCCGGGAAACGCTACTCTTCAAATTTGGGGGTGAAATCCATGGTGCGAAGTCGTTCATGCCGCTATTACTGACCGGGTTGGCCGCTCCCGAGTATAGCCTTCGCGATGCACGCAACATCCCGAAGGGAGTGTCGCTATATTCGAGAAATTTCGTTTACAACTCGATTTCGGGCGAATTGATGGATGACATCACACAAGTGAAGATTCCCGTCTATTTCTTCACAGGCCGCTATGACTACACCGATCCATTTACGCTTACGGAACAGTACTTTTCCACGATCAAGGCGCCGGAGAAACACATCGTATGGTTCGAAGAGTCTGCACATTTCCCTTTCTATGAAGAGCCGGCAGCCTTTGCGCGGCAGATGCGAGGCGTGCTCACTGCAACCAGTCCCCCAAGATAACTGACCGCGGGCTTGTCTCAGCCTATTGTCTACGTTTCCGACCGGTCACTTGGGAGTGGTCAGCCACTCGGAAGTATCCCAGTCGCGCGAGCACATAATCCGCCGACCGCCATTGCCCCCTCGCTTGCCCGTCTTCACCCCGGTTGTTAGCATGGAGTTCTGCACGACTTCCAGGAGGCTGCCATGGCGACCGATACCCTGACCAGCCCGGTGATTGCGGGCGGCACAACCAAAACCAAGGTTTTCAGGAATTTCATTGACGGCGAATGGGTCGAATCCGCCGGCGGACAGACGTTCGAGGACCGCAACCCCGCCGATACGCGCGAGGTCGTTGCCATTTTCCAGCGCTCGAATAAGGCCGATGTGGACGCAGCCGTGGACGCGGCCAGGCGCGCATTTGCCAAGTGGCGACTCGTTCCCGCGCCCCGCCGCGCCGAGATGGTCTTCCGCGCCGCCGAGATCCTGATCGAGCGCAAAGAAGATTACGCCCGGGACATGACCCGCGAAATGGGCAAGGTGCTGGCAGAAACCCGCGGCGACGTGCAGGAAGCGATTGACGCCGCCTACTACAACGCCGGCGAAGGCCGCCGCTTGTTTGGCCCGACTGTGCCGTCGGAGTTGCCCAACAAATTCGCCATGGCCATCCGCCAGCCCATCGGCGTTTGCGGCATGATCACGCCCTGGAACTTCCCCATGGCCATCTCCTCGTGGAAGCTGCTGCCCGCCGTCGTCTGCGGCAACGCGTGCGTGATCAAGCCGGCCCAGGACACTCCGCTCTCGACGTTCAACCTGGTGCAGGCGCTGACTGACGCAGGAGTGCCGAAAGGCGTGATCAACATCGTGACCGGCTTCGGTGCGGAGGTCGGCACACCACTCGCCGAGCATTCGGCGGTACGCGCAATCTCGCTCACTGGCTCCTCGGCGGTTGGCAGAATCGTGGGTACCACGGCGGCCAAGACTTTCAAGCGCTGTTCGCTCGAACTCGGCGGCAAGAATCCGATGATCGTGCTCAACGACGCCAACCTCGACCTCGCCATCGAAGGCGGACTCTGGGGTGCGTTCGGTACCACCGGACAGCGCTGCACCGCGACCAGCCGCATCATCGTGCAGAAAGGCGTCTACACCGAGTTTGTCGATCACTTCGTCGGGCGCGCGAAGAAGATCAAGGTGGGCAACGGTCTCGACGAAACCGTCGAAATGGGTCCGGCGATCAACGAGAACCAGCTCAAGACCGACCTGGAATATATCGAGATCGGAAAAAGTGAAGGCGCCAAGCTCGTCACCGGCGGCCACCGGCTCGACCAGGGCGAGTACCAGCACGGCTGGTTCCTCGAACCCACTGTATTCACCGACGTCGATCCCAAAATGCGCATCGCGCAGGAAGAAATCTTCGGGCCGGTGGTTTCGATCATCGCCTGTGACGATATCGAGAACGCCATCGAAATCGCCAACAACATCGAGTATGGCCTGTCGTCGTCGCTCTACACCAAAGATGTCAACAAAGCCTTCGCCGCCGTCCGCGACCTGGAGGCTGGGATCACCTACATCAACGCCCCGACCATTGGAGCCGAGGTTCACCTGCCCTTTGGCGGCACGAAAGCAACCGGCAACGGACACCGCGAGGGCGGCATCGGCGCGATTGACTTCTACACCGAGTGGAAAGCCGTGTACGTGGATTATTCCGACAAGCTGCAGAAGGCGCAGATCGATCGGGTAGAGTAGACACAACTTTCGACCTCAGAGGACGCGGAGAACGCGGAGAGTGCCGCAGCAGTTCTTCCCGCGGGTCTCCGCTTTGCCATCTCACCTCCGGCGGGGCAGAACGGGAGCGGAGAAAAGGCGAACGAACGGCGCAAGCTTGTGCCAACGCCTGGTTACATCAGTTACGTTCCGCAACATTGGTGCTAAGGCCTACCATTCCTGTGAATGCCCAACCAGCGCAAGCCGAGTAGAGTGAAGGCTGCCCTGACCGGTGCCTTTCTCTGTGCCTTGCTGGGGCCTACGCTGGGTGCGGTTGCAATTCTCACTTCTGAGATGGTGCATGACCATGAGTATTCGGCGCGTGCCGTCGTTTTATCTTTCCGCCTTTTACCTTGGGTCTTGCCTGTTGCGGTGGGGCTGGTGGGTCCCGACGCATTTGTGCTCGGAGGCTTGGGCGCCCTTGTAATCCAGTTCATGAGTACGAGAGTGCGATCAGCTAAAGCTCTAGTTCTTCAAACAGCTGTCTTAGGCCTAGTGCTCGGAGGCGCGGTTCCCGTTGTCGTCGATCTCATGTACGCGGCGTTATGGGGTGGCAGGAATAAGAACTTTGAAACGGGTTTACTGCCGTTGGGTGCTGTCACCGGACTTGTCTGCGCTGCCGTGGTTTACTGGCTGCTCCGCCGTATGCGGCTGCTGTCCTTTCAACAATGCCATGATTCCGACGCCGTGTAACTGGCGTAACATCCCGTTAGCGCTCATTGCCCCGGACCGGAGGGTTTTAGCGGCGAATTGCAGGTTAGGAAGAAATTGTATTTCATTGGGTCCTCAGCGCCCTCTGCGGTTAGAATTTCTTCATGCCCGTGACGCAGCTTCGCGAAATCGCCCCCGCCTCCCGTCTGGAAAACGTTCGCTACGCCATTCGCGACCTGGCCTGCGTCGCCGACGAAGTCGCCCGGCAGGGACACAAAATCCTGCCGCTCAATATCGGAGACCCGCTCAACTTTGACTTCCAGACGCCGGCCCACATGATTGAAGCCGTTTATCGAGCCATGCGCGACGGCAAGAATGGATATTCGAGTTCTTCCGGCATCCCGCAGGCGCTCGAAGCGATTCGCGGCGAGGCCGCCCGCAAGGGGATCACCAACATTCAGGATGTTTTCGTCACCTCGGGCGTCAGCGAGACGGTCGACATCTGCCTGGCCGCGCTGCTCAATCCGGGCGACAACCTGCTTACCCCCTGCCCCGACTATCCGCTCTATTCCGCCGTGCTGGCGAAGTTCGAAATCGGACTGAACACCTATTACCTGAACGAAGAAGACGGCTGGCAGCCCGATCTCGATGACATCAAGAAAAAGATCACGCCGCGGACGCGCGGGATTGTGCTGATCAATCCCAACAACCCCACCGGCTCGGTCTGTACAAGAAAGATGCTCGAGCAGATTGCGGAACTAGCGCGCCGCCACAATCTGATCGTCTTTGCCGATGAGATTTACGACAAACTAATAATCGACGACGATCCCCATGTTGCCATGGCCGCGGTCGCGCCCGATCTGCCGGTCATTACTTTCGGCGGACTCTCCAAGAATTACCTTGCCCCGGGATGGCGCATTGGATGGGGCATTGCCAGCGGCGAAGCTTCCGTTATCAAGCCGTATCTGGAAGGCGTGAACAAGCTGTTGCGGGCGCGCCTTTGCGCCAACCATCCCGAGCAGTACGCGATCAAGCCTGCGCTCGAAGGCCCGCAGGATCATCTGATCGAGGTCAAGCGCAAGCTGCGCAGCCGCCGCGACCTGACCATGAAGTGGTGTGCTGAAACTGCGCGCGTGAGTTGCGTGGCGCCGCGCGGGGCTTTCTATGCTTACCCGCGCATCGACATCCCGGAAGGCGACGACGTTTTTGTCACCGAACTCATCCGCCAGAAGCATGTGACGGTCGTGCACGGCTCCGGCTTCGGCCAGCGTCCGGGGACGAAACACTTCCGCATCGTTTTCCTGCCCGACGAAAAGACGCTGAGTGCCGCGTACTCGGCAATTGGCGATTTCATGCGTGAGCGCTACGCGTAACACCAGCCCCGGAGGGGCGGTCTAGCTTAGCCCCGCGCTTCAGCGCGGGGTAGGGTGGAACGACGACCCAAGTCTCAGAGGGACGACCGAAACCCTCAGTAGATTCCCGGGATCAACGCCGCCACGTGGCGCGCGTACGCTTCGAACTCGGAGCTAAAGGCCTCGCGCAGCAGCCGCTCTTCACTTCGAATGCGGATATAGGTTCCAGCAATAAACAACAAACTTGCAGCCAGCAGCGGAATCCATTGCGTCACCGCCAGTCCGGTAGCCACGAGCATTCCAAACATGCCCGCGTAAATGGGGTTTCTTACGAAGCGATAGGGCCCATCCTGAATGAGCGTGTGGCCCTCCACCAGGCGCGCCGCCAAGGCCCACTGCTTGCCCAAGCGCCGCGCGGCGGCGTTCACCAGCCACACCGAAGCGACTGCAATGACCACGGTCAGCGCGGCCAGTCCCCATTCCACCACTTGCGACCCGGACGCGACCGGCGAGAAAGGTTTCCGCAGCAAGGGATGAAACCAGACGATGAAGTAGGCTGCGGCCTGCATAAACATTCCGACGAGTGAAGTCCGATCACGTTTCGCCTCGCGGGCCCGGGGCGGACGTTTCCTCAGCCAGAACGTCAGGAGAAATATCCACCAGCACGCGATGACCGCGTAGAACGCCGCTCCTTGGGCGAAATGCTGAGCGAAATGCTGGGCGACATGCGGGGCCACATGCGCTGCTTCTGAAAAGGCCACTGTTTTACCTCCGGCGTCCGGGCAGTCGCGTCAAAACTTTCGTAACTCTACACTGATATGCCTTATTCCCTATACTGAGTTCAATATTTCTTGCGGGAAATCGGCAATGCGTCGAACCATTCTGTCTGCAATTCTCGTGCTGTGGAGCGTGATCGGCTTAGCGCAGAGCACGTCTCCAGAAGCTTTGTACGACCGTGGAATCGACGCCATTACGGGCGTTGGGCCGTCGCAAAACGACTCTCTGGGGATCGACTACTTTCGACGCTCCGCCGATCTCGGCTACGGACCCGCCCAGATCGCACTGGCTTACTATTACGAAACCGGCACCGTGGTCACAGGCAGCCAGAGCCAGGCCATCGACCTGTATCGCAAGGCCGCGCAACAAGGCGACCCACTTGCGGGTTGGCTGGTTGGACGACACTACTTCCTCGGCAACGGGGTGCCGCGCGATGCCGACGCGGCCCAGAAATGGCTCAAGCTGGCCGCCGACCAGAACAACGCTTTCGGCGCCTACTACCTGGGCCGTCTGATGGCGGATCGAGATTACACCAAGGCCCCGAAGCTCTATAAGATTGGCGCCGATCAGGGTCTTCCCCAGGCGCAATACTTCTACGCCAAAGCGCTGAAAGATGGCCGCGGCGTTCCGCAGGATCGCTTCACTGCGTATATCTGGTACACCATTGCGGCCGATGCCGGTTATGCCGCCGCGGGCGCGGACCTCGGCGAACTCAACGGCGGCGGCTCGCTCACGATGGAGCAGATCTCAGAAGCGAAAGGGAAAGCCCGCGATCTGGAACAGGTCGTGATTCGCGCCGTCACCGCGCGCGGATGCTCCGGATGGGACGGCGAGTTTAACGAGTTCCCCACGCCGCCGCCGCCGAAACTACAGCGTTTCTGCCACTAGCCTCTTGTGTGGCCGCGGGTGTCCCCGCCCGCGTCTCGTATATCCACATTGTCATCCTGACCCTGAGCCAGCCGAAGGGGAAGGACCTATGTATTTTGCATCCGCGAACCATAGGTCTGTCGCATCGTTCGAGATGACGCCTCAACCAGGGAGCGCGCAGCTTCATGCTGCGAGGCCGAGCTGCGCTCGGCTTGGACGAGCGGGGTCGCCCGTCCCCACACTTGCTTCGCGCTCGCTGCTACAACATCTCCGTTCCCCAAAGATCATGCAGGTGCACGATGCCCCGCACGCGCCGAGCGCTGTCCAGGTCGCTGTCCACGACGACGAGCGAAGTAATTTTCATCTCTTCCATGCGGGCGAGCGCGGTGGCTGCGAACTCCTGCGCGCCAATGGTTTTAGGAGTCCGCGTCATGCACTCCCCCGCCGTCAAGTCGAGGGCATCTTTGCCGCGCTGCTCGAGCAACCGCCGCAGATCGCCGTCGCTGATCACCCCCAGCAAACGCTCGCCGAGCAAACGATCGCCCTCGACCACCGCCGTCATTCCCAGCTTCTTGCGCGACATTTCATAAATCACATCCGGCATCTTCGTCTGTGGCGTCACTCGCGGAACCGCGTCTCCCGAGTGCATCAACGATTCGACCCGCGCCAGCCGCTTGCCCAGCTTTCCACCCGGATGCAGATTGGCAAAGTCTTCCTCCTTGAACCCGCGTTTTTCCGAGAGCGCCACCGCCAAAGCATCGCCCAGAGCAAGCATCGTGGTAGTGGAAGCCGTAGGAGCAAGTCCAAGCGAACAAGCTTCCTGAGAGATCGAACAATCCAGAGCAACGTCGGCGGAAGATGCGAGAGTAGAAGCAAGTGTGGCGCGGACCAGCCCTGAGCGAGAGTCGAAGGGGCCCCCGCCCGCGTGGAGTTGCGCAATGTCCTCACATGTCATAGCAATGAGCGGCACCTGCAGCCGTTTGATCGTCGCCATCAGCTGCAGGATCTCTTCGGTCTCGCCGCTGGCCGAAAGCGCCAGCACGACATCGCCGCGCACGATCATCCCCAAATCGCCGTGCAGCGCCTCCACCGGATGCAGGTAGAGCGCGGGCGACCCGGTCGAACTCAACGTCGCCGCGATCTTGCGAGCAATGAGCCCGCTCTTCCCCATCCCAGTCACGACCACTCGACCGTGGCAGCCGAACATCAGTTCCAGAGCCCGGTTGAAGTCCGCAGCCATCGGCCCCGCCAGCCGATCCGCCAGCGCCCGCAATGCCTCAGCCTCAATGCGCACCACGTTTTCGCCCACATGTTTCATGAAGGAGGAATGTTAGCAGAAGGAGCGGAGCATCGGGTGATCGGGCCATCGGGTCATCGCAACCCCATACCTGCTCGATTCGCTGGCGCGCGCCCGGCGCTTGCAAGAATTTCGGTGAGTGCATTATAGTTGCCCCGCTTTTCCACTCAAACTCAAAAGGAGAGAAAGATGAGCAAGCTTTTGCTGGTTGCATTGACTTTATTAGTGTCTGTGTCCGTAGCGATGGCCCAGAACAAGGTTGACACCAAGTGGCACTGCCCGAAGGCAACGGCAGAATACAAACTCGACGTCGGCGACGTGCCGGATCACCTCTACTGGATCGGGCAAGGCACCTGCGACGCTACCTCAAGCAGCGGTGACCTGAAGGACAAGACTGGTACCTTCACGGAATTTCACGATGCCTGGAAAGCGTCCTTCAATTTCCACGGCTACTTCATCGCGACCACGGACAATGGCGACAAGGTTCACTACACGTATGAAGGTTCCGCAACCACCGACACCACGAAACCTATGTCCAATAAATGGAAGATCGTGGGTGGTACCGGCAAGAACAAGGGCATCAAGGGTTCCGGTACGTGCTCCGGAAAAGCCAGTGGAGATGGCTCTTCTTTTGACTGGGAGTGCACCGGCACATATTCGATGGGCATGGGCAAAATGGAGAAGATGACCAAATAGGCCGCAAGCGGCAAGCTTACACCGGGGCTGTGGGACCGCCCGCAGCCCGCGGCGCAGTCCGTGTCTATGATACGAAGACCCTTTCGTCACCGCTGGCATTGCGCTAAACCCTGTCTAACCAGATCGCCCGCTCAGAAGTGATCGTCCGCCGCCCGCCCCGGATGCTCCAGCGCTCGCGCCTGGATCGCGCGGTCCCACGGGCTGCCCTGCCAGTTGTCTTTCTTGCGCTCCGTGTGGATCCACGGCGGCAGCGTCATCAAGAGCCGGCCACTGAGTGCGTGAAGATAAGGTTCGTAGAGCACCCGAAGTTCCGCCAGCCGTCGGGGCGCGTCCGCGCCGTCATTCTTCGGGCCATCATTCTTCGGGCCATCATTGTCCGCACCGTCATTGAGAGTCACGCCATGCTCGGCGAGCTGCGCTCGCAGCCGGGTTAGATCTGCTGCCGTGAGCCGGTCGGCATCATGTGGACTGTATTCCGCATTCACGACCTGGGCGAGATCGACGGCGGCGTGCCGCGCCATGGCGAACGTGAGCTTCGCCTGGTCCGGGTGGATGCCATCCACGCCGGTCATGACCAGCGACGTAACATCGAGCATGACCGTCAATGCGCTCAGCCAGGATTGATTGTTGTGCTGCGACCGGAAGTAAATCAGCACCGGATAGGAAATGTGACTCGATAGGAGGTCGGCGCACCAGCGCTCCCAGTCGCGAAAAATTTCGTCGAGCACCGTTTGCTCGGGACAGCAGCCCAACCGGCCCAGAAACTCGGCGGCGCTCGGCGGTGATCCGGCGCGCGCATCGAGCAGCGAAATTTCAGTTTCGCGCGCGGCAAACGAGTTGTAGATAACCGGCAGATATCCGATCACGACTCCGAGAAACGCGAAGCCCATGCCCGCTTCCATCACGGCAAGGGTGCGGGCGGCCGCGTTATTGGGCGTGATGTCTCCGTAGCCCAGCGTGAAGAAAGTTTCGCCGCTAAGATAGACGACTTTCCCGAAAGTGATTCTTTCATTGCCCAGCGTCAGATGTTCACCCAGTCCATACTGCACGCAGGCGAATCCCAAAATCAGCCCGAGCGCCCAAAAGCCCAGCAGCGGGAATAGCGACAGCGGTCCAAAGTACGCCAGGAAGCCTTCGCGCCGGTTCGCGGACTTGATATGCCGCCCCACGAGGTTCCAGAGGCGCCAGGTTTTCCTGTAGAACCGGGACGATATGCGAAAGAAAGTCCGCTTGATGCGCCGCGGCAAAACCACGGTCTCAAACGCATCCATCAGGATGACGAAGATAAGAACAATGCCGGCAATCGATGCCCACCAATGCATAGATGAGAGTTCAGATGAAGCGGGAATGGCAGCAGATTCAGAAATGACGCTACGGCGCCACGTGCGCCGCGTCCAGGGCTTTCTTTATCGCCTGCAATTCTTTCAGCAAGCCGCGCAGGTGGCGCGTGTCGAGCGCGTTCGCGCCGTCGCTTTTCGCTTCTTTCGGATTGTCGTGGACTTCCAGAAACACTCCGTCCACGCCCGCCGCCACCGCCGCGCGCGATAGCACAGGGATAAACTCCGGCTGGCCTCCGCTCACTGCGGGCTGATCTTCATCGCCGTGCGAAGCCGACGGCAGTTGCACCGAGTGCGTCGCGTCAAACACCACCGGTGCAAACTTGCGCATGATGGCCAGCGAGCGCATGTCAACCACCAGATTGTTATAGCCAAAACTCGACCCGCGCTCGGTCACGAAAACTTGACTATTCCCCGCATCGCGGCACTTTTCGATGGCGTGCTTCATGTCCCAGGGCGAAACAAACTGCCCCTTCTTGATGTTCACCGGACGCCCGCTGAGCGCCGCCGCCACCACCAGATCGGTCTGCCGGCAGAGAAACGCGGGGATCTGCAACACGTCCACGACTTCCGCGACGGCAGCGACGTCGGCCACCTGATGCACATCGGTCAGCACCGGAATATGCACTTCATCTTTCACCTTCTTCAGAATACGCAGGCCTTCCTTCATCCCCGGCCCACGATAGCTGCGGATCGAAGTGCGGTTCGCCTTGTCGTACGACGCCTTGAAGATGAAGGGAAAATTCAGCGATCGAACCACGCCCTTGATAATCTCCGCCATGCGCAGGACGTGCTCTTCGCTCTCAATCACGCAGGGCCCGGCAATGAGGAACATATCTCCGGAGCCGACGCGGACGTTATCGATTTGGAAAGATAGGGTCAAGTTCTTTTACCGCCAAGACGCAAAGAACGCAGAGAAAACCGAGTACTGCAGATCCCTCGCTTCGCTCGGGATGACAAAACCGAAAAAGAATTTCTCGGCGATCTCCGCGTCTCGGCAGTGAAATTATCTTCTTCCCACATTCTCCGGCCGCAGGAACATCTCGACCTCGGCGGCATCTTTCTGGTCTTTATTTTTCTGCCCGTGTTCGTAGGCCGCGCCCACGAACGCCTTAAACAGCGGATGCGGCTCCAACGGCTTCGATTTGAATTCCGGATGGAACTGACATGCGATGAAGAACGGATGGCCGGGAATCTCGACGATTTCCACGTAAGTGCCGTCCGGAGTCGAACCGGAAATGCGCAGGCCGGCCGCCACCATGGGCTCTTCATACTCGCGGTTGA
>CAWCRQ010000086.1:0-34651 GCA_963797885.1 uncultured Acidobacteriaceae bacterium | reverse complement strand
AAGGATAAGGAACGCGCGCTTATACGCACATCATCGAACACGCCGGACGCCTAGCGGAATCGGTAAGCCCCGCTCTTACAGTTTTGGCCGAAGGTCGCTCGAGGTGCCGCCGGCCGCTGGAACGTAGCACTTGAGCGTGTAATCCATCACCATGCGATCGGCATTGAAGCGCCAGCCGAGGGTGCGGATGGTGCGCTTCATGCGTTGGATCCAGCCCCGCGGCAGTCCATCGCGATCGCGCTGATAGTACAGCGGGATCACTTCTTCACGAAGAACTCGCAGCAGGTCTTCCCCGTCGCGGGCATCGTGAACGTTCATGTCGGAGTGCGTTCTGCCGTCTCCGATGGCGAAGCCGTTCATGCCGTCGTAAGCTTCCGCCCACCAGCCGTCCAGCACCGAAAGGTTCAAGCCGCCGTTCAAAACGACTTTCTGGCCGCTGGTTCCGGAGGCTTCCAGCGGACGCCGCGGATTGTTAAGCCACACATCGACCCCCTGCACGAAATGGCGGCCGACGTTGATGTCGTAGTCTTCGACGAAGACGAATTTGTCGGAAAACTGCGGGTCGCGCATCAACTGGGCAATCTGCTGCAGGACGCGCTTGCCGGGTTCGTCGAGAGGATGCGCCTTTCCGGCAAATACGAACTGCACCGGGCGCTTCGGGTCATTGACCATGCCGGCTAGTTTTTCGATGTCGGTCAAAAGCAGATTGGCGCGCTTGTAGGTGGCAAAGCGGCGCGCAAAACCGATGGTGAGCGCGTCGGGACTGAGCACGCGTTCCAGTTGCTGCAGCACGCCGCGCGGTTCCTCGCGCCGCGCCGCCTGCTTGACGGCGCGGCGGCGTACAAATTCGATCATGCGCGACTTCAGGCTGAAATGAGTCTCCCAGAGTTCGCCGTCGTCAACGTTGTCAATGCCATCCCAGATTTGGGCTTCGCTGCTGCGCAGATGCCATCCCGTGCCAAGATGGCGATCGTAAAGTCGAAACATCTGCGGCGCCAGCCAGGAAGGGACATGCACGCCGTTCGTAATGTGTCCGATGGGAACCGCGTCTTCCTGTTTGCCGGGATAGAGCCCGGTCCACATGGCGCGTGAGACTTCAGCGTGCAGAGACGAAACTGCATTGGCGCGCCGCGAGAGCCGCAGGCCGAGCACGGTCATGCAGAAGCGTTCGTCGCTTTCCGGGTTCTCCCGTCCCAGCGCCATGAATCCTTCCTTGGAAAGACCGAGGGCCTCACGCATAGGTCCGAGGTGCTCTTCGACCAGATCGGCGTCGAAGCGATCGTGACCGGCGGGCACGGGAGTGTGGCTCGTGAAGACCACTTCACGGGCAACGCGGGGCACGGCCTTCTCGAAGCCGATACCCTCGTCTTCCATGCGCTGGCGAATCGCTTCGAGCACCGCGAATCCGCTATGTCCTTCGTTCAGGTGAAGCACCCCGGGGGTGATGCCGAGCGCTTTCAGGGCGCGCAGGCCGCCCACGCCCAGAAGCAGTTCCTGATGCACGCGAACCCGGCCGTCGCCGCCATACAAACGCGAGGTCATGTGCCGGTCTTCGGCGGTATTGCCTTCCACGTCCGAGTCGAGGAGCAACAAATCGCAACGGCCCACTTTCACGCGCCACACTTTTGCTCGAATCGAGCCATGGCGCGTGTCGACCTGCACCACGACCGGTCTACCGTTTTTCCCAATGGCCGCTTCCATGGGAAGTTGGTTAACATCGATCTCGAGATATTCCTCGCGCTGCCAGCCGTCGCGATCAAGGCGCTGGCGGAAATATCCCTGGCCATAAAACAGGCCCACGCCAACCAGCGGGATCCCGAGATCGGAGGCGCTCTTGATGTGATCGCCGGCCAGAACTCCAAGTCCACCGGAATAGACCGGGAGAGATTCGTGCACGCCAAACTCGGCGGAAAAATAAGCCACGGGACGGGGCCGCAGCACGCCGGCGTGACGCGCGCCCCAGGTTCGCTCCGCATCCTGGTACTCGCGCAGGCGGCGGTAGGCGTAGTTGATCCGGCTGTGCAGCGCGAGTTCAGTGGCGCGCGCTTCGAGTTTCTCGAGAGGGTACTCGTTGAGCAGCGACACCGGACTGTGGTTGAGCTGACTCCAGCGCAGCGGATCGAGATCGTGGAACAAACCGGCGGAATCGTGATCCCAACTCCACCACAGGTTGCGCGCCAGCGCCCAGAGCCGCTCCTGGGCAGGCGCGATGAAACGGTCGAGCGTGCGGGCTTCGCTCACCACGGGCGCAACCCGCTTCGCAGCCTCGGTAAGCAGACGAATCTCATTTTCCGGAAAAACCCGCGCCGCCACAGTCTGAATCACCAGAACGCCTTGCAGCACGCCGCGATCAATCAGAGGAACCCCCAGGAACGATTGGTAAGCGTCCTCACCCGCTTCGCTGAAGTACTTGAAGCGCGGATGATTCCGGACCTGCTCAACCGCCACCGGGCGGACCTGTTCGGCGACCAGGCCGACCAGCCCTTCATTTACTGACATACGAAGCTTGCCGATGCATTCATGGCGCAGCCCGAGCGTCGCGGCCAGAACGAGATTGGCGCGGTCGGGTTCCAAAAGGTAGGCCGAGCAGACATCAACGCCAAACCGTCTGGCAATCAATGCGACAACGTTCATCAGGGTCTCGGCCGGCTTGCTGGGATCCGCCGTCAAGTGCGCGATTTCCTCCCACGTCAGCACATGGCTGGCGTCGAGAGAACAGGCAGCATGGTCCTGGACGACTTCCTGAACGATCTCGTTCGGTCGATCCAATCTTGTCTCCATTTGCCGAAGATCCTAACGTTCTCGCAACCGCTCACCCAGTCGCCGGCCCAGCGACGGGAAACGGCTAGAAAAAACCATCCCACTGAGCCATTCTATCGGGTGAAAACCGAACTACTCCACATCGGATGCGGGATTGTTGATTACCACAGTGCTTATCGGATGGCCAAATTGCAGCTCATGGGCTTGCGCTATTCCCGATATATGTAGCCGAACTATGAACTCTAGCGCCCGCTTCAAGCTAAGTCCAATTCGAATTGTTGATGGAGTGCATTCGCTGCCGCAGGTCTCCATGATCAGACCGAGCAAACCATACGTAGCCGCTCCTACTGTTCTCTGGTCCATCAGCTTCAAAAAATGTGGTAGACGAAATGAGCGAAGAGAATGGCCAGCAGCAAGCCTCCGATGCCGCAAATCCAGAAGAGAAAATGCTCGGTCAACTTTGGGGAATTGATCTCCTTCTTGTCCATAACTGAAGAATACTCCTGAAGAATACTCCCTGGCCTGGCTGAATCACATCAGGACAACGGAAGACACTCGTAGCACAACACTCGCAGGCAATCAGAAGAAGCGGGTGATGCCCTCCTCCAAGACGAGCACCTTGTCTTTGACTCCGGCCTTCAGCGCTTCGCGCTCCAGCAACTGCAGCGGCTCTTCGATGGGCTCGTGCGACAGGCGGAAGGTTCCATAGTGCATGGGCACCATCCAGCGAGCCTTCAGATCGAGAAAGGCCTGGGTGGCGTCGGCGGGGCTAGTGTGCACGTTGCGGAATTGCGGCGGATTGTAGGCGCCGATGGGGAGGAGCGCTAGTTCCGGCGACAAGCGGCGTCCGATTTCGCGAAAGCCGGCGAAATAAGCGGTGTCTCCGGCGTGGTACACGGAGTGTTTGCCGCTGCGCAGCACGTACCCGCCGTAGCCGCGGTGCGAATCCTTGAGGATGCGCGCTCCCCAATGCCGCGAGGGGACGTGAGTAATGTCGAGCGCGCCGTGGCGATAAGTGTTCCACCACTCCAGTTCGACAATTTCTTCGAAGCCCAGATCGGAGACCAGGTCGAACAAATGATGGGGGACGACAAGCGTGGGCGCGGTTCCGGACTGCCGCCGGGTTTGCCGCGCGATGGTGCGCAGCGACTGGCGATGCAAGTGGTCGAAGTGCGCGTGCGTCACCAGTACGACGTCCATGGGAGGCAGGTCGCGCAGGTTCAATCCGGGTTGGCGCAGGCGCTTTAGAACAAACAGCCAGCGCGCAAAGTTGGGATCGATGACGACGTTCTGCCCGCCAATTTGCAGAAAAAAGCTGGAGTGTCCGATGAAGGTGACGCCCAGTTCGCCGTTTGCAACCAGCCGCGGTTTGTGGGTCTCGCCGGTGCGAGGCGTGACCACGGAATGCCGCACCAGACGCGTGAACTGCCTCGCGCGCTTGCGCAAAGCGCGATTTTTCAACGAGGACTTTAACATTCTTTCGACCCGTACCTCTCGACAGTATGATTCGACCAGCCCGCTGCCACGCAGGCTACTGCACATTATCGTCTTTGTTTGCTCAACACTCCAGTGCGTTTAGATGCTCTGGAGCCCGACGACGACGCACCGGCGGGCGGTTTCTTGGTAATCTTTCTGGGGTGGGTTGAGTTTCGCAGTGTAAACCATCGTGTTTTCCTTGACCGCCGCTTTGCTGGTCGTATCTAATCCAAACTTTGAAGAACTCAGTGCAGGAGTCAACCCCGATGCGCATCGCTTTTCTTGGCATGGGAATTATGGGACGGTCGATGGCCGCCAATCTGGTCAAAGCCGGACACCAGGTTGCAGTTTGGAATCGCAGTGGCGGCAAGGACGTGGAAGGCGCACGCAGGGCGCCTTCTCCGGCGGATGCGGCTCAGGGCGCGGAAGTGGTGTGGATGTGCGTCTCCGACACCAACGCGGTCGAGGGCGTGCTCTTTGGGCCGGGCGGCGTAGAGCAAGTTCTGGCCGCGGGCATGATTATTGCCGACTCGAGCACGATTTCCCCTTCCGCCACTCTGCGCTTTGCGCAGCGCGTGAAAGCGCGCGGCGTTGACTATGTGGACGCTCCCATGACCGGCTCGAAAATCGCCGCCGCGGCCGGGAGCCTGATTTTCATGGTGGGCGGCGAGGAAGCCGTGCTCGCTCGCCTGCAGCCGCCTTTTCAGGCGATGGGCAAACAGGTCTTCCACATGGGCGAGACCGGCAAAGGACAGGCCACCAAGCTGGTCATGAATCTGCAGATCGCGCTCATCTACGAAGGCTTCGCCGAAGCCCTCACGCTCGCCGCCAAGCTGGGCATCGAGGCGGAAAAACTGGTGCCGTTGGTGCAGGCTTCCATGGTGCGCTCGGGAGTGGTGGACTACAAAGCTCCGTTCATTCTGAAGCGTGACTTCTCGCCCAACTTTCCTCTGCGGCTGATGCTCAAAGACATTCGCCTGGCGCTCGATGCGGCCAAGGAATCGCGTGTGCGCCTGCCTGGACTCGAGGCGGTGGAGGAGGTCTACGATGTCGCAGCCCAGGAAGGGCAGCAGGATCTCGACTACGCCGCGACCCTCACTTTGCTGGAGAAATGGGCGGGCGTGAAAATGAACAACGCGTCAAAGTAAGTTGGGCTGGACAACCGACGGCGACTGTCCCTGCGCGGACGGGCGAGGGCGTCCGTCTCTTCCCGCCCCTCCGAACTCGAACGTCATTCCTTCTTCTTTGCCAGCGAGCGGATGTAGTTCACCAGGTTCCAGATGTCATTATCCTTGGCGCGGTCGCCTTCGGGAGGCATGTCTCCCTTGCCGTTCCGGATCACATAGAAGAGCGCGCCGTCGGTGCTGTTCTTCAACGTATCCGGATTGGTGAAGTCAGCGACGTTTTTCACGTCCGAGGCCATGTCGCCCTTGCCATCGCCGTCTTTTCCATGACACATCGCGCAGTCGATGCCATACAGTTTCTTGCCCTTGGAGAGCGACTCCTCCGTCGGCTTGACGGGGTTTACTCGTTCGGCTGTCTGGGCGGGACTCTTGTTTTCGGGGGCGGGTGCTTTTGCGGGGGGCTGATCGTTCTGCTTTTGCGCCCATAGCGCGAACACAAAGAAAAGCAAAACGAAAAGAACCAGCGGAGTTTTCTTCGCTACTTCTTTTTTCGACACTCTGTTTTTCAACACACACCTCCCGTTTAAGGAGCACGGTTGAAATGCCAACAATACTCTACGACACCGGAACGTGCGCGCGAAAGGTGCGAGGTCACAGACCGGTGTGCGAGGAATCACCATGGCACCGCAACCGCGACTCCCGATTGCTGGAGATCAAGTCGCTGGGTACGACTACACTATGCTCGTAACCCCTTTATCCAGCGAGGATTACAGAAGTATTACAAAACGGTTCGAGCTCCCTTGATATTGTCAGCTTAGAGGGGATGTGGGGAGCGAAGACCATGAGCCAGACAACACCCGAAGCATCGACCGAGACAATGACCGAGACAATGACCGAGACAATGACCGAGATAATGACCGAAGAGACGATCCAGGCAATGAGCGAGGCCGGAGAAGGCGCCAATCGTAAGGACCGCGCGAACCGTGATGGCTTTAACTGGGGCACGGCGATCGCCATGGGGCTGTTTCACGTGGGCGCAGTCGCGGCGCTATTCTTCTTCACCTGGCCGGCATTTTTCGTCGCCCTTTTCTTGTGGTGGGTTTCGGGCAGCCTCGGGATCGGGATGAGCTATCACCGGCTGCTGACGCATCGCGGATACAGGACGCCGAAGTGGGTGGAGTACTTCCTGACCTGGTGCGCGACCCTGGCGCTCGAAGGCGGCCCGATTTTCTGGGTGGCGACGCACCGCATTCATCATCAGTTTTCCGACGAAGAAGGCGATCCGCACTCGCCCATCGACGGCAAGTGGTGGTCGCACATGGGGTGGATCATAATGGGCAAGTCGATGCATCACGACACCACCACCCTGGCCCGTTACGTCCCCGACCTGACCAAAGATAAAGTTCACGTCTGGCTGACCAAGTATCACTACACCTCCAACATTATTCTGGGCGCGATCCTGTTCGCGATTGGCGGATGGCCGTGGCTGCTGTGGGGAGTATTCGCGCGCGTCGTGGTCGGACTGCACTCCACCTGGATGGTGAACTCGGTCACACACTTGTGGGGATCGCGGCGCTTTGCGACCAAAGACCTCTCCACCAACAACGGACTGGTCGCCCTCCTGACCTTTGGCGAAGGCTGGCACAACAATCATCATGCGCATCCGGTTTCCGCGCGCCATGGGTTGACGTGGTACGAAGTCGACATGAACTGGTACGGCATCTGGACGCTGCAAAAACTTGGACTGGCGCGGCACGTGTACAAGGTCGCGCTCGATCACCTCCCGCCGAAGCCAGCCCTGGTACGCGATGTTGAGGCGGCCGCGGTGTTGGCGGCGGCTGCGGGCAACGACTAGAGCTTAACGCGGAGAACGCAGAGAAAAAATGGCAGAGAAAGCCGGGGAAGGTACTCCGGTTTTCTCTTTGTACGGCATTCCCCTGCGACCTCTGCGTTCCCTCCGCGCCCCCTGCGCTTAAACTTATTTCCCGCTAAAATCTCCCTGTGCGCATCATCAGCCGGCAAAAGGCGATCTATTTTTTCCTCTCGTTTGGCGTGTGCCTGGCGGCGCTGGCCGGTGCGGTCGGCAGCGGCTGGGTGATCCTCAACTGGCGCGAGGGCGTCAAGGTTTTTCTGGGCGTCATTTTTTTTGGCGCCATTGTTACGGGCCTCGTCCTCAACACGATCTTTCTGGTCCGTGAAATTCGCCGCAACGAGCAGCACGACAGCTTCATCAACGCCGTCACCCACGAATTGAAGACGCCGATCGCGTCCATCCGGCTCTACCTCGAAACCTTGGAGAGACGCGAGGTGGATGAAGCGCAGCGGCGGGAGTTCTACGAGTTCATGCTGCTCGATACCGATCGCCTGCTGCACACCGTGGAACAGGTCTTGAAAGCGGGCGAGGCGGCGCAGAAGAAAAGCCCGCGGCAGCGCCTGCCAGTGGAATTCGACTCGCTGGTGCGCGAGTGCATGGAACTGGCGCGAGCGCGCCATCATCTGCACGCGACAAATATCGACTACCGCGAGTCTTTATCTTTATCTTCATCTTCATCTTCATCGCTGCAAAACGGCGATGGAGCGTGCGTGCTGGGCGATCCCGAGGAGTTGCGGACCGCGGTTTCGAACCTGCTGGATAATGCGGTGAAATATTCGCCGGATGGCGTCCACATCTCGGTCGAGTTGGAGGTTCCGAGTAATGATGAGAAGCGGGTGGTGTTGCGGGTGCGCGACCGCGGCGTGGGAATTCCGGAGCAGGATTTGAAACGCATCTTCAAGCGCTTTTACCGGGTAACGCAGCGCTCACTCTCGGGAATGAAGGGCACGGGCCTCGGACTATTCATCGTGAGGTCGATCGCGCGCAAGCACGGCGGCCGGGTATTCGCACAGAGCGAAGGTGCAGGCAAGGGAACGACCGTGACCCTGGAATTGCCGCGGAGGATGGCATGAGCCGGGTGCTGGTGGTGGAGGACGAGGCGCACCTGGCGCAGGGCTTGCGCTTCAACCTGCAAGCCGAAGGCCACGCGGTGGAAGTTGCGGCCGACGGCGAGACAGCTCTGGACAGGCTGGTCGAAAAAAAAGAACGCTTCGACGCGGTGGTCCTCGACGTGATGCTGCCCGGCAAGAGCGGCTTTGATGTCGCGGCCTTGCTGCGCGAGAAGAAGAATTATGTGCCGATTCTGATGCTGACCGCCCGCGGGCGTCCGGAAGATGTGCTGGAGGGGTTCGCGGCGGGCGCCGACGATTACCTGGCCAAGCCGTTTGAGCTGGCCATTCTGATCGCTCGTCTGGAGAGCCTGCTGCGGCGCAGTGTCTGGATGAAAGACGCCGGCCCGGCGCGCGCTGCCATGATTCGCGACAAGACGATCGGCGACCAGACGCGCGGTGACAAGACGCGGCCCGCGCCGCCGGGCGAACCGGAAGCTGCCGGCGATACCTTCAGTTTTGCCGGCAAATCGATTGACTTCCAAGAACTGGAACTGCGCTCGCTGGGAAATACCATCCATCTGACGGTGATGGAGGCGGAGTTTCTTCGCTATTTGGTGCAGAGCGAAGGCCGCGTAGTTTCACGCAAGGCAATTCTCGAAGATGTGTGGGGATTGCATGAAGACACCGATACGCGCGCCATCGATAATTTTGTGGTTCGGCTGCGGAGGTACATCGAAGAAGATCCATCAAGCCCGAAACATTTGCAGACGGTGCGCGGAGTAGGCTATCGGTTTGTGGCCGAACCGGAATAGGGATGTGGCGTCTAGCTTCGGAGGTCCGCATCTTCGACCGCGCCAAAACTGGTTCCTAGCCTGGCAAGATAGCGGCGGCACCAGAAGCTGAAAGCTAAAAGCTAAGAGCCAACAGCCAAAAGCCAAATGCCCTCCATGTTAGATTCAAATCGTGCGCTCCATCCTGCAGAAACGCTCGCTGCGGTTTGTGTTTGCGGCGAACGTGATCTCCATGCTGGGCAGCGGCATGAACTCCGCCGCAGTGGCCTGGACGATCTTGCAGCGCACTCACTCCGAAATGGCTTTGGGCACGTTCGCCGCTCTGCAAACCATTCCGGCCATGCTGATGCTGCCCTTCATGGGCGTCATTATCGACCGCGAAGACCGGCGGCGCCTGGTGATGATGCTGGATTTGGCGCGCGCGGCCGTCATTCTCGTGGTAACCGTGCTTGCCTTCCTGGGCCGCGTGCAGGTGTGGCAACTCTACCTCATGAACACGCTGGTGGCCGCGGGCTTTTGGATGTTCTGGCCAACGATCACCGCGCCGATTCAGGAACTGACGCCCGCGGGCGCGTTCGTGCAGTCGAATACGCTTCTACTGGCTGGCGTCCAGGGTGGCTGGCTGATTGCCGGCGCGCTGGTTGGATTTGTCTATGAACACATTGGGCTGGGCGGGGTGCTGCTCATCGACGTGAGCACCTACGTCGTCTCTTTTTTGTGCTACTTCGCAGTGCGCCAGGGTCGGCATGTTGTGCCGCGAGCCGTCGAACTTCGGCACGATCTGGAAGCTGCGGAAACCGCGGTCGGGCGCTTCCTGCGCGAGATGCGCGAAGGGTTGGCCTTTCTACGCGCGCATCCGAGCGTGGTTTTTCTGGGCACGAGTTGGGCCTTGTTTCTGGGCGCGATGATGACGGGAGTGGTGGTCACGGCCCCACTCAGCGATCGCGTCTTTCACGCCGGCGCGACCGGCTACGGATGGTTGAACGGGGGATGGGGTGTGGGCGCATTCCTGAGCGCTCTTTATGCTCCGGCGCTGATTGCGCGGGTGGGAGCGCGCACTGCGATTGCGCTTGCCATGCTGCTGCTCACATTTACGATGGCGCTTTCACCGTTTTCGCCGTGGCTGGCGATTGCCGTGCTCCTGTATGGACTGATGGGATCGGCGCGCGGTGTCAGCGGCGTGGCCATGCATACCAGCCTGATGAAACAAGTGCCGCCGCATTTCATGGGACGCGTCCAGAACACTTTCTATTTCTTTGGCACGTTTCTGCAGGTGGCACTGGGGCTGACGGTGGGCGCGGTCGCATCGCGGATCAGCCTGGCAGCCGGGTTTGGCGTAATCGCCGCGGTGTATGCAGTCGCATTTGGCAGCGCCTGCTGGCCGATGAAAGCACGGCAGGCAGTGGCTTCGGTCGCGGAGTAGGGAGACTGCAGGGTTTGTGTGGAGCGGACACTCTTGTCCGCTGCCTTTGACGTTGGTTTTGCACGTAGTTCTACAGATCAAGATCAACCCCAAGGTCAAAAGTAGTGGACAATCGTCTCAAAATGTATCCCACTACCCGGCGGACAAGAGTGTCCTCCCCACACGAATAAGGATGCTGTTATTCTTTCTCTTCTCCAAGGGGAGCGTCCATTCATGTTTGAGGACTTGCAAGGCCGGACGGCGGTCGTCTTCGGAGTGGCCAACAAGCGCTCGATCGCGTGGGCAATTGCTCAAGGGTTGCACGCGGCGGGCGCGAACCTCGCCATCACCTATCAGAACGAACGGCTGGAGCAGGAAGCCAAAGACCTGATTCTGTCGCTGCCGGGCGCGGAAGCTTTCATGTGCGATGTTTCGAAGGACGAGGAAATCAACCAGCTTTTCGAAACCCTGAAAGTTCGCTACGGCAAGCTGCACACCCTGGTGCATAGCGTGGCTTTCGCTCCGGCCGAAGAGATGAAGGGCGACTTCGTGAACACGACGCGCGAGGGCTTTCGTGTGGCGCACGACGTGAGCGTGTATTCCCTGATCGCGGTTTGCCGCGCTGCGGCGCCGCTCATGGAGGACGGGGGCAGCGTCATTACCATGACTTACTACGGCGCGGAAAAAGTTGTGCCCCACTATAACGTCATGGGCGTGGCCAAGGCCGCGCTCGAATGCACGGTCCGGTATCTGGCGCAGGATCTGGGCCGGCGGAAGATCCGCGTCAATGCGATCTCGGCGGGGCCGATCAAGACGCTGGCCGCGCGCGGCATCGCCGGCCTGGGAGACATGCTGAAAGGACATGCCGAGCGCGCGCCTCTGCAACGCAATGTGGAAGTCGGCGAGGTGGGGAGCACCGGCGTGTTTCTGGCCTCCGATGCGAGCTCCGGCATCACGGGCGAGACCATCTACGTGGATTGCGGATACAACATTATGGGGTTCTGAAAGCGAGTTCAACGAGGCTGCTTTTTCAATTTCCGCCGGATATCGGGCCAGAACTCCTTGACCACCAGCGTAATCGTGTCGTAGCCCACCTGCGATCCCCATACACTGGCCGTATTCTTCAAGGTGCGGTCACTGGGCGTGTATCGCGGGATACCCTCACTATTTCTACCAATCAAAGTGCGGCCGGGATGGTAGCTGTAAGTGGAAATGGCCGACGCGATGGCGGCACCAAAGATTTCGGAGTAGTTGAATTGACGGTGTCCGGAGTCGCTGCGAGTTACGAGAATCCGGCTCACCGAATACTCGGTGCGGTTAAAGAAACTGCCGTGGCCTGACTGAAAATAGCGCGGATCCTGGCGGAGCACGGAAGCCAGAATCGCGCCCACAAAAAAATTCTCGATGGTGCCATCGGCAGCGTAGGCGCCGTAGCGCTTGCCGTACCCTTGCGCGCCCTGTCCGTAACCGGGCTCGCTGTTCTCGGCCTGAGCGATGCCGGAGAGCGCAGCGTACCAGACAATCTCAATAGGGTCGAACGAGCCCCGGGCAACAACTTTGAATTTTTGTCCGGCCGTCAGGGGCGGAACCTGGCCGGCATTCTCCAATGTCAAGAAGTTGGGTAGAGCAAAAAAGAGCCGGTCGTTAGACGTGCCGGACGTGCTGGATTTGTCGTTCGCCGCGTCTTTTGCACCCTGGCTGTCCTTGCCCTGGCTTTGGTCTTTGCCCTGGCTTTGATCGGCCGGTTGGGCTGTTTGGCCGGATGATGGTTTGGCTGGAGGCGGCGTTTGCTGTGGTGTCTGGCCGGCGCCGGTCGCGGGCGGTTGGGCGGACTGGTTCGCGTCCGAGGCCTCAGGTTTTGTGGCGCTTTGCGCGGCGCAAAAAGCCGCAGTGATCAACGCCAGCAAGATCAAAAGGCAGACAAGTGCGAAATAGGTGAGCTTCAAGTGATTATGGCTCCAAATACAATTGATTGAGATGCGCCTCGGTCCAATGCTAGCAGTCCGCCATTCCGCCTACGGGTGCCGGTGCAGCACGTGCACGGCGATATCCGGCCAGAATTCGCGGAACACGTTCGTCAGCATGTCCCGCCCAATCGCCCATCCGTATTTGGTGGCGAGCGCTCCGGCAGTCCGGCTCCCGCTTGGGTAATAAGACGCCGAAATGCCTTGCGCCATGGCCCTGCCTAGCAGTTCGGAAGCATTAAAACTGTTGTGGCCGTGATAGTCCGGCGTGATCAAGATGCGAGACGCCGCATAGAAGCCGCGTTTCCAGAAACCGCCCCTACCCATTGCGTAATAGCGTTCGTCCTGATGGAACACTGTAGGCAGGGCAAAGATAACGAGGTAATTGCCGTCCGTCTTGTCGAGATACCCTCGCCAGTAGTATCTCCCAAACCCCGTAACGCCCTTCCCGAGCTGCGTGTGCGCATTTGTTCCCTCAGCCAGGAGCGACGTGATGCCCACGAAGATAAATGACGAGTAGTCGAAGCTGTTCTGGGTCGCGATGATGAAGGCCTGCTTCGGCGTGGGCGGCGGCGGAAGCGCGCCGGCACTGACCGCGCGGAAATTGGGCATCACACCCAGGATTCGCTTCGGTTGCTGCTTTTCAGGGGGAACGCCTTGGTTCGCAGGCGCCGTACTCTGGCCTGCACTCTTCGCATCGGATTGCTTCGCATTGCTATCAGTGCTCGATGTCCCGGACTGTTCCGGCGGCGAGCTCTGCTGCGGACTTGGTGTATCGGGTAATGCAGTTTCCGCGGATTCCGAAGATAAGGCTGGCGCCAAAGATGAATTGCGCTCTGGGGACGCAGAGTTGTCTTTCGGATCGGGTGAACCGAAGTGCGATCCGCTTTTCGCGGCGCAGAGGGCGGCAGCCAACAGTAAGCAAAAAAATGCCAAATGCGTGCGTTTCAAGATTGCTTCAACTCCCTTACTTTTGATGAAGATACGCCCCGTCCGCAGACTTAACGGGTACACAGCTGGATTCTGCGCTCAGTCTCCCCTACCTGTTCCAGGGTGATTTCCACGTCGTGATCGCGTTGCAAGCGAGGGAACTTCTCTCCCCACTCTATCAGTAAGATGCAGTTTGGTGCGAGCAAGTCGTCCAGACCGAGTGTTTCCAGATCGCGCTGGGTATCGATGCGGTAAAGGTCGATGTGGTACAGGGTGGCGCGGGGTCCGTGGTATTCGTGGACGAGCGTGAAGGTAGGGCTGGTCACGTCCTCGGCGCGAGCGGCTTCGAACCCTTCCGCGATTCCCTTCACCAAGGTCGTCTTTCCTGCCCCCAGGTCGCCGCACAGCAGCACGATGAGCGGAGGAGACAGCTCGGCGGCAAGCTTCCGCCCGAGAGCGATCGTCTCCTCGGCGGAGTGAGTGAAGTGAGTGATGCTCTGGCTCGTCATCCCGGAGGAGCCAGTATAGCGAAGCAGCGGGCAAGCAGGTCCAAGGTCTCAGGTCTTAGAAAACCACGGTTGATTTTGTTTTTCCTGAAACCTTGGCCCTAAGACCTGAGACCTGCCCTTCAGAATCCCGCCGGCGTCTGAAACTGCTCGGAAACCGGGTCCAGGAAGCTGCGGTCCAGAGCGGAATCGAGCGCCATACGCAGCTTGCGGTGGTCATCGTCGGCCAGGGCGATGAAGCGGAAAGGCTGCAGACACGCGCTCTGAAGCTTGCGCGTCGGGTACAGCATTTCGGCCATGCCGTGGACGGCGCCAGATCGGGTGTGGAAAGCGATCTCGACGAAATCTCCGGTGGAAAGCTCGTGCTGCAACTGCAGCAATCCGCCGTTGATCGAAATGCATTGTAGTTTTGCCCGCGCCCGCTGGCCGCCTTCGGCCATCACTGCGGCCGCGACCGATCCATTGAGCTGTACTCGGGGGGAACGCTGGTTATCACCGGTTTGGGGGAAGTGAGTCATAGCCGATTGAACTATGCCATGCTCCATCCGGTTGCGGCAGATTACGAAAGCGCCTGTACACGGGCGTATGCTAAGCATGGGGTCAATGTGGTTCTGCCAGTTCCCCAGGGTTGCGGTAATAACGGCAGCGGTAATAACGGCAGTAACCTTTCTGGCCTGCGCCCAAGAGAGTACCTTTGGGCAGTAGGGCGTTGATAAGACAAAGTTTGCGCAACGTGAGGCGTTCACAGCTATGCGTATTGCTAAAGGGTCAAGACATGCAATGGTAGCGGTTTGCTTGCTGGCGGGGTTGCTCACAGGCTGCTCGCGGGATCCGAACGTCCGCAAGCAGAAGTACCTGGAAAGCGGCCAGCGCTACTACGACAAAGGCCAGTACAGGGAAGCCGAGATTCAATTCGAAAACGCCATCCAGGTTGATTCGCGTTTCGCCGACGCCCACTACAAGCTGGCGCTGGCGGCGCTGAAGCTGGAGCAGTGGCCAACCGCCTACCAGGAGCTGTCCACCACCATCCAAATTCAGCCTGACCAATATGCCGCGCACCTTGACCTGGCCAACCTGCTGATCCTCGGTCGTCAGTTCAATGACGCGAAGGAGCATCTGGACCTGCTCCTGCAAAAACAACCCAACAACCCCGACGTCTACATCGCACGCTCCAACTACAACGCCGGTATGAATAACACTACTGCCGCGCTGGCGGACATGCAGAAGGCGCTGCAACTGGATCCCAACCGTTCTGACTCCTATCTGAATTTGGCCATGCTCCAGATGCACGGGCAACAGTGGGACGCGGCGGAGGCGAATTTCAAGAAAGCGATCGAATTCAGCCCCAAATCCACGATTGCGCTGATCTCGCTGGGGAATTTTTACCAGATTCGCGGGCGATTTCCCGAGGCAGAGCAGTTGTTCCGCCGCGCCATTGCGGCCGCAACCGACGATCCCAGTCCCAGGCTCTCTCTCGCCAGCCTGTACCTGGCGGAGAACAAGCCCGGCCAAGCCGAGGATTTCCTGCGCCAGTCGAAAAAGGATTTCCCCAACAATTCCGAGGGCTACCGCATGCTCGGAGGCTTCTATTATGGCAATAACCAGTTCGACAAAGCCACGACCGAGTATGCCTCGCTTTATCAGGAGCATCCCAAGGACATGGTGGTTAAGAAGAATTACATTCAGCTGCTGATCCTGACCGACCGGATTGACGATGCCCGCAAGTTGAATGACGAAGTCGTAAAGGCGAAGCCCGATGACGAGGACGCCCAGATTTACAAGGGCGAGATCGAGATTCGCAGCGGCAAGGCCAGCGACGCGGTTAACACGCTGCAAGCCGTGTTGAAGAGTGATCCCGATAACGCTGTGGCGCATTACCAGCAGGGTCTGGCATTCGACCAACTGGGCAACACCAACCGGGCGGAAACAGAATGGCGCGATGCCATTCGACTGCGTCCTGACATTGTGGAAGCGCACCGGGCGTTGGCGGGCATAGCCATCCACCGGCGTGATCCCAGTGGGCTCGCGCAAGAAGCGGATCGGATCATCGCCCTGCAGCCAGCAGCTCCGGACGGATACCTGCTGCGCGGCGCGGCCGAAATCGATCGCAAACAGTACGCGACGGCGGATGAATATATTCATCAGTCCCTGGAAAAGGAGCCCAACAATCCTGCCGCTTATGTGCAGTTGGGCAACCTGCGGATGGCACAGAGCCAGTATGCCGAAGCGCAAAAAGCCTATCAGCAGGCGCTGGATCAGGATCCGAATTCCACCGACGCACTGGGCGGCGTGCTCAACGTAGAACAAATGCAGAAGCAGCCCGACAGAGCCATCGCTACGGCCAAGGCACAGTTGGCCAGGTATCCCAAGAACGCCGGGTTTCACATCATGCTGGGCCAACTTCTGATGGAACAGAAAAAGGACCTAGCGGGGGCCGAAGCGGAGTTCAAACAAGCCTCCGACTTGGATAAGAAGAACACCGAGGCGCTGGTTAAGCTCGGCGTGGTGCAGAACGAACGCGGCGCCACGGATCAGGCGTTGCAGACCTATCTCGACGGGTCGAAGATCAATCCCAAGGAGGTCGTTTTCTACCTCCTGGCGGGTGGCATCTATGAGAGCAAGCAGGATTGGGACCATGCCAAGCAGCAGTACCAGAAGGTGCTAGAAATTCAGCCGGACAATCCGCTGGCTTCCAATAATTTGGCCTACGTGATGCTGGAGCAGGGTGGCAACGTGGACGTTGCTTTCGCCATGGCGCAGACGGCGCGCCGTCAGCTTCCCGATAATCCAAACTCCGCCGACACGCTGGGCTGGGCTTTCTACCACAAGCACGTGTACACCTCCGCCATTAACCTGTTTAAAGAAGCGGTGAAAAAGGAACCGGACAACGCGCTCTTCAACTACCACCTCGGACTCGCGTACGCCAAGAGCGGTCAGGCCGCGCTCGCCCGCCAACAACTGGACCGCGTGGTAAAGCTCAAACCGAATTTCCCGGATGTCGAGGAGCTGCGGCGGGCAGTGGCCGAGGCGAAGGGGTAGGAGGCCGTCCCTTGGCCATTTTGTAGGATATTTTTATGCGCAAAGCTTCGTTGACCAACAGCCCGCACACGATCGAGTGCGCCTGCGAACTTTGCGGGAATCGTCAGCCTTTCGATTTACCGAAAGATCTTTACGAGCGATTCATGAATGGCGACGTGGTTGTTTTTGCTGGGGCGGGCGTGAGCACCGAGGCTCGGGCTGTGTTCCCATACACGCTTTATCAAGACGTTTGCGGAGAGCTCAAGATTCGTCCTGAGGGTGGCCCAGCCTTCCCGGACCTAATGAGCAGGTATTGCAATCAACCGGACGGACGGGCGAAGCTCCTGCGGAAGGTGAGGGACCGCCTCGACTACATTCGATCTTTCCCAGAATTGTATCGGGAGGTGACTCAATTTCACCGCGAATTGTCAACATTGTCTGTTGTACAAGAGATTGTCACAACCAATTGGGACCCCTACTTTGAGATTGAGTGTGGAGCAACGCCGTTCGTGACTGCGGAAGATTTTGCATTTTGGGCAGTTCCCGGGCGCAAGGTGTTCAAGATACACGGCTCTGTGCACAGCTACGGTTCGATAGTCGCGACCCGCGAGGACTACAATTCCTGCCACCAGCGTCTCACTGGGGGCCTGCTGGGAAGTACGCTCAGAATGCTGCTGGCAACGAAGACGATAGTGTACCTGGGCTTTTCATTCTCTGATGACGACTTCATACAATTACATGGCTCCCTTGTTGCCGAGATGAAAGGGCTGTTTCCCCAAAGCTACATTGTTACGCTTGATCGCTCTTCAGACGCTCGCTTCCGCGAAAAGGGGCTCATCCCCATATACACCGACGCAACCTACTTTATTTCGAAAGTCAAGGAGCGTTTCGTATCAGATCATCAACTTCTCGACGACGAGCGATTCATCGGAGTTGGTAAGTTTCTAAAAAAGATAGTCAAAGTCCATGGCGAACTGTCTGACATCGACGCGCGAAGGTACCCTGACATATTGTTTGGATTAAGCTATCAAGATGGGCTTATCCACGCACTCGAACGCATTCTGGCTCTCGAGAGCACGGGGTACTATTCCCACGCATGCAATCCGGGTAATATGGCGCGACTCTATGAGGATAGGATTCTTCCCGAGAAGCTCAAGAGGCGGAAGTACCACGACGTAGCCTATGTCGAAGGCTATATCAACGGGCTCATGTACCTGCTTGCGGAGGATGATATACGCAACCAGATTCCCATGTATTACGCTTTTGGCGAGGAAAAACTGATTCGTACCCTCAAGGACTACAGGCGCGTCCTCGCCAGGGCGGCGCGGGTGTCACCGAGGGAACACAAATTCGCGATACGGGTTGTCCGCAAACACGCTGCTGCCGATGGAATCGTGCCCCACCACACTCCATTTCTCCTCTAAGGACGAGTTTTACACTGCCTTGCTACTGCTGGGAAAGTTCGGTTTATGGGATAGCTTTTCTCTTTACACCGGCAGTCCTTCCTGCATCCATCCGCCAGCTGCTTCAAGCTTCGACTCGCTGGCGAGATCCAGAACCAGCTTTTCAAGGACCATCCGCTTGCTGGTAGGATTCGAGCGCAGCGCGAGATCGGCTTTTGCAACCAGGCGAATGGAGCGCGTCAACTCCCGCTTCGATTTGTAGCGCCGCGCCTGCCGGATGATATCGTCGGCCGCAAACGGAGGCACGCGAAAGCCCTGCCACAATGCCGCCCAAAGCATGCGCTGGTCGCGCACGTTGCGCTCCAGGATGACCAGCATCTGGCGAAAAGTCTTGGCCAGCATATAGAGATGGCCGATGGCAGCTTCTTCCCCGTCGCCGGTCGAAAGCAGCGCATCGAGGATTTCGAGCGCGCGCACGCGGTCTTTCGAGGAAATCGCGTCGGTCAACTCATACAGCGAGCGTTGTTTCGCGGCGAGTACCATGGTCTCTACATCGCCGAGCGTGATTTTTTTCTTTTCGCCGACGTAAAGAATCAGCTTCTCCAGTTCGTTCGACACCATCATCATTTCGCCGCCCAGCGCATCCACCAACTCGCGGGCGCCGTCGGCATCGATCTTGACCTCGCGTGTAAGGCAATACTCGCCAATCCGGCGCACCGCTTCCCCCTCTTGCACGCGAGACAGTTCGACAATGCCACAGAACGGCCCGAGGTCTTCGCGGATCTTCTGGTAACGGTCTTTATCGGTCATCTCCATCCGGCGAGCATCGGCGGGAATGCTGATGTGATCGGCAACAAATATCAGAAGCGCATCAGGATTGGGATTCTTGCAGTAGGCTTCGATGGCCCCAATTTTCTCTTCGTTGGAGCCGCGGCCAAACAGCGTCTTCACGCCGCGCACGAAAAATACCTGGAACGGCGCCATCAGCGAGGGCGTGCGGGCGCGATCCAGAATTTCGTTCAGCGAAGTCTCGGCGAGGTCGAACTCAAATAAGCCGAAGTCACGCGAGTCGGGCGCGACCAGGTGCTCCAGAATGGCGTCGCGGCAGCGCTTGCGAAAAAACGCCTCATCGCCAACAAACACATAAGCCGGCTTCAGCTTGCGCGACTCGAGTTCAGAGAAAAAGCGGTCCGCTTGGCTGAAGGCGCGCATCGTCATTTCGGAGCCGAGTTTTTTTCAGATAGCTGTTCAGAGATGTTCTCGTGAACCACATTACGCTGTCCCTCGTCATACCGAATGAAAAGCAATTTGATCTTCCCATTTCGGCTGAGGTCAAGCAGCACGCAGCGCGCTGATTCGCGGCTGTTTCCCTTCCTACAGCCGCTATATTCAGGTTTTGAGAGTACGCGCTCTGCGGTGTTCTTCACATCTTCCTTGGCGCGCCATTCTGAGAGGGCATAGTAGTCGGAAAAGAAGTAGACATACAGATAGGCGAAGTCTTTCAAAGTCGCCACGGAGATGTTGTCTGAGGCCGAAAATCCGTGGCACGTGTTGTCCGGGCAGAATTCTAATAGCTTTCCCTTGTTTTTCATCTCGACGCTCTTAGGGAAGGTTTCTGTGATTTGGTTCAGAGGATCGGATTGATCGTCGGCAGCCCACCCAATGTTTGCCATAAGACAGCTTAGAAGAGCAGCGAGAACAACATACACGAGAGTTCGTCGATAGTTCATTTCGGCTCTTCAGTGACAGCGGCTATTCGGAACTGGAGCGAGTACCATAATAGTAGCCCTCCCACATCAGTAAACCTCCAAGATGTTAGCCACCAACGTACGCGCAAAATCCCGCGACAAGCGATCGACGGCCGGAGAGTCTTCCTGAAAAAAACTCGGGAGATTGCTCGATATTTCGTATTGATCGTGAAAAAGATAGGAAGGATTTTCGAAGATCACCTTGCCCTGGCGGTCGGTCAGCGTGACCTGAACGCTCACCGTGACCAAAGCGCTGACTGCGCGTCCGGACGTGGAATCGTAGACGAGCGGATTCGCCGACGCCGATAAAACCGTCGCCTTCAGTACCGCATCCGCGTCGCCATTGGCTTCATGGATTACACGGTACTGGGTGCGGGCGTTGAATTCGCGCACGACGGCGTCGGTCAAGAGTTGCTCGATTCGAAACGTCTGGCTGTGGCTCACGAAACCGGGAATCGCAATGCTGTGGATATTCTGCGGCAGTTCGATCGCATTTCCGGCCCGGTGGTAGCCGCAGCCGGTCGAGATCAATATCAATATCAATGTCGAGGCCAGGCCCACTCCAAGCGCAATTGCGGCCGCCCGCCGCTTCGCCGTCCACCGGTTCGCCGTCCCGTTCGCCATCCCAAGGATCATTGAATCTGACCTCTCGGCCGGGATGCAGTCATGGTCTCGGCGCATTCCACTGCGGTCAAGGCGGCGACGCGCAGGTTGTCGGTAGTTGCCCACAGCCACGCACCGTTCTTGTGATTGGCGTCGTTGGTGATCGCGACCTGGATGTCCCCCTGGCCGGCAGCGCTCACGTTGGTGGGCGTATCTTCCGGGCTGCCGCTCACCACCACGTGCTCTCCCGCCAGGGCCCGCGACAAATCTGCGATTGCGACCGGCTTCTCCATCTCCAGGTAAACCGAAAAGCCGTGTCCATGGAAGACCGGCGCCTGCAGCACCTGCAGCGAAGGCTCGGTTGCGCCGCGGGCAATGCGCCGATAGTGTTTCCGGATTCTTTGCGACACAGCATCCAGCGCCAATTCTGATCTCTGTCCGTAGCGCGGCACCATGTTGAAGGCCACCTGGATGTCGAACACATTCTTCGGGAGCTCCTGGAAGGAGAGCAGATTCACAGTCTGCTCGTGCAGTTCGTCCATACCCTTCTGGCCGTTCTCCGATGCCGGTTCAAATACGGTCGCGACCATGCGCTCGATCTTGGCAGCCTTCTCGCTGGCCCTCTCGCTCCGCAGGGCAAGCAACGCGAGGACCGTCGCCGCGGGATGGGCCACCACCACCGGGCCCGGCTGCAACTCCGGAGCAATGGGCTGGCCCGTCTGCCGCTCGATCCAGGGCGAGCGGACCGAAGCTCCCGCTTCATCTTCCAGCGCGTACGTGAGATCCACGATGGTATCGCCCAAGTCGCGCGCTACCTTCCAGTTATTGTGCGTCGAGCGCGGATCGGAAGCGAAGAAGGCGAAGTCCACGCGCTCGAACTGTTCCGAGCGGATACTCTGGATAAAGCTCATCTCGTCGCCCACCGCTTCCAGTTGGCCGAGAGACTCGTCGTCATCGAGCAACCGGACATCGACGGCAGGAAAATTCCGTTCGCGCAGGATTTCAGCAATCTCTTTGCCCTTGAGCGATGCCGCGCCCACAATCGCCACGCGATAAAGATTCGTGCCGCGGAGATCCGCCTGCGAGCTGGCGGATTTCGAAAGTGGAGTCTTCGAAATGGGACTCATGGAGTCTGAGATGCCTCCCGGTATGCCGGAGGTGCAGGCGGGCTCTTGCGACGGAAGATCCATTGCAACCGCCACAGGACGCCGGAAGCCATATACAGGATCGCGATGGCAAAAAGCGCCGGGCGGGAAAAGAACCAAATCGACGCGCCTACCACGCCAAAAAGCACAATCAGGCGGAAGGGATGCCGCGAACGAAAATCGATATCCTTGAAGCTATAGAAACGCCACGTGCTGACCATCAGATAACCGACCACCACCACCATCATCAGCCAGCTCATCGCCGTCCACCAGGATGTCACGGGTTCTCCGGCGGAGTAGTGGACGACGGCCGCAATCACTCCCGCCCCGGCCGGAATCGGCATGCCCACGAAGTATTTCTTCCCCGGACGTCCCGGATTCGAAGGCTCCGGATTTTTCGCAATATTGAAGCGCGCCAGTCGGCTCGCGCCCGCCATGAGGAAAGCAAAGCAGGCTACCGAGCCCAGGTCCGTAATTTTCAGGCGCAGCTCAGGGGCAATGATCATCGGCAACAGATGAAAGCCCCACATCCAGGCGAGGAGCGCCGGGGCAACGCCAAAGGTAATCACGTCGGCCAGCGAATCGAGCTCCCTGCCAAAATCGCTGGAGGTGTGGGTCATGCGCGCGATGCGGCCGTCCAAACCGTCGAACAATACGGCAAAGCCGATGGCCATCGCGGCGAAGTCCATGTGCCAGGGTTCACTCGGGTTGCCATGCACGGTCTGCAGAATCGCGTAGAACCCAAGCGCGATATTCGCCGTGGTGAACAGCGAGGGCAGTATATACATGCCCTTGCGCAATTTTCCCCGTGGACGGTCCGCTTCACGACGATGCGGCTCTAGCTCTTCCATGTTCCTGGCTCTTTCATTTCAATGTTCCTAGCTCTTTCATTCCAATGTTCCTAGCTCTTTCATTTCAATGCGCCTCCCGCTCCCCGGCCACGCCGACATGAATCGCCTGCGCGACCGGCTGCCCAACTGGCAACCAGGCAAGCACCGTGGCGCCTCCCTTGACCCGATCGCCGGGCTTCACCTGGATCGCGGCATCGCGATCGAACAGAACCTCCACCCGCGAGCCAAACTTGATGAGCCCAACCCGCTCACCGCAGGCCACGTGGTCTCCCACGTTAAGATTGAAAACGATGCGGCGCGCGATCAAGCCGGCGATCTGTTTGAAGATTACGGTACGGCCTTCGCCTTCCACGGTGACGATGTTCTGCTCGTTCTCCTCCGCTGAATGCGCTCCCATGGCGTTGAGGAACTTGCCGCGCTGATAGCGCACCTCGCGGATCACGCCCGCAATCGGCGAACGGTTCACGTGCACATCGAAGACGCTCAGAAAAATGCTGATCCGGTTGCGCACAGTTTCGACGGAAGTTTCGACGGAAGCTTCGACGGAAGTTCCGCCCGAAGCCACATCGGAAGCCACGACCGAAACATCGGTCACCTTGCCGTCTCCCGGAGAAACCAAAGGAACGACGGTGCCGGAAGCTTCGGGAATCTGGCGCTCCGGATCACGGAAAAACCACAGAAAGAAAGCGCCCAGCAACAACACCGGGACGGCGTAAGGCCAACCTGCCAGCCACGCGATCACGCCCGCAGCGAGTACGCAGCCCACACCGTAGAAGTATCCGTCGCGCACCATGGAATTCAGAATGATTATAAAGCGAGGCTGCGATATTCTACATAACTGCAATAAAAAAAGGCGCTTAGACGCGCCCTCTATAATCGCATGGATCAGGTGAGGTCCTACGTTTTAGTGCATTCGGGCCCGATTACTCAGTCCCGTTAACCTACGCAGACTGCCGATGAACCTGCTGCTCCATCGTCTGCATCTGGTCTTTGAGGCGCAGCTTTAGTTTCTTCAGCCGCACTTCTTCCAGTTTTTCGTCGTCCGTGAGGTATCGCTTTTGTGTGAGGGATTCCAGCCGTTGGGAATATTGCGAGTGCTCCTGAACCAGTCGCTGGAACTCTTCCTGACCGGTCAGGAGTTGGTTACTCGGAGTCAGCATCCTTGCCAGACCTCCTGCTGTTTGTTACTGCACCATTAAAAAGTAGCACAGGGGTCGATAGGGTTCAATGAAGATTTCATAGAGAACTCTCCACCGTCAACAGGCGGACAGGGCTGCGTAGTTGCACAGAAAATGGTGCAAGAACTCGCGGCTTTTCCCAACGTTAGTCTTTCCCTCTCAGCGTCTTGTGGCGCTCAGCTTCTCCCCTGTAGCGATCGCGGCGAACCGCAGCGCGTACAGAATCGCGTCCTCCGCCGGATCCCTGTAATACGCCCGGCGACGACCCACCTCGCGGAAACCGTGTTTTTCGTACAGTCGGCGGGCGGGCAGATTCGATTCGCGGACTTCGAGCAGAATCGCCGACGCTGCCTCATTCCGAGCGCTCTGAATCAACTCGCGCACCAACTCATTGGCGATGCCGCGGCGGAGGAACTCGACGGCCACCACCACGTTCTCGATCTCCCATTCGCCCGCGACCGCCTGCGCGCAAACGAATCCGCAAAGCTTGCCTGCTTCCTCGGCCACCAGAACGACGCCGCCATCCACCAACTGGTTGTACTGCTCGGTGCTCCAGTGCGCGGCGCTCGGCGCCTGCCGCTCAAGCGCGAGAATCACCGGCACATCATGCAACCGAGCGGAGCGAATGGCAACGCGCATCGAAAGGTATTTCGTATCAGGGTATCGCTTCAGCGATACCGCAAATTCTTCGCCATAACATGCCCCTTTAGGGGCTGCGTAACGAGCGCCGACTAGCCTTGTCACGGCGCCGGCTTCGAGAAAATCTCAGCCTCGGAATGGCGGATGTAGTTGGCTTCCAGTTCTTCGGGACGAACCGTCTGGCCCCGCTGGAGATGCTCCCAACCCAGCCCGGCAATCGTCCCGCTGTTCGGATAGTCAATCAGTTCAACCCGAATTCCAGCAGCGGTTCCCGCAGCTCGAACCGTCGCCGCCAACGCGGCATCGGGCGTGACGACCGCCTTCCCCCTGGCGTCGGCCAGAAACTCTTCCCTGCTCAGCAGGCGTTCGCTGTGCATGCGGCAGTGGCGCACCTGAGGCTCGAGTTCGTAGTCGCCGACATAAACGTCACCCCGACCCGCATCCAGCGCCGCGAGAACCCGACCGTGCGCCGAGCCGCCGCGTGCAACCGCCTCCAGCAATGAAATTGCGACGATTGGCTTCTTCAGCGCCTCGGCCAGGGCCTTAATGGCAGCCAAGCCCACGCGCAGCCCCGTAAACGACCCCGGACCGGACGCGACCGCAAATGCCCCCAGATCGGTCTTACCATATCCGTGCTTTTTCAGCAGCGAGGCAATCTGCGGCACCAGTTGCGCCGAAAACGTGCCACCGGCGAGCGGCACAACTTCAAGCACACCGATTTCGCTTGCGCTCTGACCCGGCGTCAGGCGAGCCAGCGCCAGACTGCCGTTCTTCCCGGAAGTGTCTACGGCGAGCAGAAGCTGGGGCATTTGCAATTGGTAATTGGTAATTTGTAATTTGCAATTTCAAAACCTTCGCGTCCAATTCGGCGCTGTTCAAATCTCAAATTACCAATTACAAATTACAAATTACAAATGACTGCTCTCCACCAATTCCAGCAACACGCCCCCCGTGCTCTGCGGATGCACGAACACATACCGGTGTCCGCCCGCGCCCGTCTTGATCTCTTCCGATACCAGGCGCACGCCGTCGCTCCTCAATTTTGCGACTGCTGCCGCCAGGTCTGGAACGCGCATGCAAACATGGTGCAGCCCCTCGCCGCGCTTGGCAATGAACTTGGCGATAGTCGAATCGTCCGAAGTCGCTTCCAGCAGCTCCAGTCGGCTCTCGCCCACCGGCACCATGACCAGCCGAACTTTTTCCTGCTCGACGGTTTCTTCCGGAGAAACTCGCAGACCGAGCTTTTCGTAAATAGACTTTGCAGCCGTCAGCGACTTCACTGCGATGCCGAGATGATCAATGCTGAATTCCATAATGCCTGCCTGTTGTCGATCAATACTCGCCGGTGGAGCGCCGGGCGCCCCGCCTGGCCCCAGCCCGCGCCGACCAAGGACGGGCGAGACGCCCGTCTCAATCGAATCAGGAGCGTTCGACGCCGCGCACAATCTCCTCCACCAGCGAATACGGGTCGCGCTTGTGCTCGGCGATCTCCGCCGCATAACGCTCGAGGCTGCCGCCGTCCGTCTCCAGGTGAGCGCGCGCTTTTTCCAGCATGGCATCGCGCAGCATCTCGACCAGCCGCTCCTGCCAGTTCTCGACGTTCTTCTTAAGGACCAAGTTCCCTTTCTTAAGGTACGCCTCGTAACCTGCGATCGCTTCCGCCAACTCTTTGGTTCCCACGCCCTCGCTGGCGACTGTCTTCACGATTGGCGGCGTCCAGCGGTCGTCGCGAGTGGCGAGCGATTGCATGGCGCGAATCTCGCGCTCCACCCGCTCAGCTCCCTCGCGGTCGCTTTTGTTGATCACGAAGATGTCGGCGATTTCCATGATCCCGGCTTTGATCGTTTGCACATCATCGCCCATGCCGGGAACAAGAATCACGATGGTGACATCCGCCAGCCGCACAATATCGACTTCGTCCTGCCCGACACCAACCGTTTCGATCATGACCAGGTCGCGGCCCGAGGCATCGAGCACAGTGGCGGCATCGGCCGTGGCGCGCGCCAGCCCTCCTAGCGATCCGCGCGTGGCCATGCTGCGGATGAAAATTCCCGGATCGCTATAGTGATCCTGCATGCGTATGCGGTCGCCCAAAATCGCTCCGCCAGTATAAGGACTGGTCGGATCGACCGCGATAATGCCGACGGTTTGATTTTCTTTGCGATAGTGCTTGGCAAGCTGATCGACCAGCGTGCTCTTGCCCGATCCGGGAGCGCCGGTCAGACCGATGACGCGCGCTTTGCCGGTATGCGGGAAGAGCGCTTTGAGCAGCTCCGACCAGCCCGCAGTGCGGTTCTCGACCATAGAGAGCGCGCGAGCCAGCGCGCGTGGATCGCCGGAGCGGAGATCGTCGACGAGGGTTGCACTGGTAGGAGTCAAGCAGAATAGTGTAACAACCCTCGCAAATTCTCGTTGGTCCAATCTAGCGATCGTTGCCGGGTACTTTGGCTGGTAGTGCCCGGCACTCCCCACTCATCTCTCCCGGCTTCTATTCCGCAAAGGTTGAAGCGCATGCGCACGGGCAAGGCGGCAGTAACAGCTCCGATAGACGACACTACCGTTGGGTTATGATTTCACTTCTTGCGCGGAGGCTAGTTGAAATCGATCCTGGCTGTCTTACTTCTTTTTCTGACTTACGGTTTGTCGCGTAAAGGCAAAGCGGATGCGCAGGAAACTCCTTGTCCGCCAGCAGCACAATCCCAGCCGGGACAATCACCATCAGGACAATCGGCGCAGTCGCCGAATGCCGCCAGTGCCAATTGCGACAACGGAAAAATTCCAGCTCGGAAAGAAACCGTCGCCGTCACGGGAACGTTTATACCGGCGCCGGTGCAAAACATCGACCGGACTATCACCGTGATCGACACGCGAGAGCAACCGCTTTACACGCACTGGGTCGATTACCTACAACTGGACGCCTCGATCGATTTGCAGGAACGTGCCCCGGATGGCGTGCAAGCCGACCTTACCATTCGAGGTTCCACCTTTGAGCAAACGCTAGTCCTGTTGAATGGTTTGCGCATGGATGACGTCCAGACCAGCCACCACGATCTCGACCTGCCCTTGCCCACCGGCGCGCTCGCACGAATTGAAGTTCTGCCGGGAGCGGGTTCGATGCTTTATGGATCGGATGCCATGGCCGGAACCGTCAATTTCATCACCGGGCCGCCGCAGTACTCCGAAGCCCAGGCGGGCGCCGCGATTGGCAATTTCGGAACCAACCAGGAAACGTTCTCGGTCGGCTTTGTGGCCAGCCGACTGGACGAAGAACTGGATGTGGCGCGTGATTTCTCCACGGGCTTCATGCCCGACCGCGATTATCGCAGTCTGACAATTTTCTCGAACAGCGGAGCGCAGACCGCCCTGGGCCGCAGCCTGATCATGCTGGGATTGGGCGACAAGCCTCTTGGCGCAAACGATTTCTATGGCGACTATCCTGAATGGGAGAGGACGAAGACATGGTTCGCCGGGTTGAAGCAGGATCTGGGCAAGAAGACGGAGTTCGACTTCGGCTACCGCCGTCATACTGACGAGTTCATCCTTGAGCGAGACGATCCTTCCGTCTATGAGAACAACCACATCGATCAAAGCGGGCAAGGGGCGGTCCGCCGCACGGAACAGTTGGGACAAAACGCGAGCTTGTTCTATGGCGGCGAGGGATTTTACGAATCGATCCACAGCAACAATTTGGGCGACCATTGGCGTACCCGCAGCGCCGGGTATATCGACTACGATGTCAGGGCGTTCGGCCGCTTCTCGTTTTCGGTGGGCGCGCGGGAAGAGGTCTTCGATACCAACGGATCGAAATTCAGTCCGACCCTGACCGGCGGGGTGTGGCTAAAGCCGGGTTGGAAGTTGAAAGCGAGCGCCAGCCGCGCCTTCCGGCTGCCCAGCTACACCGACCTCTATTACAAAGATCCCGTCAACCTGAGCAACCCGAACCTGCTCCCGGAAACATCTTGGGGCTACGAGGGCGGCTTGGTGTGGGACCAGGGAGGACGCTATAAGGCGGAAGTCACGGTCTTCGAGCGGCGCGATAAGAACGACATCGACTGGGTAGCGCTTAAGTCAAGCCCGGTTTCGGAAAAGAATCCCTACCAAGTGGAAAACATCGCGAGCCTGAACTTCACTGGAGTGGAAGCATCGTTCGGAATGCGGGTGCAACGCCAGCAGATCAATGTGGCGTACACCGGCGTTTACAGCGCGCAGGGTCCGCTCCCCGGGCGCACATCCGAATACGCTTTCAACTATCCGTCGAACGATGCGGTGGTGAGCTGGCAAGGAACGCTGCCTGGGAAAGTCGTCGCCCGCAGCCGGATCGGTGTGGTGAAGCGATATGGTAGCGATCCCTATGCGCTCTGGGATGCGAGCGTCGGGCGCGAGGTTAAGAACGTGAGCACGCACCTGGCATTCTCAAATCTGACAAGCACGGGATACCAAGAGATTCCAGGCGTGGCCATGCCGGGGCGCAGCGTGATTTTTGGCATGGATGTGTTTGTGCGGGGGAAGAAGCGCTGATGCCGAAGGCAGTCGGGTTTATTCTTTCAGCAACTGCCTTGCAATCACCAAGCGCTGGATTTCACTAGTCCCTTCGCCAATGGTGCACAGTTTCACGTCGCGATAAAACTTTTCCGCCGGATAGTCTTTGATGAACCCGTAGCCGCCGTGGATCTGCACGCCTTCATTCGCGCACCTGACGGCCACTTCACTCGCATAGAGCTTGGCCATTGACGATTCGAGCGTGGTCTTGATCCCGGCATCTTTCATGGCGGCGGCCCGTAACGTCAGGAGCTTTGCCGCCTCGATTTCCGTCGCCATGTCGGCCAGCTTCCACTGGATCGCCTGAAATTCCGAGATCGCCTGCCCGAATTGCTGGCGCTCTTTCGAATACTTCAGCGCCGCCCCGTATGCGCCCTCGGCCATGCCGAGCGAGAGCGCGGCGATCGAGATGCGCCCGCCGTCAAGGGTGCGCATAGCATCGATAAATCCGTTCCCTTCTCCACCCAGCATGTTTTCCGCCGGTACGAAGCACTCTTCGAAAATAAGCTCCGACGTATCGCTGGCGCGCAGGCCGAGCTTGTTCTCCTTTTTCCCGGCGCGGAATCCCTTGGTGCCTTTCTCGACAATGAACGCCGAAAGCCCGTGAGTGTGCGCCGCGCGATCGGTTACCGCCAGCACGACCACCACGTCGGCATAGTGGCCATTGGTGATAAAAGTCTTGGTGCCATTGAGCACCCATCCGCCCTTCACGCGCGCCGCCGCCATGCGGGCGCTGCCCGCGTCCGACCCTGCCGAGGGTTCGGTCAGCCCCCATGCTCCGATGTACTCGCCGGTGGCTAGCTTCGGCACATACTTCTTTTTCTGCACCTCGTTTCCCGCCACATAAATGTGGTTCGAACAAAGGGACGTATGTGCCGCTACAATGATCCCCACCGAACCGTCCACGCGCGCGAGTTCTTCGATGGCCGTGACGTACTCCACGTAGCCCATACCTGCGCCGCCGTATTCGGGCGGGAAGATCATTCCCATCAGGCCGAGCTTGCCTAGTTCCTTGATCGTCGCCAGTGGGAATTCGCAGGCTTCATCCCACTTCATGACGTTCGGTGCAATCTCGCGTTCAGCAAACTCGCGCACGCTCTTTCTAAGGTGCAGTTGCTCTTCGTTCAACTGGAAGTCCAAAAGTCCTCCATCTCCAACACGGCTAGCTCTTACAGATGTCATCCAGCGAGGGGATCTACGGTCTCGGTCTGACTTGAGGCTGGATGCCGCGCGTGGGCATGACGCAAAAATCGGCGCCCAACTTTTTATTTAAGCACGGCCGGCAGTAATCACGAAATTCTCATACCGACCGGTTGGCTTGGGGAATGATTACAGAATGGCGCGTTCCACCCGAAAAAAAAGCCGGAGCCCGAAGGCCCCGGCTGTCCAGTTGGTTGTGTGCCCGGATAAAAGCCAAAAATTGAGCGTCTGCGCAGGCGAAAGAGGCACCGCTTGCGTCGCGTCTCGTCAGTACCCAGCAGCCAGAAGCTGGTAGCTGGTTACGCACTCCGTCGCAGCCGCACCGTCAAGTCCCGCACCTGCGCCAGAATGCTCGACATCTGCATACCGTTCAGCTGTGACAGATACGGCAACACTTCGGCCACGAACTGATCTTCCATCAACTCGCGCACTTCCTCCTGCCGGTTCCGTTCCCCACCGGAGAGCAAATCCGGCACACTGACCTCGAGCGCCCTCGCCAGCCGCTCCAGTGAAGACAGCGTCGGCGTCGCCTTCTCGTTTTCGATTTTCGACACGTAAGTCCGCGGCACCGACATGCGCAGCGCCAGTTGCCGCTGGCTCAAACCGCTGCGCAGCCGCAGCGATCGGATCGAGTACGCCAGCTTCAGATGCCCGCGTCCGTTAGAATCGACGTTCACCGGCAACACTTCTGGCGCCGCCGTCATAGCGGCGATCTCCGCCTCGTCCTCATCCAATGACAGATGGCAACGGCGGCAGAGGCTATTTGATGTGCGGAATTGCACCAAAAGACAATGATCGCATCGTACAACTTCCCGTGAGTCCACGGGAGTAAGCGTGGTAGCCATTCAGGTTTTGCGAGTGCCAGAGCGGGGGGCTACTCTCAAAGCCAACTAGAGCGTAATCTGCTGGATTGGGCCTGTGGAAGTCAAGACAAATGTGCGAGAAGACAAAGTATTTACCGAAACAAACCATAGTTAAGCGGCGGAAATCGCCAGGAAACGGGGGAAAAACATGAATCAACGCGATACCGCATGGTGTTTACTAACTGAGTTCACTCAATCGGAAAGTCTTCGAAAACATGCACTCGCAGTCGAGGCTTGCATGCGCGCCTACGCCCGCAAAGCCGGAGCCGACGAAGAATTGTGGGGCCTGGTCGGCCTTCTCCATGACTTCGACTACGAGAAATATCCGACCGCCGACGACCACCCCTACAAAGGCTGCGAGATTCTGAAAGAACGAGGCTATTCCGAAGAAGTGCGCCGCGCCATCATGTCGCACGCCGAGTACAGCGGCGTTGCGCGTGTCTCGCCGATGGAAAAGACCCTCTTCGCCTGCGATGAACTCGCCGGATTCATCACCGCCTGCGCTCTCGTCAAGCCGGGAAAATCGCTCGCCGAAGTCGAAGCCAAGTCCGTCCGGAAAAAAATGAAGGACAAAGCCTTCGCCCGCAGCGTCCACCGCGAAGACATCATCGAAGGCGCTGCCGACCTCGGTGTGGATCTCGAAGAGCACATCGCTTTCTGCATCGAAGCCATGAAAGCGAATGCGCGCGAACTGGGGTTGGACGGGTCGGCAGCCAAGTCCGCCTAGGCAAGACCTTTGTTGAGAGAACATTCTTTATCGCAGCACCTCGGCCACCTTCCCGCTGGCGATCAACTCCGCGATGCGCGCGAAATCCTGGTACATCACGCGGTCCCTGTCCATCGTCGCGCACACCGCCCGGATCGCCGCGTGCGCCTGCTGCAATGGCTTGGAAGTCTTTAGCGGGGCGAGGAAATCAATTGCCTGTGCCGCCGCCATGGCCTCGATGGCCAGCGTGTTGCGCGTGTTCTCGACCACCTTCTTCAGCTTATTGGCCGCGACCATGCCCATGGAAACGTAGTCTTCTTTATTCCCCGACGTCGTAATCGAATCGACCGACGCGGGATGCGCCAGCACTTTGTTCTCACTCACCAGCGCCGCGGCGGTCACTTGCGCCATCATGAAGCCCGAGTTCATTCCCGCACCCGGCGCGAGAAATGGCGGCAACCCTTCACTCAGCGCGGGGTTCACCATGCGCTCCAGGCGCCGCTCGCTGATGCCAGCCAGCGCGCTCAACGCAATCGCCAGAAAGTCGAGCGCGAACGCAAGAGGCTCGCCGTGAAAGTTTCCGCCGGAGAGAACGTCGCCCTCGCCGTCCATCGCCTTCGGATTTTTCACGAACACCAGCGGGTTATCGACGGCCGAATTCGCTTCGGTCTCAAACACCGCGCGGCAATGGGCGAGCGTGTCACGCACCGCGCCATGCACCTGCGGGATACAGCGCAACGAATACGAATCCTGCACGCGCCCGCAGTCGCGATGCGAATCGCGGATCTCACTCTGTTTGAGCAGACGGCGCAGGTTCGCAGCGGTTCTAATCTGTCCGGGATGGGGTCGAGCCTTTTGAATACGCTCGTCGAAAGCGACGTTGGTTCCCTTGAGGGCATCGCACGCCATCGCGCCGATGACGTCGGCCGTGTCGACCAGCGTCTCCGCATCAAGCAGCATCAGGGTGCCGATGGCGAGCATAGCTTGTGTGCCATTGATGAGCGATACCGCTTCTTTCGCTTCGAGCACCAGCGGTTTGATCTGCGCGCGCTTCAACGCTTCGGCACTAGCGATACGCGCACCTTTTTCGTCAAAGCATTCGCCTTCACCGATCAATGCCAGGGCCAGGTGTGCCAGCGGCGCAAGATCGCCGCTCGCTCCTACGCTGCCCTGCGATGGGACCCTCGGCGTCACACCGCGATTGAGCATCTCGCAAATGGTGTCGATGGTGATGGCGCGCACTCCGGAATTGCCTTTCGCGAGCGAGTTGGCGCGCAGCAGCATCATGGCGCGCGTGTCGGAAATCGAAAGAAGTTCGCCCACGCCGACGGCGTGCGAGCGCACCAGGTTGACTTGCAGTTCGCGAACCTGATCGCCGGCGATGTGCACATCGCTCAGCTTGCCGACGCCAGTCGTGATCGCATAAGAAATTTGTTTATTGGCGACGAGCGCGTCGACGACAGCGCGGGCGCGGTTGACGGCCTCGCGTGCGCCGGGATCGAGGAGGACGGGTCGGCGGACGCCGCTGTGCGCCACTTCGCGCACGGCCTCAAGCGCGAGGTCGTTTCCGTTAATGTGCAGAGCTTGCAAGAGCAGTTCCTGGTTTCTGGTTTCTGGATTCTGGCTTCGAGTTTTTACTTTCCTTGTAAGACCACTCTAAACGGATACAACATTGCCGTCATCACACCCTTCTTTATGGCCGGATCGCCGTTCATGATCTGGCGGGCGGCGTCTTCGGATTCGGCGCGGAAGATCGTAAGTCCCATCGTATTTTCGTCGGTACCCAGGGTGCGGCCCACGAGGATTATGACTCCTTGCGCCTGGAGCTCCTGGAGGTATGCGGAATGTTCGGCTACCACGGCCTGTTCCGAATCGGTCGGGCCGGAGCGGAGCATATCTCCGCGCACGAGCTGCAGTTTGTAGAGGAACTCTGGCATCGAACCTGATTTTCCTATCTCCCCACTGCGGCGCGGAATACCTTCATATATTTCTCCGGCAGCGCGCGAGGTCTCATGCTCGAATCGGCGACGATGTGTGTGGTCTCGCCTTCGGCCAGCAACTCGCCTGTTTCCGCCCTTCGCAGTTCGTATCCGAAGCGGATCACTTTCTCCCGGACATGTTTCAGGTACGTGCGCACGACGACCTCGTCATCATAGTGCACGGAAGCCCTGTAGCGGCAGTGGGCATCGACCACGGCGATGAAGCAGTCGTCTTCGCGCTCCATATTCTTATAGCTGAAGCCGAACTGGCGGAGGAGTTCCACACGTCCCACTTCAAACCAGATGAAATGATTAGCGTGATAGACAACGCCCATCTGGTCGGTTTCGGCATAGCGGACGCGGATACGAGTTTCATTCACGGTCGCCGCCCGCTTTACATTGACAGAAATCGATGTATGGGACCGGCTCATCGGCCCGTCCACTTTGGCTTGCGCTTCTCCAGGAACGACGTGATTCCTTCGCGGAAATCAGCGGTCTCGCGAATGCCGGCATTTTCGCGGATGGCGGCTTCAATCTGCGTATCGAGTTCGGCGCGCGCATGATCGGTGAGCAGGCGCTTGGTACAGAAAAGCGAGAGTGGACTGCTCTCCTCCAACTGCGCGGCGAGCTCGCGGGCCCGCTCAAGCAACTTTTCCGGAGGAACGATTTCATTGATCAGGCCCAGCTTCAGGGCTTCCGCTGCGTCAAAGATACGGCCGGTAAGCAGCAAATCACGGGCGATTTTTTCGCCGACCTGGCGCAGCAGGAAAGTCGAGACGATGGCGGGCACGAATCCGATCCGGACCTCAGTGTAGCCAAATTTGGCTTCCGGCACGGCAAGCGTGAAATCGCAAAGCAGGGCCAGCCCGGTGCCGCCGGCGATGGCCGCTCCGTTGACCGC
>CAWCRQ010000085.1:0-9978 GCA_963797885.1 uncultured Acidobacteriaceae bacterium | reverse complement strand
AGTCGATCGTCTTCGGTCGTTGGTCGTTGGTCGAAACCAGAGTCGCTTCGCGAGCGACTAACGACTAACGACCAACGACTATTTTCCTTCTTCCGCCGTCGTCACCGATACCACCGATGCGCGGCTGATTTCGAGCTTCAGATTGTCGGGCGGCACGCGCAAGACCAGCGCATCGTCCTTGAGGCTGACGATCGTTCCGCGCAAGCCTCCGCTGGTGACGATCCTGTCCCCGTTTTTCAACTCGCCCAGCATAGCCTGCCACTTTTTCTGCTTCCGCTGTTGCGGCAGAATCAGCAGGAAGTAAAAAATGGCAAAGATGAACAGCAGCGGCGCCAGCCCGAGCAGACTCGTGCCCCCGGGTAGTTGCAACCAAAACGCCAATCCGCCAGTCACACCAGACGATATGCCAGGCAAAATGTTTTCCACCCCCAAGTCGATCCTGTGGAACGAAATATGTGACGCAATACCCGATTAAAACCGCGGCCGCCCAATCCGCCCCCTTTGAGCCAGCCGAGCGCAACTCGGCACAAGTTTGCTTCTTTCGCCGCTGAACTTTCCCTGCTTAGCTTTGGGAATTCTTTTCTTCTTTGGCCGGAGGATCCTACAACTTGCAGGTTAGAACCGGCGATGCCGCACTCCGGTTTCGATCGGTACGGCACAGAAAGAAACGTACCTTATCCCCAAGTTAAATAGAATGCCGGACGGCTAGCAACGTGTCAAGGACACCACGCCGAATTTACAGCCGTCAGCTATCGGTGGAGAGCCTGACGCCCCCGCCCGGCTGAACCGGCGAGGCGACGCGCGTTCCTCCACATGAATCATCGCGTTGTCACGGTACGAGCAGCGTGGCCCGCCCGGATCCACGCCCGGACGGTTCGCATGGTGGCCAGGTAATAGTGCAGGTTGTGGACCGTATTCAAAACCTGCGCCAGCAGTTCGTTCGCGGCGTTCAGATGGCGCAGGTAGGCCCGTGAATAACGCTGGCAGACGCGGCAGTCGCAGCCGGCATCGAGCGCGCTTTCGTCCTGTGCGTACCGCGCCTGCTTGATCGAAACCTTGCCTTCGGAAGTAAACAGCAATCCATGGCGGGCGGCGCGGGTAGGGAGCACGCAATCCATCATGTCCACGCCCGACTGCGCGTACTGGGCGATCTCTTCCGGAGTGCCGACCCCCATCAGATAACGCGGCTGGTTGGAGGGGAGATGCTCGAGCGTGGATTCAACGATGTCGCGCGTAAGCTCGCGCGGTTCGCCCACGCTGAGGCCGCCGATGGCATATCCGGGGAAGCCGATGTCGATGGTCCGACCGGCCGACTCGCGACGCAGTTCAAGGTCCATTCCGCCCTGCACAATGCCGAATAGCGATTGGTTCTGATCTGCTCGCGCGGGGGCGGACGCCCTCGTCCGCCCAGCGGAGCGAAGCTCCGCAGGCTCTGTGCGCAAGATCGAGGAACCCGGCGCGCTTCGCTTACCTCCCCGGACGAGGGCGTCCGGGGCTACGTGAGCACTGCGCGCCCAAGGCACCTCGTGCTTATGCTCTTCGAAATAATCCTTGCAGCGCTCAGCCCAGCGCAGTGTCAACTCCATCGACGCGCGCGCGCGCTGGGCGTCGGCCGGATACTCCGTGCATTCGTCGAAGGCCATGATGATGTCGGCTCCCAAGCCGATCTGCGCCTCCATGGCTTTTTCGGGACCCAGAAAGTGCGGGGAGCCGTCCAGGTGCGAGCGGAACGCCACGCCTTCTTCGCTGACCTTGCGGAGATCGTTCAGGCTGAAAACCTGGAAGCCGCCCGAATCGGTGAGGATAGCTCGATCCCACGACATGAACCGGTGCAGCCCGCCCATCCGGCGAATCGTTTCAACACCAGGACGCAGATAAAGATGATAGGTATTAGCAAGCAGAATCTGGGCGCCAAGTTCTTCGAGCACATCCTGCGAGACGCCCTTGACCGAAGCCAGGGTTCCGACCGGCATGAACACAGGCGTCTCCACCTCTCCGTGAGGAGTGATCAGCTTGCCGGCGCGGGCGGAGCCGCGGGTAGCTTCGATCTGCAGGCGAACAGGCACCGGAAGATTCTAACGTAGAGACGGGGCTTGCCCCGTCTTCAGTGTGCGCCGCTCGCAATGTCGGGTGCGGCTCGTGTGGGGACGGGCGTCTCGCGAGCCTGCCCTGAGCGAAGCCGAAGGGTCCAAGCCGAGCGCAGCTGGGCAGCCCTCCGGGGTGCCAACTCATTTCAATTACGACGATCGAAATATGCGGGAAGTATCGGCGGGAAACTCGACGAGGGTGATGCCCGCATTCCCGCGATCGAGATCTTCATCCTTGCCGAGAAAAGCATAGCGCTGCCGCAGATCCTGCGAGTCCGTGTCGAAGATGCTCCAATTTTCGCCCGGCACCACCTTGAGCACCTTGCCTTCGCGCTGCCACGCCGCCATCTGGTCGCGGATCGCGGTGCGGATGGCTCCGCCCTTCCCCGAAGATCCGTAGCCGTGAATGATCTTCACCACCGGCCCACTCGCTCCCCGCGGCGCATACAACGACTCCAGCAATCGCCGCTTCGCCTGCTCGACCGTCGGCATCCCCGTCTTAAGATTCAGAACAATCAGTTTTGTTTGTGAAGGAGCGCCCACGACTTGTATTCTACGAGCCGCTACACCTTAAAATGCATGGCCATCAAAAGGTATTGTCATCCCGAATGAAGTAAGGGATCTGCATTTGCCGCGAACTACAGATCCCTCACTTCGTTCGGGATGACAAAATCTGAAATCGCATGACAAAACCTGAGAACTCTATGACCGATACCCCCGCCGACAGCCTCCCGAATGGCGTCCGCGCCCTAGCCGCATTGTTCGCTCTCTGCGCGACTTATCTCGGCATCGCGGGCGGCCTGATGCTCCTTCGTCCAGGCACGGTGTCGATGTCGGTAGGCGCGCCGCTGTTATTCGGCTTGGAATTGGCGGGGCCGTACATGTTCCTGCTCGTGGCCGTCGTAGGAGGCGGAGTCGCCTGGGGTCTCGTGGAACTCAATAACATCGCGAGGCACGCCGCGTTACTGATCGCCATCGCAGGAATCGCAATGCTGGTCCCGTCACTTTCAGCCGCAACCGTGACCGCTCAGCCAAAAGCGCTAGCTTTCGGCGGGCTGGGAATTATTGTGCGCGTGATAGTGGCGTGGTATTTGTCACGCGGAGAAGTGGCGGAAGCGTTTCGCCGCTCCGCATAACGCCGCCTCCGAAAATTACGCCAGCCCTCTCAGCCGGCTCTTCAGTTCGTCCGGGTGCACCGCAAATTCGATGGCTTCCTCCCGCTCCAGGTGCCCGCCTTTCACCAGCCGTGCCAGCGACTCCTCCAGGGTGATCGATCCCTTCCCCTTGGTCATCGTGATTTCCTGGTTCAGGTGTTGCAGCGCGTTGTGGCGGATGTGCTGGCGCGCCCCGTATCCGATCACCAGCAGCTCAACCGCCGGAATGCGCCCGCCCTTGCGGCTCGGCAACAGTATCTGCGTCAAGACCGCGGAGATCGCCATCGCCAGTTCCTGCCGAATCGTGCTTTGCCGTTCCACCGGGAACGAATCGGAGATGCGCGAGATCGCGGAAGACACGTCGGTAGTGTGCAGCGTGGAAAGCACCAGATGCCCAGTCTCGGCAGCCGAAACAGCGATAGCCATGCTCTCCGGATCGCGCATCTCGCCGACCACAAGCACGTCCGGCGCCTGTCGCAGGGCAGCCCGCAGAGCCGTGGGAAAGTCGGGCGCGTCCGTTCCGACCTCGACTTGCTCGATAACGCTGCGCATGTGCGCGTGCTCGTATTCGACAGGATCTTCGATGGTCACGATGTGGCGCGCATCGCGCTGGTTGATCTCGTTGACCAGCGCCGCGAGAGTTGTGGATTTCCCAGCGCCCGCCGCGCCTCCGATCAGCACCAGCCCGCGACGCAGCCCCGCCAGATTGCCGACCTCGACCGGAAGTCCCAGTTCGCCGAGCGCTGGCACCTTCATCGGCAGCGCGCGGATCGTGGCCGCGGCGTGACCGCGCTCGCGATGCAGGTTAATGCGGAATCGCCCCAGGCCAGCAATTCGATAAGAAGAGTCGGCGATCTGCACGGCGCGATACTGCCCGGCCGCGACCGGCGTCAGAATTGGCTGAACCAGAGATTCGATTTCCAAGCCATCCAGCGGATCGTCCCCGATCTTCTCGACCTCTCCGTTCTTGCGAATCGAGGCCGCAACTCCATGAACCAGCAAAAGGTCACTGCCGCCACGCCGGAGCAGTTCCGCCAGAAAATCATGCAGTCTTGTGTCGTCAGCCAATGCAGTGGTCCCTCCGGTTCTAGCGTCAGCAAAAAAATCACGTAGGGACGGCCGAGGGCGGCCGTCGCTACGCGAACACTTACATTACTTCTTCGCCCGCGCCGTCCCCTTCTCCCCCACCCGCTCACTAACCTTGAACGTCATCTTGCCCGCTTTCTTATCGGCATCCACGACCACGTGATCCCCATGCAGCACCGCGCCGTCCAGAATCTTCAGCGCCAGCGGATCCTGCACCAGCTTCTGAATAGCGCGCTTCAGCGGACGCGCTCCAAAGTTCGGATCGTAGCCTTCGGTGAAGAGCAACTCCTTAGCAGCGTCGGTCAGCTCCAAGGAAATCTTGCGGTCGGCAAGCAGCCGCCGCAAATCTTCAAGCCGCAGCTCGACGATCTTCACCAGTTGTTCCTTGCCCAGTGGATGGAAGATGATGATGTCGTCCACGCGATTCAGGAACTCGGGATTGAAATGCCCGTGCAACGCCTCCATCACCTGCTTCGACGCGCGCTCGAAGCCCTCGGCGGAGCGAATGTTTTCCGACTGCAGGTACGCGGAGCCCAGGTTCGACGTCATGATGATGACCGTGTTCTTGAAGTCCACCTTGCGCCCCTTGCCATCGGTAAGGCGGCCGTCGTCCATGATTTGGAGCAGGATGTTGAACACATCGGGGTGCGCTTTTTCGATTTCGTCGAAGAGCACGACCGCGTAAGGATGCCGCCGCACTTGCTCGGTGAGCTGTCCGCCTTCTTCGTAACCGACGTACCCCGGAGGCGCGCCGATCAGACGCGACACGGCATGTTTCTCCATATACTCAGACATGTCGATGCGCACCATGGCGCGCTCGTCGTCAAAAAGAAATTCAGCAAGCGCGCGCGCCAGTTCGGTTTTGCCCACACCGGTAGGGCCGAGAAAAATAAATGATCCGATCGGCCGCTTCGGATCGCTCAACCCGGCGCGCGAACGGCGGATGGCATTGGCCACGCGTTCCAGCGCCCCGTCCTGTCCAATGACGCGCAGCCGCAGCCGGTCTTCCATGTTGATGAGCTTCTTGACTTCGCCCTCGAGCATCTTCGAAACCGGAATGCCAGTCCATTTGGAGACGATGCGGGCAACATCTTCTTCGTCTACCTCTTCTTTCAACATGCGATGTCCCGCCTTGCCGTCGATCTGCGCGGTGACTTTTTTCAGTTCTTCTTCAGTATTGCGGATGAGCCCGTAGCGGATCTGCGCCACGCGTTCGAGATTTCCTTTGCGCTCCTCGGCCGCTTCTTCGATCTTGAGCTGCTCGAGTTTTTCTTTCAAAGCGCGGGCTTTCGCGATTACATCCTTTTCTTGTTTCCACTTGGCCTTGAGAGCATTTGATTGTTCTCGAATCCCGGCCAGTTCCTTCTCAACATGAGCCAGGCGCTCCTTCGAATTAGCATCGTCTTCTTTTTTCAGCGCCTGCTTTTCGATTTCGAGTTGCGTGGCCCGCCGTTCCAGCTGATCGATTTCCGTGGGCATGGAATCGATCTGGATGCGCAGCGAACTGGCGGCCTCGTCGATCAGGTCGATGGCTTTGTCGGGCAAGAAGCGGTCGGATATATAGCGATGCGACAACGTAGCAGCCGCGACAATGGCCGAGTCTTTGATGCGCACGCCGTGGTGCACTTCGTATTTTTCCTTCAGCCCGCGCAAGATCGCAATCGTGTCTTCCACGTTCGGCTCGCCCACGAACACGATCTGGAAGCGGCGTTCGAGCGCAGCGTCTTTCTCGATGTACTTGCGATATTCGTTGAGCGTGGTGGCGCCGATGGCGCGCAACTCTCCGCGAGCCAGCGCCGGCTTCAGCATGTTCGAAGCGTCGATTGCGCCCTCGGCCGCGCCGGCGCCGACCAGAGTGTGCAGTTCGTCGATGAAGAGGATGATCTTGCCCTGCGAGTCCTCGATTTCCTTCAGCACAGCCTTCAGCCGGTCTTCGAATTCGCCGCGATACTTCGCGCCGGCGAGCATCGCTCCCAAATCGAGCGACACGACGCGCTTGTTCTTGAGCGCTTCCGGCACGTCGCCCGAAATGATGCGCTGCGCCAGGCCTTCAACGATGGCCGTCTTGCCCACGCCGGGCTCGCCGATCAGCACCGGATTATTCTTGGTGCGCCGCGAAAGCACCTGCACCACGCGGCGAATCTCTTCATCGCGCCCGATCACCGGATCGAGTTTGCCGCGCCGTGCCTGCTCGTTCAGGTCGCGCGCATAGCGCTCCAGCGCCTGATACTTTGCTTCCGGATTCTGGTCGGTGATGCGCTGCGATCCGCGAACCGCGGTGAGCGCCTTCAGGATGGCGTCGTGCGTCGCGCCGTGACGAGCCAGCAGTTCCTGCGCCGAATCACGCTTCAGGCTGGTCAGCGCCAACAGCATGTGCTCGGTCGAAACGTATTCATCCTTGAAGGTGTCGGCTTCTTTGAAAGACTTCTCCAGAACCTGATTGATCGCCGACGACATAGTCGGCGGCTGCGCGCCGCCGCTGCCCGAGACCTTAGGCAGCTTCTCAATTTCTTTGTAGAGGTCGCTGAGCACCGCCTGCGGCCCGATGCCGATTTTTTCGAGCACCGGCGCGACGATCCCTTCGCGGTCCTCGACCAGCGCGGCCAGCAGATGGAGCGGAACAAGTTCCGGATTGCCGTGCTCGGACGCGAGCTCGTTCGCGCGCTGGACGGCTTCCTGCGCCTTGACTGTGAATTTGTCCCAACGAATGGGCATGGGTTTCGCTCCCGAGCTCTAATCCCGAGCTCTAGAATTTGTGATTTACAAAAACTTGCGGTTTTCGATTTTCAAATTACCAGTTACAAATTACCAATTACAAATAAAACGGGAGGCGCAGTTTCTCGCCTCCCGCTGAGTTTACATCTGCCGGGCTTTGCCCGACTGGCAACTGGCCACCGACCACTGACCACTGACCACTGACCACTGACCACTGGTTTACGCGGCTTTGCCGACGCCCTTCGGCTCTTTGCCTTCGAGCGTTTTCTGGCTGCCGACGTTTACCTTGATCTGCTTCGGCTTGGCTTCGGCTTTCTTCTCCAGCTTGATCTTCAGCACGCCCTTGTCATAGTCGGCCTGAACGTTGTCGTGGTTGACTGTGCTCGGGAGCGTGAAGGTGCGGGTGAAGCTGCCATACTGCCGCTCCACGCGCCGGTAGTTCTCTTCTTTCTCTTCCTTCTCGAACTTGCGCTCGCCGTGCACGGTCAGAGTGTTGTTCTCGATGCGGACGTCGATGTCCTTCTCGTCGATTCCCGGCACTTCGATCTTTAATGTGACGTTGTGCTCGTCTTCGTAGACATCCACCGGCGGAGCAAATGCGGTGGTGGTTAGAGATTCATCCTGCCCCTCCGGCCCACGCGGGTCGCGAAACAATCGGTTCATGCGGTCCTGGAGTGTGACGAATTCACGGAAAGGGTCCCAACGGGTAAGCAAAGTCATAACTTAAATCCTCCTACTTGAATTTGATTCGGGGAGCTTTCGGAAGCTCCCAGGTTTTTAATTAGTGTGACAACAGCATAAAATCTTAGTGCGTTATTGTCAAGTAGTTTATTAGTGTTATTTTTCAGTCGCTTACAATCAATATCAGGCACTTGAGGTAGCTGGTTTCAGGCACATTCACTAGCATTGGATGATCCTTCGCCGCTCCGCGATTCTCCAGCAGGCGCAGGGATTTGTGGGCATCCCGGGCCGCGTCGGCCACCACTCCCAGGAAGTCCGACGCGCCTACGTGGAAGGAGCAGCAGCAGGTGACAAGAATCCCTCCCGGCCGCAGCATCTTCAGGGCACGCAGGTTGAGCTCCTTGTAGCCCCCCAGGGCTTTTTCCAGGTCGCGCTTGGTCTTGGCGAAGGCCGGCGGATCGAGAACGATGGTGTCGTAGCGCCGGTTCGCGGCGGCGTACTCCCTTAAGAGGTCGAAAGCGTTGCCTTCAATCCATTCCAACTCGCGGCCGTTCGGAGTTGCGTTCAAAGCCGCGTTCTTTTCCGCCATTTCCAGCGCCGGACGCGAGCTGTCCACCCCGGTCACGCTCGCACACTTCGCGGCCAGGTGCAGCGCGAATCCGCCCTGATAGCAGAAAGCGTCGAGCGCCTCGCCGTGCGCGTATTCGGCCGCCGCGGCATAGTTTTCCCGCTGATCGAGAAACGCTCCGGTCTTCTGGCCTTCGAGGCCGTCGTAGTGGAAGCGGATGGCGTTGATTTCGCCACCAGTCGTCATCGCGCCGTTCATATTGATGACGGTCGAACTCTTCTCCCCCCAAAGCAGCCGGGACGAGAGCGGCGGCAATTGCTCAAGTTCTCGAATGCGCATATCGACGCGCTCGACGATTCCCGCCGGCTGCAGGTCTTCTTCATTGCGCAGCGTTTGCAGGACGGCTTCGCGCACCGGCGCGGCGTCCATGGCCTGGGTCAGGATCTGCAGCGTGAGCACGTCGTTATAGCGATCGACGATGAGGCCCGGCAGAAAATCAGCTTCACTGAAGACGATGCGGTAAGCGTCGGTATTCCAGACCAGTTCTTTCCGGTAGGCGATGGCGGCGCGAATGCGCTCCGCGACCAAAGCAGGCAGATCGCCCACCGAACCATGAGAGATCATGCGGATCGCGATCTGCGACGAAGAACTGTAGAGCGCAGTTCCCAGGAATTTTCCCCGCGAATCGAGCACGCGCACCACGGCGCCCGGAAGCACATCCTTTTCTTCGGTAATGTCCGAGCGATAGACCCAAGGGTGCCGCGCCTGCAGGCGGGCAACTCCGCGGACAGACAGTTTTAAGGAAGGCTCCGCATGTTTCGCGGAGACAGCAGGTTTTTTCGGCATGGATTCATGTTATAGCGTAGGGCTTGAGTAGGGACAGACGCCCTCGTCTGTCCAGTCTCGTCACCTCGCCGGGATAAACCCAAGTGCGACTAAGCCCAGAGCAGCCAAGAAGAGCAGACCATATTGACCGTAGTGGCCAGCTCGCGGTATGGCAAAAACAACGTAAGCGGCTAATGCGATCCAGAGAATCGGCCCGTAGAGCCACAAGTTCCTTGTTCCCGTTCTCACGGCCCAGATAGCCACCGGCGTTATCGCAATTGCCATTATCGTGCTACCGATCAGAGTAGCCGGAACGACACCGGGTAGCAACAGGTCTCTGGGCGAGTGACCTTCGGAAACGACGATAGCGAAGAGCAGTCCTAAAGTCGCCGAGTAACCCCAACTCATGACCGCCGCGATTAGGATTCTGTTCCACCAGTTCATATTTCTGCGCCGCCGGGCGTAGCTCGGTTCCTGCTCTGGCCAGGGCATTCCACAGGGCGGGCGGCTTAAAGCATCCTGCGATCGGCTTAGCCGCGAATCACGATCCCATCCAGATTCAGTCGGCGGGGTTCCGAGCTGGGGAGGATTGGGCCGCCAACGCTGGCCGTCACCGCCCCAGTCATCATCTTCTGCCACGCCGTCTGGAACTGCTCCATCTCGGACGCGGTTCCAATCGTAACCCGCGCGTAGGTCGGCCAAGCGGGCCAGATGCGTCCAATAAATACATTCTGTTTGGCCATGGCGCTGATCGCTGCCTTCGCCGGCCGTTTCGTGTCGAGCATGAAGCAATTCGACTCCGCGGGAACGTAGGAGTATCCGTTGCGCTCCAGCCAGGCAAAGACCTCGCCGCGGATGCGAG
>CAWCRQ010000084.1:0-62735 GCA_963797885.1 uncultured Acidobacteriaceae bacterium | reverse complement strand
GATCAATCTGGCAACTGGGGACACCTTTATCACTCAATCGGACTTAAGCATCCCTGGGCTTGGCGGCGGGCTCAGTCTTTCGAGAACGTGGCACAGCGAGTTCCCATTTGGCGAAAGCGTTCCAACAAGTGGGATGTTCGGAGGAAATTGGCGATCAACTTACGAAGATCTTATTTATGTAGATCCTGGGGGGTTGGTCAAGTATGTGCAAGGAACAGGCGGCATTTGGACGCTCGGTCTGGGTCCGGCTAACGGGGCTGGTGAGACGGGTTGGACGATCTGGCCCTACTCCATGATTGCCCCCGCCAACGGGAACGTATCATTGGCCTACAACGCATCGTTGACCAGCAACGTTGCGAATTGGACACTCAGCTTCAACACTGGCGAGAAGAGAGTATTCACCATCAATTGCCCTTCCGCGCCGCCGGGCTGCAGTACCCTGCCAACGATAGGATACCTCACATCAATAATTGATCGCAACGGGAACACGACTAGTTTGACCTATGACAGTTTCAATCGGTTAACCACGGTCACCGATCCAGCTTCCCGGCATCTGTATTTTTCGTACGCAGGCTTTCTGGTGGTGAGTGTCTCGTCCGACGCGGGGATCTCGCTGTCCTATGCCTACGACGGCCAGGGGCGTTTGACGACCGTTACCAAACCCGATTTGACGACAGTCTCATTCCAGTATGACAGTAACTCCAGAATTTCGGCGGTACTGGATACAAACGGCAAGGTCTTGGAATCGCACACTTACGACAGCGAGCTAAGAGGGTTGACGTCGTCGCGGGCTGGCGGGGTCGATGCGGTTACCATTACATATCCCTTTCTCCTTCTCGGAGCGCCATAGGGCGTAATTGTGTATTTGTCGAGCTGTCTTTTGTGGACGTTTATTAGTCGCTACTCCGCGAAGGAGCGAAAGTTCATGGAGATGTCTACAGCCGAGCCTTAAGAAGATATGGCGTGATTCGAAGTCAAGAGTCGACAACGGGCACTCACTGAGTGGCTCGGTGAGATTCGATGCAACCGCAAACATATCGAAGCAATTTGAGGAGCATATCTTGAGAAAAATGACGTGGCGCCTCGTGGGAATCAGTCTTCTATTATGTACGGTTCTTTCGGGAGTCTCCTTTGCTGCTCCGAGCATTACGAGTCTGTCGCCGACGTCGGGGGCGGTGGGCGCCTCGGTGACGATCGCGGGGACGAACTTTGGCTCGACGCAGGGCACGAGCACGGTGGCGTTCAACGGGACGACGGCAACGACAATCACGAGTTGGGGTGCGACCTCGATTGTGGCAACGGTACCGACGGGGGCGACCACGGGGAACGTGGTGGTAACGGTGAGCGGGGTGGCGAGCAACGGGGCGGCGTTCACGCTCAACGCCACCTACGGGAACGGGTACCAGTATCGCCAAACGATTGTCCTTGGCCACGCGAACGTCCCCAACACGGATCAAACCGATTTTCCCGTGCTGATTTCTGGGGTCTATTCGTATCTGGCAACTGTTAGCAACAGCGGGTTGGTGCAAAGCCCCAGCGGATACGACATCATCTTCAGCCAGGATCCAGAGGGAGCGACCCTGCTAAATCATGAAATCGACAGCTACGACCCAGTCACAGGAACGGCAAGTTTCTGGGTACGGATTCCGACGCTGTCGCACACCGTTGACACCGTGATCTACCTCTTCTACGGGAACCCAAGTGTCACAATTTCGCAAGAGAACAAAGCCGGTGTGTGGCGGAACGGCTACGTGGGGGTTTGGCACTTTGGTAGCAGCACGAGTCTGAACCCTAGTGACTCCACGGCTGACGCGAATAACGGCACCGTGAATGATGTGTCAGCCATGCCTGGCAAGGTGAGCGGGGCGGCCCAGTTTGCCGGTAACAACGGCAGTTGGATAGACGTTCCGGTCAATCCCACGCTGCAGCCGCAGAATGCCCTGACCTTGGAAGCGTGGGTAAATCCCACTGCCGAAGACAACTGGAATACAGTCCTGGAGATGGACTACCGTGCCAGCGGTTGGAATCCGCCTTACCAAGCTTACGCATTGTCGCTATATAACAATACCAAACAGATCGACTTCAACTATGCGGGCAGTGATGCCAGTTACAACCCTTTGGAGTCCGCGGGCAGCATAACCTTCGGGACGTGGTCGCACATCGCGGGAACTTACGATGGGACAATTTCGAAGGTTTACATCAATGGCGCGCAAGATCCGAACACGTTGTCCCGGTCGGGGACGATAGGCTATGCCAATAACATCGATCTTGACATTGGCCGTAATTCTCTGTCGCAAAACTTCTCCGGGGGGCAATGGCACGGTGGTGTTGACGAGTTGCGGATTTCGAGCGTGGCTCGTTCGGCGGACTGGGTTGCGACAGAGTACGCGAATGAATCGTCGCCATCCACCTTCTACACCATGGAAGGGCAAGCGACGCCTAACAGTGCACCCACAATCGAATTCTTGTCACCAGCTGCAGCCACAATAGGGGCAGCGATAACGATTCAGGGAGCTGGTTTCCAACCAACGCAGGGCGGGAGCACGGTAACGTTCAACGGCGTGACGGGTACTCCGACGAGTTGGAACGACGCCAGCATCGTAGTGCCAGTGCCGGCGGCGGCAACGACGGGCAATGTGATCGTCACGGTAGGCGGAGTGGCGAGCAACGCCGTCGCGTTCAGCGTGTATGCCGGGTACACCGGTGGTTATCAGTATCGGCAAGCCATCGTGCTGAATCACGCGAAGGTTCCCAACACCGACCAGACTGATTTTCCCGTGCTGATTTCTGGGGTCTATCCTTATCTGGCAAATGTAAGCAACGGTGGGTTGGTGCAGAGCCCGAGCGGGTACGATATCGTTTTCAGCCAGGACCCAGAGGGAGCGACCCTTCTGGATTATGAAATCGACAGCTACGCCCCAGTCACAGGAACGGCAAGTTTCTGGGTGAGGATTCCGATGCTGTCACACACAACCGATACGGTGATCTACCTCTTGTACGGAAACCCGAATATTACCGAATCGCAAGAGAACAAAGCTGGGGTGTGGAGAAACAACTACCTATCGGTCTATCACTTGGGCAACGGGACCACTGTCGGACTTTCGGACTCGGGTAGCGCGGGATACACATTGGCAGGGTCAGCGACGGCCGTCTCGGGCAAGATTGGAGGCGGAGCTGCGTTCAACGGCAACGCGGCGACTTATCTCTATTACGATTCTGTGAGTGCATATCCAAGCTGGGCATCGGCGGTCACGTTGGAAACTTGGGTGCAATTAGCGTCCAGTACCGGCGGCGAAGAAATTCTCGCATATGGAGCGAACTCTGCGAACGGCTCTCGGGATGGCTTGGGATGGGACGGGAGCAACGTGGTTATGGAATTTGAAAATATGGGCGTAAGCGGGCCGATGCCGTTCGATACCAACTGGCATCATCTGGTGAGCGTGTATGGCGGCGGTGCGTTGAGCACGACGACTGACCAGCTATATCTTGATGGCGCTCCGCTTTTGATGAGTACGAGTTCATCTGGAGACTGGCCTGCGATAACGACCACCGAATTCAAGATTGGTGGACTTCCGACTGTTACGTCCTGCTGCGCTCTAACTGGCTCGGTGGATGAAGTGCGAGTGTCCTCCGGGACTCGCTCCGCGGACTGGATTGCGACAGAGTACGCGAATCAATCGTCACCATCGACGTTCTACACCGTGGAAGGACAAGCTGTCAACCAGCAGCGCACCGACAATCCAATTTTTGTCACCAACAGCATCCGCAATCGGGTCAGCGATAACGATCCAAGGTGCTGGGTTCCAACCGATTCAGGGTACGAGTACGGTGACGTTCAACGGTGCAGCAGCAACGCCGACGAGTTGGAACGATGCCAGCATCGTAGTGCCAGTGCCAGCGACAGCGACGACCGGTAATGTCACTGTCACGGTAGGCGGAGTGGCCAGCAACGGTGTAGCTTTCACGGTACTGCCGACGCCAAGCATCACAAACCTCAATCCGACTTCGGGAGCGGTAGGGACACCCGTCACGATTACCGGAACCAATTTTGGTTCCACGCAAGGCACCAGCACGGTGAACTTCGGCGGAGCCACGGCGACGCCAACCAGTTGGAGTTCAACGACGATCACAGTGCCGGTGCCAGCGGGCGCGATGACTGGGAACGTGGTCGTCACGGTCGGTGGAGGAGCGAGTAATCCCGTTGGATTCACAGTGACGCCCCACGCTAAGTATCACGGGTCTTTCGCCCTCATCTGGAATGGTCGGAACGTTTGTAACGATCACAGGAACACTTTTCGGCGCAGTCCAGGGAGCCAGCACGGTAGCACTCAACACAATCAGTGCTGCGGTTGTAAGCTGGAGCAATACGAGCATAGTCGCGGTTGTGCCGGCTGGCGCATCGTCAGGCCCATTCTCAGTTACCGTCAATGGTCAGGTCGCGGTCAGCCCTTCATTCACCGTTACATCCCTTCCCACCGGCTGGACCGACACCGATGTCGGAAACGTAGGCCACGCTGGGAGCGCAACATACTCCAGCGGGAGCGGGACGTTCACGGTTGCGGGTGCCGGAGAAGGGATGATCGGAGGATCCGCTGATGCGATGAACTTTGTCTATCAAACGCTGGCGGGAGACGGATCGATTGTGGCGCGTGTAACAAGCATGCAGGGCGGGGAGACCGGGGTGATGATTCGGGAAACACTGAACCCGAGTGCGACGGACGCTTTTGCATGCTTCTCCAGCGGCTATGGGGCCTTTCTCGAGTACCGTCCGACGACTGGCGCCAGTGGTCAGTCTCAGATTAATGATTGGGGGACGCCATTCCCATATTGGATGCAACTAGTGCGGGCCGGCACCACCTTCACGGCCTTTACCTCGCCTGACGGTGTCAACTGGACACAACTCGGAGCGAGCGCGACGATTACGATGGCCCAGACTGTGTACATTGGTCTGGGGGTGACCGGCTATGGGGTCCTTTCAACCGCTACCTTCGACAGCGTGTCGGTCAATTCGACCGCTGCCCCCGCACCATTGATTACCGGCCTGTCGGCGGAAACGGCCTTCGTCGGAAGCCAGGTTACGATCACCGGCAATAACTTCGGTGCTTCGCAAGATGGAAGCGTCGTATTTCTAAATGACACGCCGATGACGATCAACCTGTGGAGCAACACGTCGATTGTGTTCGCCGTCCCTGTGGGGGCGACATCGGGTCCGGTGGTGGTATCGGTAGCTCCGAGCATGAACGACAGCAATCCGGTCACTCTCGAGATCGTTACCCAAACATTGCCGATACCATGGCTGGATCTGGATATTGGAAACGTAGGACAGACTGGGAGCGCAACCTACTCCGGCGGGACGTTCACGGTGACGGGCTATGGATCTGGTTTTGGAGTCGGAGGAGGCCCCGATGCGATGCACTTTGTCTTTCAAACGCTGGTGGGCAACGGATCGATTGTTGCGCAACTAACAAGTCTGCCGAACTCTTGGCCTGAGATTGGGATAATGATTCGGGAGACATTGAACTCGAATGCGGCAGGCGCTTTTGTATGGTACTGGCCCAACCAGGTTATTCTGCAGGCCCGTTCGGCGACTGGCGGTAGCGTTACCTCCCAAGGGGCGTCTTCCACGGGGGCGCCGATTGGTGCGAATTACTACCCTTATTGGTTAAAATTGGTCCGGGCTGGGACCACCTTCACCAGCTTTATCTCGGCGGACGGTGTGAACTGGGTCCAGGGAGCGAGTACAACGATTTCCATGGCCCAGACTGCGTACATCGGTATGGCGTCAAGTAACGGCCAAGTCGCCACCTTCGGCAATGCTACAATCACCGTTGGCACAACTCCCTTGATTTCAAGTCTGATGCCGACCGTTGGAACAATCGGCACCCCGGTGACCATTACTGGGTCGAACTTCGGAACAACGCAAGGCGCCAGCTCTGTCCAGTTTAGCGGCGTACCGGCGACATCCATCACAAGCTGGAGCAACTCGCAGATTGTCGTGACGGTGCCCGTTACAACGTTGAACGCGACGATACCAGTCGTGGTCACCGTGAATTCGATTTCGAGTCCGATTACTCCAAACACGCTGTTTACGTTATTTAACCCCATAATCACCAGCATTTCGCCGACGGCCGGTCCGCCCAATGGGACGATAACAATCAACGGTTCCGGTTTCCTTTTCGGTCCCGGCGGTGCGAGTTACAGCGGGTATTCAGACTCGGTCTTGATCAACGGCGTCAGCGCCACCGTAGCCGGATGCACGAACGGGTGGGCTTGCTGGAGCGACACACAGATCCAGGTAGGCATTAACGGTACCACCCCCCTCGGTCCCGGTTCGGTCACAGTCAACAACCAGGGGTACTTCAGCAATGCGTTTCCGTTCACCGTGACGAATCCTCCCGCCATCACCAGCTTGACGCCCACGACGGGTGTAGTCGGCACGCCTGTGACCATCACCGGGACCGGCTTCGGCCCGTCGCAAAGCAATAGCACCGTGACCTTCGGCGGCGCGGACGCGGGGACGGCGACCAGTTGGAGCGACTCCGGCGCCCCCGGCGGCGCTCAGATCGTCATCAACGTGCCCCAGAACGCCATCACCGGCCCGGTGATCGTCACCATTGCTGGCATCACGCTCCAAGGTCCCACTTTTACTCTCGATACGGTCGCCACCCTAACGGCATCCAATGGCGCCCAGACGACCTACATCTCGACCCAAGTCGGCGGCACTTGGAGCATGTATAACTCGCAGGGTCCCGGTTGCTCCAGTTGCTCGGTCCGTGGCAATGTGCAAAACACCTTCGATCCGCTCGGCAACCTTCTGACCAGCATCGACGCCAACGGCAATACCGTCACCTATACCTATGACGGCAACTACAACATGGCGTCGAAGACCGCTCAGCTCAACGGACAATCCGTAACCACCAGCTACACCTACAACAGCTTCGGCGAAGTGCTCACCATGACCGACCCGCTGGGCGACACAACAACCTTCACGTATGACGCCAAAGGCAACCTGCTCACCGTCAGCTTGCCGCCGCCAAATGGCCAGACACCGCCCAGCGTTATGCAATTCACCTACAATACCCTGGGAGAGCTGACCCAGAATCCTCGATCCGCTGAACCACCCAACAACCATGACGTACGCCGCAGCGGGCCAGATCGCCACCATCACCGATGCCCAAAACAACACCACTACCTACGGCTACGACGGCCGCGGCAACCGCACCAGCGTGATCGATCCGATCAACGGTAGCGCGCATCCGACTACTTTTGCTTTCGATTCCATGAACCGCCTGACCGGGATCACGTATCCGGACGGCACCTCGGTCAGCTACGGCTACGACTATCGCGGACGCCGTACTACGGCCACCGACCAGAACAACAAGACCACCACCTACGGCTATGACGACGCCGACCGCCTGATTTCCATCACCGATGCGACTAACAATCTTACCCAGTACGCCTATAACACCGAGAACAACCTAGTCAGCATTACGGACGGCAACAATCACATCACGTACTTCACCTATGACGCCTACGGGCGACCGACACAGACGACCTTCCCGTCAACGCTCTACGAGACCTACGGCTATGACGCGGTTGGCAACATGACCTCGAAGACTGACCGGAAGAATCAGACAATTCAGTACGTCTACGACGCGCTGAACCGGATGACCAGCAAGACGTATCCGGATTCGACCGCGGTGGATTATGTTTACGATCTCGTGGGGAAGCTCCAGCAAGTGACGGATTCCACGGGCACATACGGCCTTGCCTATGACAGTATGGGGCGACCGATCGGCACGAGCACGCAGTACACGTTTCTGCCGGGCTTCAATTTCCAGAACACCTACACCTACGACGCGGCATCGAACCGCACCTCGCTGACCGCGCCCGACGGCAGCACGAACACCTACAACTACGACACGCTAAACCGGCTCGCGACGCTGACCAACTCGCTGACCGGCCAGTTCGGCTTCGGCTACGATGCGCTGAGCCGGAGAACGCAGTTGACGCGGCCGAACGGCGTCAACACGAATTACAATTACGACGCGCTGTCGCACCTGCTGAGCGTGCTGCACCAGGCGGGCTCGACCACGCTCGACGGGGCCAGCTACGGCTACGACTACGCCGGCAACCGGACGAGTAAGACCAACTATCTCAACGGGACCACGTGGAATTACGGCTATGACGCGATTTACGAGCTGACACAGGTAGCCCAAGGTGGTAGTACCAAGGAGAGCTTCAGCTACGACGCTGTGGGGAACAGGCTGAGTTCGTCGCATATGCCTTCGTACTCTTACAATACGTCGAATGAGCTCACCTCGACTCCAAGCGGCAGCTATACCTACGACAGCAACGGGAACATGCTGACCGATCCGACCGGAAAGAGCTACACATGGGACTTTGAGAACCGAATGGTCTCGGCTGCGGTGCCGGGGACCGGGACTGTGACGTTCAAGTACGACCCGTTCGGGAGACGAATTCAGAAGAGCAGTCCGAGCGGAACTACCAATTACCTCTCTGATGATACAGACGTCGTCGAGGAAGTGGACAGCTCTGGCAACGTGCTTTCGCTATACGCCCAAGGCCCAGAAACAGATGAACCGCTTTCCATGCTGCGTAGTGGAGCGACCTCCTACTACGAAGGTGATGCTCTAGATTCGACCACCTCCCTCAGCGGTTCGTCAGGCACCCTCACAAACACCTACAATTACGATTCGTACGGAAAACGCACTGCGTCGAGCGGGACGACTGTTAATCCATATCGCTACGCTGGGAGGGAGTTCGACACCGAGACCGGCGTCTACTACAACCGGGCACGATACTACGATGAAAGCACCGGCCGATTCCTCAGTGAAGACCCAGTTGAATTTATCGGCGGCACTAACTTCTATCGCTACGCCAATAACAATCCTGCGATCTTTGTTGATCCGAGTGGACTAGCTTCAGATTGTTGCAAAATAGAGGTTAGGTGCCGGGGAATTGAAACGTACCATTTGGGACTTCTTGGATTTAAGCATTGTGAGGCACGGGTCGTTGACCGTAACGGAGTCACACACTCGCTGAGCGGCGGTCCCGACCCACCTAAATGCCTTCACTGTAAGATGGGAGGATGGAATAACACGAATCAACCAATGGACCCGTTTACTGGGCGCGTCATCTATAAGAACGACAATGCGAACTGTGACACTGCGGATTGCTTGGACAACAGTGCCGCTGCGTACCAAGCTAGTAGTTTGACATGGCCGAAGTACAAGTATTTCCGCGGGCCGAACAGCAATACCTGGATTCGCGCTTTGTTTGGCCAATGTGGGATTAATCTACACACCCGGTGGTACGGTCCCCCAATCCTTTACTTCTGGCCTGCACCATGAGAAATATTCGTATGCGGCTGATTCTGATGTTCGGTGCAGTGGTCCTTAGTTGGGCGCAATCCAAGCCAACAGCCCTGCTACGAGAACTCGTTCTTAGACAACGGGAGAGTCACTCGGCGATTGGCTGGGCGGATGCGGGACGGCTCCAATTCATCGTGTTTGGGCAAAAACCGAGGATGCAGAGCTACACACTGCCCGGACCGCCTCTATGGGGAGCCTCTCTCCACGGTCCCAGCGGACAAATCTTCGGGGACATCGTGGCCGATGGGAAGCACGCATTTGGGGCTGTACTGGATGGGAAGGTCCTCTGGGAAGACCCTGATCTGTTCGTTCAAGGAAATCCGGAGATATCGCAAGACGGCAAACGGCTGCTACTGGAAGGGCGAGACAAGAAGACCGGTGCTAAGGGCTTGCTCGTCGTAGAGGAACAAGGGCAAAAAGTCACGCAGATCTCACACGAAGGGAAGAACCCTTCATGGTCCTCTGACGACGCCAAGTTCGTGTACGAAGAGAATGACGTCGTGTTGACTTACGATCTGCGGTCGAAGGAAAAGCAGCGAGTCGGTTCCGGGACTTGGCCGAGTTGGTCGCCTGATGGGAAATGGATAAGCTATCGAAATCCCGAGGGCCGGTTCGTGCTGGTCGATGCAGGTGGCCAGACTACACGCACCCTTTTCGACGGCAAGAATGTACTCACGCCTCTTCATTGGTCACCGGATTCGGAATACTTCATGTACGTGGTGAAGACCGGCGCATGGAGGGGCTTCAACTGCTTGGACGCCAAGGACATCATCGTGTATCGGTTGCAGGATGGGCAGAGCGATGCCGTTTACGGGCTTTGCGAAGGCTATCCGTACTCGGTGCTTCGATGGCTCCAGATTCCGTCAAAGGTCCCGCTAGACTGAGGGGTCTCGCCGAGACGTTGACGAACTCTCTGACGGAGCAGTTCGGCTTTGATTACGATGCGTTGAGCCGGTGACCTGATCTCCTGAATCCGGCCGGTGGCCCACTCAAGCTTCTTTTGCTTGAGTGGGGCGGGTGCCCAACTTCTCGCGCTTTTCGAGAAGTGGGCTGTCGAGCAAGAAGCAGCAAGGGATTCAACTAGAACGGAATCTTGTCATCGATCACGCTCGCACTTTTGAGTGTGACAGGTGACGACAGAGAGGCAAATGTATGACTCGAAGAACGCTGTTTTTACTCGTACTGATGGGGTGTTTGACCACATCCATGTGGGCGCAATCAAGTTGTGTTTTGAGTTTCATCTACTGGGCAGGGGACCCCCTGCCATCGCCGGGTGCGCAATGGTCACCACCGCCGGGATTTCCAGGTGGATGGTGGCAAGGGTATTGGTATAACGGCTACCAATGCCCAGACGCTCCTCCTTGCCCCACTTGCTGCCAAAACGCTTGTACGGGCGGGAGTCCCATCAATCTATCGAGCGGGAATACTTTCATAGACCAGAACGACCTCAGCATTCCCGGCTTGGGTGGTGGCCTGACGGTATCGAGGAGGTGGAACAGTATCTCGGCCGGCGGTGTCGGCCTGTTTGGAGCAGGATGGCGTTCGACTTACGAAGAAAGCATCTATGTTGGCACTAATGGGTATATCGAGTATTCGCGGGGTAACGGCGACAATTGGACGTTTGGCTTTGCGGCGAACCCTGTAGCGCCCACAACCTACCTCCCTATGGTGCCCGCCAGTTGCGGCGCATCATTGCTCTACGATGGGACGAATTGGACAGTGACCTTCGCGAACGGCGAAAAAAGAATGCTTTCGGGAACGACGGGCAATTTGCTGTCGATCAGCGATCGCAACGGAAATACGGCCCAGCTTGCCTACGACGCTTTCAATCGCTTGACCACGGTTACAGACGCCGCGTCTCGCACCCTAACCTTTTCTTATAGCGGGGCTGGCGCGCTGGTGACGGGAATCACATCGAGTGTGGGAATCTCCACGTCCTATGCTTACGACACTTACGGGCGGTTGGTGCAGGTCACCAAGCCCGACCTCACCACCCTGTCTTTTCAGTATGACGCCGGTTCCCGGATCACGGCGGTCCTGGATTCGCAGGGGAAACTTCTGGAATCGCACACCTATGATTTATTGGGGCGCGGCACGAGTTCATCGAGAGCTTTAGGGGCCGATGCCCTCACCGTTTCCTATCCGTACGAATTTTTGGGGGGGCTTCCGACTGACGCCTCCCGCGCGCGGTCAGCAACCGGCTCTCACTGAGGGTGTCGTTATTGGGTATTTTGATCAATGGAACGGAAAACCGGTGTCGTTTTTTCGGGCCTGATCGGGACGAGCATGCAATACACGTTCCTGCCGGGGCACAACTTCCAGAACAGCTACACCTACGACGCGGCGTCGAACCGCACGTCGCTGACCGCGCCCGATGGCTCGACCAACACCTACCAGTACGACACGCTGAACCGGCTGGCGACGCTGACAAATTCGCTGACCGGGCAGTTCGGCTTCGGCTACGATGCGTTGAGCCGGAGGACGCAGTTGACGCGTCCGAATGGCGTCAACACGAATTACAATTACGATTCCGTATCGCACCTGCTGAGCGTGCTGCATCAGGCGGGATCGGCGACGCTTGACGGGGCCAGCTACACCTACGATTTCGCTGGCAACCGGACGAGTAAGACCAACTATCTCAACGGGACCACATGGAATTACGGCTACGACGCAATTTACGAACTGCTGCAGGTAACCCACGATGGTAGTACCAAGGAGAGCTTCAGCTACGACGCGGTGGGGAATAGGCTGAGTTCTCTGAGTGTGCCCAGCTACAGCTACAACACGTCGAACGAACTGACGGCAACGTCGAACGGGAGTTACACGTACGACGCAAACGGCAATACCCTCTCCGATCCCTCCGGCAAATCCTACTCCTGGGATTTCGAGAACCGACTGATACAGGCAGTCGTGCCCGGCACGGGGACGGTGGCCTTCAAGTACGATCCCTTTGGACGGCGCATCTACAAATCCTCGCCGACCTTCACCGGCATCTTTGTCTACGACGGCGCTAATCTCACCGAGACGGTCAATGCATCGGGCAGTGAGGTGGCGCGCTACACGCCGACGCAAGAGATCGATGAGACGCTGGCAGAGCTGCGCGGCAGCACGACGGACTACTATGAGGCGGACGCTCTGGGGTCGATCACATCATTGAGTAGTTCGGCTGGCGCGCTGGCGAACACATATACTTACGATTCCTTCGGAAACCTCACGAACTCTACGGGCACGGTCCGCAATCCGTTCCAGTTCACTGGCCGCGAGTTCGACCCAGAAACAGGAATCGACTACTACCGCGCCAGATACTACAACCCAACCAGCGGCAGGTTCATCAGCGAAGACCCCGACAGCTTCCGTTCAGACGATTTGGACTTCTACCGATATGTCCACAACTCTCCGATAAATGACACAGACCCAAGTGGTTTGGGCAAGACGTACGACTGTGGCGCGGGCTGCGGGTTTCGTATAGAGAGAGATCCACATAAGGGTTTGCATGTGAACTGGTGGTGTAACGGCCTTTCTGGATGCTTGTTAATTCCGTCGCTCCAGCCTTGCGAAGTTGGTCGATCTGACAGTCCCCCTAGCCGCATCATGCGGTGCATCCAGGACAAGTTGAGGCTCAAGGTTCCTGAGACGAGAAAGATCACTCTCCCGTGCGGAAAAACAATCCAGGTACTGACTTGGACAACTGTAATCGGGTGGACGGGTTACATTGCGGCTGAGTATTGGTGGATTCCTCTCGTACCTGCTTTCTAGGATTGCAGACGTGCCTTTGGGCGTATATAGAAGCGCAAAGCAACGAATATTGGGGAGAGTTGAAAGTGAGAAAGGCCGACAAAAATAAGTCCAGGGGAGCTGAAAGTCTAAACCTCCATGACGACAATCTGGTAAGCATAAAGGTCTCTTTGTCAAAAGGCAGAGCTAATACTACTCGAATTGAGTTCTTGTTTTGCGCGGACTCAACAGGAAAGGCAAAGCTCCTGTCATTCAAGCATTGCGCAAATTTTCGCTACATCATGGATTTCGATGTGCTGACAGCAAATTGGTTTGCTCAAACTGAGATGTTCGAGAGCGAAGCTGACCCGACCAAGATGAGGCGATTTGTTCAGACGCAAGTCCCTCATTGGCATGTTAGGTACATGCCTCCTCAGCCAAAAGACAAGCCGATCAGGGAGAAGCTCTCTTCAATTCGTTCTTACAGCCTCTTCAGAATTAGGTTCTTTGGAGGCACGGCTGAAATATTGGCCAAGAGTCTTTCTCTAAGTTACCCAAAGACTACGGGCGTCAGACCGGCCCACATCCGAGTTCGATAAGCCGCCCGATCCCGTCCTGATTCCGGGGACGATTCCGCGCCTGATCCTGACCTGGGGTGTGGCGAATCCGGCACGGTAAGGGGTGAGGTCGTGGTTGCTCCCGGAGGGTGGTTTCCGGGTGTCCTGCCCCGCCCAAGGTGCCGTGCTGGGGTAGAGTCAAAAGCTGCGCCGCCTACGGCGTCGGGTGGAGGGGGGACACGTCATCCCCAATTGGGAGCTGCCGAGCTACTTTAGGTATCTGTTTAGATACTTATTGAAAACATGCGACTTGCGGGACGGCGGGAGCTAACAGGTTCCCGCCGGGGCGCTGTAGCGCGCCATGCGCGTAAACGTGTTTATCCGTCGAGGGTTGCGCGAGGATGCAGCATTAGGTGCGCTGACGCCGTGCGCGCGGCATCCGATGTTGCGTCCGGGCTTTGTCCGGCGTCTGTCCGGTGGTGGTCTGAGTCCCCGGGGTGCTGTGCTACCCTTGCGGCGAACTCCACGCCAGATGTGCGATGGAATACGACCAAGACAAAGTGGACGAGATGGTGCTGGCGTTGCTCTCCCTGACGACGTTCGAGGAAGACCAAGATGTGGCTAGAGCATGGAAGGGGTACGATTGGGTCGCAATGGATCGGCTGCACGCGAAGGGCTACATCTCTGATTCCAGGAGCAAGGCCAAATCGGTCGTGGTGACCGTGGAAGGCGTACAGCGATTCCGCAGACCGTTCGAGAAACACTTCGCGAAGAAAGAACCGGACGGGCATCAGCGGTTAGGCTTCGCGGCGACAGTAAACCGAGCCATTCCGAAGCGGGAAGAGCGTACGGGCGCGGCTCACGGCCCGTCAAGCCCCGTTCCGCAAAGAGCGCGGAACGCCCTCCGGCTCCGCTTCGCTCCGGGGCGTTGACAGGCCGCGCCCACGCCCGTAAAGGCCCTCCCGCTAGGTTCGGAATGTCTCTCTCTGCCCCAGCGGGGCAACCCTTTCAACACGGCTATCCGTATCCGGCAAAGAACCTTTTAGCATCCGTGCAGCCTAACAGAACGGCGTTCAGTCTCTCTGCCTTCAGAGAGAAGCACGCGCAGGATGCGGCGAGCAGTTTCCTCACGAGGTTCGATCTTGTACCTCTCTATTATTGCCGGTCATTGCCAGGCAAGTAGGCCTGAAACCACAAACAGCGAATCCGCATAGACTGCGCAAAATGTCGTGAGCGCTATGTGAACCACAGGTTCTATTAAAATGTCGGCGTATGCCGAGTCGATCAAGCACCTGAAAGCCGACGAATCCCCAGCAAAATCGCGTGCCAATTCCGCCGCCCATCCACTGGCGAGAGAACCGTGACTCCCTTTGGTTTTCCTCGGCGTTCAAGGCGGTGGATTCTTGCCCCTCTGGCCGTGCTCTTCAAGCCATTCGGCTGTCGTTGTTGGAAAATGGCATGAGCGGGGAATTACCGCCGCTTCAGCGGTACTATTTGCCCGCTTATCTGGCCACGAGGCAAAACCAACCCGGTTCGACGACCCAGGTAAAGTGGCTATTCAAGACGGCCCCAGGCCCGAAACGCGCGCCGATGATCGACGGCGATGTGATCTCGGCAACGGATCAAGTGCCCACCCTGCACCTCACTCCAATCTCAATAGAAGACGACTGGCACGGGATCGAGAAGGACTCGCCAATACGGGTGAATTGAGTCGAGCTAGAACAGTTCCTTGAAGAGAATTCTTGCCATGAGCGGCGTGTCCAGCAGTGACGGCGTAGACCGGCCCTCAAAGGCTTGGCTGCAACCCTGGTTTTGATTCTTCGATGCTCGCACTGAAGGACCAACTTAGTGGGCATCAGACTGATGCCCCGACGCCACCCGCAAGGGTTGGTATCGCCTTCGGATTTCCAGCGGAATTGGAAGGCGGATCAGTACGGCATCTGGGGTCAATTGGCTCGCAAAAAGGCCCTCTTCAATATTGATCCACAAGCCCCTGCCAACATGGGTCAATTAGGCTCGCCGGATCCGTCGCAATGCAGAAGCCAACCAAATCCTTTTGGCAGGTGAAACCAACCGCGATAAGTCGTCGCGCTCGGCGACTATCCCGCCACTCTCCGCCGCAGTTCAGCCGGTGGATTCGAAACCGCAACCGGAGGCGAAGACGCCTCCTTCTAGCCTTCCGAAGAGCCTGTCAAAAGGCAGTTGATCCTTCCCTGAACATCGAGGCAAACGTAGGGGAATGAGAAGACTGAATACTGGGACGAATCGCAGTGATCGACTGAACTGATCGCGGCTCTAATCTCAAGAAATTCAATCAATCCGAACAGACGGTACTTGTCTTCTCTCTTGCATGACCCCAAATAGCGACTTTGATGGTTGCGAAGTGCGCACATGAAGTTTAGGTCAACGTCCTTGACGAGACATTGTAACTAGCCCTTTATTCCCCCGCTTTCTGGTCAAGTATTCCCTTCTTGTATATGTCGGCTTCGCCTCACAGATGACAGGCCTTTCCTGTTCCCGTTGAACACCGTCTAAGAGACGACGATATCTAGCGCCTTGGCCCTGCTATGTCCCCGATGGACATTGCTGCTAGGAGTTGCTTTCAGGCCACCGATTCGGATTGCTATTGTAAGTCGAATCACTAGTGTAAAGATCGAGACAAAGGCCGACACATGAGTTATCCACACATGAAACCTTGACTAACACACAAACAAATAGTACAAAAGCGAGCATCTATTTCTACACTTAGTTAGTCTAAGTCGGAAGCAGAAACTAGATACTACAGCGAGATTGCAGAGCTGAATCGCATGTTGACCATCTCCAAAGCGTTGTCGGCAGGGCAGGCGCTGACCTACCATGCGCGTGAGTTTGTGTCGGAGAAGCAGAACTACTGGAGCCGTGACGCGCAGGTGCATAGCGAGTGGCAGGGAAGGCTCGCCCAGGAGTGGGGACTGCGCGGTTCCGTTGGAGCCGAAGGATTCGCTCGGTTGAGCGAAGGCCAGCATCCTGAAAGCGGTGCGCAACTCGTCAAGCACCAGCCGGCAAGATCCTACGAGAACGAGTACGGCAAGGAAATCACTAGCGTCGAACATCGCGCCGGGTGGGATGCAACATTCTCCGCGCCGAAATCCGTCTCGCTCACCGCGCTTGTGGGCGGCGATACGCGTGTGCGTGCGGAGCACCGCGAAAGTGTCCGCGTAGCACTTGGCGAATTGGAGCGGTATACGCAAGCGCGCATCGGCAATATCCACGCGGCGGAGACGACGGCCAAGTTCATTGCCGCCACCTTTGAGCACGACACTGCCCGCCCGGTAGATGGGTATGCCGCACCACAACTTCATACTCATGCCGTCATCTTTAATGTGACCGAACGCGAGAACGGCCAAACGCGGGCGCTTCAGGAGCGCAGCCTTTTCCAATCGCAACAATATGCAACGAGTGTGTACCGGTCCGAGCTTGCCATACGGCTGCAGAGGCTGGGCTATGAGATCGAACGCGGCCAGCACGGCCAGCCGGAAATCAGGGGCTACACGCAGGAATATCTGAATGCATCCAGTCCGAGGCGAGAACAGATCAAGAGTCACTTGGAGGAGATTGGAAGAGAAGGTGCGGGTGCGGCTCAGGTTGCTGCTCATCGTACGCGGGACAGCAAGGAGATTCGTTCGCCAGAAGAGGTATTGCAGCGGCACCGCGAACTGGCTGCACGGCACGGCCATCAGGCGGATCGCGTTGTAGCCCAGGCACGCGAGCATACGCAGCTCCACACACCCCGCTCGGACAAGACTGAACAGCAGGCCGTCACCTATGCCCGCCATCATGTCTTCGAGCGCTCTGCCGTACAGGATGAGCGAAGCATTTTACAGGCAGCGATAAGTCGTAGCATGGCGCAAGCAACCTACGAGCAAGTGCGGCATGAATTTGCGCAGCGTGTCCAGCGCGGAGAGTTTCTTGCCGTTGGTCATGTAGAAGGGCGTGCTGCACCTCTCTATACCACTGCTGAAATGGTCCGCATGGAGCAGGAGATCGTCGGACGTATGCAGAGCGGCAATCAGCGTACCTACCGCGATCCGATGCTGGTTTCGCCTCCGCTGCGGATTGCAATCGAGGACCGCCATACGGAGTTGAGTCCGGCACAGCTCCGAGTGGTCGATGATATTTTTGTGAGCCGCGAGAAGATCGTTGGCTTGGATGGAATCGCCGGTACTGGCAAAACAACAACGTTGGCCGTAATCCGGGAAGGAGCGGAGGCCGAAGGCTACAAGGTCGAAGGTTTTGCTCCCACCTCACGCGCTGCGCAGAAACTGGCCGAGGCGGGCATCGAGACCTCGACGCTGCAACGCCATCTTGCACGGGGAGAACAGCCGGACACAGGCGAGAGGAGGTTCTATGTACTCGACGAGTCTTCGCTCGCCTCGACTCGCCAGATCCACGAGTTCATGGAACGGCTTGATGCGGGAGACCGGGTTTTGCTAGTAGGCGACACGCGGCAGCATGAAGCGGTCGAAGCGGGCCGTCCTTTCGCACAGCTTCAGGAAGTCGGAATGCGGACGATGAGGCTCGAAGAGATTGTGCGGCAGAAAGACCCGGAGCTGAAGCAGGCTGTCGAGCAATTGGCTCATGGTCAGGTTGGCGCGGCCATCGACAGTCTTGACAGGCAAGGCCGCGTACATGAAGTGAACGGGTACGAGGAGCGCATCAGGGCCATTGCGCGCGAGTATGCCAAGTCGCCGCAAAGTACGCTGGTGGTATCGTCGGACAATGTGTCACGCACAGAGATCAATCAGCGCATCCGTGTTGAATTGCAGTCGCGCGGCATAGTGAGCAGAGACGAGTACTCCGTCCAAACGCTGGTGCCGCGTCAGGAGATGACCGGCGCCGATCGTTCTTGGGCGCAGCAATACCAAGTGAACGACATTCTGCGCTACTCTCGCCGTTCGCGGGAGACCGGCATTGCGAAGGGCGAATACACGCGCGTAACGGGCATCGACGCGCAAAACAATCGGCTCACGGTGCTGCGCGTCGATGGAGGTGAAACGACCTATGACCCTCGCCGCCAGATGGGCGTGGCGGTGTATAGCGAGGAAGAGAAGGTCTTCTCTGTTGGAGATCGCATCCAGTTCACCGCGCCCAATCATGAGTTGAAGATTGCGAACCGTGAACTGGGCACAGTGGAAAACATCTCGTCGGACGGAGCGATGCGACTGAAGCTCGATAGCGGTCGCAGTGTGAACTACGAGCCTCAGCGTCATCCGCATCTCGACCACGGCTACGCCGTTACCAGCTATTCGAGCCAAGGCCAGACAGCGGAACGCGTACTGATTCACGTGGATACGGACCTTGCGGCGAAAGACTTGCTCAATCGCCGCATGGCGTATGTGTCGGTCTCGCGAGGGCAGTGGGACGCGCAGATTTTCACAAACGACCGTGAAAAGCTGCCGCAGGCCCTTGGCCACGATGTCTCACACCAGAGCGCATACAAGCCGGAACAGGCGATTGCACCGTTACAGCAGGAGGCTGCCAGGTCACAACAGCCAGAAAAGGATCTGGGTATGGGGATGGGCATAGGCTTGGGCTTCTGATCTTGACCAGCAGAGTCGACGATAGTTTCACGCGGGAAGGCAACAATGGGCGCAGAGTCAATTGGCAAAAAGTCAATCCAGAACCCGAGCCAGGCGGCACCTGCTCTGGAGCAGCGCTATCTGCCTCTTGATACTAGCTTCGCCGAAAAACACTACCGCGATAGCGACCTCGCGAAACTGTGGGCTTTGGGCAAGGGGACGGTGCGCAAGCTCGTCAAGGATGATCCCGACGTTATCCGAACCGCCGTGCCCCCTAAGCTGCCTCGTGAGCGGGGCGCGCAGACACTCAATTGCACGACCGCCTTGAGGCAAGCTGGCCGTTCAAGAGTCTGAATTGAGGACGGTATTTCATCTTGAGAACATGTGATTAATGAGGACACTATGTCAACCCAGCCTCGGTCGATTCTGCCGACACAACCATTTCCAAGCAGCTCTGAACGCTTACTCAACTCTCGCGAAGTGGCCGAGTGGTTAGGTGTTTCTATTGATTGGGTGCAAATGCACGCTACTCGTAGGCATCCTCGCATCCCTGCAGTGCGGTTAGGCACCGGACCAACTGGAAGGCAGATGCTTCGCTTTCGGCGGGCCGATCTAGAGAAATTTATCACCGATCATTTGAAGGACTCATCCTCGCTCCGCAGACGCGCATGAGATATATACTTGCAGCCTGAAGTTTATTGGAGCACCTCCCATGGCACGTCCTCGTCATCAAAATGGCTGGATTACCGAACATGGCAAGCAGATCTATGGAAATTTCTGGCGCTATGTGACGGATCCCGTAACTGGTGAAAGAAAGCGAAGACAAGCTTCCGTTCCGCTGGGTCGCGTTGGCAATCTCAGAAAATGGGAGGCTAAGGAGAGGCTCAAGTCTTTGATCGCGGAGGAACTCGGGCCACAGCAGTCGAGCGAACGGCCAGATCCGAAGACGACGTTCAGTTGGTTCGTCAAGTATCGTTACCTTCCGATGCGGGAGGGCCGTTGGCACAAGGCCACGAAGGACAAGACCACCTATGAAATCAATCGTTACCTGGTGGAGTACTTTGGAGATCGTTCCCTGGAGGAAGTGACCCCGTTCGAACTTCAGGTGCACCTCAACAAGCTGGCGAAGGAGTTCTCGGATTCAATTGTTCGGCATGCCTTTTCTAATTTGAAGGCGATTTTCCGTACAGCCCGCAAAATGAAATTTATCATCGAAGATCCCGCTGAGGATCTCCTCATGCCCGACACCCGGACGGTGAAAAGGCCGAAGATCGAACCGAAGATGATTCTCGACTTGATCGACAGCATCCTGCACCCCCGCGATAGGGCGCTCCTTGCGGTCGGGTGTTTCTGTGGACCTCGTACGAGCGAGGACCTCGGACTTACCTGGAAGTCATATGCTTTTGACCACTTTGTCGTTTATGACACTGCCTATGAAGGGAAACTGTACGAAGGAAAGGTAAAAACCGAAGATAGTCGCGCCCGTATCCCCATTCCCCAGCGTGTGCGCCCCTACATCGAAGCTTGGCGCCAAGCTTGTCCGGACACCTCACCTGATGGCCTCATGTTCCCAACAAAAGGGCACCTCGGGAACAAAGGCAATGCCGTTCCTTTTCGTGCCAAGAACTTTTTCAAATGGAAGGTATGGCCCATCACGGATGCTCTCGACATTCCCCGGAAGCTCTGTACGTTCCAAGTCTTCAGGCGCACATTGGGCACTGACCTCCAAAAGCACGGTACTATGAAGGACGCTCAGGCTATCCTGCGCCATAAACACATCAAAACCACCGCTGAGGTCTACATGGACCATATCCCGGATAGCGTAAGCAGGGCGATTGAGGCTCGCACCGACGCGATTTTCGCGCTGCGCAATAAACGGCAGCGGCGAAAATCCACTGGGGTTTTGCTGAATATAGCTGGACAGTCAAAAGGGAAGGTGTCTGTAAACTGATAAAAGAATGGCTCCTCAGGTAGGACTCGAACCTACAACCCTCCGGTTAACAGCCGGATGCTCTGCCATTGAGCTACTGAGGAGTGGAGGCACGCTGCCAGCGTGCTGGTTGTCCAGAAAAATCATATCAGAGGTGACCGCGATTGGGAACACGCACCAACACCAGCGGCGCATCCTTCGCCGAAGAGTTTTCCCTGCTTGCCTTCCGCAACCAACCGCTTTTCCGCCGCCGGCCTAAACCTCACCAGCCCGTTCCGCGTTCCGTCTCTTTTTCCAGGCTCTCCGCAGTTCGCCAGCTTCGTCCTGCGGCGTGCTAGTGGATTCCCTTCCCGTTCAGAAATGGTCCGTACTTCTTGTCCCTCTGCATGATGTGATTGCACAGCCACTTTTGCAGAAACGGCATCAGCGATATGGTCACGCCTGGTTTGCCGGCCTCAAAGTCCTTCTGAAATTTGAGCACCTGCTCGACCAGCGCTTTGTGATCAGCCTTGTGCGCCGCGAGGTCCGGGTACCCGGTTTTCTCCATCGCAGCTTCTTCCTCGGCGAAATGGCTCGCCGTGTACGCAATCAGCCCTGCAAAACCTTGCCGACAACGTCCTTGCCGTGGCCCGCATGCAGTGCTTCATTCAGCTCGTTCACCGTGCGGAATAAAGTCCGGTGCTGGCGGTCAAATCCTGCGACCTTTACAGCGTACGTTTCCGTCCATTCAAACGCGCCCATTGGGCCTCCTCCTAAAGTCGAACGACCATCGTCTCCACCGAATCGGAGAGCGTCAGTCTCCAGACTTCAGTCTCCAGACTACGGATGCCGGTTCCGAGTACCCAGATCACTGAAGGCCGTCGATCTTGCCGAGTGGACGCGTCCATCGGGCCACGGTTCTGCTAACCTAATCCTCGGCGCTTTGTCCACAAAGGCGTGAGGTGCTTATGCTGGGAGGTCCGCGTTTGCTGACTTTTTTCCTGATTCTTCTCATCGGTGTGGTTGCCCTCGTCTATGCGGAGGATTCCCCGGCCGAAGATGCCAGCGCTCCTTCCGGTTTGGCCGGTCCTCCGAAAGCCAAAGTCGCTCCGGTCGAGGACACCGTCCAAGGACACAAAATCGTCGACCGCTACCGCTACCTGGAAGACCCGAACGATCCCGACACCAAGCTCTATGTCGAGCAGGAGCTCAGCTACACGCGCGCCATCCTTGATCCGCTTCCTGGACGCGACAAGATCAATGCGCGTCTCTCGCAATTGCTGGAGATTGGCACCGTCGGAGCTCCGCAGATGGGTGGCAAGTACTACTTCCATACCCGCCGCGAGGGCACCCAGAACCAGCCCATCCTTTATGTGCTCGAGGGCGCGAACGGCGGACTAAACGACGGATTGAACAGAGAAGACCGCGTGCTGGTTGACGTGAACAAAATGTCCACCGACGGCACCGTCGCGCTCGACTGGTGGTTTGCAGCCGAAGACGGAAAGTACGTGGCCTACGGAACCTCCGCCAGCGGATCGGAAGAGAGCACTCTCCATATCGTCGAGAGCGCGACCGGCAAAGTGTTGCCGGATACCATCGAGCGCACCCGCTTCGCCAGCGTGGCGTGGATGAAGGACAGCTCCGCTTTCTACTACACTCGCCATCCTAAAAAAGGCGAGGTGCCGGACGGAGAAGAGGTCTACCACGTCAAGGTTTTCTACCACCAACTCGGAAGCGATCCCGCCCATGATCCACTGATCTTCGGAGAAGGCCGCAAGCCGCAGGACGTTCCGAGCGTCACTCTCTCTGAAGACGACCGCTGGCTGCTGATTAATGTTGGCGAAGGCTGGACCAAGACGGAGATGTATTTGCAAGATCTGCAATCGAAACATCCTCCGCTCGAAATCACGACCGGCAAAGATTTTCTTTACGACGCCGACTTCTTTGCGGGCAAGCTCTACATCACCACCAACGAAGACGCGCCCCACTTTCGCGTCTTTGTCGCCGACGCAACCAATCCCAAGCGCGAAAACTGGAAAGAACTGATTCCGCAGACTGACGCTGTCCTGCAAGGTGCGAGCGTGACTGGCGGCAAGCTCCTGGCGCAGTACGAACACAATGTGACTTCCGAACTCAAGCTGTTCGGGCTCGACGGCAAGAAACTCGCCGACATTCCGCTGCCGGCCATCGGAGCCGTTTTCAGCGCCTCCGGCCGCTATGATCGCAACGAATTTTTTTTCGGATTCCAGTCCTTCACCGTGCCACCATCGATCTACCGCGTTGATTTAACCGATGTGAAAAGCGCGCTCTGGGCCAAGGTTGACGCGCCCTCCATCGATCCTTCCGCCTATGACGTGCAGCAAGTCTGGTACACCTCGAAAGACGGCACGAAAGTTCCGATGTTTGTCGTCAGCAAAAAGGGAATCGAGAGGAACGGCAAGAACCCAACATTGTTGACCGGCTACGGCGGTTTTAACATCTCGATGACTCCGACTTTTGACCGCAGTATGTTTCTCTGGATGGAGCACGGCGGTATTTACGCGGTCGCCAACCTGCGCGGCGGTTCCGAGTTCGGCGAAGACTGGCATCGCGCCGGCATGCTCGATAAAAAACAGAGCGTCTTTGACGACTTCATCGCCGCCGCCGAATATCTAATCGCACAGAAATACACAGACCGCGATCGCCTCGCCATCTCCGGTGGTTCGAACGGCGGCCTGCTGATGGGCGCGATGATCACTCAACGCCCCGAACTGTTCCGCGCGGTAGTGTGCCAGGTTCCGCTGCTCGACATGCTGCGCTATCAGAACTTCCAGATCGCCAAGCTCTGGATCCCGGAATACGGTTCGGCCGACGATGCCAAGCAGTTCGACTGGCTCTATGCTTACTCGCCTTATCACCACGTGAAGCCGGGTCAGGAGTATCCCGCTATCCTTTTTATGACGGGTGACACCGATACCCGAGTGGATCCCATGCACGCCAAGAAAATGGCCGCGCTCATGCAAGCCGAGGCCAAGAACGGCTCAAGCAAAGAGCGGCCGATTCTGCTGCGGATCGACACCAAAGCTGGACACGGCCAGGGCAAGCCAGTCGTCAAGCAAATCGAAGAGAGGACGGACATGTATTCATTTCTGTTCTGGCAGTTGGGAATCAAACCTTAATCTCTCTCCCTAATCCCCATCGAAGAGGCGCGAGGCCGCGTAGGTCAGGGCTGAAGTACGGCCTCGGGGCTGGTTCGGCTTCTCTGGGTGAGAAGTGCGTTCAATTTCGCCAGCACTTCAAAGGCATCGGCTACATAAAGCACGTCCGCTTTTCCTCGTGCCCATCCGCAGTTCGGGTCGAGATTCACCGCACGGCGCTCGTTGATGAACCGCCAGCCCACGACATGGGGCTCCTCGCCATGGCAACAAGCGGACAAACCCTTGGGGTGGCGCGGCGTCGATCCGGTCTGGCCGACCTGGTTCAGATGGGTCATGAAACCGAGCACCGCCTGACTCTCTCCGGTTTGATCGACTAGCGATTTGCTGCCGCCTAGTGATGCGCCCGAGGCGCGAAGGAAGTCAAGAATTAGCGTTTCAGCTTGATCGATATGGGTCTTTCCGTCGGCCTGCTTCTTGGTCCAGCCCGCGCCCGCGACAAATAACAAGTCGGCGTCGGGGCGGATGGTTTGTGCGTCGCTCTTTGGAGCGCGGGCGCCGCTGACGACCGTTCTTGTGGCCGCTTGCGGGAGTGTTACCGGAATCTGTTCGACCTTGGCCTGGCCACTTGCAGCGGCCGATGCCGCGTTACCCCAGGCCGCTTCGCAACCAGACTCGAGCAACACAATCCAAGGCCGCGCGTCGCGCCGAATGACTGCTTCGATGCGCTGGCGATAGTGCCAGCGCGTAGCCCGCAGTTCGCCGTTGACGGATTCCAGCGAGGTCACATGCGTGTCCACACATCCATTCAACCGATGCGCCACTCCGGCCAGAACGCGCATGAACCGTGAAGTTGCGGGCGCGAGAATCAGTTCGGCTTCCGCTGCCCGGCAGAGCGCTTCCGCCGCCGCCGCATCGCTCGCGTAGCGCGCGCTGGCGAAGTCAGGCCCTGCCACTGCAAGGATTCGTTCGGCTCCGGCCGCGGCAACCGTTTCCGCCACAGCCGCCACGTTCGCGCCGATCAAACCGATGGTCAAACGCGCGCCCAGTTGCTTCGTCAACTTCAAAGCAGCGCCCAGAACTTCATACGACACTTTTGGGAGCGTGTTGCCAGCTTCCGAAACGTGCGCGAGAAATAAGATGCTTTGTGACATCAGAGTTTGATCTCCGGATTTTGTCGGTTACTTCCCCATCCATTCCGCAATCTCGTGCGCGGTCTGCTCGGCCGACAGGTCTTTAACCACGCGCGTCTGGCGCTGTTGTTTAGGCGGGCTTGCGCTCAGGAAATGCAACCCACCGGCCGGCAGCGGCACGGACTTCGCCCGCTGCAGCGCCGGCATCACCGTGCGCATATTCGCCATCCCCACCTGAGGATTGTTGCGAGGTTCCGGCAGATTGCCGGTCGCCCAGCCGAACAAAGCCGGCGGACCCGGGCACACCGAAACCTGATGACGCCCGCCCTCGATCCGCTCCAAAACTTCGAACGAACCGTCCGCTTGAACACTGAGTTGATCCACCCCTTGAAACTGATCGAGAATCCCGAGCCGCTCTCCGACCAACTGCATGGTGGCGCTCGCGCCTCGCGAAGCCGATTCCCAGCCGCCGAATACGAGCAAGCGCAAGCGATCGAGACCGGGGATACTCTGGATGGTTTCCGCCAGAAGCGCGGCCGTCGAGTGCGCATCGGCAAAACCGCTGGCGCTCGAATCGACCGCAACCAGTTCAAAGCTCACTTTCTGCGCAATCGTCATCATCACTTGCTGCAGCTTTGCTTTCGGTCCCACGCTCACCAGCCAAACTTTGCTATCGCTGCCCGCGGCCTTGGATGCCAGGTTGGCAGCTTCATACAGGGCATGAGCCGCCCAGGGATCGAGCACGGCGGGAAGCATCATTTCGTTCTTCAGCGCGGGACCCGTTGGGGTCTGAACCGGCTCCAGCGTTTGCAGCGGGTCGGGCACAACGCTGCCGCAGACCACAATGTGATATCCGTTTGTCATTCGAGTCGTGTCAAGCTAGCAATTCGCGTTTGCCGGTGGAGCGCCGGGCGTCCCAGCCCGGCGGGACGGGCGAGACGCCCGTCGCTCCATTATATGAATCATCGCGCAGCCATCAGTTCAGCGTCGAGTGCAGCCCGCCCGCGCCTGCGTTAAATTCGATGTTTCCCTTCGCGTCGTCGCCCTCGGCCGCGCAATTCCACAGGCACGCTCCACAGTAAACACACTTCTCACGATCGAAGGCAGGCATTGCGCCTTCGCCGCGGGTGAGCGCTTGCCCCGAACACATCTCGACGCACAACTTGGTTTCACATGCGCGGCAGAGTTCCGGACGACGAAAGACCACATGATTCCGATAGCCCGGCGATGCCTGCACGCCTCCGCCCATGAGCAGCGCGTCCTGGTGTGAGATGAGCAGCTTGCCATCCATCGGAATCTGCGGCCAACCACAGCGATCCATGATCTGGTCGTGCAGCGAAGTGCCCTTGGCGGTGCATTCCTCCTGCATCTGCTTCAGTTCGGCCGGCGAAATCCGCGATCCGTACGCATCCTCAAGCGAGAGCAGCCCGCTCGGCGCTCGACGAGAGGCTGGCGTGATACGGCCGCCGGTCAAGCCCGCGACGGCCATGCCGATCATTCCCGTGAAGACGCCCGTCTGGAATCCGTTGCGCGACTCGGCCGCGATCTTCGACTCCTCATCGACCCAGCTCTCGCGCCGCCGCCGCACGTAAGTTGCTTCCAGGTTCTCGCGAGTGAACGCACGCTTTTGCTCCGTCAGCTCGATGACCGCTTCCGCCAGTTGCACCCCTGTGGTCCAGGCTTCATCTACTCCCGATCCCGCCAGCACATTCGTGCTTCCCGAGCCCTCACCGATGCGGGCGTAGCCGTTGCCTGCGAGATAGGGCTCGCCCTGGCGGCCCGATTCCTGCAGCGACTTCGCTCCCCACGACTTCAGGGTTCCGCCCTCGAGATAACGCCATAAATAAGGATGCAGCATGAAGTGCTGCAGGTAGCGATATGCCGTGCGCACCGGACTGCGGAACCACGACGGAACAAAGATGCCAACCGAAGCCAGCCTTTCGGGATGAACGTAGAGAAAGCCGAAAATTTCCGGCTCCGGAAACCCGATGGTATGCAAGACAGTGCCGGGCTCCAGCCCGCTATCTTCGCGGAGTTCGATCACCATCTTCATGCCGAGCGCCCATTCGCGCAACCCGTGCCCTTCCGGCATTCCAATATGCGCGTCGATTTTTCGACCAACCGCTCCCACCGGACCGTCGCCCACCACCGTCAGCGCAGCGCGCAGGTCCATGCCCGGAGTGAACCCTGCCTCGGGATGCCCCTGCAAATCGGTCCCCTGATCTGCGAGCCGCACACCCGCAACCCCGTCTCCTTCAATCAGTGGCTCGGCGACCGGCATACCCGGCCAGATTTGCACCACGCCCGACGCTGCCACTTGATCGCTCACCCACTGGTTGAACTGGCCAAGTGACAGCACCAGGCCCTCGTGTTTCAGCATGAACGGTGGGGTAAAAGGCAGTTCGAAGGCCTCATGCTTCAGCCCGAACACGAAGCCAAGCGAGCGCAGCACGCGGTCGGCAGCCTTGAATGCCAAGGAGCGTCGGCTTGCCCGTATGGGATCGAGCAGGTATACGAGCTTCTCCTTCTTCACCGCCGCCGCCATTGGAATCTCGGTGAGATCTACGCCGGGAAAACTGCCGCGTATCCCACGGCCCCGCGTGACCGCGCCCGAGACTCCGAACCCCAGTCCGTCGGCGCGCTCGTAGCAGATTACCTGCAAAGGCAAGCCCGGAGATGTTGTACTCTCCAGCCGCACCGACCCATCCGCATTCAGCAAGCTGCGGCTCAACATCGTCAGAAAGCCACCCATCGCGGGGCCGAAGCCCACACAGGCGATGTCGACGGTCATCTCTTGGCGGTCGATCGCAGGAGTCGGTTCTTGGGGAGTGGCGCTCATGAGCCTGTCGTGAAACTCCAATCTCTGCCCTCAGCGCCTGAAGGCGCTCTCCTAACGCAGCACTTCCGGCATGCCTGAAGGCATGCCCTGATACGGACCGCTCTTGCGCCACGAGCGCTCATGCCGGGTAGTCCAGCGCCTCCGGAATCATGAGCTTCGAAATCGCCTCGGCGGCCCGGTCCTTCGATAGCCGGCAGCCCGTGAGGCAAGTAGAGAGCTTCGTCTGCAGCGAGAGAAACTGCTCGGCTCCATTGCACTTCGCACACGGACCAGCTTTCTTCGGATGCGAGCCATCGCTTCCGATGACATCCAGGCCGTAGGAACCAATGCCCGGAATGATGCCCTCGAGAGAATCCAACTCGTCCTGTTGATAGCAGCCCCGGTATCCCGCTTCGTCCCACGCCGGGTGACGGTTGTATCCGAACACCAACTCAGCACAGATGCGGGCCACTTCTCCACTAGCCCGCGCCGACTGCACGTGGCACAGGTCGGTCATGAAGTTCACCAGGCCGGCTAGCCCTTCAGCAACGGCCGGGTCGCTCGCTCCACGCCGCTCCAGTTCGAGCGCGTCGAGAATCTGGCAGCGCGCCGCCAGCAACCAGCAGAGCGCGTCGGCCAGTGGAAACGTCACACCCTGACGCGCGCTCTGGTACAGACGGCCGCCGTCGGCATCGGTGCTGCCCTGCAAACGCTCCAGCGTCCACAGCCACATTCCCATGGCCGTTGCCAGCGCGCATGAGCCGGTGCCGGGACGCTCACTCGCGATCCCGCGCATCTCCTTGATCCACACCTTAAACTGCGCCAGGAAGAGCGGGTTGGTCATGGTGATGGAGAGTTGCCGCCGTTGCACAGCTTCGGGTCCCTCATAGGTCGCTTCCAATTGCGCATCCATCCACTTGTTGCCGAGGAAGCCCGGACAGTCTTCCGTGATGCCGTACCCGCCCATCAGGCTGACCGCTTCGCGCATCATTTGCGCGCCCCAGCCGGTGTTCCACAGCTTGGTGGCGGGACAAAGGACGTCGGCCAGCGAGTCCAAAAGAACGAAACGCAGAAGCGGATCGGATTCCAGTTGCGCTCGTTTGGCGTCGTTGGCAGGCAGGCCGCCTGGCAAGCGGACGAGATCCGCCGCTCGTTCCGACGCGGCACGTTGCAGCTTAGCCCGCGCCCTGGCCGTGGTGACGCCCTGCGCCGCCAGCAGTTTGTCAGCCTCGCGCTCCAAGGGATCCAGTTCATCAAACGCCCGCGCCGCCGCAAATCCGAGCGACGCTCCGGCCTCGCCGGTCGCCCACACATCCACCAGCCGGTGCAGCGCGTCTTCGCGAGCCTGCAGCCCGAGTTCATAACGCACAGATCCTGGCGTCGCCGTCTCCGCGCCACGGAACCGCCCGCGCTGATACCGTATCACCGGTTCGACCGCGGAGAGCAATTTCGCCGCCGTCATGATGCCCACGGTTACCCGCGTCCGCCGGAACACGGCTTCAATCACCTCGCTGTGGTTGTAGCGCGGCACGATGACACCATCTTTCACCTCGTAGCCGCCGACAATTCTACTCGCCGGAATGCGCAAGCTGAAAATCGGATCGCCGGTCGAAGAAAGCTGATGCACCAGTTTTCGCGTGGGCGTGCCGCGATCGAATGTTCCGGGATCGCCTTCTTCCAGGATCACCATGCAGCTTCCCTTGATCCGCTCATCGCCCGAATCCACCGCCGCCGTCACAAAATTGGCAAACCCTATATTGGTAATGAAGCGGCCACGCTTTTCCACTTGCAGAGTTGGCTCTTCTCCTTGTTTCCATTCTGCGATGCGGATTTTTCCATTGAGCATGCCGGTATCCACGCCGACGTAAGGGATGGGCTCGGTCAGGCAGAATGCGCCCCGCCAGGGTTTGCGATCCTCTCCGGCCTGAGGCGGCGCGGCCAACTGCATGTACTTGGTTTGCTGCTCGGGCGTGCCCCGCTCGTGAATCGGAGCCAAGGCGAGACAACCGGCCAGGCTCGCGGTTGCGGCCCCACCGTCCACCCATGCCAGTTCAAACGCCACCAGCGCCAGCGCCAGGTTCTTCGGGCCCGCGATGAATCCGCCCTGCTCGGGCTCCATGAAGACGGCCGTGATCCCGGAGGTATCGAACGCCTCCAGCAGTTCGGCCTTGGCCGGTGTCCACTCATGCGAATTTCGGCCGCCGTTGGCCACCAGCCGCGCCACCGGACCGCGGGCCACCGCTCGTGCCGATTGCACCAGCATCTGCAGGTCGTAACGGTCGGCAAATCGCCATTGAATCTGGCGTGCGGCATCGGAAGGAAGCGTCCGCAGCAATTCCGGCTTGACGGGGGTGGCAGTGGAAGCCATGGCCTTACTCCTTTGAGAAGTGGTCGTTTGCGAAGTGGTCGTTCCGATTCTGCCGTCGCATGACCGTCCGGTCTGTGATGTGCGTCATAAGGGCCTGTGATCTTCGACCATGACTTTCGACCATCGCTCCGTGAACTGTTGCCTAGGCCAGTTGGCTAATGAGACTGTTCCCCGGGACGTCAGCCAACCGGAATCCACTCGGCAGCCGAACGCTTGCATCGCAAACCGAGCCACTACCCGCCAGCCCGCCCCGTCCAACAGTTCACTCGAAGATGCTAAATTAGAAGGTTAATGTCTGCCCCAAACTCTCTCTTTGTTCGCGCCGCCAAGGCTCAGCCCACGGAACGCACTCCGGTCTGGTTCATGCGCCAGGCCGGACGCTACATGCCGGAGTACCGCGCCGTCCGCAAACAATTTTCCCTCATCGAGATCTGCAAGAAGCCGGAGGTCGCGGCCCAGGTCACCATTGAAGCGGCCGAGATCCTCAAAGTCGATGCCGCCATCATTTTCGCCGATCTTCTGCTCCCCCTCGAAGTCATGGGCCTCCCCTTTCATTTCGCCGCCGGTGAAGGCCCGAAGATCGACAAGCCGGTGCGCACCGCCGAAGACATTGCCCGCCTGCGTACCGATCGTGCCGCCGACCTCGGCTATGTTTCTGAAGCGGTGAAGCTCGTCTGCAAACATTTCGGCGACAAACTCCCCGTCATCGGCTTCTGCGGCGCACCTTTCACGCTCGCCAGCTACATGATCGAAGGCGGAGGCTCGCGCAACTATCTTTTCACCAAGAAGATGATGTACTCCGCGCCCGCCGCCTGGAACGAACTGATGAAGAAGCTGGTCGCGGTGACCGCCGAGTATTCCGCCGAGCAGGTGCACGCCGGCGCCGACACCATCCAGATTTTTGATAGCTGGGTGGGCTGCCTTAGCGTCGAAGATTATCGCCGCTACGTTCTGCCGCACGTGACCGACTTGGTAAAACGCCTGCAAAAAACCGGCGCGCCCGTCATCTGCTTCGGCACAGACAGCGCGACGCTTCTGCCCTCGATGCAGGAAACTGGCGCCGAAATTGTCGGCCTAGACTGGCGCATTCCGCTCGATGCCGGATGGAAGAGCCTGGGTTTCAAAGGCGCCGTACAGGGCAATCTCGATCCCGTGCTGCTCTTCGCCGATTGGAAAGAACTCAAATCGCGCGCCGAAAACATTTTGCGCCAAGCCGCCGGACGCCCCGGCCACATCTTCAACCTCGGCCACGGCATTCTTCCCGAAACTCCGGTGGAGAATGTAAAAGCGCTCTGCGATTTCATCCGCGAACACTCAGCAGAGTTCAAGACAGCGGTCAAGAGCAAGCATTGATGTCCCCTTTTTTGTATTGCCATCTTTTATGAATTGTCATCCTGAGCGAAGCGAAGGACCTGCTGTTCGCCGCGAAATGCAGTTCACTGGCCTCCGTCCCAGCGGTGAATCGCCCAGTAGTGTATCGCTGAGCTGGAGTCGAAAATGACGCCCTGCCCGCTGGGCCTCGCCAGCCAGTGCTATTGCGCAAATCGTGTAAGTTCGTTTTCCGCCACGCCCGCGAAAACCACCGTCCTCCTCCTCGCCCATGGCAGCCCCGAGAACCCCGATCAAATCCCCGAGTTTCTAAGTTACGTCACCGGCGGACGCCTCCTGCCGCCACCAGTGGTCGAAGAGATCCGCCATCGCTATTCGCTAATCGGTTTCTCGCCCCTCCCCTGCTGGACACTCTTGCAAGCCGATCAACTTTCGCAGTTGTTGCAGATGGCGGTCTTCGTAGGCATGCGCAACTGGAAGCCCTTCATCGCCGATGCGGTGAAGGCCATTGCGAACAAGGGATACAAGCGCGTCATCGCCATCTGCCTCGCGCCGCAGAACTCGCGCACCAGCGTCGGCCTCTACCGCAGCGCCGTGAGCGGCGCCGGAAATCTTCCCTTCGAGATGGACTTCGTCGAGGAGTGGCACGATCAACCGCTGCTAGTAACAGCGTTCGCCGAAAAACTGCGCGCGGGCTGGGGAAAAGCCAGCGCCGAAAATGGAGCCGAACTCCCCGTGATCTTCACCGCGCACAGTGTTCCCCAGCGCACGATTACGGAAGGCGATCCCTACGAAAGACAATCCAAGGAAACCGCCGAATTAGTAGCCAACGAGGCGGGCCTCGCAGGCGAAGACTGGACCTTCGCCTTCCAGAGCCAGGGCATGTCCGGAGGCGCGTGGATCGGCCCCACGGTAGAGGAAACGATCAGGAGTCTAAAAGTGAAAGGCCATAGGGGCGTCTTCCTGCATCCCATAGGATTTCTGTGCGATCACGTCGAGGTCCTTTACGATATCGACATAGCCTTCAAACAGTTCGCGGAAAAAGAAGGCATGCGCCTGTGGCGAGCCGAATCGCTAAACGGCTCAAAAACATTAACGGCAGCTCTGGCGGAAGTAATAAACAGCCGCGTGAAAGCGCTGGCCCTTTAGCTAAAAGCCAGGAGCTAAAAGCCAAGAGCGAAGTACCCATGAAACGCATTGCCATCATCGGCGGCGGAATCTCCGGCCTTTCGGCCGCGTACACGCTCGAAGGAAAGCGCCAGTCCGGCACGCCCGTTGAGTATGTTTTATTCGAGTCCAGCCCGCGCCTGGGTGGTGTGCTCGTAACTGATCGCGTCGACGGTTGCCTGGTTGAAGCGGGCCCCGATTCGTTTCTCACCGAGAAGCCCTGTGCCGCCGACCTCTGCGGCAAGATTGGATTGGGCGACCAACTCATTGGCTCGAACGACTCGGAGCGCAAGACCTACATCGTAGCCCGGGGCAAGCTCGTAGTGATGCCCGATGGCCTCATGTTCATGGTGCCCACCAAGATCATGCCCACGGTATTCTCACCGCTTTTTTCTTTGCGCACAAAAATGCGCATGGCGGCCGAATGGTTCCATCCGCCGCACAAGGCCTCCGCGGATGAAACTGTTGCCGAGATGGTCGAACGCCACTACGGCTCCGAGATGGTCGACCTGCTCGCCGATCCGCTGCTCTCCGGAGTTTACGGCGGCGAGGCTTCGCAGTTGAGCGTGCGCGCCGTGTTGCCGCGGTTCGCCGACATGGAATCGAAACACGGCAGCCTGGGCCGCGCCATGCTCGCGGCCCGCAAGAAGATGGGCGCGGTGCCGAACGTCCCAGCGCGGCCGCTGTTCTCTTCGCTCAAAGACGGCATGCAACAGATGATCGATGCTCTGGTCGCGCGGCTGGATGCGAGTGCCTTGAGAAAGTCTTCGCTTGTCGAGTCGGTGATCCCGCAGGATGACGCTTGGACTGTGTCTGCTGGATACCAGAGCGACCAATTCGACGGAGTAATCATCGCCACCCCGACCCATGCCGCTGCGGCCGTGCTGCGAGCTGCGGATGGGAACCTGTCTCGCGAGCTGGGCGAGATTCAGTACAGCTCTTCGGTGACTGTCACGCTCGGTTACGACGAAAAAGTGCGCCGGTCGCTTCCGCCGGGCTTCGGATTCCTGGTGCCGCGCAGTGAAGGGCGCCGTATGCTCGCGGCCACCTTCGTCCACAACAAATTTCCGCACCGCGCACCGGAAAATCGCGCTATCGTCCGCTGCTTTCTCGGCGGCGCGCGCGACGAGCAGATCCTCGAATCGAGCGAAGAAGAAATTCTCGAAATCGTACGCCGCGAACTGCGGCAGATCATTGGAACTGCCCTCGATGCCGAGCCGCTGTTTGCGCGCGTCTACAAATGGAAGTCCGCCATGGCGCAGTATTCGGTCGGCCACCTCGAACGCTTGCAGCGCATCGAGGCACTCCGCCAGAAACTTCCGGGTCTGGCGCTGGCAGGCAACGGCTATAGCGGCATCGGCGTCCCCGATTGCGTTCGCTCCGGCGCCGAAGCGGCCAGCAAGATCCTCGCCGAGATGGGGATGTGGTCGGCCGCCTAGCGCCGCGTTCGATCGCCCGATGGCCCGATTTCTTAAGCTCGCTCTGCTATTCTGAATTTCTCCTGCCACTCCCATGAATACTGCGCCCGCCAGTCGATGGAAGATCATTGTTGCCTTCGGGCTGGTCTATGTCTTCTGGGGCTCGACTTATCTCGGCATCGGCATCGCGGTGGAGCACATTCCTCCGGGCGTCATGTGCGCCGCGCGCTTTTTGACTGCGGGTACGGTCATGCTCGCCTACTGTGCCCTCACCGGACGCCGCATTCGTTTTTCGGCGCGCCAGCTCGGCCATCTGGCGGCGGTCGGCATTCTGCTTCTGATGGGCGGCAATCTCACGCTTTCTTACGCGGAGCAAATCGTTCCCACTGGCCTGGCGGCGCTGCTGGTTGCGGTTACGCCGCTCTGGTTTCTGGTGCTCGACAGCCTGTTGCTCGGCGACCATCACATCTCGCGCCGCGGCAAGCTCGGGCTGGCCATCGGAATCGCCGGAGTGGTTGTGCTCATCTGGCCCGATCTTCGGCACAGCAACGCCCTTGGCCATCGCGAACTCTGGTGGTCGCTCGGGTTGCAACTCGGATCGTTCAGTTGGGCGTTCGGTTCGGTGCTCTCCAAAAAGTGGCAGACCGCGGCTACCGATCCGTTCGGCGCCATCGCGTGGCGGATGACCTTCGCGGGGATGGCAAATCTAATTTTCGCGCTGCTCGTCGAAAAGCCTTCCAATATAACGTGGACCTTCGGCGGAGTGGCCGCGATTCTGTATCTGGTGGTGTTCGGTTCCTGGATCGGCTACACGGCCTACATCTGGCTGCTGCAGCACGTTCCGACCTCGAAGGTTTCTACCTACGCTTACGTCAATCCCGTGGTCGCTGTGTTTCTGGGATGGCTGGTCCTGCACGAGCGCATCGACCGCTACATCGCGATGGGAAGCGCGATCATCGTTGCGTCGGTGGTGCTGGTGACGAGCGCGAAGGTCTCGACTCGGGCTGCGGAGATTCCTGCGGCGGAAACGGGCGACTGAACGAAGCTCTCATTCTCGGCTGTCAACTCAATAAAAACGGTGTCCTTTCTGAGGGCGCTTTGCCTTGTTTTTTGACTTACAGTTGGTTACTTGCTCATTGAATTGCCCCCCTCCCCCCTCCCCCCCCTTTTTTCATTAAAATATTGGTTTCAAAGGAGTTAACGGCAAAATATTCATAACAAAGGAGTTACCGGAGACCACTTGGGGCCATGCCTTTTAGAATCATTGGTTTAGCTTGGACACTATCGCCAAAATATTGGTTCTAAGGGACTTACTCTTAAGACATTGAAAACATTGCAGTTGTTGTCCGGCCTGGAGGAGCGCGGAGGGCTCTCATCGTTTGGAATCGAGGAGTTGCAACTTACTAAGTCGAGCCAATCTAGATTTCAAAGAACTTAATGGTAAGTGCGGCTACGGCCCCGCTGGGCTGTGAGCTAACTTCTATTGTAACTGAGGATGTCAAGCTGGGGTTTGTCGTTACCCCGGAGTCTGCGTGCGGGTGGATCGCCGACGGGGGCCCAGGCGGCAAACGCGTCTTTCGAATCAGTCAGCCCTTTGGCAAGTGGAAGCACAGAATGGCGACGTGAACACGGCGACCGTGATCGCCAGGGAGATGGAAGTCGTACCTGAACCAGGACTCCTCTCGCTTGCCGAGGGATGCCACGAAGCAGGGGTGCTTCGGGGTGCTCTCCTCAATCGAGGCCAAAGGCGCGATCATCGCTTTGGTATCGACGAAGTAGATAATGGCGGTCTTCGAGTCGCGCCATGTCAAATAGCGCAGCAGTTGGTCGATGGTTTCATGATGCTGCTTCGCTCCGCCCCAGAATTTGCATTCGGCAACGAATACGTTGTGGTTCTCATAGCGCAGCAGGATATCCGTCTTGCCGGTTTTGTTGAATGTCTCACCTGTGGCACTGCCCTCAAACTTAGGCTGCAGGACCAGAAGCAGATGATCTCTCAGCGTTTCCTCATCCTTACCTGAGTAGGTGCTCGGCAATCGCTCCATGGTTTTCCCAGTGTCATGGATGATTTGCAGAATGTCTTGGTAAGTGCCTTCATCTAAGGCGGGTTCAGGCTGGTAAGGCCCGGGAGACGCTGTCGGCCTAACGGTGATCCTCTTTGGAGCTGTAACTGGTACGGAAAAAGTGGAAGGCACGTTGCTGCTCCGGCGGATTGGCACGTTGAGAGCAGACAAGAGATCAGCGTGTTGCAAGTGCTTCGTCCTGGCAGCCGTGACTGCCTTTTGCGCTTCCGTCCGGAACTCGACCTGGAAGTGGCCCAAGTCTGTGTTCAGGTTGGCAAGCGCTACGTTAGCGTAGGTAACTAGGCGATCCTTAGCGTTCGTGATGATTCCGGGATTGTTGTGAAAGTCAAAAACGTCGTACTGCACTTCGCCCTTCTGCTCCTCTATGCGAACATCGAAAGGCACGATTCCATGGGTCGTGGGCACACATAGAAGCAAGTCCTTATTTCCTGAGAAGGGGATGTGGAAAGTTATGACTTGTTTTGGGTAGCTACGGCCTCGCTCGACAAATGAGGTTGGGGGAACCTTTCCGCCGGAATCAGTCGCACGGACGAGCTTGCCTCGATTCGGTCCAGATGCAAAGTTACCGGTTCGATCTCGAACTCCGACATAAGATGGTCGATATACTCAATCTGGTTCACATTCAGCAGGTAGTCTGGCTTCTCCGACGCCACTTGCTGCTGCATCTTGGCGAGGCGCTGCCACTTTAATTGCGCAAACTGGTAGCCGCCGAAGAGAAACGTCTGTCTAAGAGCGCGTCTCACAGTGCTGAGGCTATTCCATAATGGCAGGCCCGGCAAGCCGGCCGCACCGAGAGAAAGCCTTGCCGGGCTTGTTGCGGTGCACGCGGGGATAGGGGTCCTTCGACTCCGCCCAGCCATTCGCTTCGCGTATGGCTCGGCTGCGCTCAGGATGACATTTCTCTCAGGATGACATTTCTATGGAGAGCGGCTGTGTCTACTGGCAGACTGCCGAGCTTGCTCGGATTGGACGGACGAATGCGTCCGTCCCTACGTGGTCGTGGGCGATTCCTATTCTTCGGGTTCTTCAGCGTCGTTGACCACGTCAACGACGCGGCCTCGGATGGAAAACACTAGTTTCTGATCGTCGTCGGGCTGAAACGTAACTCGCATGGGAGTGCGTTCCCAGACTGGCGGCGGGCACTCCGAGTCGGGATCGTCGGCTGCGGCGGGTTCGCCCGCATCTTTTTTCAGGATGGGCTTGCGGCGTCCTACCTGCGCGACGACCGCATAGAGTTTCTTGCCGTCTTCGGAGACGCCGCAGTAGGCGATGTAGTCGCGATACCAGCTTGCGGTCGAATAGAAGGGATCGAACTCGGGCAGGTTGAGTTGGGAGACGCGTCCGGTGAGGCGATCGACCAGCAGCCAGCCGCCGCGTTGCCATTGCCAGCGCGGCGCGTCGGAATTGGGTTTTTCAGTGGGCAGCGCATCGTTCACGCGAAACGCGCGCCGCACCACAAACAAGCGGTCGGTCAGCTCATGCGGAGTTCCGGTGGTGTATTCCTTGAGCCGCGTATCCACAAACAACGGACGCACTTTCAGGTCGAGCAGCTTCTGTCCGGTGGCGTTCGGCCACTTGGCGGAGATCCATTTTCCAAAAGTAATCACATGCGGCTTCGGGACGGCCGCGCATTCGCTCCACGGCAAGCACATCAGGACGCAAATCAGCAAGAGTTTCCGCAGCATAATAATGGAAGACTGGCACGGGCGCGGATATCGCGGCAATGACGCCTGAACAGCGAAAATGTTCGGTTTTGCCGTGTTTGTCGTTGCTTGATGGGGTTGACTGTCCTGACTACCGCCTGCCGCGCCAGTGGCGCAGTTTCCGGGGCTGTGGGAGACTAGGATCACGGCCAAGTGCAATCTGCCGGAAAGCGAAGTGAAGCGATGAGTCTTCCGCCACGACAGCGCCGGACAACTTTTTCTCCGCACTCGAACTCTTACGCGGGTATGGGTGATTTGCTGCCAGGGCGCCGGAAGCAGTCGATTCTGGTGGTCGACGACAATGTGGTGATCGCAGGGCTGCTGAAGGACATGCTTGCGCGGCGCGGCTACCCAACGGTCGTGGTGCAGAGCGCGGCGGCGGCGGAGGCGGAAATCCGGCGCGAGCCGCCGGACTTGATTTTGCTCGACGTCATCATGCCCGGCAAGACTGGCTACGAACTATGCCGCGAACTGAAAGAGGATGCCAAGACGCGGCTGATTCCGATCGTCATGATTACCGGCCTCAGCGATCGAGAAGACCGCTTGAAGGGCATTGAAGCGGGCGCCGACGATTTTCTGATCAAGCCAATCAGTCCCGAGGAATTGTTTGCGCGCGTGAGTTCGTTGCTGAAGCTGAAAGAATTCACCGACGAACTGGAGACGGCGGATTCGGTGCTGTGCACGCTGGGGCTCAGCGTGGAGGCGCGCGACCCTTACACCGAAGGCCACTGTGAGCGCCTGGCGCGCGATGCCGCGGATCTGGGGCGCTTTCTCGGGGTGGATGAAGAATCCATTGTGGCCCTGGGGCGGGGCGGCTACCTGCACGACCTGGGAAAGATCGCGGTGCCCGATGAAATCCTCAAGAAGGGAAGCGATCTGACGCCGGCGGAGTGGGAGATCATGAAGCAGCATCCGGTGACGGGCGAGACGATTTGCCGTCCCTTGAAGTCGCTGTGGCTGGTGCTTCCGATCATCCGCTACCATCACGAGCATTCGGACGGCAGCGGCTATCCGGATGGGCTGCGGGCGGGCGAGATACCGCTTTTGCCCCGCATCCTGCAGGTGGTGGACATCTACGATGCGTTGCGTACGGCGCGTCCGTATAAGCCGGCGCTCGGCCACGAGCAGGCGGCCGGGACCATGCGTACCGAGGCGCAAAGCGGACTCTGGGACGAGGAGTTGGTCGCGGAGTTTTTCGCCATGCTCGACAAGCGCCGCCAAGTGGCGTGAATCATTGAGTCATTGAATGATTGAATCATTGAGCCATTGACTCGCTGCCTTAATCGTTCAATGATTCAATCATTCAATGACTCAATGATTCGATGACTCAATGGCTCTGACCTACAGTTTCGTCATTCCCGCCTATAACGAAAGCGTACGCATCCGGCCTACGCTGCATGCGCTTCTCCGGCAGGTGCAGGAACAAAACTGGGACGCGGAAATTCTGGTGGTGAACGACGGTTCAAGTGACGATACGGCACAAATCGTGCGCGAATACGGCAAGTCGCATCCGCAGATTCTGCTGGTGGAGAATCCCGGGAACCGCGGCAAGGGTTACAGCGTGCGCAACGGGATGCTGCATGCACGCGGCGACATTTGCCTGTTCACCGATGCCGATCTTTCTTCCCCGATCACGGAGGCGCAGAAACTGTTCGACGCGATTGGCCGAGGCGCGGACGTAGCGATCGGGTCGCGCTGGCTGCAAGTGGAACTGCAGACCGAGCGGCAGCCCCTGTACCGGCAGGCGTTCGGACGGATCTTCAATCTGGTGCTGCGGCTGATTCTGAGTTTACGTTTCGCGGACACGCAATGCGGATTCAAAGCTTTTCGGCGAGACGCCGCGCAACGCATTTTTCCTCTGCAGAAGATTGAGCGCTGGGGATTCGATCCGGAAATTCTGTTTCTGGCGCGGCGCGCAGGCTTGCGGGTGGAAGAGGTTCCGGTGCTGTGGGCGCACAGCGAGGGGACGCGGCTGCATCCTTTCCGGGATGGACTGCGAATGTTCGTGGATGTTTTGCAGATCCGGTGGAATGCGATGACCGGGGAGTATGCGGCGGGCGCGGTACCTTCTCCGGGGAAACTTTAAGTCAGACCATCCCTTGTGTGGGGACGGGGCTTTGCCCCGTCCAAGCGGGCGAAGCCCCGCTTCCACACCTGCTACGAGGCAGCGCGATCGTTGGTGTTAGCGGCCAGGCGAACGAATTCGGCGATCTGCGCGCCCATTTCTTCAGTGGAGACGGTGCGCTCTCCGTGGCGCGCCAGATCGCGGGTGCGAAAGCCTCCCATTAAAGTTGAAATGACGCCAGCCTCCACGCACTCCGCTTCCCTGGGCAAATTAAAAGTATGGCGCAGCATCAGGGCTACGGAAAGGATGGCGCCTAGCGGATTGGCGACACCCTTGCCTGCGATGTCGGGAGCCGATCCGTGAACGGGTTCGTAGAGACCGACCGGGCCTCCGATGCTGGCCGAAGCGAGCAGGCCGAGCGAGCCCACGACTCCGCCCGCCTCATCGGACAGGATGTCGCCGAACAGGTTTTCGGTGAGGATGACGTCGAATTCGGTGGGCTTGAGGACGAGCGACATGGCGGCCGAGTCCACGTACATGTGGGAGAGCTGGACATCGGGAAAATCGCGGCCGACGCGAGTCACGACCTCGCGCCAAAGACGCGAGCACTCCAGAACATTCGACTTGTCGATGGAGAGCACGCGCCGGCGTCGGGTGCGAGCGAGTTGAAAGGCAACCTGGGCGACGCGCTCGATCTCGGGCTCGCAGTAGCGCATGGTATTGATCGCGTGGCGCTTGCCGGGAGCGCCTTCGCCTTCACCTTCAATCGAGCGAGGCTGGCCGAAGTACAATCCGCCGAGCAGTTCGCGCACGATGACGATGTCGGTCCCTTTGACGATTTCTTCGCGCAGCGGCGAGCAGGCAGCCAGGCACGGATAGAAGACGGCGGGGCGCAAATTGGCAAACGCGCCGAGTTCCTGGCGGAGGCGCAACAATCCAGCTTCGGGGCGAAGTTCACGCGGATTGTGATCGAAGGCCGGGCTGCCCACCGCGCCGAGCAGCACCGCCTGTGAGGCGAGACAGGCCTGAATGGTGGCGTCTGGCAAGGGATTACCGAACTTTTCGAGAGCGACGCCGCCAATTTCTTTTTCGTCGAGTTCGAGATCGTGGCCAAAGCCGCTGGCCGCTTCTTCCAGAACACAGATGGCTTGGGAGGTAACTTCAGGACCGATTCCGTCACCGGGGAGGGAAGTGATGCGGAGTTGCATGGAGCCTCGCTAGGTTTCCGAAGAGTACGCCCAAGTTAAGCCAGTATTGCGCCTGGTCCGGGGACCTGCAACGTACCGAGTCACTACCCTGCGTGACCACAATCACATTTACGGAAACGGCTAACGTTCTTTCTCGGCGGTCGTTGCAGCGTCCGACGACGAACGAGTAGATAGGATACACAAGGAAACGCCGCTGTGGTAGCCCGGTTTCAGGGGTCCCACGGTTGTCAATACGCGCGCTGGTTACACACCCCAGAGATATTCTTCCTGCTCGCTGTGTTGTTCGGTGAAGGGTATCAACAGCGTCGCTTGGCCGACGTTGCCGGATACGTGAGCCGGATGCGCCTCATTGGAATTGGCGGGAGCGGAGACGGCGCGGGCGAGAGTTACGGCGGCTGCGGCGGGCGGAATCATCCTGCCTTGGCTGCCTGTCACCTCGGCGCTGCCGACGACGCCTCTGCTAACGTCTTGGATCAGTTCGAGCAAATGGCCGTCCTGAACCTTTTTGATGCGGTCGGCAAGAACTACAAACCTGCGATAGACCTCATCGAGCTCGCGGCGCTCAAACTGGTGTCCCAGTTGTTCGCAGCGCAGGGCCAGCGCGTGGCGGCCGGAGTGCTTGCCCAGCACCAACCGCGAATCGGGCACGCCCACCGACTGTGGCGTCATGATCTCGTAGGTCAGCGGATTCTTGAGCATGCCATCCTGGTGAATTCCGGCCTCGTGCGCAAACGCGTTGCGCCCGGTGATGGCCTTGTTGGGCTGCACCGGAACCCGTGTGATCTCCGCCAACATCTGGCTGGAAGCATACAGGTGTTCGCTGGCGACGGCGGTTTCGTAAGGATAGCGGTCGCGCCGCACCCGCATGGCCATGACGATTTCTTCCAGAGACGCATTGCCGGCGCGCTCGCCGATGCCGTTGATGGTGCACTCCACCTGGCGCGCACCGTCCTGCACTCCCGCCAGCGAGTTCGCGACCGCCAGACCGAGGTCGTTGTGGCAGTGCGTGGAGATCGTTGCTTTCTCGATGCCGGCAACTTTCTCACGCAGCGTGCGGATGAGTTGGCCGTATTCCTCGGGCATGGTGTAACCGACGGTATCGGGAATGTTGACGGTGGTTGCGCCGGCCGCGATCACGGCTTCGACCACCTGGCCGAGAAACGGGACGTCGGTGCGGGTGGCATCTTCGGGCGAGAATTCCACGTCGGCGCAGAACGACTTCGCGTGCCGAACCGCGTCCCGCGCCTGCTCCAGGCACCGCTCACGCGTGATGCGCAGTTTGTACTTCAGATGAATGTCGGAGGTTGCCAGAAAAACGTGGATGCGCGGCCGCGCCGCTCCCTGCAGCGCCTGCCAGGCGCGGTCCACGTCGCCGGCACAAGCGCGAGCCAGGCCCGCGATGATGGGCCGCCGCACCGAGGCGGCGATGCGCTGCACCGCTTCGAAGTCGCCATCGGAGGCGATGGGGAATCCGGCCTCGATCACGTCCACGCCGAGGCGCTCGAGTTGCTGGGCCAAGCGCAGCTTCTCCTGCACATTCATGCTGCAGCCCGGCGACTGCTCGCCGTCACGAAGCGTGGTGTCGAAGATAGTGATGCGCGGCCGATCCATGAATTCCGTACCTCCGGAATGATTTGACTATCCAATAACTCTATCGGCGGATCAGGGAGGAAGAAAAGCTTATAATGTTTACAGCAGCATTAGCAACAATGATAGTATTAGTAGAACTTATGGATTACTCATGATCGACAACTGCTATCGGTTCTCCCCTGTGAACCTCTGTGCCCCCTTATGTTTAAGGCTCTCTTCACCACCGGGGAGCACAGAGGTTCAAAGGTGAAACCTGAGGAGCGAGACCCATGGACCTGTCGCAACTAGAAGTCTTCCTCACGGTAGCGCGCGAGCGCCGCTTTTCGCGGGCGGCCGAGAAGCTGTTCCGCACGCAATCGGCGGTAAGCCAGACCATCCGGAAGCTAGAGCTGGAGATCGGCGAGCCGCTGTTCGACCGATCTTCGCGCGAAGGCGTACTCACCGACGCCGGACGTGTTTTGCAGGAATACGCCGAGAAGTTGCTCAACCTGCGGCAGGACGCCCAGACGGCGCTGGAGGAGATGCGCGAGTTACAGAAGGGCCAACTGGCCATCGCCGCCAATGAATTTACCGCACTCTACCTGTTGCCGGTACTGGGCGAGTTTCGCCGCCTGCATCCCATGATCAAGATCACGGTGCGGCGTTCCTTGGGCAGTCACATTCCCGACGATGTGCTCAAGCACAACGTGGAATTTGGCGTACTTTCCTATGATCCGCAGGAGCCGCAGTTGCGCTCGGCGGTGGTTTATCTGGACGAGTTGGTATTTGTCGTTCCGCCGGGGCATCCGCTGGCCTCGGCGGCGGAACTCAGCGTCCGCCAGTTGGGCACGGAGTCGTTCGTAGCCCACATCGTCGCGTCGCCTTATCGCGATAAAGTGATCGAAGCCTTCCATCGCCACAAAACTCCGTTACACATGGATGTGGAACTGCCCACGCTGCAAGCCATCACACGTTTCGTATGCGCGGGGAATGGAGTGGCGCTGGTGCCCGAGATCAGCGTGGAAAACGAGATCAGCCGCGGAGACCTGGTGCGCGTTCCGGTGCGCGATCTGCATTTTCAGCGCAAGCTGCGCCTGGTGTATCGGGAGGAATCCGGGCTGTCGCACGCCGGAAGAGCGTTCTTGAAAGTGGCGGAGCAGGTGGCAAAAGACAGAGGCGGGCGTTATCGCTTCCAGCGAGAAAAGTAGCAGTTATGCGGAGTGAACTTCGCAGCTAATGTTCCCCTGTGGAATTTCCCCTGTGATCCTCTGTGACCCCTGTGGTTAAGGGTCAAGTTCGTAACCGGAGGTCACTGAGGATCACAGGAGAAAAATCCACAGAGGAAACCTAACTACTTTGCAGAATCTTTGCGGCGGGATGAATCCACAGTTGGCGCCAGCGGTCGCCGCAACGGCACAATCGCGCCTTTGGACGGATCGGCGGCAGCCGAGGCCCGCGTCAGCACCTCGTGCTGGATGTACTGCACGAACTCCTGGATCTGCCGTTGCATTTCCTCCATGCGCTCGCGCATTTGCAGAATGATGGCGATGCCGCTGATGTTGACGCCCAGATCGCGCGCCAGCGACAGGATGAATTCAAGCCGCTGCAAATCTTCATCCGTATAAAGCCGGGTGTTGCCTTCGGTGCGGCTCGGCTTGAGCAGCCCTTCGCGTTCGTAGAGGCGCAAGGTCTGGGGATGAATCTCGTACATCTCAGCCACCGCCGAGATCATGTACGCGCCTTTGGATTTACGCTTGGTCATAGAACTTGCGTTTGCAGTTTACAACAGTAGGTCGTTCACTGCGCGTATGTAAGAAGAAAGACTATCTTTCGGGATTCCCATGACATATTATTCTTTGATCGAATTTGGAGGATCATCGGCGTGCGGAGATGGTTTTCGGAATGGGCTTGGATCGACGTCCTCACACTTGGGCTGGGCGCCACCCTCTGCATATCCTTCGTGCTATACCGTCAAGGCCATGCCGAGCCAAAGTCCGGCTGGGTTGAATTATGGCCGGACGTCGGGACGAGCCTCGTCGAAGTGTGGCTTAGCATACGGATCATAGACCAACTGCTGAAGAGAAGGGAAAAACGAAGCTCTGTGTTCCCTAGAACTAGGGGAAATGTTCTTTATATCTTCGGTCGTTTAATTAGCGTCATATCACCCAAATTTTATGTCTCGGACGTGAAATCGCTGCAAGACGAACTCGGGTCGTTTGAGAAAAGGCTTCCCAAGCGCAAGCGCTTAATCTCGAAGGCAGAATTGGCGCCAATACTAGCGGCGTTCGAGCGGGAGAAAGCCATCGGCGAGGCGGTTAAACAGTTCCGGGAGACAAGCGACGCAATCTTGGTAACGAATTCGGATATCGAGGCTGCGTTTGCGCGCTTAGATCCGGGGAGCCGCCTCTATTCAGACAAGATGGCATGGTTCCGCGAAGTCCGGAAGACTTACGAGTTGATGCAGGATCAAACTGTTCATAATGATCAGGAAATAGACAACCTGCTTTCGTCTGTGGAGGTCCAATCCGGAGTCAGCCACGCGGACCCGAGCGTTGTAGACTTGCTTAAGACCTACGTTGAACAAGTGAGGTCAGCCTCCAATCTCCGGAGCAGGATAGATGGTCAGATCAGGGATATTGGACCTATGCTGGAGGATCTGCGGAGCGAGGCGTGGTCAGACCAAGAGTCGTAGCCAAGCCTTCGCACTGAGACCGGCTAGGCTGCGGTCCCTGCTCTCTCTGTGACCTGAGCCCAGCCCGCCGGCTTCAGCGCATGATTGATTAGGTAGGCGACCACGCCCGCGCCGATCACGATCAGTCCAAACCAGAGCGAGCTCATGCCAAGCACAACTTCGTGCTCGCTGCGGATGATGGCAAATCCCAGCAGCAGAACTGGAGGAACACCAACGGCAATCGCTCCAAACAGGCCGCCAGGCACGCGGAACGGCCGCTTCAATTCCGGCTCGCGAATGCGCAGGCAGATCAGCGCGACAAATTCGAGCGTAAGACTAGCGCCGTAAATCATGATGTCAAGCGTGACCAGCCGTTCGAAGCCAAGATTCAAAGCGAGGCCCCAACCAATCGCCAGCGCCAGAATCGCAACCCACGGCGCGCGCGATTTCGGATGCAGCTTGCCAAAAACCTTAGGCAGCATGCCATCCTGAGCCATGGCCAGCGGCAGCCGCGAATAACTCATGACCAGCGCATTGAACATGCCAAATCCGCTCATCATGCCGCCCGCCACCAGCGCGATCCGAAGCACCGGCCCTCCCATCAACTGGGCAACGTCGGCCCAAGCGCCAGTTTCCCAGGCACTGGCCGGAAGCCCGGTGATCCACATAGCGGCAAACGGAAGAACGTAAGTGACGCAAACAATGGCCACCGCGACCAGCATGGCGCGCGGATAAGTGCGTTGCGGGCGCTCTACTTCGGTGGCGATGGTGGACGCATTGTCCCATCCCATGTAGTTCCACATGCAGATAAGCAGCCCGCCAAGAATGTTGACGTTGGAAGTAGTCGGCTTGGTAATCGCATTCGCGAGCGCGTGAATCTTGAAAGGCGCCAGCACAAAGATCGCCGCGAACGGAGCCGACAGCGCAAAGAACAGCCACAGCGAAGTAGTCGAGACGACCTTCACGCCCATGATATTGAGGACAGCGCAGACAATCACGACGCCGAGCGCGACCGCCACGCCGCGATGATTCTCCTGGAACCAGGGAAACATACGCGTGAGATACGCGACAAACAGCGTAGGATAAATCGCCATATCGAAAATGGAAGCTACCAGCGACAGCCACGCTTCCTGAAATCCCCAGAAATTTCCCATGGCGCGTCGCACCCAGGCGTAGTAGCCGCCTTCAAAGGGCAAAGCGCTAGAAAGCTCGCCGATCATGAACGCGGTGGGCAGGCTCCAGAGAAGCGGCGTGAGCAGCAGGATGAGAATCCCTTTGCCATAGCCGGCCCCGTGCACGATGTCTTCGGTGCCATAAGTTCCGCCCGAGACCATAAAGAAGGTCGCAGCGACCAGGGGCCACAGCGTGAGGCGAATAGAGTTTTTCTTCGTCTTGTCGTTCTGGGGAGCGACGTGAGGAGCGGCGCCAGGAATAAAGCCAGCCTGCGAAAGGTTAGGGCGTGCGGTAGCTGTTGCCAATTTCTATGGCTTCCTCCTCGGGCGACTCACTCTCACCACCGCGTCCCTTGACTTTCCTTACGCGGCTCCCAGGGTGGACAGCGATTCCCGGGCATTTTCGGCGAAGTTAGTTCGCAAGAGTGAGATTACGGTAAATTTCCACAGATGCAAGAATATTTTGAGAAATGTTGAAAATTTTTCTCAATGAGGGCGGGTACGGAGGTAACGCGAGAAAACCAACCTTACCGCCGAAGGGCCCGGGGTTACCCGCGACGGTGGAGCGACGGGCGTCTCGCCCCAATTGTAGGCTCTGCGTCACTACTTCGCGGGCGGTCATTCAAAGCTTCAGTCTCCAGGTTTCGGCCACAAGATTCTTGCGGCCCCAACTATGGTGCGCCTCTTCGCCTACCAGCTGAAAATTTGCTTGCTGATAGATTTTGCGCGCCGCGCTGAGTTCGCTCTGCGTCCAGAGCATGATTGTTTTGTAGCCGGCCTCGCGGGCAAAACGGATGCACTCTGCCACCAGGCGTTTGCCTATCCCCATTCCCCGAGCCGAAGGTTCGACCAGAAGCAAACGCAACTTGGCCACCTTTTTCGATTTCTCCACCAGGAAAACGGAGCCCACGATCTGGCCATTGCTCTCTGCCATCCAGCAGCGCTCGCGAGCCGGATTGTAATTTTCTACAAATCCGGCCACGATCCCTGCGACCAAAGCCTCGAAACGCTCGTCATATCGATACTCCTTTGCGTAGAGAACTCCGTGGCGGTGGACGACCCAGCCCATATCCCCAGGTTTGTGCCGCCGCAGGACATAACCCGGCTTCTGCCCCTTTGCCTCGCTTCGCTTGGTTTCGGCGCTCCCAGGGTCCAGTATGGATTCAATCGTCTGCATGGCACGCACGAGATCGATCTGCTCGGCTGGCGGCAGCTTGCCGAGGATCGCGCGAACCTGGTCGGTCGATCGGGCCTCGAGGGGTTTGAAGATTTTCTGGCCCTCTTTTGTCAGGTTTAGAAGACTTTGGCGAGCGTCCTGATCGGAGGCCTTCTTCTCAATCCAGCGATGCTTCTCGAACTTGCGCAGGATGCGGCTCAAATATCCTGCATCCAAACCGAGCTCTTGGCGCAGTTCGACCGCCGTCGACTGCTCGCGATGAGCCAGTTCGTAGAGAGTGCGCACCTCGGTCAGTGAAAACGGGCTGTTCAGCAAACCTTCATTCAGAAGCCCAATTTGCCGGGTATAGAAGCGATTGAAACGCCGCATGGACGGTACGTACTGCTCGGGAACAGCGGGCATCGTCGGAGCTCTGGACATAAACACAGGATGGTTCAAATAGTTGACTAAGTCAAGTAGTTTATTGACGTGGTCAACCTTCGCAAGAATCGACAGAATATAGGCGGAGGCTGGGTGTGCAGCATGGGGACGTTCTCAGACCTGTTTCCAGAGTTCTTCTCGCGGGTCTTCAGGATTGAGCTTGGCCAGTTCGCGCAGCAGTTCTTTAGTCTTCTCATCGTGCGGCATTGGGACCGTGATCTTCACCTCGACGATCTCATCCCCGCGCACCCCGTCTTTGGTAGCAGAAGGCACGCCCTTTTCGCGCAGCCGAAGCTTCTGCCCCGACTGCGTCCCGGGAGGAATTTTAAGCATACTACGCCCATCGATGGTAGGCACTTCAATCTTCGATCCCAGCGCCGCCTCCACCGCCGTAACCGGCACCGTGATGTTGATGTCGTCGCCGTCGCGCCGGAAAAGCGGGTGCTCGCCGATGCGGATGATGACGTAGAGATCACCGACCCCGCCCCCGCGCAGCCCGGCATTGCCTTTGCCCGCGATCCGAATGCGTTGCCCGTCGCGGGTTCCGGCCTTAATGCGGATCTCCAGCGGATCGGTGCGCTCGACGCTGCCTTCGCCATGACACACGGGGCAGGTCGAAATATTCTTACCCGTCCCATGGCATCGCGGGCAGGTGACGTTGAACTTCATCCGCCCGCCCGTCTGTTCGATCGTCCCCTTGCCATGGCACTGCGGACATTGCCCCGGAGCTTCGGTGAAGCCATTGCCGTGGCAATTTCCGCAAACATCGTGCCGCGCGATATTGAGCTTCATCACCCCGCCGCGAATCGCCGTCCAGAACGGCACGTTGACCTGATATTCGAGGTCGCTGCCCGGTGCGGGGCCTTCCTCGGCCCCTTCACCGTGCCCGCCGCCAGTGAAAAGGCTGGAGAAGATGTCGCGGAATCCGCCGCTCCCGCTGCTCGACGTCTTGCGTCCGCCAGCGCGCGCGCCCTCAAACAGGTCCGAAAAATCAAAGCCGCCGAAATCGACGTTTCCTTGTCCACCCGGATGGCGCCCTCCCGGAAAGCCTCCGCCAAAGTCGCCAGGGGCCCCAGGCTGCCCGCCGCCACGCGCGTAGGCCTCCGCCGTAGCCGGATCGATATTGTCGGAATAAAAACCGAGCTGGTCGTAAATCTTCCGCTTTTTGGCATCGCTGAGGACGTCGTTGGCCTCGGAAAGAGTCTTGAACTTCTCTTCCGCCGCTTTGTCGCCAGGATTGACGTCAGGATGATACTTGCGCGCAAGTTTGCGGAACGCCTTGCGGATGTCGTCGGTCGAGGCCGACTTCTTTACCCCCAGGACTCCGTAATAGTCTTTGGTTTGGGTGGCCATGTTTCAGGTGTCAGGTCTCAGGTGTCAGCTCTCAGCGATGCGAGTCAACTGACCTCTTGGATTTTTCTGCTATATGAGTGTCGCACACCTGCGAGGCTGAGAGCTGAGAACTGACAGCTGAGAGTCTCGATTTCAGTTCACCACTTCCTTCGACTGCTCGTCCACCGGCACGGTGAACGCTTCAAAAGGAGCCGCATCCATCGACACGGGAATCCGCTGCACTCCCGTCGCCGTCGGCGCGTAGCAATACCAGCGTCCCTCCTCGGGGACGAAATTCACAAAAAACATCTGTCCATTGACTTCAAATCTCAATTTGCTTTCCTCATTTCTGGCCCGTAAATAAAACTCTTAAACTGTGATGCAAAGTGGGGGCGCATTCGCGCCCCCACTGAAGTGCCACTCGCTGATGGCTGATGGCTGAAAGCTGACAGCGTTATTTCTTGTCTTCGACGTCCACGTACTCGGCGTCGATCACGCCTTCGTCTTTCTTCTTACCCGCGCCATCGCTGCCAGACGCCGCGTGCCCATCAGTCGGCCCCGCGCCAGCACCCGGCGCCGCGCCAGGAGTAGCCTGCGTAGCCTTATACATCTGCTCCGCCAGCTTGTGCGATGCCGTGGTCAGCCGCTCGCGCGCCGAGTCCATCGCCGCCTTGTCCCCGCCTTCGATGGCTTTCTTAGCGTCCGCCAAAGCGTTCTCCACGTCGCCGCGCTCCGTGCCTGAGATCTTGTCGCCATGCTCCTTCAGCATCTTCTCGATGTTGTAGACCATCGAGTCGAGCTGATTCTTGGCCTCGATCTCTTCACGCCGTGTCTTGTCTTCGGCCGAGTGCGCGTCCGCTTCCTTAGCCATGCGCTCGACCTCTTCCTTAGACAAGCCCGAAGACGAAGTAATCGTGATCTTCTGGTCCTTGCCCGTGGCGTTATCTTTTGCCGTAACGTTCAGGATGCCGTTAGCGTCAATGTCAAACGTAACTTCGATCTGCGGAATGCCCCGAGGCGCCGGTGGCAATCCCGTCAAATGGAACTTGCCCAAAGTCCGGTTCTGCGCCGCCAGAGGCCGCTCGCCTTGCAGCACATGCACCTCCACCGAAGTCTGACTATCGGCCGCCGTAGAAAACGTCTCCGTCTTCTTAGTGGGAATCGTGGTGTTCCGAGGAATCATAGGCGTAGCCACGCCGCCCAAAGTCTCGATGGACAAAGTCAAAGGAGTAACGTCCAAAAGCAGCAGGTCTTTCACCTCGCCCTTGAGCACGCCGCCCTGGATCCCAGCGCCGATGGCCACCACTTCATCCGGGTTCACGCCCTTATGCCCTTCGCGCCCAAACAGTTCTTTCACGATCTGCTGAATGCGAGGCATGCGCGTCTGTCCCCCGACCAGCACCACTTCGTTGATCTTGCTGGCGTCGATGCCCGCGTCCTTCAAACACTGCTTCGAGGGCCCCACCGACCGCTGCAAAATATCTTCGATCATGGTTTCGAGCTTAGCCCGCGTCAGCTTCTTGACCAGGTGCTTCGGCCCGCCGGCGTCCGCCGTAATAAACGGCAGGTTGATCTCGGTCTCCATGGTGGTCGAAAGCTCGATCTTCGCGCGCTCCGCCGCGTCGCGCAGACGCTGCAAAGCCATCTCGTTGCCCTTACCGCGCAGGTCGAGACCCTCATCCTTCTTGAATTCGTCAATCAGCCAATCGACCAGCCGCTGATCGATGTTATCGCCCCCCAGGTGCGTGTCGCCGTTGGTGGCTTTCACTTCGATCACGCCTCCGCCCACTTCGAGCACCGAGATGTCAAACGTCCCGCCGCCGAAGTCGTACACCGCGATCGTCTCGTCCTTACCCTTGTCGAGCCCGTAAGCCAGCGCGGCCGCGGTCGGCTCATTGATGATGCGCTTCACGTCCAGCCCCGCGATCCGCCCCGCATCTTTGGTAGCCTGCCGCTGCGCATCGTTGAAATAAGCCGGCACGGTGATCACCGCATCCGTGACTTTCTCCCCGAGATAGTCTTCCGCGGCCTTCTTGAGTTTCTGCAAAATCATCGCCGAGATCTCGGGCGGAGTATACTTCTTGCCCTGAGCCATGACGGCCACATGGTCGCCGTCCCGCTCGACCTTGAAGGGCACCATCTTCAGTTCTTCGCTGACCTCGTCATAGCGGCGCCCCATGAACCGCTTGATCGAGTAAACGGTGTTCTCAGGATTGGTGATAGCCTGCCGCTTAGCGACCTGCCCCACGAGCCGTTCGCCGGTCTTAGTGAATCCGACGACCGAAGGCGTAGTCCGCCCACCCTCTTCGTTCGGTATAACCTTAGGCTCTCCGCCCTCCATAACCGCCACGCAGGAGTTGGTAGTGCCCAGGTCAATTCCAATAGTCTTACTCATAACGCATCCTCCAAAACATATAAGTGCTTTACAATCAACAAAATGATGATTACGCCCTACGGCATCCTATAACCTGAGCGAATCATTGTCAAGTTTTAGATGATCGAAAGAGCGAAGAAGTTGCGTCAGCTTTTGCCAGTGTGCGGACGGGGATTTGCCCCGTCCAAGCCGAGCAACGCTCGGCCCGCTTTCTCCATCCCCCCAACCCTGTCATCCTGAGCGGGAGCGGGATCATCCGCGGAGCGGATGATCGAGCGCAGTCGAAGGACCCCCTACCCTGCCTGGCGGTCGCCCCTGGCTTTTGATCTCGCCGCACAACAAGCGCCGCGGATGAGCCATCCTTCGCGTTCTTTGCGAAGGGTGGGAGTTGGAATGTTAACCGAGTGGGACGAACACAAGTCGCATCAACGGCATCGCGTCCCGCCCTTGCAAAGAACGCAAGGACGGAGCACCCAGGTTCTGATATGGAAACGCAGAACTGGCTTTGGAGGACGGGCCACTCGCCTTCCTATTTTGTCCGTCTAGCCTCCTGGCTGATTTTGTACGCATCTAGAGCGATTTGCGCGTCGTTGGCGAGGAAATAGTGCAAGAGCATGTCTGGAGTTCCGTCCTCGGTGCCGCAGCCGCGCCTCTTCCACAATGACCAACCTCCTAGCACCGTAAGCAGGTATGGAACAATCAGCAGAGTGAGTCCCATAATTCGGTGCGTCGCCAGAAAGGCTGCCAATTCCAGCACGACGAGAACCGCGAAAAAATCAAGTGCGAAACGCCATCTGAAAAGCGGCCAAATCCTTCCAGTTATTATTCTGACAGCCTTGCGGAGTACACCATACCAACCATAGGGCCGCCCGAGATGCGATGCAGCCTCTTTGACGACCGCGGGACGAAGGTCATCAGGGATCACCGGTTTGCAAACGAGAAGACGTCGATCAGGCCCAAACAGCGCCGCTACGGGCTCTGTTATTACCCCCGAGAACGTAGCGTGAGTAATGCTGCCGTCGCCCAAGTACATTGCCGCGTGGCTAACTTCGGAGTCGGTAAAATACATAACTGCCCATGAAAGCAACGAGCCAAATGTCTCGACAAATATGAGATCGCCCGGCTCCAAAATGGCGAGCGCCTTAGGCGGCAATTCCGAGTCAAAGGCGGCGGCCATCAGGCTATTGAGCCCGTCGCGAGCGAACCGTCCCCGCCGCCGCCGATACGCCCAGTAGTCCCTAGCAGCGAAAATCACGCAATCGCCCCCATTTCCAACGATACGCCTGTCACCCCGCTCGGGTTGAGCGCTTGCTGCGGGACCTGAGGCCACAGCAGTGCCAGGCTACTCTGGGACTCATAAGCGAGTATCATCGTGGCGTATGGTTACGGTTTCGATCGCATTACTCTACGGTGTGCTCGCCTTCACGGCGATTTGGATTGTCGTTGGCCAGCTAACTCGCCGGGCCTGTAGCAAACCGGGCTGGATCGTGAGCTTCACCCCTAACGGAGTACCTTTTGATCCGAGGCATGATCGCTATCAAAAAGTCGCAGAGGTCGTGACCGCGTTAGCGTCGGCTTCGCTCGTGTTTATTCCAGGTTCGAAGCTTGCCATCTATCCGCACCTAAGCTCATTTGCACTCGTCCTTCTCGGGCTCACCGTGCTTTACTGCGTCCTGTTTATGGCCTTGCTCGCGGTCTTTTACGAGAAGTTTCTTTATGACAATCTCTCGTACAAGCCCTGGAAATACGGGCTGATCAATGCACTCGGTTTCGCAGGCCTCTTCTGCTTCGGGACCGCCTATGTAGTCTTGGCTGTTGGAGCGGGATTCGCGGCAATCTACCGGGCGTGACCCTTACAGAGATCCCCAGGGCCGGCGCGGCTGGCTCACATCCGGCGCGGGTGCCTCTAAAATGCTGACAGAGGAAAAGCGGGTGCCCCACACATTCGCACGGTGCCCCAGGTTCGCGCCCGCTCTTTGGGCGCTAACCTCGGCTCAAGGGCGGGTGGCCGACATCTCCGGTGCGAGGTGTAACTCGATTCGTCTTAAAACGTTGACAGAGAAAAACCGAGGGTGCCCCAGAGCCTGCCCTGAGCTTGTCGAAGGGTCTCGCGCTTTTCGAGACCTGGGATTCCACGGTCGCCTAAGTATTGGGACTCTGGTTGCTCCGGCTCTGAGCCAGCCGCGTGGCCCAGGTTTCTTGACATGTGCTGAACATGAAAGTATGCTTGTCACATGTCAAAGATGATTCAGCTTCGAAACGTACCCGACGTGCTCCACCGCACGCTGAAAGCCCGTGCAGCCATGGCGGGCATGTCATTGTCGGACTATTTATTAGCAGAAATTAGAGAAGTGGCGGAGCGGCCAACCTTGACCGAGTTGCGCGTCCGTCTGCACAAACGCAAGCCAGTCGCCGTCCAACTCGATATCGCCCGCCTGGTGCAAGAAGAACGTGCAGCAAGAACGTAGCGTACGGGAAATCGGCGACCTGTGATCGTCCTCGACGCGTCCGCCGCCCTCGACTGGCTGCTTCAGACATCCGCCGGCGAGCGGATTGAGCGACGAATTTTCTCGCAGAACGAGTCCCTGCACGCTCCTCATCTCCTCGATCTTGAGGTCGGCCAGGTACTGCGGCGTCTGGTGCGGGAAGGAGCGGTTTCAGCACACCGCGCCGATCAGGCGATCGAAGACTTGCTTGACTTGCGCATGACCCGGTATCCCCACTTCGTTCTCCTGCCCCGGATTTGGCAGCTCCGTCACAACCTGTCCGCCTATGATGCGGCATACGTCGCGCTCGCCGAAAAACTGGGCGCTCGCTTACTGACGCGTGACGGCCGGCTCGCCTCCACTCCCGGTCACGCCGCGCCCATCGAGTTATTTTGATTTCGGCTCGGTGCCCCCCCTTCGCACCTTTCGAAAGAGCCTGCCCTGAGCTTAGCCGAGAATGGGATTCCCCGGTCCTGTCCCTCTTGGGATTTTGCACGGTGCACAGTGTCCCAGGTTCGCGCCCGCTCTTTGGCCGCTAACCTGGGCTCAAGGCTGACCCCACCAATCCAGCGAAATTCAGCCCAACCACTTGACATCCTGCCCTATAATAGTAGTTAGCTACAGCCCAGCGTGGCCGCAGCCGTAATCGAATATAAGATCTTTGAAATCTAGACTTTGCGAGAATCGGTAAGTCCAGCGCATGGAATCCTAGAGGCCAAGTCCCAACAGGTACCAGTAACTCCTTATTTATCTAGATTTTGCGATTTAGCCCTTTAGAGTCAAAGATCTACGGGGAAATTTCCGATAAGTCATTGATTCCAATAGGTCGAGAATTAATTTTTCTCTGCAGTTCTTCTCGCTCCTCTGGGCTAAACGAGGTATTTGGCTGCTAAGTCATTATTTATTAATACTTTGCATATAAGTCGATACCCCTGAATACTTTAGCCGGAACCATGCGCTAACTTTAAGATTCTAATATACCGAAGAACTAGGGGGTAGGGCGGACTCAACCCCTACGCAAAACGAGAGAGTATCTCGACCGGCTCAGGTCGATCCCTGTAGTCCCTCATTGGCACAGGCAGAATGGCGTTGAGCATTATCAAAGACTTACAACCCCATCACTCCCGCGCCTTCTTTCTCTCCTCGATCATCACCTTCCGCAGAGCCCGGTTGATCCGCGTCTGGTACCCCCGTCCCGCCCGTTGGAACCACGCCAGCAGGTCGGCATCCAGCCGCAACGTCACCGGCTTCTTCACCGGCTTGTACATGCCCGCCAACTCCTCCGGCAAGTACCACGGACGCCGCCTCGACCTCGCCGCCGCCGCAATCCGCGTCACTTTTCGCGACGCCCGTGCCCGCTTCGTAACTCGCTTTGGTTGTTTCATTTGAACCGCCTCGTAAGTACACAATGATACTAACACAAATACCAGTACAATGTTCCACGTGGAACACGTCTCGAGTTTGCGCCGGCTGGCGTCCGAAATGAAGAGGGTTTTACTGAGAGCTGAGAGCCGCTTCTACATCCCCGGAAACTTCATCCCCGCCATCCGCCGCGCGAAGCTGGGCTTGCCCATCTGCTTGAACATTTTTTTCATCTGCGCGTACTGCCGAAGCAGGCTGTTGACTTCCTGCACGCTGGTGCCGGAGCCACGGGCGATGCGCTTGCGACGGCTGCCGTTGATGGCTTCGTGATGATTGCGCTCGTATCCGGTCATGGAATTGATGATGGCCTCAACCCGGTTGATCTGTTTTTCGTCAACCTTGTCGGCGGCTTTTTGCAGTCCGGAGAACGCGCCAACGCTGGGCAGCATGCCCATGAGACTTTGCAGCGATCCCATTTTGCGAACCTGCCGCAACTGGTCGCGGAAATCTTCCAGCGAAAAGCCGTCGCCGCTGAGAACCTTGGAGGCAAGTTCGCTGGCCTTCTTCTTGTCGATCTGCGACTCGGCTTTTTCGATGAGCGAGAGGATGTCGCCCATGCCGAGAATGCGCGAGACGATGCGGTCGGGGTGAAAGGGCTCAAGCGCATCGTATTTTTCGCCGATGCCGATGAACTTGATGGGCTGGCCGGTAACCTGGCGGATGGAAATCGCCGCGCCGCCGCGAGCGTCTCCGTCCATCTTAGTAAGGATGACGCCGGTAAGCGTGAGCTTCTTATGAAATTCGTCAGCCGAGTTGACAGCGTCCTGTCCAGTCATCGAATCGGCGACGAACAAGATTTCCTGCGGATTGAGCAGGCGCTTGAGCGACTGCATCTCCTCCATGAGCTGGTCGTCGATGTGGAGACGCCCGGCGGTATCGACGATGAGCACGTCGCAGCCAGTGTTGATCGCTTCGCGGCGCGCTTCTTTGGCAAGGCGCTCGACGGTCGCCGTGTTCGCTTCGCCGACCTCGCCTTCGTAGAGATTGGCCTTGATTGCCGCCGCAACGACTTTGAGCTGCTCGCGCGCCGCCGGGCGATAGACGTTGACGGAGACAAGCAGCGGGCGGTGTCCGCCATTCTTCAACCAGTTGGCGAGTTTGCCGGAGGTAGTGGTTTTGCCGGAGCCCTGCAGCCCGGCCATGAGCACGACGGTCGGCGGCTGCGAGGCGAACTTTAGTTTAGCCGTATCTTTGCCAAGAGTCGCGACCAGTTCGTCGCGGACAATTTTGATAACCTGCTCGCCGGGCGAAAGCGCGGTCAGCACTTCCTGGCCCACAGCCTTGGCCTGGATGCGGTCGATGAGCTCTTTGACAACTTTGAAGTTGACGTCGGCCTCAAGCAGCGCCAGTCGAATTTGCTTCAGCGCTTCGGAGATGTTCTCTTCCGTGAGGACGGCTTGTCCGCGGAGAGACTTGAAGGCGCGCTGGAGTTTTTCCTGGAGATTCTCGAACATAAGCGTAAGCAGCTATTCTAGCAGTCGCAGCGGGGTGGGAGTCGTTGGTCGTCGGCCGTCTGTCGTTCGCAAAATCCCGGGTGTCATCCTGAGCGAAGCGAAGGACCTACGCAGTCTGTGCGCGTCAAAACCGAGCTATGTCCCTGGCATACAATGCAAGAATCTGAGAAGAGCCTATGGCCGACGGAAATCACGAGCCTCGATTGCGAGACGTCACTCTTCTGCGGGACCGCGTGGCAGATTGGGAGGTCTATCCGTTCGCGATTCCGGTCATCCGCAGCCTATCCGACATCAAGTTCAAGAGTCGGGTCTGCTTCTTTGTTGGGGAGAACGGGTCTGGGAAGTCCACACTGCTCGAGGCCATTGCTGAAAACGTTGGCTTCAACCGAGAGGGAGGTGGCCGCAATTTCTCGCGCGAGACCACGGCGAGCGTGCAATCAACCTCTCCGCTTTCTCGCGCGCTGCGACTGTCCTGGTCTAAGAAGCTCACGAAAGGTTTTTTTCTGAGGTCGGAGAGTTTCTTCAACATGGCCACCTATCTCGATGAGCTTCAGACGGTAGATGGTCAGGTCCTGGCTTCTTATGGGGGGAAATCGCTCCATGAACAATCCCACGGACAGTCTTTCCTCGCGCTGCTTGAAAATCGGTTCTTCCGCCAAGGGTTTTACCTGCTGGACGAACCGGAGGCGGCTCTCTCTCCACAGCGTCAGTTAAGCTTCTTGTTGTTACTCCGCAGCCTGTTAAAGGGCAACCCCGATATTCAGTTCATCATCGCCACGCACTCGCCGGTGATTCTCGCTTACCCTGACAGTCAGATTCTTTCCTTTGATGGATCGCAACTAGCCGAAATTACCTACGAGGAATCGTCTTCCTACAACATCGTTCACGGTTTCCTCAAAGATCCCAAACTCTACCTGAGACATTTGTTCGCGGAGTTGCCGCTGGGCTAACGAGTCCATGTATGGCGGCTACTTTCCGGCAAACACTTCCTTCGCGGCGACCACCGTGTTGCAGTGAATCGTGATTGTGTCTTCGACATTCAGGGCGTAGCCGCCGGCGAGTGTGACCATCACGGGGATGCCCTCGATCTTGGCAGCCCGGAACACGAGAGCATCTCGCTCCTTCAATCCCTCAACCGTCAACGACAATCCGCCGAGCTGATCTTCACGATAAGGATCAGCTCCGGCGAGGTAACAGATAAGTTCCGGCTTGAACATGCTCAATCCCAAACTGAGCGCGTCGCCGACGCACGCCAGATATTCGGCGTCGCCGATCCCGTCGGGCAAATTCAGGTCAAGCGATGAAGGGGGCTTAAACACGGGATAGTTGTTTTGCTGATGGAGCGAGATGGTGAAGACGTCCCCAGCGTGAGCGCTGCGCGGCCTCTCGTGCGGGGCCGGGTGCGCGATGTGGTCCGTGGAATCGAGAACAGAAGCCAACGTCGAGGGCGGGGGATCGCCGGGGACGCGCGGGCCCGCAAAAATCACGGCCGTACCGTTGCCTTGGTGGACATCGCAATCGACGGTCATCGCAGAGCGAATCTTGCCGTCACGCTGCATACGGCGGATGGCGATGGCCACGTCGTGGATCATGCAGAAACCTTCGCCGTGATCGGGGAACGCGTGATGGAATCCGCCGCCAAGGCTGATGGCCACGCCGTCGTTGAGGGCATGATCGGCGGCCAGCATGGAACCGCCCGCGGCGAGCCAGAAGGCGCGCACCAACGACGGCGAGTACGGCACTTCGAGTTCTAACTCTTCCAGTGCGGTGAGCGTGCCCGTCTTCAATTTGTGGACGTATTGCGGAGTGTGCACAAGCAGCACGTCTTGGTCGGTGGCCGGGCGAGGAACGACAAAGTCGGAAGGCGCGGCTATTCCGGAGGCGAGCAGCCGGTCATGAGTGCACTTGTACTTTTCGGAGGGAAAAACATGAGCGCCGATGGGCAGGTAGTAGTCGTCGCTGTAGACGAGCTTGAAGGGCAACATGAAGCGCTCAGCATTCAGCACTCAGCGGGGCGAGGGCTCAAAACTTCATATGATACGCGATTGCCCGGGATAACCACAGAGGGCACAGAGGAACACAGGGAGCATCTACTTTAACTGACTACCGAATGATCTCGAAACGCGTTTTTCCCTGGGTTTCTCCGTGCTCTGGTTAAGAATTCGATAGCTGTTAAACTTGGCCAGTTGTCTGCCAAAAAGAAATCGCCGCCGCAAGTGAGTGCCGCGCCTGGGCCGCTGCCCGCTGCCAAGGGCCGGATTTTCCTGATCGATACGATGTCGTTCATTTTTCGCGCCTATCATGCGATGGCGCGACAACGGCCGATGTCCACGAAGACGGGGGTTCCCACGGCGGCGACGTATGTTTTCGTTAACATGCTGCGGAAGCTGCGGGACGATTTTTCGCCCGAATATCTGGCGGCCGTATTCGATGTGGGCGCGCCGACGATCCGTAATCGGCAGGCGGAAGCGATTACGACGATCCGCAAGTTTGACATCAAGACGCAGACGTTTAAAGAAGCGGAGTACGGCGGCTACAAGGCGAACCGCGCCGAGATGCCAGGCGACCTGGTGCAACAGATTCCCTACATTCGGCGGGCGCTGGAGGCGTATCGCATTCCAATTTTGCAGCTCGAAGGTTACGAAGCTGACGATGTGATCGGAACTCTGGCACGGAAAGCCGCGGCGGAATCCTTTCCGGTGTTTGTGGTGTCGAGCGACAAAGACATGCTGCAATTGGTAAACGATAAGGTGCAGGTGCTGAATCCGCCGAAGGACAACCTGATCTGCGATGCGGCGAAAGTTGAGGAGATTCTCGGAGTGCCTCCGTCGAAGGTGGTCGATGTAATGGCGCTGCGCGGAGATTCGGTCGACAACATTCCGGGGGCGCCGGGGATCGGCGACAAGGGGTCGGTGGAACTGATTCAGCGTTTTGGCAGCGTGGAGCAGGCGCTGGAACATGCGGCTGAGGTGGAGAAGAAGACGTATCGGGAATCGCTGCAGAACAATCGCGACAATATTCTTTACAGCAAACAGCTGGTGACGATTGATACCGACGTGCAAGTCGAACTGGATGTTACGGCGATGAAAGCGGGCGAACCGGACGTCGAATCTTTGCGGGCGCTGTTTGCCGAACTGGAATTTACTTCTTTGTTGAAAGAACTGCTTCCCGTAGTTGAGGTGAAGGAGGGCGACTATCGCGAGATCAAGTCGAAGGCTGAGTTCGAGGAATATTTGAAAGGCGTGGGCGAGAGCGCACCGCTCGCGCTGGCAATTCCGGCCGAGCACGCTGACGGCATTTATAGCGACGGCGTTTACGTTGACGGCAGCGCCGAAGAAGGCGAGCCTCAGCCGGCTCAGTCGGGGTTTCTCGCTTTGCAGCCCGCGGATACCGAGGATCGGGGTGCCCGAGGTGCAGAGCGCATTGCCGTGTCGAATGCGCCGGGGGCTGGGGCGATGGTCGCGCTGGAAGACCGGGCGCTCGCCGAGCTGGTAAAGAGCGTGCTCGAAGATGCCGCTCTGCCGAAGACGGTTCACGATCTCAAGTTGGCCCTGCATTATTTCTCCGAGCATTTTTCTCAAGCGGGCATTGCGCTGGCCGGAGTGAAGCGTGATCCGATGCTGTATTCCTACCTGCTCGATCCGACCTATTCGTCGCATTCGTTGCCGGAGGTTGCGCTGCGCAGATTCAATTTGAAGCTAAGCGGCAACCTGGCGGAAGCGGCGGATGTAACGGGCAGGCTGGCGAGCGCGCTCCGAAAAGAAGTTGACGACCAGGGTCTGACGTCGGTGTATGAAGACATCGATGCGCCGCTGGTGCCGGTGCTGGCGCGCATGGAAGACGCGGGCGTGAAGATTGATCTGGCGGCGTTGGAGCAGATGTCGATGAAGTTGCAGCGCGAGGCCGAAACCAAGGCGCAAGATATTTATGAGCGTTGCGGCTTCGAGTTCAACATCAATTCGCCGAAGCAACTGGGTGATGTGCTGTTCAACAAGCTGGCCCTGCCGATGCCGGTGAAATACGGGAAAGGGAAAAAGATTTCGACGGCGGTGGATGTGTTAGAAGGGCTGGCTGCGGAGCACGAAGTTCCGCGGCTGGTGCTGGAGTACCGGCAACTGACGAAGTTGAAGTCGACTTATGTGGATGCATTGCCGGCGTTGATTCGCGGCCAGACCGGCCGCGTGCATACGACTTTTGGGCAGACTGGGACGGCGACGGGGAGGCTGTCTTCGGCGAATCCGAACCTGCAGAATATTCCGATTCGCACGGAACTTGGACGAGAGATTCGGGCCGCGTTTATCGCGGAGCCTGGGCACGTACTGCTGGCCGCGGATTATTCGCAGATCGAACTGCGTCTGCTGGCACATTTTTCGAAAGACAAGTTGCTGGTGGAAGCGTTTCGCCGCGGGGATGACATTCACACGCTGACGGCATCGCAGGTGTTCTGCGTGCCGCCGCTGATGGTTACGCCGGACCACCGGCGGCAGGCGAAGGTGGTGAACTTCGGGATTGTCTATGGGCTGTCGGCATTCGGGCTATCGCAGCAGTTGGGCATCGAACCGGGTGAGGCCAGGAAATTCATCGATGCCTATTTTGAAAAATATGCGGGAGTGCGGGCGTTCATCGATGCCACGCTCGAGCAGACGCGGCGCGATCAGAGAGTGAAGACGCTGTTCGGGCGCATTCGGCCGATCCCCGATATCAACAGCAAAAACGCCACCCAGCGCGGGTTTGCGGAGCGCACGGCGGTGAACACTCCGCTCCAGGGAACCGCCGCCGACCTGATCAAGCTGGCGATGATCCGAATTGATGAGGAAATCCGGAAGCGCGGGCTGAAGTCGCGGATGACTTTGCAGGTACACGATGAACTTGTGTTCGAAGTGCCGGAGCGCGAAGTGGAGGCAATGAAGCCGCTGGTGCGGGAGCATATGGAGGAAGCGCATGCGCTCGCGGTTCCGTTGCTGGTAGAAATCGGGGTGGGGCCAAACTGGCGGGACATGGAGTAAGGAGAGGCACCGAGACAATAAATGATGTGGGCCGAGGCTGAGGAAAATTGTTCCAGCATTTCCGGTATACTCGAAGCAACGTTCTTGCAAGC